>NZ_LOSX01000018.1:0-981345 GCF_001521985.1 Burkholderia sp. RF4-BP95 | reverse complement strand
CGCCGAAGCGCGCGGCCGGCGTGAAGGTGCCGGACGTGAAGACGCTGGTCGAGAAGCTGAAGACCGAAGCCAAGGTGCTGTAAGAGGGAGCGGACGGACATGACGATTCTGGTAATCGCCGAGCACGATGCGGCATCGGCAGGCGGCGCTTCGCCGATCAAGGCCACGACGTTGAATACGGTGGCGGCGGCTGCGAAGATTGGCGGCGACATTCACGTGCTGGTCGCGGGGCACAACGCGCAAGCAGCGGCAGACGCAGCGGCGAAGATCGCAGGCGTGTCGAAGGTGCTGCTGGCCGACGCGCCGCAGCTTGCCGACGGTCTCGCCGAGAACATCGAAGCGACGGTGCTGACCATCGCGAAGGACTACTCGCACATCCTCGCGCCGGCCACCGCCTACGGCAAGAACGTCGCGCCGCGCATCGCAGCGAAGCTGGACGTCGCACAGATTTCGGACATCACGGCGGTCGATTCGGCCGACACGTTCGAGCGTCCGATCTACGCGGGCAACGCGATCGCGACGGTGCAATCGAGCGATCCGATCAAGGTGATCACGGTGCGTGCGACGGGTTTCGATCCGGTTGCGGCCGAAGGCGGCAGCGCGGCGGTCGAGAAGATCGAAGCGGCGGCCGATGCGGGCAAATCGCAGTTCGTGAGCCGTGAAGTGACGAAGCTGGATCGTCCGGAGCTGACGTCGGCGAGCATCATCGTGTCGGGCGGCCGCGGCCTGGGCAGCGGCGAGAACTACACGAAGGTGCTGGAGCCGCTGGCCGACAAGCTGTCGGCAGCACTCGGCGCATCGCGCGCGGCAGTCGACGCCGGCTACGTGCCGAACGACTATCAGGTCGGCCAGACCGGCAAGATCGTCGCGCCGCAGCTGTACATCGCGGTCGGCATCTCGGGCGCGATCCAGCATCTGGCCGGCATGAAGGATTCGAAGGTGATCGTCGCGATCAACAAGGATCCCGAAGCGCCGATCTTCAGCGTGGCCGACTACGGCGTGGTCGGCGATCTGTTCACGCTCGTTCCCGAAGCGGCCGCGGCGCTCTGAGCGATGCCGTTGTTCGAATTCAACGGCATGCGGCCCCGCGTCGATCCGTCCGCGTACGTTCATCCGAGCGCGGTCGTGATCGGCGACGTGACGATCGGCGCGGGCTGCTACATCGGCCCGCATGCCAGCCTGCGCGGCGACTTCGGCGCGATCGTCGTCGATGACGGCAGCAACGTGCAGGACGGCTGCGTGCTGCACGTCGGCATCGGCGAGACGTGCCGGCTCGGCGTGACCAGCCACATCGGCCACGGCGCGATCGTGCACGGCGCGACGCTCGAGCCGGACACGATGATCGGGATGAACGCGGTCGTGATGGACGGCGCGACGATCGGGGCGACGACGATCGTCGCGGCCTGCGCGTTCGTGAAGGCCGGCTACGTCGTGCCGCGCGGCGTGCTGCTCGCCGGCGTGCCGGGGCGCGTGGTGCGGCGGTTGAGCGCAGCGGAGATCGACGCGAAGGCGAACGGCACGCGCGTCTATCAGCAGCTCGCGGTGGATTGCCTGAGGACGCTCAAGCAGATCGACGGCGCGTAGGCGATGCGCGTCATCGATCCGGCGGCGGATGCTTGCCGGCCAGAAAGCCGTCGTCGCGCGGCGTGAATACTACGGCTCCGTGCACGGTGCGATGGTTTTTCTCGGGGTTTGTGCGGATGGCGATTCGCCTTCGCGCATGCCGGTCGTGACGTTCGCGCGGGATCGATTGCCTGATGCGGCGTCGTTGTCTTAAGATCGGCGTCAGACCATCCCTCCGCCTCCGGCGCCGAATGAAAACGACCACACGCCTGCGCGTCGCCATCATCGCTTCGGCTTTCGCCGTCTATCACATATTCATGCACGTCCAGTGGGTCGCCAGCGGTTGCATCGCGTTCCTCGGCAGCCGGCATTGCAGCTTCGAGAACAGTGCGAATTTCGAAGGAATGATGGACCTCGACCTGCTGCTGACCTGCGCGTGGGTCGCGGGCGCGGTGATGGGATGGTTCGCCGTCGCCCGCGCGCCGAAGAAACCCGGTTAGCCGAGCGGGTGCCGCGCAGCCGCCTATTGCGTGCGCACCGGCGCCGGCCGGTCGTGCAGGAACGCGAGCGACAGCGCCGCGAGACCGCAGCTCGCGATGAGCATCAGCAACGCGCCCTTGCCGGCATGCACCATGACCCAGCCGCCGACCGACGGAAAGCCGAACGTGCCGATGAAATACGACGCGACGAACCACGTCAGCACGCCATGCCGTTGCGTATCCGCGCAATCGTTGAGCGCCTGTGCCTGGATGACCGGATACATGAGCCCGTAGCCGGCGCCGAGCAGCACGGCCGCGACGGCCTGTAGCGATGCATGCTGGGCGGCGCCGAACATGGCGAGCGCACCGAGCATCATCATCGTGAGCAACCCCTTGGTCGCGGTTTCGGGGCGCGCCATCCTGACCCATTTCCCAAGCAGCCAGCGCGCACTCAGCACCGTCATCGTGTAAAGGCTGAAGAATGTGCCGGCGCGCGCCTGCGTGCCTTGCATGAACGACATCTGGAACGTCATCAGGCCGGAGAACACGCAGGTGCCGAGCGCGATCATCGCGATCGGCGCGGCCGCGCGCGTGCGCGAGATGGCCCGGAGTTCGCGCACCCAGCGGCCGCCGGATGCCGCGGCGGGCGGGTGCGGACACAGGCGACCGAACGCTTCGAACATCAGCGAGGCGAGCGCGCACAACGCGCCGACCGCATAAAGCGTGTCGTCGATCGACCAGTGGAGCATGCGCATCGCATACGAGGCGAACGCCGGGGACGCGCCGATCCCCGTCATCTGGAAAGTCGCCGAGCGGAAGAACCACACGTTCCGGGCGGCGCCGCTGGTCCGCTCGGCCAGCGACATCGGCGCGGCCAGGTGAAACGCGCCCCAGCCGAAGCCGACCAGGAAGCCGGACGGCAAATCGGCGGCCGGCGCGCGCCCGACGAGTGCGAAGCCGACGATGCCGGCGCCGATGCACAGCGACGACAGCGCGGCGATCTGCGCGGCGCCGATCTGCCGCGAGAACCAGCCGACCACCGCCAGACCGGCGAAGGTGCCGACGGTCGCGGCGGCCAGTGCGGCTCCGGTATCGAGATCGCTGCCGCCGATCGCGCGAAAACGCATCGACAGCAGGAAGGTTGCGCCGTAGCCGCCCGCGGTGAGCAGGGTGCCGACGAGAAAGAGCAACGCAGTTTGAACGCGCATGACAGCCATCCGGGGCGGCAGAGACGGTCAGAAATCGTCGAATGCGAGACAGTATGGACCAGGACGATGCGGGATGCCCGCATTTGCGATGACGTGATCGCGCCATCGGCTCCTGTCGGACGTGGTTCGAACATGGTCCACCGGGCGCGCCGGAGGCCCCGCACGACGACAACGCATTCGTCCGATCAGCGTCGTCGCACGACGCCGGCGGCGGCATTTACTTCGCTCGTTCGCGCGTCTCGCGCGGCCTTTGCTTTCCCCTGTGCGCTGCACTAGATTCGAAGCATTACGTGCCACCGAACGCGCGAGGTGAAGCCATGACGCCTTGGGAGATTCAGGGAACCGAACTAATGAACTGCAATTGCTCATACGGTTGCCCCTGCCAGTTCAATTCGTTGCCGACGCACGGCAACTGCGAAGCGATGGGTGCGATTTCGATCGAAAGCGGCCACTACGGCGACGTGGTGCTCGATGGCGTCCGGATCGCGGTCGTGTTCCAGTGGCCGGGGCCGATTCACGAAGGCCACGGACGGTGCCAGCCGATCGTCGACGAGCGCGCGAGTTCGGCGCAGTGCGAGGCCGTGCTGAAGATCATGACCGGTCAGGACACCGATCCGTTCGCGACGATGTTCTCCGTGTTCGCGTCGACGCTCGAGCACGCATACGATCCGATCTTCGCGAAGATCGATTTCGACGTCGATGTCGACGCGCGGCGCGGCCGGATCGGCGTCGAGGGCGTGTTCGACATCGTCGGCGAACCGATCCGCAATCCGGTGACGGGCGCCGAGCATCGCGTGCGGATCGACCTGCCGCACGGCTTCGAATACGAGCTGGCCGAGATCGGTTCGGGCACCGGCCGGTCGCGTGGCCATATCGAGCTGAATCTCGAGCGGAGCTACGCGCAGTTCGCGCGGCTGCACCTGAACAACCATGGGCTGATCCGGCATCGCGTCGCGGCATGATCCCCGTCGGCGATTTTCTCGGACGCGAGCGCGTCGTCACGCTGCTCGGCATGGCCGCGCTCGTCGGCGCGTGCTGGGTCTACCTGTGGACGGGCGCGGGCACCGGCATGTCGGCGCTGGACATGACGGCGGTGGCGTTGTTTCCGCATCGGCTGGCCGACGACATGGGGGCCATGGATCCGTCGCTGGCGACCGTGGTCCTGATGTGGTGGGTGATGATGATCGCGATGATGACGCCCGGCGCGGCGCCGCTCGTGCTGTTGTACCGGCGCGTGCTGCGGCATCGCGGTGCGCAGGGCGACGGGGCGGCCGTGACGTCGGCGTTCCTGCTGGCCGGCTACCTGGCCGCCTGGTTGGCGTTCTCGGTCGCCGCCGCCGTGCTGCAGATGCTGCTGCAGCCTGCCGGCCTGATCTCCGGAATGATGCTGTGGTCGAAGAGCGCCGCGCTGTCCGCGATCGTCCTCGCGCTGGCCGGCGCCTATCAATTCTCGCCGCTGAAACAGGCGTGCCTGCGGCAATGCCGGTCGCCGGTCCGGTTTCTCACGACGTACTGGCGCCCGGGAGTCACCGGCAGCTTCCTGCTCGGCGTGCGGCACGGTGCGTATTGCGTGGGCTGCTGCTGGCTGCTGATGGCGCTGCTGTTCGTCGGCGGCGTGATGAACGTCGTGTGGATCGTCGCGTTGTCGCTGTTCGTGCTTGTCGAAAAGGTGTTGCCGGGCGGCGAGCGCATGGGTCGCGCACTGGGCATCGTGCTGATCGCGTGGGCGGTCGCGACGTTGCTGGTGTAGCGGGCGCGTGCGTCTTTGGCTGAACAACGGAGTGTCTCGATGAAAATCCGATGCCTCGCCATCACAGTCCTCGGCGCGATGGCCGTCGTCGCGACGCCGGTGCGTGCGGGCGGGAGCATGTCCGACATGAGCATGGGCGACATGAAGATGTCGGCGCCGGATTCGGCGTTGACCGATGCCGAAGTGAAGCGGATCGATGCCGCGCACGGCATGGTGACGCTGAAGCACGGCGCGCTCGAGAACGTCGGGATGGCGCCGATGACGATGGCGTTCAAGGCCGGCGACCCGGCGATGATCGAGTCGTTGCACGTGGGCGACAAGGTCAAGGTCCGGGTCGAGCGCGTGGCGGGCACGCTGACGATCGTGAAGCTCGTGCAACGGCAGTAGCGATCGCCGGTGCTAACCCGGTCCGTCGCCGGAGTCACCCTCGGCTTCAGCGAAATTCAACTCGACGCCATTGCCGGCCGGATCGGCGAAAAACAGCTGAAGCTGGTGCGTGAGCGGCACGTACGTGCGCGAGTACCGGACCTGCGCGTCGGCGAGGCGCCGTTCCATGTCGGCCGCGTTCTCGCATGAAAACGCCATATGGTCGAACGTGTTGACGACGTGCGCCGGCCGAACCTCGCCCGGCCGCGCTTCCGACAGGTGGAGGATCGCCTGCGCGCCCGCGTAGAGCCAGTAGCCGTTGCTCTGGAACGGCGGTCGATAGCCGGGCCGGAGGCCCACGACGTTCACGTAGAAATCGCGCAGCGTATCGAGCGTGGCGCGATCCGCGCGCAGGTTGTAATGATTGAGTCCGATCACTGACATGGCAGGTTGTCCGGTTCGTGCAAGGTGCGTCGCGCACAGCATCGCGCAACGCGGGGCGTCCTGTCACCCCCGCGTGCCTTTGACCGGCGCTGCCGGCCGTGCGAGCCCGCGCGCCGGCAGCGGCGTCGACATCACGATCGACGTGCGCGTTTCGCCGTACAGGTTGATGCGCTCGATCAGTTGCTCGAGGTGCGCCATGCTGACGGCGACGAACCGCATCACGTAGGAATCCGCACCGGTCACGTGATGGCACTCGACCACTTCGGGAATCGTCTCCAGCAGCTTCAGGAACTTCGCCTTCGCCGGCTGCGGCACCGTGATGCCGATCAGCGCGCTCACCGGGTAGCCGGCCGCGGCCGGATTGACCCGCGCCGTGTAGCCGTCGATCACGCCGGCCGATTCGAGGCGCTTCACGCGTTCCGTCACCGCCGGCACCGACAGGTGAACCTGGCGCGCCAGCTCCGTGTAGCTGATGCGGCCGTTGGCCTGCAGCAGCGCGAGTATCTTCCAGTCGAGTTCGTCCATCGCGGCGGAGTTTTTAAGGTGAAGGCCCCATTTTTCCTTAAAAACCGTCTTCAGCGGCGACCGGACTTTCCCTACGATGCGGTTCATGTCATTGCATGTCGCGAGGAGCAGGCCATGCTGTTCATCAAGTCCGTCGTGATGGGGTTGTCGATCGCCGTGCCGGTCGGCCCGATCGGCATGCTCTGCATCCAGCGCAGCCTGAGCCGCGGCTTTCACGCGGGGTTCGCGACGGGCATCGGCGCCGCGTGCGCCGATGCGATCTACGGGCTGCTCGGCGCGCTGGGCGTCGCCGGCATCGTCACCGCGTTTCCGATGCTGACCGTCGCGCTGAAAATCGTCGGCGGCGCGTTCCTCGTGTGGCTGGCCTGGTCCATCGCGCGGCAGGCGCCGGCCGCGTCGGCGGCGGTGCAGGACGTGCCGCGCACGACCGTGCTGCGCGATTTCCTGACGACCTTCGGCCTCACGCTGTCGAACCCGATGACGATCCTGTCGTTCGTCGGGATCTTCGCGGCGCTCGGCCCGCAGGCGGGCACGCATGCAGGCACGATGGGGCCGACCGTGGCGTCGATGGTCGCGGGCGTGTTCCTCGGATCCGCGACGTGGTGGTTGTGCCTGAGCGGCGCGACCGCCGCGTTGCGAGCGAAGATGCCGCTGACGTTCATGCACGGGCTGTCGCGCGTGTCGGCCGTCGTGATCGCGGTGTTCGGCGCGATCCAGTTGATCGCGGGCATGCGCGGCGTCGTCTGGTCATGACGCGCGCCGCGGCACCGGTACACCGCGTGCGCGGTCAGAACGTGTAGCTGACCTTGCCGAACGCGGTGCGGCCGAGCGTGTTGTAGCCGTACGCGGTCATGTACTGACGGTCGAACAGGTTCGACAGCGTCGCCGACACCGTCAGGTGCGAATTGATCCTGTACGACGCGCGCAGGTTCACGGTCAGGTACGACGGCAGATACGTCGTGTTGGCCGGGTCGTCGAACGTCGTGCCGCCGTAGTTCAGCGACGCGCCCGTGCTCAGTGCGTGCAGGTTGAATTCGTCCCACGTGTGGTCGACGTTGACGCTGACCGTCTGGCGCGGCCGGCGGTTGAGCCAGCTGTCGTTGGTTTCGTCCTGCGGATTCAGGAAACCGACCGCGACGCTCACCGGCGTATAACGGCCGATCGTGCCCTTGTACGACAGGTCGATGCCGCGGATATGCGAGCGACCGATGTTCATCGGCGAGCGCGTCGCGGGGTTGTAGGCGATCAGGTTGTTGATGCGCGTGTCGTAGATCGCGGCGCTGAACGTGCCGTACGCCGTGTTCGCATCGAGCGCGGCCTCGACCGAATCGCTGCGTTCCGGGTTCAGGTCCGGGTTGCCGTAGCCCGGGTAGTACAGGTCGTTGAACGAGGGCAGGCGGAACGCGTTGCCGTACGACACGCGTGCCGTATAAACCGGCGTGATGGCCCACGACAGCGCGGCGTTGCCGGTGTTCACGGCCTTCCCGGCGATGATCTCGTGCCGCCCCGCGACGAACATCGTGACGCTGCCGAGCGTCGCCGACTGATGCAGCGAGAACGCGGAGTCGTTGCGCGTGGGCACGCCGTCCGGCACGTCGACGGGCAGGAAGGCCTGTTCGCGTGTGAAGTCGTACGCGACCTTCGTCTCGCCCGACAGCGGCAGGCCGAACAGCCGGAAGCCGTGTTCCTGATGGGTCAGCGACGTCGACGAACTGATGCGCTGCGAGTTGATCTGGTCGGTCGGAATGGTCGGGTCGCTCGCGTACAGGAACTGGCGGTCGTTCGCATAACCGAACGACTGGTCGAACTGGGTGTCGGGCGTGATGTCGAGATGGAACGCGATGCCGGTCGTCAGCTGATGATCGAGCTCGCGATTCGCAAAGCCGGCGTTGTCATAGGACAGGTCGGAGCGGTGATACAGCGCGAACGTCGAGATCGACCAGTTGTCGCGCGCGTAGCCGAGTCGCGCATCGAGGTCCTGCGCGTGATACGGATTGCGACCGTCCTCGTGCCCGTAGGCGAACGGCCGCGTTGCGTCGATGCCGGCCGTGTTGTAGCTGTGCAGGCCGAGCGTGTAGGTGAGGCCGCCGAGCGCGGCGAGCGGCCCCGTCGACGGCACGGTGCCCGACGTGCGCACCTGCGTGTCGAAGGTCTTGTTCGAGCCGCCGCCGAACGACACGGTCGTCTGGTTCGGCTGGCCGGCGGCGCGGCGCGTGAACAGTTGCACGACGCCGCCCATCGCGTTCGCGCCGAACGATGCGGCGGCCGGCCCCGAGATCACCTCGACGCGTTCGAACGCGTCGGTCGGCAGGTCGGCCCACGGCGCGATGCCGGTCGTCGGCGAGCCGATCCGGATGCCGTCGATGAACACCGCGACCTGATTGGCGGACGAGCCGCGGATGCTCACGGACGCCGACGAGCCGGGGCCGCCGTTTTGCGAGACGGTCACGCCCGGCAGCGTCGCGAGCGCCTGCGTGATGCTCGGGTCGCTCGGCGACAGCCGATCGAGATCGGCGCGCGTGAGCACCTGTGTCGTCGCATAGCGCTGGTCGAACGATTCGGGCAGGTGCCGCGTGTCGGTCACGCTGATCGTCGGCAGGTCGGCGGCTGCGGCGGGTTGGGGCGGCTGCGGGAGGGCCGTGTCGCCGGCGGCATGGGCGATCGGGGCGAACAGCGCCGTGGCGGCGGACGTGGCGAGAAAGTGGCGAAGGTTCATGAGGCAATGAGCGTGATCGTGTTGCAGGTACGGCGAGCGTAAGCGGGTGGCGGTGCGTACCGCCCGGGTTCGTATCCGTCTATCGCGAGACCGGACGGCTTGGGCGGTCGTCGCGCGGATCGAACGACACGGCACGGCACACGCGTGCGGACACGCCGCGCCCATGGCTGGCGCGACGGCACGACGCTTCCGGCGAGGAAGCGGAGGCGGAAAGACTGGACATCTGAAGGGTCCTGAGGTCGGGCCGTCCATGCAACGGGGGCGACCGCCAAAGGCGGTGCCTGGCGCTCCGGGACACCCCGCCCGGCGCGGCTGCTTGGACCTCGGGTCGATGGCAGGTCTCCTGGCTCGCGGGTCGCTATTCGCACCGGCCTTCCCGGTTTCCCAGTGGCTTGGAGTAGTGCGGATTCGCCGCTCACAGTTGCGGGGGCAGCCGCAGATTCGAGGCGCTGCCTCTCCTGCGTTCCCTTTTGATCCCGTCTCCGGGAACCATCAGCGCGCAAGCGTAATGGCGAGCGCTCCGGCGCGTCAATCGGCGAAGCGCGCGGGGATGCGAAAAAACGTCAGTGCTCGCCGGATTCTTTCCAGATCCTCGCTTGCGAGACATGAGGATCCCTTTACATCTGAGGAAAGGGCGCGCTGGCCGCGCGGCAATCGCGGCGGAACCGGCTCGGCGCGACGCCCGTCCATCGCACGAACGCCCGCCGGAATGCTTCCTCGCCGCCGAACCCGAGATGCGCGGCGATCCGCGCGACCGGCCAATCGGACTCGCGCAGGCAGCGCCGCGCGACGTCGGCGAGACACTGCTCGCGCAACGCGTGATAGCCGCTGTCTTCGGCCGCCAGTCGCCGCCGCAACGTCGCCTCGCTGACGCCGAGCCATGTCGCCAGTTCGGCAAGCGCGGGCAGCGCCTGCTCGCGCGCGAGCGCCGCGTCGAGAAAGCCGCGCACCTGCTGCGCCCATGCCACGACGGCCGGCGCCGCATCGATCAGACGAAACGGAAAATCGACGAGGAACGCGGCCAGCTCGCCCGGCTGGCGGATCACGCGGGCATCGAGCCGCGCGGCGTCGAATGCGAAACCATAGGTTTTACGGCCGACGTCGACCGGTGCGTTGAACAGCCCGAGCAGCGGCATCGCGTCGTCGCGGCGCGGATGGCCGAGCCAGACTTCGTCCGGTCGCAGCGGCTGCCCGATCAGCCAGCCGAACTGCTGCAGATAGCAGAACAAGCCCGTCAGGTCGACGAGGCACGCGGCCGGGCTGCGCGTGCGGCGCAGCGAATCCATCCGAAACGTCGCGCGCCCGTCGCGCACCGCAAGCGACAGCGCACCGGCGCGCGGCGTCAGCATCTCGCAGAATTCGGCCGCGCAGCGGATCGCATCGGCGAGCGTCGCGCAACTGAGCAGGCAGCGGCACATCAGGTCGACTTCCTGCTTGCGCATCGGCGGATGGCCGTTGCCGCGCGCAACCTGCGCCTCGAGCCGCTCGATCGCGTCGCGGTACAGCGCGACGAAGCCGCCGGGCGTCGTCGACGCGACGTCGGCGGCCGGCGTCGTCGGTCGTTCCGCCGGCGGTGCGCCGCTGCGCGTCAGCTCGTCCAGCAGGCGGGCGCCGAGGCCCGGCAGCATGCGGCCGCGTGCCGGCATTGCGCGCTGTTTCATCTCTCTCCCGATCTGAGCGTTACGACAGGGGCCGTTGAGCGGGCCGGTAGGGGTTCGCCGGCCGTCGCCACGCAAGAATGCTATCCACGCCGGCCGCTTCCGGCCTCGCCGGAACGGCGTAGGCGACCGGCATCGCATTGCGCCACGAACTTCCCGAGACGACCCGCGAATGATCCAGATCGTAGACGAAATCACCCTCGCGCCCGAGCGCATTCCCGACGTGCTGGCGCTGCTGCGCGACCGATATTTGCCGGGCCACGCGGCGCGCGGACTGACGGCGGCCGGCCGCTGGGTGTCGCCGCCCGTCGCGGTGCCGGGGCAGCCGAGCACGCTGTGGCTGACGTGGCAGGTTGCCGATGCGCCGGCGTACTACCGGATGCGCGCGCTGACCGACGGCGACGTGGTCGCGTTCTGGATGGCCGTCGACGCGCTGTGCGACGCCCGCCGCCGCCATGTGATGACGGACGCCGATGCGCCGCTGCCTGCGCTGACGGAGGTCGAGCATGCGGCATGACACGGCGCAGATATTCGTTTCGGCGACCGACGATGCCGGCGCGTTCGAACGTGCATTGCGCGACGCCGCGCAAGCGTTGCCCGGCGCGACCCGCGTGGCGCTCGCGCGCAATCTGGACGGGTGCTGGAACGCGGGCGACTACACGCTCGACGTGCTGCGCGACGAACGGGCGGCCGACCGCGCGCCGGACTTCACCGCGCTGGCCCGCATACCGGGCGTCGTGCGGATCGACGGCGCCGCATGCCGGGCGATCGGCGGCGGCCTGCGCGAGCCGGCGCTGCGCGACGGCGTATGGCGCACGCTGATGCTGCGCGTGCGGCCGAAGGCCGACGAAGCACAGGTGCGCGACCTCGAGCGCGAACTGCTGCGCATGCCCGCGTTCATGCCCGGCATCCGCAACTGGCGGCTGAGCCGGATCGTGACGCCGGGTGCGTGGACCCACGTCTGGCAACAGGAATTCGCGCACGCCGGCGATCTGCTCGGCGAATACCTGCTGCATCCGTATCACTGGGGCTGGGTCGACCGCCGCTTCGACGCCGAAAGCCCCGACTGGACGGTCGATGCGATCTCGCACGCGTTCTGTCCGCTCGCGTCGAGCCTGCTGGCCGACACGGCCGCGTGACGCGCGGCGCATGCGACCCGCCGCCATGCAAACGACAACCCTGGAGACACCACCATGCGAGCCTTGCTGATCGACCGCGTCGGCCATTCCGACGCGCTGCGAATGGCCGACGTTCCCGCACCGAGGCCGGGCCCCGGCGACGTGCTGATCCGCGTCGCGTACGCGGGCGTCAATCCCGCCGACTGGAAATGCCGCGAAGGCTATCTCGGCGCGTTCATGCAGATCACGTTTCCGTTCGTGATCGGCTTCGACGCGGCCGGTGTGGTCGAGGCGGTCGGCGAGGGCGTGGAAGGTTTCGTGCCGGGGATGCGCGTGTTCGCGCAGACCGACGTCGGCGCGGGGCGCTGGGGCGCGTATGCGGAATACGTCGCGGTGCGGCACGACTCGGTCGTGCGCTTGCCCGACGCGGTCGGCTTCGCGGAAGCGGCCGCCACGCCGACGCCCGCGCTGGCCGCATGGGCCGGCCTGTTCGACGACGGCGCGCTGCGTGACGGGCAAACCGTGCTCGTGCACGGCGGCGCGGGCGCGGTCGGCACGTTCGCGATCCAGCTTGCCGTGCAGGCGGGCGCGCGCGTCGCGGCGACGTGCTCGGCCCGCAATCGCGCGCGCGTCGCGGCGCTCGGCGCGGCGGCGAGCATCGACTATCGCGCGCAGGACATCGCGGCGGCCGTGCGGGCGTGGGCGCCCGGCGGCGTCGATCTCGTGCTCGATGCGGTCGGCGGCGACACGCTGCCCGATGCACTCGACCTGCTGGCACCGGGCGGCACGCTCGTGAACATCATGACGCTCGCGGCCGGCGATGCGGAGCGGCTGGCCGCGCAGGGCGCCGAAGCCGCGCGGCGCGGCCTGCGCACCGCGATGACGTACAGCCGGATGCCGAGCGGCGCCACGCTGGCGGCGATCGCGGAACGGCTCGGCCGGGGCGTGCTGCGCGTGCCGCGCTTCGACAGTTTCCCGCTCGAACAGGCGGCGCGCGCGCTCGATCTCGTTCAAACGGGCGACGCGAAAACCAAGTTCGTGCTGCACGTTGCGGATATCGCGGGCTGACACGGAACGGTCCGCGCACGACACCCCCTTTACCGGAGACATCATGACCGACACCCGAACCGCGACGCTCGCGGGCAAATGCGCGCTCGTGACCGGCGCGAGCCGCGGCATCGGCCGCGCGATCGCGCAGCGCCTCGCGTCGGAGGGCGCGACCGTCGTCGTGACGGCACGCAGCCTCACGCAATCCGCGACGACCGCCGGCACGCTCGCCGAAACGGTCGCGCTGATCGAGCAGGCGGGCGGCCGCGCGATCGCGCTGGCGGCCGACCTGTCGAACCCGGCCGAGCGCGACGCGCTCGTCGGCCGCGCGGCGCAGGCGGCCGGCGGCCTCGACATCCTCGTGAACAACGCGGGCGTGGCCGACTACGCGCGCGTCGACGCGATGCCGATGACGATGTTCGACACGACGATCGAGCACTATCTGCGCATCCCGTTCGCGCTGAGCCAGGCCGCGATTCCGCTGATGCGCGCGCGCGGCGCCGGCTGGATCGTGAACGTCGGCTCGGTCACGGCGCTCGCGCCGCCGCGGCCGTTCGACGATTTCTCGCGCGCGGGCGGCGCGACCGTCTATGCGGCGGTCAAGGCCGCGCTGTCGCGCTTCACGCAAGGGCTCGCGGCCGAGCTCGAAGCCGACGGCATCGCGGTGAACCTGGTCGCGCCGAGCACCGCGATCCGCACGCCGGGCGCGGCCCGCTACATCCCCGAAGGCTATCCGACCGAGGACGTCGCGTATCTCGCGGAAACCGCGCTCGCGCTGTGCAGCCTGCCGGCAAGCGAGCGCACGGGCCTCGTCGCGCACAGCCTGCATTTCCCGCTGTCGCAGGGGCTCGCGGTGCGCTCGCTCGACGGCCGCTCGCCGTTGCCGCCGCCCGTGGTTCCCGCGTACGCGCATCCGCGCATCGACCCGACAGGACTTTGACATGACGACTTCGATTCGCTTCGACGGCGGTACCGCCGTGATCACCGGCGCGGCCAGCGGTATCGGCAGCGGGCTCGCGCGCCATGCCGCCGGGCTCGGCATGCGCGTGGTGCTGGCCGATCTCGACCCGGCGAAGCTCGACGCATTCGCCGCGACGCTCGACACCGACGTCCTGTGCGTGCCGACGGACGTCAGCCGCCCGGAAGCCGTCGACGCGCTGGCCGACGCCGCGTGGCGGCGCTTCGGCGGCGTCGACCTGCTGTTCAACAACGCGGGCGTGATGGCGACCGGCTTCAGCTGGGAAATCACGCCGGAACGGTTCGAGCGCAGTTTCGCGATCAACGTGCACGGCGTGCTGAACGGGATTCGCAGCTTCGTGCCGCGCATGCTCGAGCGCAACGTGCCCGCGCGCATCGTCAATACCGCGTCGGTCGGCGGGTTCCTGCCGAGCCCGTTGATGTCGCCTTACTCGGCGACGAAATTCGCGGTGGTCGCGCTGACCGAATCGCTGTACGGCGAACTGAAGATGCTCGGCGCGCCGGTCGGCGTGTCGCTGCTCGCGCCGGGCCCGGTGCAGACGGGCATCTTCAACGCCCCGTTCGGTGCCGCGCACGACCGGCCCGAAGTGCAGGGCTTCGTCGACACGATGCGCGCGATGCTGAACGCGCACGGGCTCACGCCCGACGCATTCGCGGCGCGGGCGTTCGACGGCATTCGTGACGGGCGTTACTGGCTGATTCCGCAGCCGGAGACGATCGACGGCGCGCTGCAGCGGCGCACCGCGGACATCCTCGCCGCGCGCGATCCGTCGCTGCCGTCGTTGTGACGGGGGGACGCGGGCCGGCCGACCGACGCGGCCGGCTCGCGCAAGGTTACATGTGCGTGCCGGCGCGCGTGCGGCCGCCTGGATCGCCGCCGCGGTCGGGCGGCGTATTGTTCTGATCGATCTTCGCGAGCACGAGGCCGGCATGCGGCAGCGCGGCGGGCGAACGGTAGGCGGCCTGAGCGACCGGGTCGTGCGGCGACGTGGCGGAAAAAACGGATGGCGTCGCGCCCGGTTGAGCGAATGCCGTGAGGGATGCTGCCGCGAGGGCGGCGGCGACGATCGCGTGCGTGTTCATGGCAACTCCTTCTTCACGACTGACTGCGGGACAACGCATTCAGTCTAGGGCGCGAAACTTAACGCGTCGTGAAGGAGCGGCGGCGCGCGGATGACAGGATGTTCATGCGGTCATCGGCGCGCCGTGACGGTCACGCGGATGCGGCGACCAGCGCGCAGAAGTTCTCGAGATCGACGTTGCCGCCGCTGATCACGATGCCGACGCGCTTGCCTTTCAGTTCGTCCTTCATCCGGCGCGCGGCCGCGAGCGACAGGCAGCCGGTCGGCTCGACGACAATCTTCATACGGGTCGCGAAGAAGCGCATGCAGTCGACCAGTTCCGCGTCGGTCGCGGTCAGGATGTCGTCGACGTCGCGCCGCAGGATCGGGAACGTCAGGTTGCCGAGGTGCTGCGTCTGCGCGCCGTCGGCGATCGTGCGCGGCGTGTCGATGTGGACGATCGACCCGGACCGGAACGATTGCTGTCCGTCGTTGCCGGCTTCCGGCTCGACGCCGTACAGCTTCGCTTGCGGCGACAGCGCGCGCGTCGCGAGCGCCGTACCCGACAGCAGGCCGCCGCCGCCGAGCGGCGTGAACACGGCGTCGAGCGGCCCGACTTCGTCGAACAGTTCCTTCGCCGCCGTGCCCTGGCCCGCGATCACGTCCGCGTGGTCGTACGGCGGCACCAGCGTGAGCCCGTGCTGCTCCGCGAGCGCGCGGCCGATCTGCTCGCGGTCCTCGGTATAGCGGTCGTAGGTCACGACGTTGCCGCCGTAGCCGCGCGTCGCGGCCATCTTCGCGGCCGGCGCGTCCTGCGGCATCACGATCGTCGCCGGGATGCCGAGAATGCGCGCCGACAGCGCGATCGCCTGCGCATGGTTGCCGGACGAGAACGCGACGACGCCGTTGCGGCGCTGCGTCGCGTCGAAGCGCGACAGCGCGTTGAACGCGCCGCGGAACTTGAACGCGCCCATGCGCTGCAGGTTCTCGCACTTGAAGAACACCTGCGCGCCGAGCGCTTCGTCGATCGTTCGCGACGTCATCACGGGCGTGCGGTGCGCGTGGCCGTCGAGCCGTGCCGCGGCGGCCGCGACGTCGTCGTAGGTGGGGAGGGTCGGAGTATTCATGAGTCGCTCGTCGGAAGAGTCGGTCAACAGGGCGCGCGTCCGTCACGCGCAGGGTCATTTCGCATCGTTGTATACGGTGGCGCGCGACACGCCGAGGTGCTGCGACACGATTTCCATCGCGCGCCGCACCTCGAGGAAGCCGTCGGCCTTCAGCGTCTGCATCAGCTCGCGGCGCTGGTCGGTCTTCAGCTCGCGCGGCGTGGTCGCGAGGCGCGTCGCGAACGCGTCGATGCGCTGCCGGATCGCATCCGCGCCGGCCGGGTCGAGCGTTTCGGCGACCGGCGCGCCTTCGGTGCTGCAGAACTGGTTCAGCATCCCCTGGAAACCGCGGAACAGCGTGACGTCCGCGTTCAGGCACAGCGCGGCCACATAGCGGCCGCTCGAATCCTTGATGCCGATCGACGTGCTTTTCGCGGTGCGGCCGTCGGCGAAGCGGTTCGCGTAGTTCGCGAGCACTTGCGGGAAGTCGTCGTCCTCGATGCGCGCGAGCCCGAGTTCGGTCGCCGGATCGCCGATCGCGCGGCCCGACAGGTTGTTGTGGATCGCGAGGATCGCGTGCTCCGGCGTGCGCAGGTCGTGCACGACGACTTCGGTGAACGGCGCGAACATGGCGCCGAGCCCTTCGGCGATGCGCAGCACCTGCTCGATCAGCGACGCCTGTTCCGACTGCGGCCTGGGGCGGGGCGTGGTCATGTATTGGCCTCGCGCGCGGGCGCGTCGGTCGTTTCCGGGCGCGTGATGTCGGCCATCAGCGGGCGGGCGATCCGCACGTAGTCGGACGCGTCGAGCACGACCGAGCGGTCGAGGCGGCCCGCGTTGAACGCGATTTCGTCGTTGAGTTCGATCAGCGCGGGGTCGACGACGAGCGTCACGTTCGGGTCGAACACGAACGGCGGCACGGCGCCCATCACGCAGCGCGTGACCGTGGCGGCGAGTTCGGGCGGCGCGAGCGTCGCCTTGCGGCGGCCGACCGCGTCGGCGACCTTGCGGAAATCGATCTTCAGATGGCCAGGGATGACCGCGAGCGCGGTGATGTCGCCGCCGTCCTTGAACGTGCAGAGCATCGCCTTCGCGCCCTGTTCGGGACGCGTGCCGCGAATCGCGGCGATCACGTCGCATTTGCCTTCGGCCGGGTGGTCCAGCACGCGGAACCGCGCGCCGGAGGTGTTCAGCAGCTCGCACAGCGCGTCGAAAACGGGATAGTCGCTCATGTCGATCCGGGCAGGAGGGGGCGCATCGCGGTACGCGGGGGACGACGCGCTTCGGTTCGTCGTCGATGAATTGTCCAAGTATAGACGTTTTGTCATGCGCGTGGCAAAGGCCCGAAGCATGGGCCGCCGCGTTTGTCGTCCCACCAACTGCCGAAAGGCCGTTTCATATCGCGGAATGCGTGGAGAATTCCCGCCGCACGGCCGTCCCGCCGCTTGAAAACCTGTTTTGCATCGCAAAACGCATTGCTTATCTCATTGAAAAACAAGCGAAATTTATATCTTATGTCTTATATAAGACTTCGCCGAAAGCGCATCGGGCGGCGTTACCATTGAGTCCATGCAGTTCGCTTCGTCACACGGAGCGGGCACGCTGAACCCTTTACTCAAATGCGCTTCGTTCCCAGGAGATTGACATGTCCCAATATCAAGACGACATCAAGGCAGTGGCTGGCTTGAAGGAAAACCACGGCAGCGCGTGGAATGCCATCAGCCCCGAGTATGCCGCCCGCATGCGTGCCCAGAACAAGTTCAAGACGGGCCTCGACATCGCCAAGTACACCGCGAAGATCATGCGCGCCGACATGGCCGCGTACGATGCCGATCCGGCCAAGTACACGCAGTCGCTGGGTTGCTGGCACGGCTTCATCGGCCAGCAGAAGATGATCTCCATCAAGAAGCACTTCAACAGCACCGAACGCCGTTACCTGTACCTGTCGGGCTGGATGGTCGCCGCGCTGCGCTCGGAGTTCGGCCCGCTGCCGGACCAGTCGATGCACGAAAAGACCTCGGTCAGCGCGCTGATCCGCGAGCTGTACACGTTCCTGCGCCAGGCCGACGCACGTGAACTCGGCGGCTTGTTCCGCGAGCTGGATGCCGCCAAGGATGCCGCTGCGAAAGCCGCCATCCAGGAAAAGATCGACAACCACGTGACGCACGTCGTGCCGATCATCGCCGACATCGACGCCGGTTTCGGCAACGCCGAAGCGACGTACCTGCTGGCCAAGCAGTTCATCGAGGCGGGCGCGTGCTGCATCCAGATCGAGAACCAGGTGTCCGACGAGAAGCAGTGCGGCCACCAGGACGGCAAGGTGACCGTGCCGCACGAGGACTTCCTCGCGAAGATCCGCGCGATCCGCTACGCGTTCCTGGAGCTGGGCGTGGACGACGGCATCATCGTCGCCCGTACCGACTCGCTCGGCGCCGGCCTGACCAAGCAGATCGCCGTGACCAACGCGCCGGGCGACCTGGGCGACCAGTACAACGCGTTCCTCGACTGCGAAGAGCTGTCGGCTGACCAGCTGGGCAACGGCGACGTCGTCATCAAGCGCGACGGCAAGCTGCTGCGTCCGAAGCGCCTGCCGAGCAACCTGTTCCAGTTCCGCGCGGGCACGGGCGAAGCACGTTGCGTGCTCGATTGCATCACGTCGCTGCAGAACGGCGCCGACCTGCTGTGGATCGAAACGGAAAAGCCGCACATCGCGCAGATCGGCGGCATGGTCAGCGAAATCCGCAAGGTCATCCCGAACGCGAAGCTGGTGTACAACAACAGCCCGTCGTTCAACTGGACGCTGAACTTCCGTCAGCAGGCGTACGACGCGATGAAGGCAGCGGGCAAGGACGTGTCGGCATACGACCGTGCGCAGCTGATGAGCGTCGAGTACGACGAGACCGAACTGGCCAAGCTCGCCGACGAGAAGATCCGTACGTTCCAGGCCGATGCATCGCGTGAAGCAGGCATCTTCCATCACCTGATCACGCTGCCGACGTACCACACCGCCGCGCTGTCGACCGACAACCTCGCGAAGGAATACTTCGGCGACCAGGGCATGCTCGGTTACGTGGCCGGCGTGCAGCGCAAGGAAATCCGTCAGGGCATCGCGTGCGTCAAGCACCAGAACATGTCCGGCTCGGATATCGGCGACGACCACAAGGAATACTTCAGCGGCGAAGCAGCACTGAAGGCGGCGGGCAAGGACAACACGATGAACCAGTTCTCGTAATCGTCATACCCGCGGCACGACGCCAACCCGTTCATGACGGGTTGGCGTTTTTTTTATCCGCGCACGGCCTTCACGACGTACTGGCTCGTCGGCACCACGTCGATCTTGTCGAAATCAATGAAGCGTCCGCAGCTGTCCATCATTTCCGCGACGTTGCGCTGGAATTTCTCCTCGTCGCCGACCGCATCGAAGAACGCGTACGGATCGGTCATCGCGGCGGCCGGGAAGCATTCCTCGACGATCGCGTCGTAGCCGGGCGCCGCATGCGTGAGCACGCGCACGACCACGTTCTGCACGTACAGGAAATTGTCCTGCGTATCGATCGCGACGCGCGTGTGATGGCCGTGCCATACGTCGAGCCATGCTTCGTGCGTGAGGCGCGGCGGGCGCTTCAGGAATGCGAGCTGCGAGAAGCCGCTCGTGCGCTCGCCGGGCTGCGCAGGAAAGCGCGTGTTCGGAATCGGCTGCGACTCCGTGACGAGATACGCGGCCATGTGCGGGACGATCGCGCGCACCGCGTCGTCGAACGGCTGACGGAACATCGGGTTCGCGCTGTCGATCCACATCGCGACGATGCCGTCGATGCCCGGGTGCGTGTTGGTCTGCTTCAGGCCGGCGGCCGGCGCGACATCGGCGTCGGCAACGTTGACCTGCACGCCGTGCGCGCCTAGCGACAGCAGCTTGTCGGCGAGCTGCGCGCGCACGCTGCGGCTCCACTGCTCGGGCGCGGCCTGTGCATCGCGCCACAACACGTAAATGACTTTCTCCATTGCTCCGGCTCCAAAGGGAATGACGAGGTCGGCGGCGCTGCCGCCGGGTTTCAGGAAGCGCTGACGGCCGGATCGGTCGCACCGGATGCGTCGCGCGCGCCCGGTGCGAAGCGGTTGGCGGTCAGCGTGAACGACGGCGGAATCGGCGACGTGACGGTTTCGAACAGGCGCTCGTGACGCGTCGCATGAATGCGCCACACGCCGTCGCGCTTCACGTACTGGTCGTCGTAGAACGCGGTGCCGTGCAGCAGGTAGTTATCCTCAAGATTGATCGCATGATCCTCGAGAAACCACACGCCGCACGCGTGATCGGCGGACACCAGCGTGAGCTCGGGGTGGTGGCCGTGATGCATCGTCAGGAAGGTCGGCTTGCCGATCAGTTCGCGCAGGCTGGACACGAACGCGTCGCGGCCGTCGTACGCATAGCGGCCGCCGTACAGGCGCGCCTCGCAATCCTCGGTCATGCATTGCGCGAGCAGCGACCAGTCGTGCGTGTCGACCGCGCGGAAATACCGGTACTTCAGCTTGCGGATCTGCTCGTACTCGTGGAGCGTGCGGGTCGTCTCGTCCATCGCCGTGTCTCGTGGTGGTGTCGTTCGATGGTAGGAACGAAGCCGCCTGCATCACATCGTCTGTTCGGACGAACGCCGCGGGGGCTGCGTTCAACCTTGCCGATACACGGAATCGGGGTTCATCCAAACAGGTGATGGCCGGCCTTCCTTGCGCCTGTAACGTGGCGTCGACGCGGCTTCGATCCGCGCACACGAGACCAAGGAGACGGCATGACCCCGATCGAACGAATGGAAGCGCGCGTGCGCAGGCTGGAGGACGCCGACGCGATCCGCCGCCTGAAGGCGCGCTACTTCACGTGCTGCGACCGGAAGGATCCGCAAGGGATGCGCGACTGCTTCGCGCCCGGCACCGTGCACATCGACTACGGCCGGATCGGCACGTTCGACCACCGCGACGCGCTCGTCGACGTGTTCGAGCGGCTCGGCTGCCACCCGCACATCGTCGAGATGCATCACGGCGTGAATCCCGACATCACCGTGCTCGACGACACGCATGCGCGCGGCACGTGGGGCCTGCATTACCAGATGCTCGACACCAACGCGCGCACGCTCACGCAGCTCGGCGCGACCTACGACGACGAATACCGGAAGGTCGACGGCGAATGGAAGATCGTGAGCACGCGCTGCGTCGTCACGTCGACGCTCTCTGCCAGCTACGACGGCGATGCGCCGGGCGTGCTGTTCGCCGGCGCGCAGCCGCCTGCCGCGTGACGACGCGCACTACCCACGCAGGTTGAAAAGCAATCCTCAGGAGACATCGAACATGGCACAGAACAACGAGGCGCCGGTCGCCGTCGTGACGGGCGCGTCGCGCGGCGCGGGCAAGGGCATCGCGCGCGCGCTCGGTGCGGCCGGCATGACCGTCTACGTGACGGGCCGCTCGCAGAACGAAGGCGACGCGCCGCTGCCCGGCACGATCCACGAAACGGCGCGCGAGATCGACGCGCTCGGCGGCCGCGGAATCGCCGTCGCGTGCGACCACGCGGACGACGCACAGGTGAAGGCGCTGTTCGAGCGCGTCGAACGCGACAGCGGGCGGCTCGACATCCTCGTCAACAACGCGACCTACCTGCACGACCAATTGATCATGCCGGGCCCGTTCTGGGAGAAGTCGCTCGACCTCGTGAACATCCTCGACGTCGGGCTGCGCTCGGCGTACGTCGCGAGCTGGCACGCCGCGCCGCTGATGGCGAGGCGCCGCAGCGGGTTGATCGCGTTCACGTCGTCGTTCGGCGCGAGCTGCTACATGCACGGCGCCGCGTACGGTGCGCAGAAGTCCGGCGTCGACAAGTTCGCGAAGGACATGGCCGTCGACCTGAAACCGTTCGACGTCGCGGCCGTGTCGATCTGGATGGGGCCGCTGCGCACCGAACGCACGACGCGCGTGTGGGACGAGCATCCGGATCTCTACAAGGAATTCTCGCTCGTTGCCGAAAGCCCGGAATTCACCGGCCGCGTGATTCATGCGATCCACGCCGATCCGCAGCGCATGGCGCTGTCGGGGCAGGTGCTGGTCGGCGCGGAAGCCGCGCTGCAGTATGGCATCGCGGATGTCGACGGCAAGCAGCCGCCGTCGTATCGCGAACTGCTTGGCGGGCCGGTGCAGGCTCATCCGGCGATCGTCGCTTAAGGAGTGCAGATGGGCATCCTCGAAGGCAAGGTCGCGCTCGTGACGGGCGCGGGGCAGGGCGTCGGGCAAGGCGTCGCGCACGCGCTCGCGGCCGAAGGCGCACAGGTGGCCGTGGTCGGCCGCACGCGCGACAAGCTCGTCGCGACCTGCGACGCGATCCGCGCTCGCGGCGGTATCGCGGAGCCGTTCGTGTGCGACGTGATGGACGCCGCGCAGATCGCGCGCTGCGTCGATGCGGTCGTCGAGCGGTTTCGCGGCGTGCAGATCCTGATCAACAACGCGCAGGTCGTGCCGCTCGGCCGCCTGCTCGACGTGAGCGACACGGATTTTCTCGCGGGCCTCGAGTCGGGGCCGATCGCGACGCTGCGAATGATGCGCGCGTGCCATCCGCATCTGAAGGGCGATGGCGTGATCGTCAATTTCGCGTCGTCGGCCGCGGTGCGCTGGGACGCGTCGGGCTATGGCGCCTACGCGGCGACCAAGGAAGCGATTCGCGCGCTCACGCGTGCGGCGGCATGCGAATGGGGCGCCGACGGCATCCGCGTGAACGCGGTCGCGCCGCATGCGCTGTCGCCGGGGCTGAAGGGCTGGATCGACGCGAATCCGGACGAAGCGGCCGCGTTCTTCCGCACGATCCCGCTCGGCCGCGTCGGCGACTGCGAGCAGGACATCGGGCGCGCGATCGTGTTTCTCGCGAGCCGCGACGCCGCGTACCTGACGGGCGCCACGCTGCCGCTCGACGGCGGGCAGGCGTACTGGGGCTGACGGCGAACGCGAAGCACATCAAGGGCCGGCACCGATGCGCGTGGCAGCGCGTCGCGGCCGGCAAACCGGAATCGGAGAGCATCGAGGAGAGAGCGACATGGGTCGACTGGAAGGAAAGGTGGCGATCGTCACGGGCGGCGCGCGCGGGATGGGCGCCGCGACATGCAGGCTGTTCGTCGAGCAGGGCGCGCGCGTCGTGATCGGCGACGTGCTCGACGCGGAAGGCGAGGCGCTTGCGCGCGAACTCGGCGACGCGGCACGCTTCATGCGACTCGACGTGAGCGACGAGGCGAACTGGGCGCGTGTCGCCGATGCGACCGTCGAGCAGTTCGGCCGCATCGACGTGCTCGTGAACAACGCGGCCGTGCTGATGTTCGGCGCGATCACCGAATTGTCGAAACGGGATTTCGAGCGCGCGGTATCGATCAATCTCGTCGGCACCTTCGTCGGCATTCGCACGATCGCGCCGCGCATGATCGCGCAGAAGAGCGGGTCGATCGTCAACATCTCGTCGGTGGACGGGCTGCGCGGCGTGAACGCGCTGGCCGCCTACGTATCGAGCAAATGGGGCGTGCGCGGCCTGACGAAGGTGGCGGCGCTCGAACTCGGCCACCAGGGCGTGCGCGTGAATTCGATCCATCCCGGTGGCGTCAACACCGCGATGTCGAATCCGACCGGCGCGCCGCTCGACGAGATCAACAAGCACTACACGCACGTGCCGCTGCAGCGCGTCGGCTTGCCAGACGAAATCGCGCGCGCGACGCTGTTTCTCGCGAGCGACGAAGCGTCGTACTGCAACGGTGCCGAACTGTCCGTCGACGGCGGGATGGCGGCAGGCGCGTATTACCCCGGATTGCCGGGCGCGCCGTTTTGAGCGGTAGCGCACACGACGCATGCGCGATGGATGTTTGTGTGCGCAACCTAATTCAGGGTTTGCCTGAGTAGCGAAAACACGAATCTGCGCCGCGATCGTTCGCGTGCATCGCATGCGAACCTGTCGCGCGATTTTTCCGTTTTCGCGAAACCCTTGCAGGACGGACGTTCCAGCCGTTTCGTCCCCAAAGCTCACGCGTCGGTGCAGTGAAAAGGACGCGCCGGCAAGCGGCATGCCGGCGTGTCGTCACAGTTGTTTCTTGTTGCAACGCAACGCCCGCACGATAACGGCGATGGTATGCTGGCCGGCATGGAGTTGTACGGCAGGTTGCTTGCATGGCGAAACTCGCGTTCGCACGCTCATACGAGACATCACATTCTCTCGCCCGCATCGCGGCATCGACACGCGCTCCGCTCGCGTGTCCCGCCTTGCGCGTCGCTGCTTCCTGCGCTCCGATCGCATTCCCCATCTCGCGGGCGCGTCCCGCATCCCCCATCCCCGCCCAATAGTCTGGAGACATTTCCATGTCGCAAAACAATCTGGCCGAAGCGACGCACGGCCCGCTGATCGCTCCCCCGGCATTCGTCAAGCATCGCAAACTGATCGACTGGGTGTCGCGTATCGCGGCGCTCACGGAGCCCGACCGCGTCGTCTGGTGCGACGGCTCGCAGGAAGAAAACGACGCGCTGTGCCAGGCGATGGTCGATCAGGGCACGCTCACGCGCCTGAATCCGGCGAAGCGCCCGAACTCGTATCTCGCGCAGTCCGATCCGTCCGACGTCGCGCGCGTCGAGGACCGCACCTTCATCTGCACCGAATCGCCCGACGACGTCGGCCCGACCAACAACTGGATCGCGCCGGAAGAAATGCGCGAGACGCTGAACGGTCTGTTCCGCGGTTCGATGCGCGGCCGCACGCTGTACGTCGTGCCGTTCTCGATGGGCCCGCTCGGCTCGCCGATCGCGCACGTCGGCGTCGAGCTGTCGGACAGCCCGTACGTGGCCGTGAACATGCGGATCATGACGCGCATGGGCCGCGACGTCTATGACGTGCTCGGCGAGGACGGCGAATTCGTGCCGTGCGTGCACAGCGTCGGCCATCCGCTCGAAGCGGGCCAGAAGGACGTGCCGTGGCCATGCAACCCGGTCAAGTACATCGTGCACTTCCCCGATACGCGCGAGATCTGGAGCTTCGGCTCGGGCTACGGCGGCAACGCGCTGCTCGGCAAGAAGTGTTTCGCGCTGCGCATCGCGTCGACGATGGGCCGCGACCAGGGCTGGCTCGCCGAACACATGCTGATCCTCGGCGTGACGTCGCCGGCCGGCAAGAAGTATCACGTCGCGGCGGCGTTCCCGTCCGCGTGCGGCAAGACCAACTTCGCGATGCTGATCCCGCCTCAGGGTTTCGACGGCTGGAAGGTCACGACGATCGGCGACGACATCGCGTGGCTGAAGCCGGGCCGTGATGGGCGCCTATATGCGATCAATCCGGAAGCCGGTTTCTTCGGCGTCGCGCCGGGCACGGGCGTGAAGACCAACCCGAACGCGATCGCGACGCTGAAGGAAAACGTGATCTTCACGAACGTCGCGCTGACGGAAGACGGCGACGTGTGGTGGGAAGGCCTGACCGAAACGCCGCCCGCGAAGCTGACCGACTGGCAGGGCAACCCGTGGACGCCGGAGATCGGCAAGGAAACCGGCCGCAAGGCCGCGCACCCGAACTCGCGCTTCACGGCGCCGGCATCGCAATGCCCGTCGATCGACGCGGACTGGGAAAATCCGGCCGGCGTGCCGATCGACGCGTTCATCTTCGGCGGCCGTCGCTCGACGACCGTGCCGCTCGTGACCGAGGCGCGCGACTGGATCGAAGGCGTGTACATGGCCGCGACGATGGGCTCGGAGACGACCGCCGCGGCTGCCGGCCAGCAGGGCGTCGTGCGCCGCGACCCGTTCGCGATGCTGCCGTTCTGCGGCTACAACATGAGCGATTATTTCGCGCACTGGCTGAAGCTCGGCAAGCAGATCGAAGGCGCCGGCGCCACGCTGCCGAAGATCTACTGCGTGAACTGGTTCCGCAAGGACGCGAACGGCAAGTTCGTGTGGCCGGGCTTCGGCGAGAACATGCGCGTGCTGAAATGGATGCTCGATCGCCTCGAGGGCAACGGCGGCGGCGGCGACCATGCGTTCGGCGTGTCGCCGGCCTATGACGACCTGCACTGGGACGGGCTCGACTTCACGCGCGAGCAGTTCGAGGCGGTGACGTCGATGAACGCCGGCGAATGGCGCGAGGAACTGAAGCTGCATGCGGCGCTGTTCGACACGCTGAAGCTGCGTCTGCCGGCCGAACTGACCGACACGATGAAGAAGATCGAGCAGCGCATCGGCGGCTGACGATCCGGGTCGAAGCAACGAAGCAACGAAGTAACGAGGTAGTGGCATGAACGTCCCGCCGCCGGCATGCATCGCCGGCGGCGGGACGTTTCGTTTCTGCTTCGTTTCAGCGTTGCGCGTGTTGCGCCGGCGGTGCGCTTACGAGCCGCAATGCGCGACCACTTCGTTCACCGCGCGCTGCACGTCGCCGCGCCGGTAGCGCAGCAGCGCGATATCGGCCGGATCGGGTTCGTACGACACGACGTTGCCGCGCCCCGTGTAGATCGCCATGTCGGGCAGCAGCGGATGCTCCTGATCGAGCGACGGCACCGGCTGCGGATTGCCGGCCGCGCGGAAGAAGGCCGCGAAGTAGTCGGCGAAGCTCAGGTTCTCGTCGCCGACGAGATACGCCTTGCCGGATGCGCCGCGTTGCAGCGCGCCCCAGATCGCTTCCGACAGCGATTGCGTCGAGATGAAGTTGCTGCCGCCGGCCGGCCCGTACACCGGCAGGCCGGCGAGCTTGCCCTGCGCATAGCCCGTGTACGCGGCGAACATCTCGTTGCGCAGCCCCGGCACCGACCCGACGACGAACGGCGCATTGACGCTGCACACCGCGAACGAAGGCGACGCGAGCGCGCGCACGCGTTCGTCGGCGAGATGGCGCGAGCGCACGTACGGCACCGTGTCGACGAGCGCCGGCGCGACCTGCGGATAGAAGCTGCCGACCAGCACCGCGCGCTTCACGCCCGCATCGCGCGCGAGCGCGAAGAAGCGCGGCACCGCGTCGACGTTCGCGCGTTCCCAGTGCGCGGCTTCGTCGGTGCCGGGCGGCAGGTGACGGATGTCGTTGCCTGCTGCGAACACGATTGCGTCGAACGGCGCGAGATCGTCGCGCGTGACGGTGCCGGCCACGTAGTCGCGCAGCAGCACGTCGAATTGCGCGAGTGCGCTGCCCGGCGCGGGCAGCTTGCGGGCGGCGAGCGTCACGTCGTTGCCTTGCGCGTGCAGATGCAGCGCGGCGTGGCCGCCGATGAGGCCGGTGCCGCCGATGATCAGGATTTTCATGGTGTCTCCGAGGGCGGCGCTGGCGCGCCGCATGAATTGAACCGACGATTGAACGGGTGAAGCCGCGCGGATCGGCGCTCAGAAATTGAAGCCGTTGCCCGTGACGACCGGCATGTTGGTCCAGAAGCCGTTCGGGTCGCGATACCAGCCGGCCGCCGCGAGCGCGCCGCCGTCCACGTGCAGCGTCGTGCCGGTGACCCACGCGGCGAGCGGGCTCGCGAGGAACAGCGCGGCGCCCGCGATGTCGCCGGCCGCACCGAAGCGCCCGAGCGGAATCCAGCGCGGGATGTGCGCGCGATGCTCGGCCGCGACCATCGCGCTCACGGGCACCTGCGGCGTCTCGGTGGTCTCCGGCGCGATCTGGTTCACGCGAATGCCGGCCGGCCCGAGTTCGAGCGCGAGGCTCTTCGTGAAGCCGGTCAGCGCGGCCTTGAACGACGCATAGACGCTGCAGTTCGGAATCGCGCGGAAGCCTTCGATCGACGACACGCCGACGATGCTGCCGCCCGCGCCGCGCTTGCGCAGCAACGGCAGCATCGCGCGCGTGACGACGAACACCTGGCGCAGGTTCACGTCGAACAGCCGCGCGATGTCGTCGTCGGTATGGTCGTCGAACGGCTTCGCGATCTGCAGGAAATCGCCGACGTTGTTGACGAGCACGTCGAGGCCGCCGAAGCGTGCGTCGATCGTTCGCGCGAATGCGTCGACCTCGTCGCGACGCGTGACGTCCACGGTGCCCACGAGCGCGTCGACGCCCGCGGCCTCGAGCGCCTGACGCACGTCCTGCGCGCGAGCGGGGTCGAGCTCGGCCACCGCGACGCGCGCGCCCGCCGCGCCGAATGCTTCCGCGCACGCGCGGCCGATGCCCGCGCCGCCGCCGGTGACCAGGACCGTCTTGCCGGTAAATGAAATCATCACAACACTCCTTCGAACGGAAAAGCCGCGAGCCGCATCACAGCGACGAAACGAGTTGCGCGTTGTCGATCCGCAGCTCTGCGCCGTTCACGAAGCGCGACTCGTCGGATGCGAGGAACAGCACGAGATTCGCGACGTCCTGCGGGTCGCACATGCGTGCCATCGGATCGTTGCCGATGCCGAGTTCGGCCGGATCGAGGCCGGGCATCAGCGCCTGCGTCATCGGCGTCCAGATGCCGTCCGGGTGGATCGAGTTGCAGCGGATCCGGTAGCCGCTGCGCTTGCAGTGCACGGCGACGCTGCGCGCGAGCGCCGTCACCGCGCCTTTCGAGCCGGTGTATGCGCACATCATCGGCAGGCCGCCGAGCGCGGCGACCGACGACATCATCACGATCGAGCCCGGCGTGTCGTTGTGCTTCATCGCGCCGATCGCGTACTTGCAGCCGAGGAAATAGCCGTCCGCGTTGACGCGCAGCACGCGCCGCCAGGTGTCGAGGCTCGTGTCCTCGATCGAGCCGACCGGGCAGATCGCCGCGTTGTTGACGAGTACGTCGAGCCGGCCGAAGCGATCGAGCGTCGACGCGATCGCGTGCCGCCAGCCGTCCTCGTCGGCGATGTCCTGACGCACGAACAGCGCCGTATCGCCGATGTCGCGCGCGAGCGCGCGGCCCGCATCCTCGTCGATGTCGGTGAGCACGACGCGCGCGCCCTCGGCGGCCAGCAGCAGCGCATCGGCGCGGCCGACGCCGCTCGCCGCGCCGGTGATCAGCGCGACCTTGTTTGCGACTCGATTCATCTTTGGGTCGATTTCCTGTGACGTTGAAAGAAGGCGGGCGCTCATGCGGCGCCCGGCGCGCGGCCGGCCTTGACCGCATCGAGCGCGGCCGCGCCGTAGATCTGCGCGATCGTGTCGTCGACGCGCGGGTTGGTGCGCAACTCGTGGCCGCCGTCGACCGCGAAGCTCTGGCCGGTGACCCAGCCCGACTCGGGGCCCGCGAGGTAGCGCACCGCATGCGCGATCGCATCCGGTTCGCCGAGCGTGCCGAGCGGAATCTGTTCGAGGAAGCTGTCGACCAGCGCACGGTCGTCGAACATCGGGGCGGTGGCTTCGGAGCGCGTGAGGCCCGGCCGCACCGCGTTCACGCGGATCTTCGCGCCGGCCAGTTCCTCGGCCGCGCCGCGCACCAGCGCCTCGAGCGCGGCCTTCGCGGTGCAGTACGCGGTCAGCCAGCGGAAATTGATCTGTGCGGCCGTCGACGAGATGCAAACGATGGCGCCGCCGCCGCTATCGGCGAGCCGCGGCGCGGCGTGACGGATCGCGGCGAACGCGCTGTGCAGGTTCAGGTCGATTTCCGCGCGGAAGCTGTCGGCGTCGTGCATCAGCAGCGGGCGGAACCCGGCACCGCCGACGGTCGGCACGACGATGTCGAGACGGCCGTCGAGCGCCCACGCGGTATCCAGCGCGGCCTGCAGGTCGGCGTCGTCGCAGGCGTCGCCGGCGTGGATCGCGACGCGGCTGCCGGGCACCGTGTCGGCAAGGCGCCGCTGCGTGCGTTCGAGCGCGTCGCGGCGGCGGCCCATCAGCACGACGGCCGCGCCATCGGCGGCGAGCGCGTGCGCGCAGGCCGCGCCGATGCCGCCGGCGCCGCCCGTGACGAGCGCGGTGCGGCCGGCGAGGGGAAGGGGCGAGCGCATCGTTCAGCCCTCCAGCGGCAGGTCTTGCGACCAGTCGACGTGCAGCGTGCGCGCGGCGAAGCGCCACGTGCCGCCGTCGAACACGCAGCGGTCGCGATAGCGCAGCCCCCAGTCGAGCTTGCGCTTCACGCCGTCGCGGACATACACGTGGCACGCGACGCCGTAGGTCTCGACATCGGCTTCGCCGCCGTCGAGCGTGACGAGCTGGTTGTGCACGTGATGCTGAGTGGTCTCGTAGCGCTCGATCGCGCTCATTCCGGCGACGATCGCATCGCGGTCGTCGAAGCGGAAACCGGGGCCGTCGAGCTGCGCATCGGCGGTGAAGAGGGTGGCGAGGCGCGGCCAGTCGCGCCGGTCGACGGCCTGCGCGTAACGGCACGCAAGTTCGTGCAGCGCGTGGCGGGGATTCGAATCGGTCATGCGGTACTCCCGTGAGTGAACGGAAAGCGTCTGCCGCGCCGCGAGCGCGGACGCGGCGGCATTGCGACGTCGACGCGCAGGTTCGCATCGGACCGATCGATCCTCATCATCCATACGGAGCAGGGTACGGATCGGGGAAAACACCGGGATCGGCGGTGGCGCAGCGTCCGATGTTGCGATGCGGCGGCTGACGCATGGCATTCGTCCGACGGTGACGCGGCTCGTCGCAGCAAGGCGGGGCAGACGGTTTGCAGGTCCTTCGGTCGAACCGACCGCGCGTCAATGCTGCGACGCGACACGCCGCATGAAGCCTGCTTCGCGTTTGTCCCTAGTCGAAACGGACGATGGCCGGCGAGCCGGCGCTGGCTACCGTGCAGTCATCCGGTGCCGCTGCATGTGGCCGGTCGCCGGACACGAACCGCGATAGCGGCCAACCGGAGGGGACGACGATCATGAGACTCACGATTCGCAAGCTGTGCGTATTGGCGATGGGCACGTTCGCGGCCATGGCAATGGCGCGATATGGCGCCGAGCAGGTCCCGTCGCCGCCGTATGCGGCCGGCATCCTGCAATGCCGCTCGGTCGACTCGAACGGCCTGCCGACCGGTTGCGTACCGATCGATCCGTCGCACTTCGGCTTCGCCGCGCTGCGCGGTATGTGACGCCGGCGCGGCCGTGCGCCGCGCCGCTTCGATGTCGCCCGGAGGCCGTCGCGATGCGGCGGCGTCCTGGCGGAACGACCGGGTGGAGCACCGCGATACATGCGTCGCGTGGCGCCCATCCGGTTTTCCGTCGTCGTTTGAATCTCCCGCCCACGACACCACGCGCGGCTCGCCTGCGCACGCTCGAACGCGCATCGACAACGCGCTGAGATCCATGTCGGGCGGCCTGCCCGCGGTGCTTCGCCGCGACCACCGTCTTTCACCGATTCCCTTCACGCAGAACCATTACGCGATGTCATCCGACTATTCCCTGACCCGCCCCCTGAACATTCGCGACGTGCCTCGCTGGGATGCCGAACACGACGTCGTGATCGTCGGCTTCGGCGCGGCCGGCGCGTGCGCGGCGATCGAAGCCGCGAGCGCCGGCGCCGACACGCTGATCGTCGAGCGCGCATCGAGCTACGGCGGCACGAGCGCGCTGTCCGGCGGCGAGATCTACCTCGGCGGTAGCGGCGGCACGCCCGCGCAGCGGCAGGCCGGCTTCAGCGACGATACCGAGGACCTGTACCGCTACCTGATGCTCGCGGGCGGCCGGGACGCGGACGAGGCGAAGGTGCGTCTCTACGCGAACGAAAGCCTCGCGCATCACGACTGGCTCGTCGCGCAGGGCCTCACGTACAAGAACACGTTCATCGCCGAGCGGATCGTCGAACCGGAAACCGACGACTGCCTGATCTGGTCGGGCAGCGAGGAGGCCTGGCCGTTCAGCGAGGCCGCGAAGCCGTGCCCGCGCGGCCACACGCCGCAATGGCCGGGCTGGGGCGGCGGGCAGATGCTGATGCGCGTGCTGGCCGAGCGCGTGCAGGCGCTCGGCGTGTCGACACGCTACGACACGCGCGCGCTGGCGCTGATCGTCGACGATGCCGGCGCGGTGCGCGGCGTCGTGCTGCGCGCATACGGCCAGACGGCATGCGTGCGGGCGCGCCGCGCGGTGATCCTGTGCGCGGGCGGCTTCGCGATGAACCGCGACATGGTGCGTCGGCACGCGCCGCAGTTGCTGCGCTCGGACGAACCGATCGGCAGCCCGGGCGACGACGGCTCGGGCATCCTGCTCGGGCAGAGCGCGGGCGGGGCCGCGATCCACATGGACCAGGGTTTCGTCAGCCTGCCGTTCTACGCGCCCGAATCGCTGATCCACGGGATCTTCGTGAACGCGCGCGGCCAGCGCTTCATCAACGAGGACGGCTATCACGGCCGCACCGGCCATCACGCGTTCCACCAGGCCGACGACCGGATCTACCTGCTGGTCGACCAGGCGACCTACCAGGAGCCGCCCGCGATCGCGCGGATCGGCATCGCGGCGGCGGGCGAGACATGGGAGGAAGTCGAACGCGACCTGCAGATGCCCGCGGGCACGCTGACGGCGACCGTCGACGTCTACAACCGCCACGCGGCCGAAGGCGTCGATCCGCTGTTCCACAAGGCGAAGAAGTGGCTGAAGCCGCTGATCGAGCCGCCGTTCGTCGCGCTCGATTGCCGGATCGACTATGCGTTCTATCCGCATTTCACGCTGGGCGGGCTCGATACGCTGCCGACCGGGCAGGTGCTCGACGCCGCGCGCGTGCCGGTGGCGGGCCTCTATGCGGCCGGCCGCACGAGCTGCGGGCTGCCGCGCTGGGGCGCGGGGTACAGCTCGGGGCTGTCGCTGGCCGACGCGACGTTCTTCGGCCGGCAGGCCGGCCGTCACGCCGCGCGTTCGGCGAGCGAGGCGCTGCGCAGCGCCGCGTAGCGTCGCCTTTACCCTTTACGAGAAAGCACGACGCCCCGGGCAACCGGGTTGCGCCGGGGCGTCGTCGTTTCAGGCGGACGTCGGTGACGCGTCGACAGGCCGTCAGCCGAGATCGAGCGCGTTCGTCAGGTCGCCGGGCGGCGTCGCGCCGCGCGACGCGAACGCCTTGTCGCGCGCGGCGACGCCGTCGAGCGGCGCGAGCCCGTGCACGCGGCTGATGAAACGCAGGATCGAGTTCGTGTCGTACATCGTGTGGTCGACGTAACCCTTCTTCGCGAACGGCGAGATCACGAGTGCCGGAATCCGCGAGCCGGGGCCCCAGCGATCGCCGACCGGCGGCGCGACGTGATCCCACCAGCCGCCGTTCTCGTCGTGCGTCATCACGATCACGGTGTTCGCCCACTGCGGGCCGCGCCGGATGCGTTCGATCACGTTCGCGATGTGGCGATCGCCGGATTCGACATCCGCATAGCCCGCGTGCATGTTCAGGTTGCCTTGCGGCTTGTAGAACGCGACGGCCGGCAGGCGGCCCGCGTCGATGTCGGCGATGAAGTGGTTGGTCGACGGCTCGTCGCCGAGGCCCGCGTCGCGCAGGTGCTTGCGGCGCGCGTCGGTGCCGGGCGCGTAGTTCGCGAAGTAGTTGAACGGCTGATGGTGGTACTGGAAATCCGGCACCATGCCCGTATCGCGGTGCTCGAGCGCGTATTGCCACGCGCCGCTGTACCACGCCCAGTCGACGTTCTTCTCCGACAGGCGGTCGCCGATCGTCGCATGGCCCTGCGGCGGGATCACGCGATGGTCGGCCGGATCCGCGTATGCGGCGTTGCCGGGATCGGCCGGCGGCACGTAGCTCGGCTGGTACGGCGGCGCCATCGTGTTGACGCCGTAGCCGTCGGGCGTCAACGGCCCGTCGACCGCGAACTTCGGCGGGCCCTCGAGCGCGGACGCTGGCGAATCGGCGGCGAGCGTTAGCCGCGTGCCGGCCGGATCGTCGCCGTCGACCTTCGACAGCAGCTTCGCCGCGTGCGGATGCTTGTGTGCATCCGGATAGATCGGCGGCTGCGCGGAAATCAGGAACATGTGGTTCAGCCACGAACCGCCGAAGGCCGCCATGAAGAAGTTGTCGCACAGCGTGTATTGCCGCGCGAGGTTCCACAGCCGCAGCGTGTCGGCCGAATTGCGGTAATGGCCCATCACGAGGCCGCCCGAATCGGCCCACGCGGCGAACTGGTTGTTGCGGCCCGCGGCGATCTGCATCTGGTTCTGATAGAAGCGATGCCACAGGTCGCGGGTGATCACGCCGTTCGGCAGCGGCTTGCCCTGCGCATCGGCGATCCGGAACGGCGCGTTCGGCAGCTTGTCGATGTCGCGCTCGGCGATCGCGTAGCGCTTGCCGTCCACTTCCTGCGCCTGCGGCACGAGTCCGCCCCAGATTTTCGGCAGCACGGGCAACGGCGTCTTGCCGTCGCGATCGAGCTGCTGCGCATGCTCGGGCCGCACCTCGCTCAGCGGGTAGCGCACACCGGGAAAGTCGCCGTACAGGTTCGCGAAGCTGCGGTTCTCCGCATAGATCACGACGATGTGGCGCACCTGCCGGCGCAGCGCTTCGTCGAGCCGCAGGTCGGCGGCGGAGCGCGGCGCGCTGCCCGGCGTGGTCTCACAGCCGCCGAGCGCGACACCCGCGCCGAGCGCGGCGAGGCCGCCGAGCATGCGGCGGCGGTCGGGATCAACGGGAAGGTCGTCGGGGCGATCGGGGGTGTCGTTCACGTCGTGAGCTCCTCGGATGGGCGGTTGTCGTTCGATGCGCGGCAGCGTCGCGCGGCCTGCCGCGACGCGGGACGGGACGCAACGGCCGGCGTCGCGCCCGGGCGGGGCGATGCCGGCTGTCACAAAAATGTCATGAGCGCGACTATAACGCGCCGGGCCGCGTCGACGAAAGCTGTTTGTCGGACGATGCGGGACGCCCGCGCGCGAACTAGACTTGAATCACGGGCGGCGCATTGCCGTGCGTCGTCCGCGCGAACGGCGCGTGGCGCGCCTTCGCGGTGTCATTCATGCGACGAAACGAGGCGACGATGACGCGGATGCATTCCGTATGCGCGTGGCTCCCGATGCCGCGTGCCGGCCCGGCGCGCGGGCACGCATAAGCGCGCAGCGGCACGACCGGCCGGCCCGATGCCATGGACAGGAAATTCGACTTCGCAGGATTACTGATCGCGGCGGGCTTCTTCGTGCTGTTCGCCGCGCAGTTGCTGATGCTGCGTCCGGCGTCGACGCTGATCGCATACAGCGATTTCCATCGGCTCGTCGCCGCGCGGCTCGTCGACGATCTCGAGATCGGATCGACGACGATCACGGGCACGCTGACGATGCCGCAGGCCGGCGCGATGCTGCCGGCATCCGATGTCGCGGCCGTGAAGTCGGGCGGCACGCCGCCGCGCTTCGCCACCAACCGCGTGACCGACCCGCAGCTGATCGACACGCTGAGCGCCGCCGGCATCCGCTTTCACGGCGCGTCCGACACCGGCTGGATCGCGTCGCTCGCGTCGTGGCTGGTGCCGCTCGTCGCGTTCGTGTTCATCTGGAACCTGATGCTGCGCAAGCGCGGCGGGCTGCAGGATTTCACCGGAATGGGCAAGAGCCGCGCACGCGTCTACGTGCAGCAGGAAACCGGCATCACGTTCGACGACATCGCGGGCATCGACGAAGCGAAGGCCGAGCTGCAGCAGCTCGTCTCGTTTCTGCGCGATCCGGATCGCTACCAGCGGCTCGGCGGCAAGATTCCGAAGGGCGTGCTGGTCGTCGGCGCGCCCGGCACCGGCAAGACGCTGCTCGCGCGCGCGGTGGCGGGCGAGGCGGCCGTGCCGTTCTTCTCGATCAGCGGCTCGGCGTTCGTCGAGATGTTCGTCGGCGTCGGCGCGGCGCGCGTGCGCGACCTGTTCGAGCAGGCGCAGCAGAAGGCGCCGTGCATCGTGTTCGTCGACGAGCTCGATGCGCTCGGCAAGGTACGCGGTGTCGGGCCGATGTCCGGCAACGACGAGCGCGAGCAGACGCTCAACCAGCTGCTCGTCGAGATGGACGGCTTCCAGGCCGGCTCCGGCGTGATCATCATGGCCGCGACCAACCGGCCGGAGATTCTCGATCCCGCACTGCTGCGCCCGGGCCGCTTCGACCGTCACATCGCGATCGACCGGCCCGACGTGAACGGCCGCCGCCAGATCCTCGGCGTGCACGTGAAGCGCGTGAAGCTCGCGGCCGACGTCGACCTCGGCGAACTCGCGTCGCGCACGCCGGGCTTCGTCGGCGCCGATCTCGCGAACGTCGTCAACGAGGCCGCGCTGCATGCGGCGGAACTCGGCAAGCCGGCGATCGGGATGGACGACTTCGACGAGGCGATCGATCGCGCGCTGACCGGCCTCGAGCGCAAGAGCCGCGTGATGAACGCGCAGGAGAAACTGACGATCGCCTATCACGAGGCCGGCCATGCGCTCGTCGCGGAAAGCCGAGCGCATTGCGATCCGGTGAAGAAGGTGTCGATCATTCCGCGCGGCGTGGCCGCGCTCGGCTATACGCAGCAGGTGCCGACCGAGGATCGCTACGTCCTGCGCCGCAGCGAGCTGCTCGACCGGATCGACGCGCTGCTCGGCGGGCGTGTCGCGGAAGAACTCGTGTTCGGCGACGTGTCGACGGGCGCGCAGAACGATCTCGAGCGCGCGACGGCAATGGCGCGCCACATGGTCATGCAATACGGGATGAGCGAGCAGATCGGGCTGGTGAGCTTCGACGACGGCGATGCGCGCACCGGCATACCCGGCGCATGGCATGCGGGCGAGGCGCGCTGCAGCGAGCACACCGCACGGATGATCGACGACGAGGTGCATACGCTGCTGACCGATGCGCATGCGCGCGTCGCGTCGACGCTCGGAGAACGTCGCGATGCGCTCGAGCGCATCGCACGACGGCTGCTCGCGTGCGAGGTGCTCGAACGCGATGCGTTGCAGGCGCTGATCGACGGGCGCGAGGCGCCGGGCGCCGCGCCATCCACGACCGATCTCGGGCCGGGCGCGGGCGCGAATGCGCCGGAGCAGGCGTCGGCGATCGAGCGCGATTTCGTCGCCTACGGGCCGCCGCGCGAACCCGAACGCTGAAGTGCGAGCCTGTCGCGCAGCCGGCTGATGGCCACGAGCGTGCCGCGCCGTCGCTGCGATTCAATCTCGCCGGCGAGGCGTTGCGCCGGCGTTTCGTTTCCCCTTTTTCCAGTCACGGAGTCGCCATGAGCGAGGCGCACGTATCGGTTGATGTCGCGCAGCATGCGCGTTTCAGTTTCGAAGTCACGTTTGCCGGCACGGAGCTTTCGCCGGTGCTCACCGACGAGCCGCCGCCGCTCGGCGCCGGCCGCGGTCCGAATCCCGTCCGGCTGCTGGCCGCGGCGGTCGCGAGCTGCCTCGCGGCGAGCCTGTTGTTCGCGCTCGAGAAACAGCGCGTCGATCCGCAGCCGGTCACCGCGCATATCGACGTCGACATGGTGCAGAACGAAGCGGGCAGGGTGCGCGTGGGCGCGATGGCCGTGACGCTGTCGGTCGGCAAGGCGTGGGCCGATCTCGCGGCGGCGACGCGCATGCTCGACCGGTTCGATGCATATTGCGTGGTGACCGAGAGCATGCGCGAAGGCATTCCGATCTCGGTGGCGGTACGGGATGTGAACGGCGCGGTGCTCGACCGCGAGACGACCGGCGTGTGAGCGTGCGTCAGGACGCGGTCGCGGCGGCGACTTCCGCCGCTTCGGCGAGCGCGTCGAGAAAGCGCGTGCGCCACCAGTGCACGTCGGTCTTGCGCACGATCGCCATCAGCGCGTCGTGACGCTGGCGGCGCTCGTCGAGCGGCATCGTGAGCGCGCGCTGGATCGCCTGCGCGGTGCCTTGCGTGTCGTATGGATTGACGAGCAGCGCGGGCTTCAGTTGCTCGGCCGCGCCCGCGAAACGCGACAGCACGAGCACGCCCGGATCGGCTTCGTCCTGCGCGGCGAGAAACTCCTTCGCGACCAGGTTCATCCCGTCGCGCAGCGGCGTGACGAGTGCGACGCGGCTCGCGCGGTAGAGGCCCGGCAAGCGCTTGCGCGCGACCGTGCGGTGGATGTAGCGCATCGGCATCCACTCGAGTTCGCCGTAATCGCCGTTGATCGCGCCGCACAGGCTGTCCATCTCGCGCCGCAGGTCGTCGTATGCGCCGAGATCCTCGCGGCTCGGCGCGGCGATCTGGATCAGCGTTGCGCGGTCGCGGTTCTCCGGATATTGTTCGAGCAACTGACGAAATGCGTGCACGCGCTGCGGCAGCCCCTTCGTGTAGTCGAGCCGATCGACCCCGACGAGCAGCTGGCGGCGCGAATATTCGTCGCGCATCCGCTCGAACATGTCGATGCCGTCGCGATTCTCCGCGAGCGCCGCGAATTCGTCGACGTTGATGCCGATCGGGAACGCACCGGCCGACAGCGTGCGGCCGAACGCGTGCAGACGGCCGTCCGGCAGCCGCGCGGCGCCGGCTTCGGCCTCGACGTAATGCTCGAAGTGAAGCAGATCCGATTCGGTCTGGAAGCCGACGAGATCGTAGGCGAACAGCGAGCGCATCAGCCACTCGTGCTCCGGGATCGCGGCCATGATCGGCGGCGGCGGCATCGGAATGTGCAGGAAGAAGCCGATCGGATTCGTGCAGCCCGTCGCACGCAGTTCGGCGGCGAGCGGAATCAGCTGGTAGTCGTGGACCCAGACGACGTCGTCGGGGCGCAGCAGCGTGCTCAGCTTGCGCGCGAACAGCTGGTTCACGCGCCGGTAGCCGTCCGCGAAGCGGCGGTCGAACTGCGCGAGATCGAGGCGGTAGTGGAACACCGGCCACAGCACGTTGTTCGAGTAGCCGAGGTAATACGCGTCGTAATCCTGCGGATCGAGATCGATCGTCGCGAGCTGGATGCCGCCGACATTCTGGATCTGCACGTCGTCGCCGTGCGCGGGGCGTTCGCCTTCGCCACGCAGCCTGCCGCTCCACCCGAACCAGACGCCGCCCGATTCCTGCAGGCTGTCTTTCACGGCCACGGCAAGCCCGCCTGCCGCGGCTTTACGGGGATCTGCAATGCGATTGGATACGACGACGAGTCGGCTCACCAGCTCTCCTGCGAATGGTTGGGGAAGGTTCGTGCGGCCAGGGCGCGAGGCGGACGCCGCCATCGACGCGTGGCGCGATGGGGCCGCGATACGAGCGGACGGGAATCAGGGCATGCGATTCGCCGTTCGAACGTGGAGTGCTTTTTTAAGCATACTCGTCATTCGGCTGATTTAAAAGTGCATGACCGCGATCGGCGAATTCGCACGTCGGTTCATTACTTGCCGTGTCGCGTATGGGGCGGGACCGGAAATTGCGATCCCGGAGAAAGGGGATCGTATTCCGCGTCGATCGACATTGCTTTGATCAAGCGTGATGCGCGTGGTCGACGCGCCAGAGAATGCGTGCCGCGCGACACCTGGCGTTTCAGGTTCGAACGGGCACGACGACCGTCGCACGCAGGCGGGGGCGATGCGCGGCCGGACCGCGTACCGCGCGCCCGCGCATCGTGTTTCGAGCGACGCGTGACGCGTTACGCAGCGGCAGCATGCCAGTGCGATGCGCCGTCGGCCGCATGCGTGCGTGCGCGTGCCGACGCTGCATGTTCGCCGGCCGGCATCCGGAACGCGGACACCGTCTCCGACAGATCGCGCCCCTGCGCCTCGAGCGATTTCGACGCGGCCGCGGCCTGTTCGACGAGTGCCGCGTTCTGCTGCGTCGTCTCGTCCATCTGCGTGATCGTCAGGTTCACCTGATCGATGCCGCGGCTCTGTTCGGCCGACGCGGCCGCGATTTCACCCATGATGTCGGTGACGCGCGCGACGGCCCGCGTCACCTCCGACATCGTCTTGCCGGCTTCGCCCGCGAGCGCCGAGCCGTCCTGGATCGTCTGTACCGATGCCGAGATCAGCTCCTTGATTTCCTTCGCGGCGGTGGACGAACGTTGCGCGAGACTGCGCACCTCGCTCGCGACGACCGCGAAGCCGCGGCCCTGTTCGCCCGCGCGTGCCGCCTCGACGGCCGCGTTCAGCGCAAGGATGTTGGTCTGGAATGCGATGCCTTCGATGATCCCGGTGATGTCCGCGATTTTCGACGAGCTGTGGCCGATCTCCGTCATCGTATCGACCACGCGGCCGACCACCGCGCTGCCGCGCAGCGCGACGTCCGACGCGTTCGCGGCGAGCGTGCTCGCCTGCTGCGCGTTCTCCGCGTTCAGGCGCACCGTCGACGTGAATTCCTCCATCGTCGCGGCGGTTTCCTGCAGCGATGCAGCCTGTTCCTCGGTGCGCTGGCTCAGGTCGAGATTGCCCGATGCGATTTCGCCCACCGCATGCGCGATGCTGTTCGACGAATCGCGCACGCGACCGACGATGTCGATCAGCCGCGCATTCATCGTGCGCAGCGCGTCGAGCAGGTCGCGCGTCTCGTCGTTGCCGCTCACGCTGATCCGGCTGCCGAGATCGCCGTTGGCCACCGTGCGCGCGACGTCGACCGCCGCGACGATCGGTGCGGTGATCCTGCGCGTCAGCCACAGGCCGCCGCCAGCCGCCACGACGAGCGCGATTGCGCAGATGGCGAGCAGCAGGTTGCGCTCGATCGCGTAGCGATCCGCGAATGCCTGCGCGATCACGACTTCGCGCTCGTGCGTATAGGTTGCGTACGCATCGGTTGCGCGAACCAGTTGCGCGAGCAACGGACGGCAGCGATTGTCGATATCGGCGGTTGCCTCGTCCTTCTTGCCGGCCTGCGCGAGCCCGACGATATTCAGCGCAACCGGCCCGTAGCTCGCTTCGATGCGCCCGATCTCGGCGACCAGTTCGCGCGCGCGATCGGTCGTGTCGGTCGCGTTCGCCATCATGTCCTTCAGCTTCGCGAGACGGTCCTGCACGTCCTTGTGCGCCTGCTGCACTTCGGCCAGTTCGATCTGGATGTCGGCAGGCGTGGTCACGAGCACCAGGTTGCGCGCGGCGATCGCGCGCCGGTCGACCGCCGTACGGATTTGCGCGGACAAGTTTGCGCGCGCGTTGACGCCGTTCATGTACCGGGAAAACTCGTCGTTCGTATCGGACAGCGCTTTCAGCGACATGCCCGACACGATCACGACGACCACGGCGAGCAAACCGAAGCCGCCAAGCAGTTTTGTCTTGATGGTTATTCTGGCGATTTTCACGATGCGCCCCCGTGCGAGTGGTTGGTGATGGGAATTTATTGTTCGACCGCGTGCAGGCCCGTGCCGTCATTAACGGGAATGTCGGATATTTCTTTACCCATCGAAAACCCTGATATTTATTCTTTTTCGCTGGAATCCCGCGCCGGTCGGGCGTTCTCGATCCGGAGAAACGCTCGGGAATCATCGATGATCATCGCGTTCATACGCGGATATAAATATCCACTTTTTTGCAGAAAGTTAATAAGTTCCGGTCGGTTTCTCAAATCGTCCGATTGGCATGTTTCTCGATTTACGGGTGAATCGCGCATTTACGGCCGGACGTTCGGGAACGCCCGATCCGGCCCGCGGCCGGCGCCGCGGGCCGTCCGGCGATCAGAACGTCGTGCGCAGGCCGGCCATCACGCTGCGGCCGCCTTGCGGCGCGAAGCCGCGCACGACCGAGGTCGCATAGCGGATCTCCTGGTTCGTCAGGTTGTCGCCGCGCAGGTACGCGAGCCAGTGCGTCGCGCCGACACGGAACTTGTACGTGAGCATCATGCCGAGCGACGTGTAGCCGTCGGTCGCAAAGTCGTTGTCGGGCACGCGGTGCTGCGACCACGCGTGCGTGACCTGCGCGCGCGCGCCGAACGGGCCGTAGCCATAATCGGCCGCGAGCGTCGCGCGCAGCGGCGCGATGCGCGGCAGCGGCTGGCCGGTGTCGACGTTGCGTGCATGCGTGTAGTCGGCGGTCAGTTCCAGGTCGACCGTGTGACCGTTCCGGGAGAACGCGCGCCACTTGCCGTCGAGTTCGACGCCGTAGAATTCGGCGCGCACGCCGCGATAGATTGCTTCGTCGAGCGTATCGCCGGCGCCGGGGGCGACCGGTTCGCCGTCTTCGTTCACGATGCGGCCCGTGTTGTACTCGGTCAGATAGTTCGAGAAGCGGTTGTAGAACACGCCGACGCTGCCGCGGTTCGGGCCGCTTGCATAGCGCAGCGACAGGTCGGTCGACACGGCCTTTTCCTTCGACGCGTTCGGGTTGCCGATCAGGAACTGGCCGGTCGCGTCGTGCGGGCCGTTCGAATACAACTCGTAGAAGGTCGGCGCGCGTTCCGTGTACGCGACGTTCGCCGCGACCGACCACACGGGCGTCAGCGAGAACAGCGCGCCGGCCGATACGCTGCCGGCATTGAAGTCGCGCGGCTGTGCGAGCGCGAATTTCTCGACGCCGGCCGGATCGGGATCGACCTTCACGTGCTCGAAGCGCCCGCCGAGGCTCAGCTTCAGCGCGGGGGCGACCTGCCATTCCTCGAGACCGAACAGCGCGACGCTGTTCGTGCGCGTGGACGGCACGAGCAATTCGTCGCCGAGCGCCGAGAACGTGTTCTGGCCAAACTGCACGCCGATCGCGCCTTCGAACGGGCCGATCTTGCGATGCCGCGCCTCGATGCGCGCCTCGTAGCCGCGGTTGCGGAAGGTGGTGGCCGTCGCGCCGTTGTCGACTTCCTTGTGGCGATAGTCGGTGTACGCGAAGTCGAACTTCAGCTTCGTGAATGGGCCGCTCAGGTTGCGTACCTCGGACGCGAGCGCGAGGCGTTCCTGACGCATCCGCAGGCGCACGTCGTCCTCGGCGACGGAGCCGTAGTTCGACTCGTAGCCGCTGTACGACAGGCCCGCGAAGCCATCGGCCCACGTGTACGACGCGCCGAGCGCGCCGCCATGCACGCGGCCGTCGCTGTTCGGCACGTTGCCGTACGGTTGCGGCGTGTCGGGGCCGTCGATCGCCCGTTGCTGGCTGCTGCGCGCGTAGCCGGGAATGCGCAGCTTGCTCGTTTCCCGGTCGAATGCGTCGACATGGAACGCGAAGCGGCCGTTGCCGCCTTCGACCTGCGCGGCGCCCGCGCGCATCGAATTGGCCCCGCCGTAGCGCGCGTCGAGCGCGCCCGTCACGCCTTCGATCGCCTCGCGCGGAATCCGGTTGTCGATCGTGTTGACGACACCGCCGACCGCGTTGCCGCCATACAGCAGCGCGGCCGGCCCGCGCACGATCTCGACGCGTTCGATCGACAGCGGATCCTGCGGCACCGCGTGGTCGTACGACAGCGACGACGCGTCGTAGGCGGCGACGCCGTTCTGCAGCAGCCGGATCCGGTCGCCGTCCATCCCGCGGATGATCGGGCGGCCGACCATCGGGCCGTAGGTGGTGGTCGACACGCCGGGCAGGCCATCGAGCGTTTCGCCGAGCGAATCGGCCTGGCGGCGCGTCAGCGCGTCGCCGGACAGTTGCACGGTCGGCGAGATCAGTTCGGTGTCGCCGAGCGGGTTCGCGGTCACGAAGATCGGCGCGAGCGGCGTGGTGTGCGTCGGCGTCGACGAGGCGGGCGTATCGGCTTGCGCGTGCGCGACGGCGGCGAACAGCATCAGCGAAACGGGCGGGAGCGGGCGAAGCGGTAGACGAGGGAGGTCGCGCATGGTCGGTGAATCGGTTGGAATCGGATCGGGGAAACGAGTCATGCGGGTCACGCCTTGGATACGATATATTGTTGCGTCTGCGGCGCGCAGTGACCCGCTTGGATATGACTCGGCGTAACCCGGCCACCCGGATGGAACGGCTGCAGGTGGACGAGCTCGCGAAATGATATGTTATATCATTTCTAATTCCAAGCGGAACGGCGGTGGGCCACGGGGTTTCCGACAACCTGCCGAAATGGCTGAGAAAACAGAGGCGGTACGTCAAACCGGCAGCGGGGCCGGCGACGCGGGGAACCATGCCTCGCGATGAATCCGCCGCCGCGCACGATTTCTGCCCCGTTGATGCGTATCAATGCGTTGCGGTTTCGAGCCCGGATACTGGCGCGGTCATCGACCAGACAGGAGCGACGCATGACTCAAACCATGAAAGCGGCCGTGGTGCACGCGTTCGGCGAACCGTTGCGCATCGAGGAAGTGCCGATCCCGACGCCGGGCGCAGGCCAGATCCTCGTCAACATCAAGGCGTCGGGCGTCTGCCATACGGACCTGCACGCCGCCGACGGCGACTGGCCCGTGAAGCCGACGCTGCCGTTCATTCCCGGACACGAAGGCGTGGGCATCGTCGCGGCGGTCGGCGCGGGCGTCACGCACGTGCGCGAGGGCGACCGCGTCGGCGTGCCCTGGCTCTACACGGCATGCGGTCACTGCGAGTACTGCCACACCGGCTGGGAAACCCTTTGCCACGGGCAGCAGAACACCGGCTATTCGGTCAACGGCAGCTATGCGGAATATGTGCTGGCCGATCCCGACTACGTCGGCCATCTGCCGGCGCAGGTCGCGTTCGACGAGATCGCGCCGATCCTGTGCGCGGGCGTGACGGTCTACAAGGGCATCCGCGTCACGGACACGCGTCCGGGCCAGTGGCTCGCGATTTCCGGTATCGGCGGGCTCGGCCACGTGGCCGTGCAATACGCGCGCGCGATGGGTCTGCACGTCGCGGCGATCGACGTGTCGTCGGCCAAGCTCGAACTTGCGCGCCAGCTCGGCGCACAACTGACGATCGACGCGTCGACCGACGATCCGGCGAAGGTCATCCAGAAGGAGATCGGCGGGGCGCATGGCGTGCTGGTCACGGCCGTGTCGCGCAGCGCGTTCGCGCAGGCGCTCGGGATGGTGCGGCGCGGCGGCACGGTGGCGCTCAACGGCCTGCCGCCCGGCGATTTCCCGTTGCCGATCTTCTCGACCGTGCTGAACGGCATCACGGTGCGCGGCTCGATCGTCGGCACGCGGCGCGATCTGCAGGAATCGCTCGACTTCGCGGCGGACGGACTGGTGCGCGCGCACATCCATCGCGACCGGCTCGGCAACATCAACGACATATTCGCGCGGCTGCGCGACGGGAAGGTCGATGGCCGCATCGTGCTGACCGACATGCATTGACGCGCATGCGGGCACGCTGCCGCGACGCGAGGGGCGTCGCGGCAGCGCTGCGTTGCGCTCATGCGCGTATCACGGCGCGAAGAACACGTCGGTGCGGTTCGTCAGGTTGCCCGCGTTGGTCTGGACGAAGAACGGGTGGAACGACGACGACGGCAGCACGTCGAGCCCCTGGTAATCGCCGATGAAGAAGCCTTCCGCGTTCGGCGCGAGCTTCATGTCGAACGGGCCGCCGACGCGCCGCTCGTCGGCGAACGTGGTGCCGCCGTCATGCGAGATCTTGCGCCAGAACCCGGTCGGCAGCGTCGTCGTGTTGCCGGCCTGCAGGTCGCGGAAGTCGTAGTAGGTGACCATCACCGAGCCGGCATTGTCGACGCGCACCGACGGATTGAACGCGGCACGCCCGGTCGGCGTGTTCACTTGCAGCGGCGCGCTCCAGCTCGCGCCGCCGTCCTTCGACGTCGACAGCGCGATCTCGTCGTAGTTGCCGCCGTTGAAGCGGCTGTCCTGCCAGACGACGTACAGCTGCCCCGATGCCGGATCGATCGCGGGCTCCGGAATGATGTCGCCGGTGCGTACCGGTTCGCCGGTGTTCGGATCGGTCACGCCGACCGTCTGCAGCCCGGCGATCACCTGCGGCTTCGTCCAGGTCGCGCCGTCGTCGGTCGACTTGATGAACGCGACCTTGCCGGCCGCCTTGCTGAACGGCGGCTGGATCAGGTCGAAGAAGTCGTAGAGCGTACCGGTTTTCGGGTCGACGACGATCTGGTTGCCGATCGTCTGCTGACGCGACGGCACGTTGACGATGACCTTCGCTCTGCTCCACGTCTTGCCGCCGTCGACCGTCTTCGAGAAGAACGTCGGCCCGCGATATGCCTGCGTGTGCAGGTTCGCGTACGGGTTGCCGTTCGGCAGCTCGAGGCGGTCCCACACCGCGTAGGCCGTGCCGGCCTTCACCGGGTTCGCCGTCACCGATTCCTTGTCGTTGAAGAACTGCGTCGTCGGTTCGTCGTTCGCGATCAGCACGGCCGGGCTGCTCCACGTCTGTCCGCCGTCGGTCGACACCGAGGCCGCGACCGCATTGCCGTTGTTCGACTGGTTGAACGAGATCGATACCGAATACGCGGTGCCGTCGGGCCCGAACGACACCCACGGATCCGACGCGCGCTCGTACTTGAGCCCGCCCGGCGCGCAGGCGCTGAACGGTTGCGGCGTGCGCGCCCAGGTCGCGCCGCCGTCGAACGTATAGCCGGCGACGAGCCCGTGGGCGCCGCCGTTCGACCAGCGATCCTGCTGCCATACGCCGATCATGTTGGTCGGGTTCGCCGGATTGACCGAGAGCCATGGTTCGACCTCGGCGTTCACGTAGTTCGTGCCGGGGCCGCCGATGGTGCAGGCGGCGAACGGGCTCGGGCCGGACACGACCACGGGGTCGGCATGCGCGGCCGCGGCGGCGGCCATCGCCATTGCCGTCGCGGCGGACAGGCGGGTGAGGCGGGTGACAAGCGAGTGGGACACCATCGTGCGTCGCATGGGACTGCTCCTCGTTCACGTGCGGCGGCGATGTCACGGCACAACGGCACGTCGCGCGCCGGTACGCGGCGGCAATGGATGCCGTGCCACGCGTCGGATCGTGTCGTTCAGGAAGCCGCTTCAGTCATCGCAATCCGCGTGTGCTGGATGCCGCCAGCACGTCGGTCAAGACACCTGTTCGTTTTCGTTACTTGTCGGGTGCGTCCCGGGATACGGACGCGACGGGAAGGCAGTCCGTGCATACGACGAATGCGTCGAAGTGGATAGCAATGTAGGCGATCGATATGCGGCGCGGCAGGCAATTTTTTGTAACAGGACGTAGCCGGAAAGCGTTGCCGAAGCAGCGGATCCGGAACGCAAAATTTTCCGCCTGAAAGTTCGGAAACCGAATCGAAAGCGCGAATCGGAATCGCTATCGATTACGCGGTATCTTGCCGATGCAGCGCACCGCCGGCGCCGTTCAGCGATCGGCCGGAAAGCGGTCCTGCAACGCGTGGAGCCAGCGCGCGACGACGTCGAGTTCCTCGTCGGAAAATCCGTCGCACAGCTTGCCGTTCAGCTCGCGCAGCACCACGCGCGCGCGCTTGAGCGCCGCGTGTCCTTCGTCGGTCAGGAACAGGCGCGTTGCCCGCCCGTCGTCCGAATCGGCGTGCCGCGCGAGCAGGCCGGCCTTCGCCATCCGGTCGGCGAGCCCCGTCATCGCGGACGGCGCAAGTTGCAGCGCCGCGCCGACTTCGCCGATCAGCGCGCCGTCCTGCCTCGCGAGGCAGAACAGCACGCCGGCCTGCGCGGCGCTGGCGCGCGCATCGGTCTCGGCCTTGCGGTCGACCCAGCGCTGCACGCGCCGCTGGCCGATGTTCAACAGGAAAAACAGTCGTCGGTCTTCGCTCAAGCTTGGTTCCCGGCTGCAATGGAAAGGGACGGGCGACCCGCGTCGAGCGCCTGCGCGAGCCAGTCGGCGACTGCCGGCCACAGCACGGTGCCTGGCCGGCTGCGGAAGAAGCCCATGTGTCCGACCGGTCCGCTGCCCGCGGCGTCCGGATCGATCTGACGGCGTTCGACGGCCGCCCGGGTCAGGTAGCTTACCAGCAGGTCGATCGCGGGCGGATTCGCCCACGGATCGTCGTCGAAGCCGAGCGCGAGAATCGGCAACTGCTGCTTCGAGAAGCGCTCGGCTGCGCCGAGCGTCGGATCGTCGAAGAAGTAGCGCGGCAACGTGGTCCAGCGGCTCCACTCGCGGAACACGCCGGCGGGGAGGTCCTCACCGAGCCCGAGCCGCTTGCCGGGCACATAGCCGAGCAGTGCGGACGCGAGCGGGCCGAGCACGCGCAGGATCAGCCGCACCTTCAGCCGTTCGGTCGCGCGGGAAATCAGCCGCGTGCTGCCGGCGTGCGCGGCGACGAGCACGGCCGCGCGCAGGTGCGCGGTGCCGGCCGACAGCCCGATCGCATGGCCGCCGACGCTGTGCCCGACCGCCACCAGCGGCAACCCCGCGTACGCATTGCGCGCCCACGCGATCGCGGCACCGACGTCGAGCTCGACCCAGTCGCGCATGCTGGCATGCAGCGCGCTCAGCCGCGCGGGCCGCGACGCGCCGATGCCGCGATAGTTGTAGGTCAGCGCCGAGAAGCCGCGTTCGGTCAGGAAGCGCGCGAAGCCCGCGTACAGCCGCTCCGGCACGGCGGTGGCCGGATGGATCAACACCAGCGCGCGCGGCGACGCGTCCGGCGACCACAGCGTGCCGCGCAGCGTATAGCCGTCGGCGGCGCAAAACTCGACAGGTTCCGACGTCATGGCCGTCCTCGTTCGGGTAGGTATTTCGTATGCGAAATATAGTTCGGGATTTATTTCGTGCGCGAAATATCTGTCGAGGAATCATTCGAACGACTTGCCGTGAAGCCCGGTGGACGGTGTTCCCGGCGTGCTGAAGGATCTGCCGTACACGATTGAGTGGAAGCACTTCCAGGCGGCCACGCCCGTCGGCGAAAGCCTGAACGGCAACGCGATTGACGTCGGCGTCCTCGGCCGCTCCTTGCTGAAAGCAGGCCACACTTTGGTGATGTCGCGATTTGTGGAACGGTCAATATCTGCCGGATTTCGCCTGTTGCATTCGCTCCAACCGCATCCGCCCGGGCGGCTCGAAGTACGTGCCGAACCGAACGAGTCCGGCCTTCTTCAGATGGCACGTCATTTCGAAACTCACGAGCACGCCGGGGTCGTCGTTCTCGAGTATCTCGACGTCGATCGAACGGATGCGTGGCTCGAATTTCAGCAGCGTCGCTTCCATCTGCTCCTTGAGCATGTGCGCGGACGCCGGCAGCGCCTTGTAGATGTTCGTCAGGTCCGGCAGACCGTAGTCAGGCAGATGCTCGAGCGCGCCGGCGCGCGTGTTCAGGATGCGCCGCACGTTTTGCTGCACGCTCAGGCATTCCAGCGTTCGGTCGTCGTACGCATCGAGCGGTTCGCCACCGATCTGCCCGAGCAGCATGTCATAAAGGGATGGGCCTGCCGGCACGGTGTCGCTCCTGTTATGCGATCATCGCCGCGGGCGCCGGATGGCCGACGACAGCGTTGTCGCGATCGACGAAGTCGATCGTCACGTTGCCGTCGGCCGAACTCGCGAGCAAGATCCGGGCCGGTGTGTTGCCGGCAGCCATACGCGCCAGCAACTCACGGGACACGGCGGGCAGAATGCGCTGATTGAGGAATGCATCGACATTGCGCGCGCCGGATTCGCGAGCACGGCACAGCTCGGCCATTGCGCCGATCAGCGAGTCGTCGCACGTGAGCTCGACCTCATGCTGCCTGCGCAAGCGGTCGGCGATCTTGGCGAGCTTCAGACGTACGATCGAAGCGAGTGCGGTCACGTCGAGCGGCCGGTAAACCAGTGTCTGGAAGCGCGCGAGCAGAGCCGGCTGGAAGTGCGACACGAGTTGCGGATGAATGGCCCGGATCAGGTCGGCTTGCGATGTTTCGGCATCGTCGGCAGTCGTCTCGTCGATCTGGACGCTACCGAGGTTGGACGTCATCAGGATCACGCAATTGCGGAAATCGATCTCGCGCCCTTCGCCGTCGCGCATCATGCCGCGGTCGAACACCTGATAGAACAGGTCGAGCACGTCGCGATGCGCCTTTTCGACTTCGTCGAGCAGCACGACGCTGTACGGGCGTTGCCGCACGGCCTCGGTCAGGATCCCGCCGCGGCCATAGCCGACGTAGCCGGGCGGAGAGCCTTTCAACTGCGACACCGTGTGCGATTCCTGGTACTCCGACATGTTGATCGTCGTAAGCGCACCTTGTCCACCGAACAGCAGGTCGGCCAGAGCCAGCGCCGTTTCGGTCTTGCCTACACCCGATGGCCCGGTGAGCAGGAAGACGCCGAGCGGCGCATGCTCGTTCTTGAGTCCCGCTTTCGCGGTACGCAGGCTTTCGGCCAGTGCAGCCAACGCGTCGTCCTGTGCGACCACGCGCGTGGCGAGCTGAGCTTCGAGCGCGAGCAGGCTCCGCAGTTCATCCTCGACCAGATTGCCGACCGGCACGCCGGTCCACTCGGCGACCACGCGCGCGATCGCCTGGGCGTCGACGTCGGCGAAGATCAACGGCGCCTTGCCCTGCACGCTGGCGAGCGCGTGGCGTGCGTGCGCCAGCGACGCGTCGTCGCGCTTGGATGGATCGAGGTCGCGTTGTTCGTGCAGCGCCTGAACGAGCTTGCACTCGTGCTCATAGCGCGCGTGCAAATCAGCCAGCGTTGCCTTCGCGTTTGCGAGCGCTGCGTCAAGCGCGGCACGGCGTGCGTCCGCACCGTCGATACCGGCTTGCTGATCGGCTTCGAGCATGTCGACTTCCAGTTCCAGGGCGGAGACCGCGGCCCGGGCGCGCTGCAGCTCCGCCGGCGGGGATTCCAGACCCATGCGTACGCGGGCGGCGGCCGTATCGATCAGGTCGACCGCCTTGTCCGGCAACTGCCGCGCGGGAATGTAGCGGCGCGAGAGCTTGACCGCGGCGACGAGCGCCTCATCCCTGATGTGCACATTATGGTATGTCGCGTATCGGCTCTTGAGCCCTCGTAGCATCAGGCACGCTGTGTCGTCGTCGGGCTCATCGACCTTGATCATCTGGAAACGGCGCTCGAGCGCGGCGTCGCGCTCGAAGTATTCCTTGTACTCGGACCACGTAGTGGCCGCGATCGTGCGCAGCTCGCCGCGCGCGAGCGCGGGCTTGAGCAGGTTCGCGGCGTCGGCGCCGCCGGCGGCATTGCCCGCGCCGATCAGCGTGTGCGCTTCGTCGATGAACAGCAGGATCGGCACGGGCGACGCCTGCACTTCGTCGATCACGTTCTTCAGGCGCTGCTCGAATTCGCCCTTCACGCCGGCGCCGGCCTGCAGCAAACCCAGGTCCAGCGTGAGGATGCGTACATTTCGAATCACGTTCGGCACGCTTCCCTCTGCGACGCGCAGCGCGAGGCCTTCGACGAGCGCGGTCTTGCCGACACCGGGCTCGCCGACGAGGATCGGATTGTTCTTGCGCCGCCGCGCGAGCACGTCGACCATCTGCTGGATCTCGCGATCGCGGCCGAACACCGGATCGATCCGGCCGTTGTGGGCCTTGTCGGTCAGGTCGATCGCGAAGCGGGCGAGTGCGTCGCCCTCGGTCGTCCGTCGGGGCGCTTGCGTTTCGGTAGCCGTGGGCGTGCCCGCACGCGCATCGTTAGACATCGCCGTGACCGGCTCGCCGGCATCGGCTTCGTGTCCGTCGAGCCTGCTTTCGCAGGAGCGGTGCGCGAGACGCGGCAGGAGCCGCTCAATCTGTGCGCTGCTGACCGACAGCAGCGGCCATGCATTCTGAGCGCGCAACACGTGCGGCGCGTCGACGATCGCTTGCAACAGGTTACCTGACCGGATCGACGCATCGTCACCCTCGGGCGATGCGCGAAGCCACGCGTCCTGCAGCATCGTTGCCAGTTGCGGCGAAAGCGCCGGCTTGCCGCGCAGGTTGCGGGGCAGGTGCTCGATCGCGGCGATCAGCGCAATCCAGACGGCATCGATGTCGATCCCGTAGTGTCGCAGGACCGCCGAAATGTCGCCGTCGCCTGCCTCGATCAGCTTCAGCAGCCAGTGTTCGACGGTGATTTCGTCCGAAAGCCGACCCTGGCATAGGCTCGCGGCCGCCTCGAGTGTTTTCGCGCAGTGCGGATTGAGCTGGCGGAGCAAGTGAGTGGTGTCTCGCAGAGTCATGACAGGGCGGTCGGGATTGGGGCGGCGGCAGCCGTTGGGCGCGCCACCCGCGGATATAAAAAGGCCAGCCTGAATCGGTCAGGCCGGCAAGGAACCGCCAGGGAGCCAGTCGGTTCCGACCATTCGGTCAGGATCAGGAACGCTCGCTCCACGTATCCTTGTGGATGATGTTGCCGTCCTTGTACGACCAGGTGATCGTCTCGTAGCGCAACTCCACGTTCTCGAGGTGGTTGTGCTTCTCGTAGTCCGGGTTCTTGATGTCGTGCATCACCGGATTCACGGCGACGACCTTCACGTTGTCGAGCTTGGTGTTGAAGTACTCCTTTTCCTTGCCCGCGTCGTCGATCTTGTACCACTTGATCTCAACCGACTTCAGCGTCTGGCCGCTTGTTACCGCCTTGTACAGGTACGGCGTCGACGCGTCGGTTTCCTTGGTCAGCGTGATCGGTTTGTGTACGCGCGTCCCAGTCAGCTTGCCCGTGTTGCCATCGGTCGGGATGTGCACGCCGTGACCGAATTCGACGAGCTCGACGCTGCCTTCGCGGCCCTGAACCGTCACCGATCCCTTGATGTCGGCGCCACCGTCGTCCTTGAGCCACATATATGCCGGAATTGCCATCTTTCACTCCATTTTTCGTACTACTACCAATACCCGGAGTCAGCCCCCGAGCCTCAGAATCCCGAAGTGGTTTGCTCCGGGGGTAAAACTGTTTCTATTTGCCGACGTCCGGGATCAGCGTGATCTCGACGCGTCGGTTTCGCGCGCGCCCGTCGGGCGTGTCGTTGTCCGCTATCGGCCGCGTCACGCCGTAGCCCTGGATGGCGAACTGCGTGGCCGGAATACCAGACGCGTCAATCAGCCAGTCGCGCACGGCTTGCGCGCGCGCCGTCGAAAGCTTGAGGTTGCTATCCGGATTACCGACGTTGTCGGTGTAGCCCGCGACGAGAATCCGTTTGTCGGGATGCGCCTTGATCATGTCGAGCGCGCCGACCATCGCGCGCGTGGTGCCCGACTTCAGTCGGGACTTGCCGCTGTCGAACAGCGACATGCTGTCCAGCGTGACGACGGCGGGTGGCGGCGGGGCGGGGGGCGGTTCGTAGGAGGCGATCGCGTCGTTCAGCGCCGGCATCACGTGCATGCCCCGGTACATGCCGAACGATAGGCGCAGCGGAACACCCGTGCGCGCATACAAGTCGAGCCGGTCGCGATCGGCGATGAGGACCTTCAATGCGTCGCGCTTCGCGGCATCGTGCGCGGCCGGGGTCATCGAATACCGATCGAGATCGGTGCTGATACGCGTCAGCAACGCCTCATTATTTTTTGCGGCGCCCCAGAAGGCGACAGCGGCCGCACACGCCAGCAACGCGAGCGCATGAGCGATGGCCGCCATGCGTGGCGATATCCAATGCCGGTGAGGCATCGCCTCGATCAACGGTTGCGGCAGCGGCCACGGCAGTGGCGAGGCGCTGGCATCGGCCCGCATCACCCGGGTCTGCATCTCGACGTCACGTTCCCAAGGGTTCCCCGTTCCGCTCTCGGGGCCGCAGTCGATCCAGCCGGCGCCGAACAGTGTCGAGGGCGTCGCCGGATGATGACGATCCGTCAGTGCGCCGATCACGACCCGCTGCGTCCATCCGATGATCGATGCGAGGGCCGCGGTGCGAACCGCCGTGGTCTGTTCTCCGGCGGCGTGCTGCATCTCGTTTTCGGCGGCACGGATCACCGGTTCGAAACGGCCCGCGTCCACCAGGCGGGTAGCGAAGGACACCCCGTACCACTGCGGTATCGCGGGACTGGCGGGGCCGGTCGTAAGCCGCTGATAGACCGCAACATACCCGGGCAATCTCACGCCAAGCATGCGCGCCGCATCGGCGAACGCCTGCCGTACGGCACGCAGCTGTTGTGTCAGCATGTCCGTTCCCGTATGCAGGGCGGGCGCGACCGTCAGCACGACGCCGTCCGGCGCGCGTCCATCGCGCCACTGCCTGACCGCCACGGCCAGCCGTGGCAGATCCTGCACGCGGTCGACGCGCAGCCAGATCCCGCCGTCGCCGACGTGCGCATGTCGTGCCTCTCCAGCTCGGTTGAACAGCGCCGACAAGCCGTCGCCCGTCACGAGCACCAACGGCATGCGCGTGCGAAGTTTGACGGGGATCTCCACGGTCGCCTCACCGAGCGCCGCAAGCATGTGTGCGCTTTGCTCACGCACGCGGAACAACTGGTGGCTGCGCCACCCGATAAGCGCGACGGCAACGAGCCCGATGATCGCCGTGAGCGTCCAGACCATGCCGCGCTCGAGCGGCAGCACAAGCCAGATCAACGCAAGCGCCGACGTGGTCGCGAACACGGTCATCACTCGGAACGGGTAGCCGAGCCCCTCGTGAGGATGGTCGGGTGCCGGCGCCGATGTCGCGGACAGGACAGGCAGGTCGGATTTCACGGCCGGGCGACCTTTGCGGATACGAGTTGCGCAACCTGCATGTCGAGCCCCGTGGCCCATGCACCCCAGACGATCGCCGCGGCTATGCAAGCGAAACCCGCGATCGCCCACGGGGACAGCCGGTAGAACCAGTCGGACAGGCGCAGGCCGGCGCGATCGGTGATGAACGGCCGGTCCGACGATGGGCGGAGCTTGTTCAACCGGGCATCCAACGAATCGATCAGCGCCGCGCGCTTTGCTTCCCCCTCGAGCGCATCACGGGCGTAGCGGCCGACGAAACCGCACCCGAGGATGGCCGAATAACACTCGAGCAGATCGGTCTGCGGCGGTGTTTCTCGCATGCGCTCCTCGAGCCGGTCGAACACGCGCTCGCCGGCATCGTGCAGATCGAAGCGCTCGACCTGCAACGGCTTCCCGGCCCATTCGGACCTTACATCGAGCGGCAGATGCCGCAGCGCCACCTCGTCGAGCAAGCCGCATTGCGCGATTAGCGCCTCATTGCGTACGTCGTCCGGATAACCGCGCTGCTGCAGCGCGGTCGAGAATTGGTTGATGAGCTGTCCGCAGTGTTCGCGCAATTCGTCCGCATCGCGCGTCCGGCCGCCCGGCGCAAGCGTCGTGACGAGCAGCGCCGTATTGCTCAGCAGGTCCCGGATACCGCTACCCGGCACGCGGCCTGCGCCAGGCGCTTCCTGCGGGAGGGCCGCTTCACTACGGCCAGAAGTCAGGGCGTTCATGAGCGAAGCACCGCGTAGAGTTCGAGCGAGGCGTCGGGCACGGACGCCGGCAGGTAGATCTGACAGGCGCGCGCGGCGAGCATCCGGGCATGCGCCGGATCATTCGAATCGAGCGCGAAATACTGGTTGTCGAGCCGCACCGGAATCGCGGCCGGTACACGCTGTACGGCCTTGAGCGGAATGCCGAGCAGCGCGGAATTGACGATGTGTTCGACTTCGTCCGGCGCGCCAATCTTGCAGAGCCGCGGGAACTGCTCGACGAGCGTGAAGGCGGGTGTCGGCGCATTGACCGACAGGTACCAATCGGCAGCGTCTTCGACGATCCGCTCGTCGAGGAACTGCCCGGTCCACGTCGTCGGGCTCTGGCGGGTGAGGCCGATCGACACGACGCGCGACGGAATGATCGCGTCGAGCAGGTCGCGAATCATCGCTTCGAGCTTCGTGAACACTTTGTCGGCACGCGCGTGGTCGTACGCCGGAATGTCCGTGAGATCAGACGAAGTCGAGAAGGTCATCAGCGCGCTGGCCAGTTGCGCGAGCGTGGCGTACAGGTGCTCCGGCGATCGGCCCGGGTGGGTGGCGAACAACCTCAGTTGCGGCCACGCGGCATGGATGCAGTGAAGCAGCCAGAAGAGCTGTACATCGGCGACACCGTATTCGGCGACCTGATCGATGCGCTCGCTGCGGCGCACGCCGAGCGCGAGACTCTTGGCATGCAGGATGTCCGCCAGGCGATTGATGCGCTCAAGGTGCAGTGGATGACTGCCGAGCGTCAGGCACGGCGGCACGAACCGTTGATCGACCTGGAATTGGCCATTTGTTCCTCGCGTAAGCCGTGCGATCGCGCAAACCGTGTCGTCCGCATGCGACTCGAAGTCGAACAGCAGGCGCACCGCGTGGCGCTCGGCCGCGATCTCCGTTTCGCCCGTCCCGTTCAGGTCCGTGACCTTGACGAACTCCCGGTACGAGCGGCGTGGGCGCGCGAGTGTGGCCTCGTCGAAGCGGCAGTTGTTGCCGTTCGCATTCGGCAGTGCGAGCGCGGCGAGCACGACAACGCTCTGCTGATCGGCGGGGACGCCTTGAGTCAGATCGCGCGCGGAAGGCAGCGGATCGGCGAGGGTCGTATCGATCGGCGTGCCGTCCGTAAACCGAAGCTTGAGTCGCGTGAGCTTGATGCGGCCAGTGGCCAGCGCTTCCTCGTCGACCTCGACGCCCAGTGTGCCCCACGGTTGCGCGAGCGCAGCCGTCGCGAATTGATGGAGCGCAAATTCGGCCCAACGCTGCTGCTGTTGGAAATGCTGCTGCGTCAGGATGAGCCCCTCGTGGAACAGCGGTTTATCGATCCGCATGAGTATGGTCTGTTTGTTCGTTATCGGGTCAAGGGCGTAAGCCTATACATGATCTTCATCGCGTAGTGAAATAGCCAAGTAGTTTGGTTTACTAATTGGGCGTCGTGGCGGAAGGTGAGGCGGAAAAACAGTGATGGCACATTTGTTTGGTTTTTTCTTATTGAGATTACGGAATTATTGCCATTTGGAGATAGTGGTTCGGGCGTTGCCTGACGGGCATGTGTTGCGATGTGAAATACCGAGATAATTGATCGCTTGTGCGATTTCGCTAGGATTTGTCTGAATTGATGTTGATAAACGTTAAATATAAAAAATTAGACACGTAATTTGACGTTTTATTGAGCTTTTATTTCGAGGCGAATACGCAACGGGCTTTGACGTGTGCCGTGTTTCCCATGTATAAGTCCCGTTCGATTTCGCCGTACGAACGGAGACCACACGATGAATAATCGATCGGGACACACCGTGCATCAGGTGCGTGGCACACGTGCGCAAGGTAGCGACCACGTCGACATCGTGCCGGATGCGGTGTGCGTCTGCGCCGTGCTCGACCATTAACAACTAAGGATTACAAATGGATAGCTTCCAGAGAGAAATTCCGAAAAGTCGCGTTTCAATTACCTTGGATCTGCATACGGGCGGCGCCCAGAAGAAGATCGAGCTGCCGCTGAAGCTGCTCGTGGCGGGCGACTTCAGCGCGGGCCGCGAGCAGGCGCCGCTGGCCGACCGCAAGAAGGTCAACATCGACAAGAACAACTTCGATGCGGTCCTGGCGGACTATGCGCCCGATCTCAAGATCGCCGCGGAGAACACCCTGGCCGGCGATGGCTCGGAATTGCCGGTAAATCTGTCGTTCCGCTCGATGAAGGACTTCGAGCCGGAACAGGTTGCGCGCCAGATCCCGGAACTGCAGGCGATGTTGGCGATGCGCAATCTGATGCGCGATTTGAAGAGCAACCTGCTCGACAACGGCACGTTCCGTCGCGAGTTCGAGAAGATCCTGAAGGACAAGCGCCTGTCTGACAAGCTGCGCGGCGAGCTGTCGCAGATCGCGACGGCCGCGACGCAACCGGAAGGCCATGCCTGAACGCGGCCGGCCCAAGCGAGCCTTTACCGCATTCCGCAACCAGATCGCGTTACATACGCAGACAGGACAAGCAATGAAACAGAACGAATCCCGTCAGGGGGCAGCCGAGACCGTTGTGCTCGAAAACGACAGCGTCTACGCCGCGCTGTGCAACAAGATCAACCTGAAGACGGTCGCCGAGGCGCGTCCGCTCGAAGCGTTCCGCGATAACGACACACTGTCGGAGGCATCGGCCGACGAACGCGTCGCGCGCGGCATGGACGCGCTGCTCAACCTGATCGCGAAGGAAAGCAAGCCGGTCGACCGTCTCGACAAGTCGTTACTCGATTTCCATATCGGTCAGCTCGACCGGCAGATCAGCCGCCAGCTTGACGCCGTGATGCATACGCCGGAATTCCAGGCGCTCGAGGGCCGTTGGCGCGGTCTCAAGATGCTCGTGTCACGCACGGACTTCCGTAAGAATGCGCGCATCGAAGTGCTGGACGTATCGAAGGATGCGCTGCAACGCGATTTCGAGGACACGCCGGAACTGATCCAGAGCGGCCTGTATCGCCTGACGTACATCGAGGAATACGACACGCCGGGCGGCCAGCCGATCAGCGCGATGATCAGTGACTTCGAGTTCGAGAACTCGCCGATGGACGTGGCGCTCCTGCGCAACATCTCGAAGGTGGCGGCCGCCGCGCACATGCCGTTTATCGGCTCGGTCGGCGCAGCGTTCTTCGGCAAGCAGTCGATGGAGGAAGTGGCGGCCATTCAGGACATCGGCAATTACTTCGATCGCGCCGAGTACATCAAGTGGAAGAGCTTCCGCGACACCGATGACGCACGCTATGTCGGCCTGACGATGCCGCGCGTGCTGGGGCGCCTGCCGTACGGCAAGGACACGACGCCGGTACGCGCGTTCAACTACGACGAAGCCGTGAAGGGCCCGGACCACGACAAGTACCTGTGGGTCAACGCCTCCTTCGCGTTCGCGGCCAACATGGTGCGCAGCTTCGTGAACAACGGCTGGTGCGTGCAGATCCGCGGCCCGCAGGCTGGCGGCAAGGTCGAGGACCTGCCGGTCCACCTGTACGACCTCGGCACCGGCGTGCAGCCGAAGATCCCGACGGAAGTGCTGATTCCGGAGACGCGCGAGTTCGAGTTCGCGAATCTGGGCTTCATTCCGCTGTCGTTCTACAAGAACCACGACTTCGCGTGCTTCTTTTCGGCCAGCTCGACGCAAAAGCCCGCGCTGTACGAGACCAAGGAAGCGACGGCCAACAGCCGCATCAACGCACGCCTGCCGTACATCTTCCTGCTGTCGCGGATTGCCCACTATCTGAAGCTGATCCAGCGCGAGAACATCGGCACGACCAAGGATCGGCGTCTGCTCGAGCTCGAGCTGAACAGCTGGATCAAGGGTCTCGTGACCGAGATGAAGGATCCGGGCGACGAGCTGCAGGCCTCGCACCCGCTGCGCGACGCGAAGGTGACAGTCGAGGACATCGAGGACAACCCGGGTTTCTTCCGTATCAAGCTCTTCATCATCCCGCACTTCCAGGTAGAGGGTATGGACATCGGGCTGTCGCTGGTGTCGCAGATGCCGAAGGCCAAGAGCTGATTTGACGTTTGTCGCATGAGCCGCCGGGGCCGTCATGGCCCGGCGTTGTTGTCCGTCCCTCTCGCGCGTTCATGAGAATTCCTGCATGTCGATGATCCTGCCTACCCAGTCTTATGAATTGAAGCTGGCGCCACATCCGGCGCCAACGTCCGTCCTCAAGTTCGCGGGGCGGGATGCCGTGAGCGAGCTGTATCGCTACGACATCGAGTTCACGAGCCCGATGGCCGGTATTCCGATGGATCAGATGGTCGGTCGCCCGGCAAAATTCATCATCGCCCCGGTCGATCCGAACATGGACTATCTGCGCAGGATGTTCGGCGAGCGGGCGGCGCAATTCAGCAAGATGCCGCCGGCGTACACGATCCACGGCGTTATCACGGAGTTCGATGAGCTCGGCACCTCGGCGGACGAGACGCACTATCGGGTCCGGCTCGAGCCGACGCTCGCCGATCTGAATCGGGGCGTGACGAGCCGGCTGTTCCAGAAGCAGTCGGTCGAGGAGATCGTGACCGATACCCTACGCCATTACGGCTACCGGGCCGGCGTCGACTTCCAGTTCCAGCTACGCGGGAAGTACAAGCGGCACGAATACATCACCCAGTATCACGAGACCACGTTCGCCTTTATCCGGCGCCTGTGCGCGGAAGAGGGAATCTGGTTTCGCTGGGAGCAGAAGAAGGATCACGCGGTGCTGGTGTTCGGCGATGATCTCGATGCGTACGCGCGCAAGCAGCGTACCGTGTCGTATCGGCGCGACTCGGGGCTGGAGAGCGCCGGCCGGGACGCGATCAAGACGCTCGAGAAGCGGACCCGGCGCGTGCCTGAAGCCGTGCGGCTGCACGATTACAACCACCGGCAGGCCGGTGTGTCGCTGCTCGTCGAGGAAAACGCCGCGCGAGCGGACAAGTCGACGAACGGCATCGACTATCGCTGGGGCGAGCATTACGAGACGCCGGAGGAAGGTCAGCAGATCGCCCGTCGGCGCCACGAGGAGTATCTAGCCGCGCAGATCACCTTCAACGGCACGGGCAATCCGTTCTGGCTCGAAGCGGGCGAGGTGATGCGCGTCGACCCGGTTCAGGCCGATGCGAAGCACGGGATCTTCATCACGTCGGTCGAATCGCGCGGCGGGCGCAGCGACGCGTATTGGGTGAGCTTCGAGGGAATTGCGTCGGACCGGGTCTGGCGTACGCCGATGGCCTCGATCGAGCGACCGGCTATCGACGGCATCCTGCCGGCCCGCATTACGTCACCGGGCGACTACAAGTACGCGTACCTGACCGAGCAGGGCTGGTACGTGATCAAGCTACCGTTCGACCTCGATGAGTGGAGTCCGGGTGGCACGAGCCGGCCGGTGCGGTTCGCGAAGCCGTATAGCGGCGACAACTATGGGCATCATTTCCCGCTGATCGACGGGGCGGAGGTGGCGATCGTCTTTACGGACGGCCATCCGGATCGGCCCGTGATTATCGGCGCGATGCACGACAGCCTGCATCCGGATCTCGTCAACAACCTGAATCACACCCGGAACCTGATCCGCACGGCCGCGCAGAACGAGTTGCGGATGGAGGATAAGGAAGGCGTCGAGCATATTCATCTGACGACGCCGTTTCAGACCAGTGAGCTCAATCTCGGGCACATGGTCGATGGGGAGCGCAAGGAGCGAGGCCGAGGTGCCGAGCTTCGCTCAGACGGCCACGTCGCCGTGCGCGGCGCGAAGGGGATGCTGTTCAGTGCCGAGGCACAACCTGGCGCGTCTGGTCAACAGCTCGCCATGCAGGACGGAGATGCAACGTTTGAGCAGGCTGAACAAATCCTGCGTTCCCTCAATGACACCGCGAATGCTGCGAAGGCGCTTCAGGCCGAAGTCGAGCAGCAGCGCACCCTGATCGAGCAGAAGCTGAGCAAACTTCAGAAGTCGGTCATCGTCGCAACCGCGCCGGAGGGCATCGGTATCGCCAGCGGTCAGCACGTGCAGGTCGCCGCTCGCAGGCAGATGTTTGTGACTGCCGGTGAGGGGGTCGACATCGGCGTCATGAAGCGCATCACGATGGCCGCTGGCGAAGCGCTTTCCTTTTTTGCGGCAAAACTAGGCATCCGGATCCTGGCAGCGAAGGGGAAGGTACAGGTTCAGGCCCAGGGCGATGGGATGGAACTGATGTCGCTGCAGAATCTTGTGGCGAGTTCATCAGATGGCGAGGTGATCGTCACGGGTCGCAAGGGTGTCACGATCGGCGACGGGGCGGGAGCATACATCAAGCTCTCGGGCGGCAAGATCATCCTCGGCAGTCCAGCCGGAGAAATTGAGCTCAAGGGCAACCTGAAAATCGACGACCCGGACGGCGGCAGTTTCAAATTTCCGACGTGGTCCGACGTGCCACTCAACGACGTGAAGAACGCCACGAACTTCGGATTCTCTGAATAAGCTCATCCATGACAACTCAACCCGCACCGAAGAAACCGCAAGCGCCTACGCCGGCACCAGCCAAGCTGAAGTCACTGCCGTTCGCGTTTCCGTTCCTGCGCAAGGGGCAGGGCCAGTCCAAGGCCTCCGCGCAGTTCACGGACGAGCATGAGATCTATCGGCTGCTAGCCGAGCATGAGCCGGCTGGCACGTATCTCGTGGGCCGCAAAGGCATGTGGCACGGTGGAATTCACGTCACGGAAGCGGGCGCCGGACAGTCGCTGGATCTCGAGGCGGGATTGCGTTGCATTGCCGACGGCGTACTGATCGCGTATCGCGCCGACAAGACATATCCACTCAGTGAGATAGCCGCGATCGGGAGCGAATCGCCCGATCAGGCACCGTACAGTACCGGCTTTGCTCTAGTGCGGCACACGATGGAATTTCCGCGGGGCAGGAAGCTGACGTTCTACAGCCTGTACATGCACCTGATGTCGTACGAGGACTACGCGAACTTCCCGAAGCGCGACAAGCCATCATACTGGCCGCGGCAATGGCGGGTGACACAGTACGCGCAGGATAAGCCATCGTCTGGTCGAAACGGGCAGGTTCCCGATTCGGCGCAGCAGGGACTGCGCGTTCGCGAGACTCCGAACGGCACTCCGATTGGCATTCTGCCCCAGGGGGCCACCGTTGGCATCGGGAAGATCGAGACGAAGCACGGAAAGCGGTGGGGGCAGTTGACGGCTCTTCACGGAACATCACTGTATCCGCAAGAAGCAGGCGGATACGTCGAGCCGTCAAGTGCAATTGATCAGTGGGTCTATCTCGGTCAGGAAAACGGTGGGCCGGTTGTCGAGGAGACTATCCAGGACTCGATTTTCGATCGGGTGATTGTGGTGACGGACCAAACCAAGCCAGGCGACACGCCCGGCATTCCGATCAAAGCGGGGGAATTGATCGGTCACCTTGGTCGATACGACTCGCTGAATCAATGCACGTCCGGAACCCGGATGGCGCATATCGAAGTGTTTTGCGACGACAGTATCCAATCGTTTCTCGAACAAGGCCGGGCATGGGTCAACGAGCACGGACCGCATAAAGAGGACTGGTCGGCATTGGGCCTGCCATCGGAGCCAACAATCCTGCGGATCGCGCCAGGCACGGTGCTGTATCAACGTACCCAGAATAACAAGTTCGTTCCAGGCGCTGATCCGCAGTCGAGAAAGACGGACGCGGTTCAGGTGTATTCGCTCGCCGAACTGGCGCGTGACCCGAAGCGACGAATCCCCGAGCCGAATCCGAATCCTAATCCTGGTTACCCGGTGAGCTGGTGGCACGTCGACGGCGTGAATGCACAAGGTCAACCAATCGACGGCTGGGTGTGCGACTTCAATCATGCAAGTGGGCGGGTGACGCGGGAATTCGCGCAGAAGTGGATCGACTTCGAGTGTACGGGGGATACCCATGATCCGGCGCATACAATCTTTGCGACAACCCCAAAGTGGGTCGACTATGAGAGCGGCGCCAATGTTGGCGACATCGCTTCGCGTTCGAATCTCAGCCCGTTGATGCTCAAGGTGTACGACACCCTGTTCACGAGAGGGGATGGCAAGCGGGCGGCTGACGAACTATGCACACTGGCACAGACCGGGCGCGGGGGATATCCGTGGTTGATGCAGGCGGCGTCCCGGCTGATCGTCAAGCACGAGAGCGAGTGGGCGAATCCGTCGAAATGGAAGCACTTAATCGCAGAGTTGGAGAAGCAGACGGGGCCCAAGCCGCAGCACGACGAAGAGCAGAAGCGTATCGAGAAGCTCGCGTGGTGGAATGACGTGAAGGCCGAGGTGCCGGGCCTTCCGGGCCCAGATGTACATCATGTTAACCCAATTGCCATCGCAGCAAATTTCTCAAATAAGAATCTTGTGTGCAAGAGATGCGGTGCGATAATCACATTAACCACAGAGTTCTTGAGAAAAATTGCCCCTGGCGCTGGTGCCAACTTTGTTTCCGAAATGACCCGCGCTTCAGTTGAATTATTCCCGGAATATGGTGTAAATAGCTGTCGCCAAGTGAAGCATCTCTTAGCGCAGGCCAAGCACGAGACGCAGCGCTTTACGGCATTCAGAGAGTCGCTCAACTATGCAAGCCACACCGGGCAAAGCCTGTATAACATGGCTCGCACTGCCATCAACAACGGTTTTGCTCGTAAAAATATGACCTTTCCAACTCCTTCGGCAAAGATTGCATGGATTCAAAATAATCTGATTGCAAATGATGTCGCCTATGGGGAACACTGCTTTGGATCCAATGAACAACCTGGAAAAGACTTTCGTGGTCGCGGCCTGCTTCACTTGACCCATTACGAAACCTACAGGCGCTGCGCTCAAGCGACTGGCCATCTTATTGATAGTCAGCCAGAGCTTGTCGAAAATAATCCAATAGCGATTATAGAGACTGGATTATGGTTCTGGAGGGATAGGAGGATTGGTTCGATTGCTGACAATCCAGCGGTCGTCGGAGATGACGGTGTCAAGAAGGTTACTCGCCCAATAAACCCCGGATACAAAGGCCTTTCTGAGCGACAGCAGTTCAAAAGAGAGATTTCTTCCATATTCAATCAAGATTTTTCATCGAGGTGCACTGATGATTAATTATTACATTTGCTTGGCGATCGCTCTTGTAAGCGGTTCGGCATGCGCGAAGAATACGTGTGCCGATATTCGCGGCGCACAGGGTTACCCCCCGCTGAGCGTAGGGAGTGGAATAATCTGCTTCGTTCGAGAGCAGGCATCGGATCCGAAGACCGAGGTGCAGGTCGGCGCCGAGGCGATTTCCTTGTATTATATCGCTGATGGAAATCCACCTTTAAAGGCCGAAGGTCGTGGGTTGCTCTATGATGATACGCCTGGTGAAATTGTTGACGCATTTTCATTGGAAATTGATCAAAGCCATCGAAAAAAAATCTTCGTAATCCATTCAATGGAGGTTCGAGATTCTATCGCGGAACAAAATTCATCTGGCAAGTTCTATTCTGTCGATGTTTTTGATCTGGCTGGGAATATCTTGCGCCGTAATGAGCGTGCTTCCGATTGGTTTGGGGCAGGTTATAGCTTCTTGTCTGACGGAGTAAAAATAACATACAATTTCCCTTACCTGACAAAACTGGACGTTCGGCGGGCAATGGAATCTCCTTTCGCTTCGCTGATGAGTGGGGACGAAAATATTCCTGTCCGAGTGAAGTTTAAAAGCCACCTGTTCGAATTGCCGAATACTGGCGACAAGACAAGAAAGTATCTGATCGAAGGGGACCGGGTTACAGTCGAAAAAGTTACAGCAGGATGGTGCAAAGTTAAACTCTCCGGAGGTTTGAAGCCGCTAAAGATGTGGTTAATGTGTTCAGCATTAGAAATTGAAGATCGGAACAATAAGGTGAATTGATATCGTGAGGGGAAGGTTGCGGATTTCATTGGTCGTTTGCGCACTACAATCACCAAGAAGTCGTGCGGCTATAGAAATTCAGTAATTGACTTATTGCTATCTTGACTAGGTCGCGCGCTTGCTCTTGATCAGGACGTCAACACACTCGATAAAGTCTCTAGAGATCTTGAAACATCAATTAATGCACTTCGGGCATGACATGCGGCATTGGGCACAGACCCGACGCAATGGGGTGACAACAGATCGCAGTATGAAGCCGAACTTATTCAGATCTATGGTCCATCACGCCATATGAACTCTGCTGTAGAACGTTACAACCAACTTCGCGGGATGCTGTAGAACTTCAAATGATTCGTAGATCCCTATTTTTGTTCTTCACAGTACTGTCTGCCTGCGTTCAGGCCCAGGTATATGTGTCGAGTGAAGCAAGTATTTTAGAGTATACCAATCGCGGGCATGACACCTACCGATCGCTTCGCTTTAAGCGGCCAGATGGCACGACGTTTGCCCCTTTCGATGAGGGATTGAGATTTTACGAGCCCGGCACGAGCAGTCTGTCTCCAGACAAACAATACTCGGTCGTGAATTTTTCTGCCGAAGGAGAGCTCGCTGATTCCAACGGTGTGTCGGAGCGTTCCGAGTATTTATGTGCCTTCGTACGCATGAAGGATGGTTGCGTTTTGCATGTGGCGCAAGATGCGCTCTGTGGTGGAGAGTGGCAATCGCCTCACCAGTGGTCCGTCAACATTGAGCCGATCTTCGATAATCCACCTAATGCAACCGACATCTACGCCGCTTATTCATCGAAACATAAAAATGGATACCAAATTTCACAGCCGCCAATACTGGCATATCTGGCGGAAGGTACCACATTTGACAATCTGCTTGCGTGCGATCCACCAAGTGCAGGCAATAGAAGTGTTTATTCTAAACTACTTGTCAAATTACAGAGAGATGGAGACACCGAAGACGCCGCTAAGCTGAAGAAGATTCTGACTAGCGACCGGAATGGCGCGTCTATCCATGTAGCACCAGTTGAGTCGGGTGCCTGGGTCGGACATGCAGTGATTCCAAAGATGGCATATCTATATGCGATCCCCGATAAATCAAAAGTTACTAGAGCCTACCTTGTGCAAGATGATTCAGTATTGGTGAATGAATCTGGCTTGTCGAAGGGATTTGTGCCGTCAAGATATCGTCAGAAGGACGGAAATATTATCGAGCGCTGGATTCGTTGTGAAGATGTGAATGCGTGCTCCACAGGTAATTGAATCGTCGAGTCTTAGTTTTCTGGTAAATATTTGCTTAAGATGTACGGTGCTATGTGGCGTTGTTGCATACGTAGACGGCGGCAGCTCAAAATCCGGGCCGAAGCTGGCAGGTTCCGATTATGGCGCAGCAGGGGCTGCGCGCTCGCAAGACACCGAATGGCACACATATAGGCATTCTGCCTGCGGGGGGCCAACGTTGGCATCGAGAGGATCGAGACGAAGAACGGAGAGCGGTGGGAGCAATTGACGAATCTTCTGGGGCATCACTGTATCCGCAAGAAACAGGCGGATATGTGGGTGGGCAAAAAGAGGAGATCGATACCTAAATTTCAATGGGTCAACGCCATGAATAGATTGAGGGGCCTAATTTTGGGGTGCATATTCTCTGTGACTTCGGCCTGCGGATGTGCGTCTTCTACTGATTTCTTTGTTGGTGAGTGGGGCTGGAATAACTCTCCGGACACGATGACTTTTTCAATTGAAATAAAGCAGCAGGGTAAAAATCTTCAAGGGCAGTATTGTGCGGCGGCGCAAAACGGCAGAAAAATGGACTGTGACGATGCAGCAAACCCAAATATTGACGGAGTTATCGATGGTACCGGAAAATCGGCAAACGTAATTTTTTCTTCTTTCTTTGGTGCAAAGAATGGAAAGGCAGTTATGAAGATAAGTGATGGACATCTCATTTGGCATATTGTCAGAAACCCGAGTGAAGGGGAATTCTACGCTCCTAAAAATGCCATCTTGGCACCTCATCAATTCACGCGGGAAAACACCCAATGAAAAATCTCGCATATGAAGGTGACGCAACGAGCCACGGCGGCAAGATCCTGACCGGCTCGGATCGCATCAAGGTGAAGGGGCGTCGGGCCGCCCGTGTCGGTGACAAGGTGTCGTGCCCGATTCACGGCGACAATGAAATCGTCGAAGGCAGCGGCAGGATGAAGGATGGCACCACGCCGCTGTCGCGCGATGGCGATCACACGCGGTGTGGGGCGGTCCTCGTGGGTTCTTCCGCCGGGGCGCAGGTTCGGTAAGCGATGCCCGTCGATTTCAATCGCGTGCCGCCGCGAGTCGCGGTACCGCCTGCACCGCAGCCGTCGGTGCTCGTCTGGACGAGCCTGCTCGTACTCATGATGGGCGCGGGGGCAGCGCTGGCGATCATGCTCTGGCCTGCGGGCGCGCCGACGAACACACTATGGTTTGGGTTCTGTCTCGCGGGCTACCCGTTTATGGCGTGGGCATTTCTGCTGTGTGCTTGGCTCGGGTATGGCTATGTCCGTCGCAATCAGGCGATTGCGTTTAACCGCATCAGCGATGAGGCGGAGCAGCGGTGTCACGCTGTTGCAGGCAGGCCGCTCGCGATACTGGGCCATGCCTGGTGTTTCGCCGCAGACGATTCGGAAAACTCGCTCGAAGGAATACTGACTGGAACTGAACTGGCGAAGCTTCGTCCAAGCGGCGCAGTCGCGGATACTGAAATCAATGCACGTTGGCTCGACATTCCTGAGATGCATTTTCAGCCGGGCAACGAACTCGCTGAACACATCCGGCATCACGCCGTTTGTACGTGGCTGCTCGAACGCTTGATCGACCGTCTCCTGCCACAGCTCCAGAGGCTTCCGCCACAAACGAAGCTTCAAATCGAACTGCATCATCGGTCCCGGTTGAAATCCGAGGCTGTCGAGGTCCAGCTACGGGAAGTGCTTTCGAAACGTGTGGCCGTGTTGAAGGTGGACATCGTGCCGGGTGAACACACGATTCCGCTCTTCCGGACAGACGCGTGGCATGACAAGCGAGACGTCAACACAGCCCATCTGATGATCGCCGTTGAGCTTCGCGATGCGATTAGTGCCGTCCTATCGGACGGCGTTGCCGAAGCGGGTGTTGCGCTGCTCGTTGGGCACCCACGCGTTACGTCATCGGCCACGCCTGTCGGGCTATGGCTGCATCGTCCTGCCAAAGGTGCTTTTGATGCTGCTGCCCGGACTATCGAGCTTGCCGCCCGTTGGGGCCGGTCCTCGTGCGATCGTCTGCGCACGGTTTGGGGGCATGGTCTGACTGGCGACAAAGTGAGTGCCGTTCGGCAAGCCGCGTTATTTCCGAACGAGACTCGATGGATTGCGCTTGAGTCATCGGTGGGTGACTGTTCGGGCGCGGGGGCGTGGTTGGCCGTGGTCCTTGCCGCAGAGAACGCGCAGACCACCGGCGACCCGCAATTGGTGCTGTGTGGCGAAGACGAGGGACTCATCGCCCTTATGTGCAGAAAGCAGACATGAACGACAACAAGAACGATAACAAAACCATACGGGCAGGCCTCTTTATTGGCATCGCGGTTGTCATTATCTTCCTTGCGCTCGGTATTGCGGTATGGGTGAAGGGGACTCGTTACGGGTGGTCTCGCGATACCCGGATCATCGCCGAGCTTTCCCTGTTTTCGGTCTTGCTGGTGGTGATACTGCTGGTCAAGTACTTAGAGGGTGCGCTGCTTTGGATTGCCTCGCTGAGAGCTGCTCGTTGGTTTGCTCGATATGGCGCCAGCAAGCGCGCCACGTCCGTCGACCAATACGATCCGGATGAATCACCGGGACAAGTTGACGGAGCTGCTATGCTGCGTAATAACCTGCGCGACCGTCACGGCTGGCGCTGGCGCTACCGGGATCGCTGGGTGCTGGTTGCCGGCGACGAACCGCTCGTCAAGCGCCTGGCACCAGGCCTCGCCGACGCCGGCTACGCGATCACAGGCGACACCGTCCTGCTCTACGCGAAACAAACGAGCAACACGCTCGACGCAGAATGGCTCGACCAGATCCGCCGCCTGCGCCGTCGCCGCCCGGTCGACGCGATCGTCGCGGTGACGCGTAACCGCAGCACGGCCCATGCGCCGTTCGACGCCGACAATCTCTCGCAGCGGCTCGCCCGTCACGCACGCGCACTGCATTGGGCCGCGCCCGCGTATCTGCTCAACGTCACGGATTTCGGCGACGAAACGTCGAGTCCCGACGAAGCGATCGGCTTCACGTGGGCGAACGCGCGCGTCAGGGCCGACGAGATTGACGCGTCGTTGCACGACCTTGCCTTTAATCTCGCGGACGTGGGCGTCGTGCGTTTGACGAAGGATGCCGGTGACCGCTATCCCGCCGAGCTGTCGCGGCATATTTCGGATCTGCGCAGCGCCTTGTCGGGATTGGTGCTGCAAACCGCCCAGTCCCGCGTCTGGCAGCACGCGGTTCACGGCGTCCTGTTCGCTCCGTTGTTCAAGGCGCGGGAACTGCCCCCCCCGGCATCTGGCGCCCCGGAAGACGACGAGGTGCCACTCGGCCCGCAACATCGAACGATCTGGCAGATGGTCGCCGAGCACAGTCGCAAGATCCACGGCCGCCGGGTCGGCTTCTCGCTGTCGACGACGGCCGCGTGGCTCACCACGACCCTGATCGGTTTGTGGATCGTCGGCACGATGGTGTCGGGCTTCACGAACCGCGCGACGATTCAGGCCGCCGGGGACACGCTCACGAAGCTGTCGGGAACGCAGGACCGCACCCAGGCGATGTTGACGCTGGACCGTCTCGACAAGCAGATCGACACGCTCGAAGTCCATCGGCGCGACGGCGCCCCCTGGCTGACCCGTTTCGGCCTGAACCGCGACGGCGCGCTGCTCGACGCACTGTGGCCGAGCTACGCCAACGTGGCGAGCCGCATCCTCGTTGCACCGATCCGTCAGAAGCTCGAGGAACGCCTGCATCAGCTCGCGTCCCTGTCAGACGCCGAGATCGCCAGCGGCGGGAATGCGCAGGTACAGGCCGCCTACGACACACTCAAGGCCTACCTGATGCTCGCGAAGCCCGAACGCGCTGTCGCGTCATTTCTGACACCGCAGCTCGCTGCAACGGCGGCGCCCGTGCGACCGGGCAATTCGCCGCTATCGTCGGGCGCCTGGGAAGACCTTCGCCAGCACACGATTGCCTTCTTTGCGGACCATTTGGGCCGCGGTGGATTGCCGGCAATCACCCCGGATCTCGGCCTCGTTGCTTCGACCCGCCAGACGGTCATCGGCGTGCGCGGCATCCAGAACTCGACCGACGCTGTGTACCAGCAGATCCTCGACGACGCGAAGGCCAAATATCCGCCCGTGTCGCTCGCGACACTGCTAGGCGATACGACCAGCCGCGGCCTGTTCAACACGACGGCGACGGTCCCGGGCGTGTTCACGCGCGCCGCGTGGGACGAACGGATCGCGAAGGCGATCGACGAAGCGAGCGAGCGGCAAAACGCTGCGGGCGACTGGGTGTTATCCGACGTCAAGACTACCCAGGCCACCCCGTCGACCTTGAAAGCCGACCTGCGTCAGCGTTACTTCGACGACTACGCGCGCGCCTGGGCGCTGTTCCTCAACGGCCTGCGCTGGCAACCCGCCGCAACGCTGTCGGCCACGGCCGACCAGCTGACGTTGTTGGGCGACCCACAACGTTCGCCGCTCGTCGCGCTGATGAACGCAGTCGTCTACCAGGCCGGCACGGGCGCGAATGCGCAGTCGCTGGCCGACAACCTGATCAACAAGGCGCAGCAACTTGTCGGAGGCAGCGAGAAGGACCCGTCGAAGCAGGCTCAGCCGCAGCTTGCGCCGCTTGCCACAGTTTTCGGCCCGATCTTGCGCCTGACCGGCAGTGATCTTATGTCAGGTGCCCCAGGCAACGGCAAAGCCGCCACGCAGCTCGCCGCGACTGGAGACCTGAGTCTCGCGCGCTACCTCGAGCGGGTCACTGCGATGCGGCTCAAGGCGTCGCAGATCGTTTCCGGCGCCGATCCGGACGCGATGGCGCGTCTGGCAGCGCAGTCGGTGCTGCAGGGCAAGACATCCGATATCGCCGACAGCCGCGACTACGCAAGCAGGTTGGCCGCCAGCCTGGGCGAGCAGTGGTCGGGGTTCGGCGAACTGTTCCGCGCGCCGTTCGATCAGTCGTGGCAGGTCGTCGTGCAGCCGGCCGCCGCGAGCCTGAACGAGATCTGGCGCACCGCGATCCTGGCCGACTGGAACAGGGCATTCGGCGGCCGCTATCCGTTCGCCGACTCCGACAACGATGCGTCGTTACCCGAAATGGCGCGCTTCATGCGCCCGGACAACGGCGTGATCACGCAGTTCGTCATGACGCAGCTGGCCGGCGTCATCGAGCGGCAGGGCGACCGGTGGGTAGCCGCGCAGGGCGCCGACCACGGCGCGCTGACGATCGATCCGGGCTTCCTCGCCAGCCTGAACAAGCTCACGCGAATCTCGACGGTGCTGTTCCCGTCCGGCGACGCGCGCGTGCGCTATGAGTTGCAGGCGGTGCCGACACCGGGCGTCACCGACATGCGGTTCGTGCTGTCCGGACGCGAATTGCACTACTTCAACCAGAAGCAGGAGTGGACGCCGTTCGAGTGGCCGGGCCAGTCGCTGGAAAACCTGTCGCACATCGAATGGCAGACCGAGCAGGGTGGCTTGCGTACCGCGCTGGATTCGCAGGGCCGATTCGGCCTGATCCGGCTGCTGGAGCGTGCGAAGGTGTCGCAGCAGGACGGCGCGCGCTATCTGCTGACCTGGACGCCGGACACGAGCCAGGGCATTCCGCTCAGGGTGCAGCTGCGCAGCGAGGCGGGCGCGGGGCCGCTGGACGTGCTGCAGTTGCGCAACTTCACGCTGCCGAAGCGAATCTTCGTGACAGGCTCGACAAAAGCGGAGCCGAAGCTTTCGTCCAGCAATCCACCGCCGTTACCGGCATCGATGATCGCGGCGGCGAAGCACGCCGCGGTGCCCTTGCCGCGTGGCACGTTTTCGGAGGTCGAATAATGCTGGGTGGACTGTTCAAGAGCCTCTTTCCGGCGCGCGACGACGCCGAGCAACTCGTGCGTGCACGGCTCGACACATGGAGTGCATGGTTGCAGCCGCTTGCCGGCGAGGGCGGGGTCGGCCGCGATCCCGGCTACGAGGACGTATTCTTCGCGCTTCGGGAAGAAACGCAAAAGCTTTCCGGTATCGATGACGGACTGATCGTCCGATCCTGCGAACAGCTGCTCAAGGAAACCGGCAAGGATCTGCGTCTGGCGGGCTACCACGCGTTTGCGCGGTTGCGGCAGGACGGCCCCGCCGGTTTCGCGGACGGACTCGAGCTGGCGGCCGCGCTCGTCGACCGGTTCGGAGAAGCGGTGCTGCCCGCGCGCGCCGAGGCAAAGAAGGGCGCGCTCGAAATGCTGGCCACCGCGCGCGTGCTCGAGCTGCTGGAAAGCCGCGGCGAGTTCGCGCCTGCCGATCTCGAGCGGGCGCTCGCCGCGCTCGATGTGCTGGTCGCCATCACCGGCGCGTGGCCAGACGCAGCGCGCCCGAACCTGCAGCCGCTCGTCTCTCGTTTCGAGCGCAATGGCGAAGCGCCGCGCAGCATGGAAACCGAGACGGTTGCGTCGACAACCACAACCGCGTCGACGACGTCCGGCGCGATAGCGTCGACACGCGATTTGCTGGATCAGGCGCGCACGATGGCGGTGTGGCTGCGCAGCCAGGAGAACGGCTACCTGCCGTCGGTGCGGCTCGTACGCAGCATCCGCTGGGACACGCTGCACGAGGTGCCGCCGGCGGACGCAGCATCGCATACGCGGCTCGTATCACCACGTGGCGAACTGAGGCAGCAGATGAAACGGCTTGTGCTGCAGAAGCAGTGGCACGAACTGCTCGAACGCGTCGAAGGCGCGTTCATGGAAGGCGTCAATCACCTGTGGTTCGACCTGCAGTACTTCCAGCATGTCGCACTCGACCACGTCGGTGCGCCGTACAGCACATGGCGCGAACTGCTGCGCGCGGACTTCGCGCTGTTCCTCGAACGCTTGCCGGGCATCGAGCGGCTGGCGTTCAACGACGGCACGCCGTTCGCTGACGACACGACGCTCGAATGGATCGCGCGGCACGCGGTTGTGCGAGACCTCGAAGCGGGTGAGGCCGTCGTCCCGCTGCCCGTATCGGCCGACAGCGAGGGCGATGCCACCGGCGACTGGCCGGAAATCGAGGCGCAGGCGCGCGACGCGACCGCGCGTGAAGGCGTCGAGGCTGCATTCGCGTGGCTCGAAGCGCTGCCGGGCGTGAAGACCGAACGCCACCGCTATCTGCAACGGCTCGTGATGGCGCGCGTTGCCGATCATGCCGGCCGTCCTGATACGGCGCTCGCGCTGCTTGCCGAGCTCGATACGTCATCCCGGGCGCTGCCGCTGATGCGCTGGGAGCCGGCGCTCGTGTTCGAGGTCAAGCAACAGCTCGTTCGTGCATTGAAAGCGATGAGCAACCGCAAGGACGCCGACAAACCGGCACTTGCGCGCCACATCGGCGAACTGCAGGCGGAACTGACCGTGCTGGACCCGGCGCGCGCCCTGACCCTCTCATAAGAACGAAGATCAATGCAAAACGACGACCCGATCCTGCGCTACTACGAAGCGGAAATGCGCTATCTGCGCGAGTCCGGCAAGGAATTCGCGAAGGCACATCCCGATCGCGCACGCCTGCTCAACCTCGATCGCGTCGGCGATCGCGACCCCTATGTCGAGCGGCTTTTCGAAGGCTTTGCATTCCTGACCGGCCGGCTTCGGCAGAAGCTCGACGACGAACTGCCGGAACTCACCGAAGGGCTCGTGAGCCTGCTCTGGCCGCATTATCTGCGGATGATTCCGTCGCTGTCGGTGGTCGAACTGATCCCGCTCGCGGAAAAGCTTCAGAAGACCGAGGTGGTGCCGGCCGGCGTGCCGGTGCGTGCCGCGCCGATTGCCGTGCCGCCTGCACCCGGTGCCGAGGGCACGGTACCGAGAACCGTGCAGTGCCTGTACCGAACCACGCAGGCTGTCGCGCTACAGCCGGTCGCCATTACGCACGCCGGACCGTTCGTCCGTTACGACGGACGGTCGGTGATCCGGCTTGGCTTTGCGCTGGACGGCTCGGCACTTCGCAAGGAAACGGATTTGTCGCGGCTGCGCCTGCACCTGAATGCGGATCTGCCGACCGCGTTCGCGATGCATCTCGCGCTCACGCGGCAGGTCGATGCGATCCAGTGGCGCATTCCGGAAGTCCGCGACGGCGAAGCGGTGCCGCTCGCCGGCGTGACGATCGAGCCGGCCGGTTTCTCGGCCGAAGAGCGGTTGTGGCCCAAGGCCGATGCGGCCTTTTCCGGCTATCAGATGCTGCTCGAATACTTCACGTTCCGCGAGAAATTTCTGTTCGTCGACCTGTGCGGACTGGACATCGCGAAGCTGCCCGAAAGTTCGACCCGCTTCGAGCTGGAGATCGTACTGACGCATGCCTATCCGTCGGACCAGCGCTTCACCGCGGAGAACGTGCGACTGTTCTGCTCGCCCGTGATCAACCTGTTCGAGCTGGACGCGGAGCCGATCGAGATCGACCATCACGAAACTGAATATCGCGTGGTGCCGGCCGGCCATCAAGGCGAGCACGTCGAAACCTATTCGGTCGACGCGATCGCGACGTTCGATCACGACTCGGCCGAACGCTACGAATATGTGCCGTTCGCGACGTTCCGGCACCGCGGCGGCATGCTGCGACACGAGGCGCCGGAGCGCTATTTCCATACGCGCGTGCGACCGGGGGTGTCGGGGCTGCATGAAACCTGGGTGATTCTCGGCGGACACGCGTGGGAGACGATGGACACGCTGCTGGAAGAAAGCCTGTCGCTGCGCGTGACGGGAACGAATGGCCTGTTGCCGCGCAAGGGGCTGCGTGAAGCCAGTCTCAACGAGCTCGCGGCCAGCACGCCGAACGTCGCGGGCGTGCGCAATCTCGTGTCGCCGACGCTGCCGCTGTATCCGCCGACGGAGGACCGCTTCCAGTGGCGCGTGCTGTCGCATCTTGCGCCGAATTTTCTGTCGATGATGAACGCGGAAGTGCTGCGCGGGGCGCTCGCGCTGTATGACTGGACCGACGATGAGCTGAACCGCCGGCGGCTGGCGGGCATTCTGTGGGTTTCGCAGGAATTGCTCGAGGAAGTAACCGGCGGCTCGGTCGAGCGCGGCGTACTGATCGAGGTGACGCTCGATTCGCATGCGTTCGCGGGCGAGGGTGACGTGATGCTGTTCGGCGAGTTGCTGCATCGCTTCTTTGCACAATACGCGGAGATCAACCTGTTCACGAAGCTGTCGATCATCAGCCTGCCGTCGCAGGCCCGGACCGTGTGGCCGCGCAGCAAGGCGCAACGGGCGCCGCTATGAAGCCGCACGCCCCGCAGGAAGTCCCCTTGGGGGACGCGTTGCCGAATCTCGAGCCGCTGGTCGCGTCGCTGCTGGCCCGCGCGCCACGCATGAACTTCATGCAGCTTTGCAGGCTGCTCGAGGTGCGGGTGCCTGACTTGCCGGGCTTGGGCACGCAGGACACGGCCGAGCATGAGCGCGTGCGCTTCCGGCCGCGGCCGCGCGTCGGCTTTCCGGCGGGAGAAATCTCGGCGGTAGAGTTTGACGACGAGCGTCCCGATGCGCCGCCGACCGTACGCACGACGTTCATGGGCCTGTATGGTGTCGACGCGGCGATGCCGCCGCACATGATCGACGAGATCGTGTTGCGCGAGGAGGGGCATGAGGTCGTCGAAGCGTTTCTTGACCAGTTCAATCACCGCTACGTCACGCTGCTGTACCGCGCGTGGAAGAAATACCGCTACCCGGAAAGCTTCCGCCCCGGCGGCAGCGACGCGCATTCGCGCAACCTGCTGTGCCTGGCCGGCTTCGGGTGGGGCGACAAGCCGCGGCGCGCCGGCCTGCCGGATTCGCGATTGCTCGCGCTGCTGGGGCTGCTGATCCAGCACACGCGCACGCCCGAAGGTCTGACCGGCGTCATCGCACTGGCCGTACCCGGTATCGAGGTGCGCGTCGACGAGTTCTTTCCAGTGGCTATGCGCGTCGGACAAGCGCAGCCGCTGACGTCGGCCGGCCAGTTTGCCGGTTCATCGGAAGAGGGCAGGCGCTGGGGCCTCGGGGGCGGCTACGTGCTGGGCAAACGGATGGCCTATCGCAGTCGCGCGGTGCGTGTGACGCTGCGGCCAGCGGATGCGCAGCAGGCCCGCGATCTCCTGCCTGGCGCGTGGCTGCATCGTGAGTTGATGGCGTTCGTGCAGTTGTATGTCGGCGTCAAGGCCGACGTGCACCTGCGCATGCAATTGTCGTCACGTCATGCGCCGCAACCGACGATCGGTCCGGCACATGCCGATCAGGCGCCGCGCCTCGGCTGGACGACCGTGCTGCCCGCCGACGAAGAGCGCGTGATCAACATCGCGCTCGGCGTCTATGAAGCGTTTCCTGCGCCCGGGACCAATCCACACCTGACACAACATGTTTGACCAGAGAAGACCATGACTATCCGCTTCGCCGTTTCGACCCTTGCATCCGTTCTGCTGCTGTCGGCATGCGGCGTATGGCAAACCGTCTCCGATGCCTCGTCGAGCGCCTACCGCACTGTCTTCTTCAAGCAGGTCAAGGTGCTCAACATCGATTTGTCGGCACGCGAGGCGTTGAATCCGGACGACGCCGGCCGCCCGACGTCGGTTGCGGTGCGCGTGTATCAATTGAAGGACCGCAAGATGTTCGATGGCGCGTCCTACAACGACCTGCTGAAGAACGATCGGACAATGCTTGTGCAGGATCTGCAGGCAAACATGGCGACGGTCCTGAATCCGGGCGCGGCCGCGAGCCTCTCGCAGCCGATGCAGGTCGAGACCAAGTATGTCGCGATCGTTGCGTTCTACCGCAACCCTGGAAGCGGCGATGACTGGAAGGTCGTGATCGAGAAGAAGAAGCTCGACGCAGACAAGCCGTTGAAGCTCGAACTGGTCGATCAGCTTCTGCTTTCTGCCGGGGCATCTGAGAATGCATCCCGGTGATCAATTGCATGTGAACGGCAATCAGGTGGCGACGACGGACGTGAAACTGGCCGTGGCGCAACGTTGTCCGTGACAGGTTCGGCACCGCATGGCGTGCCCGCCATGACGCCGCACCGTCAAAACGACGGCAACCCCGGCGGATTCGTCTCCGCGCGCGCGACCGCCTCGCTCTGCAACCCCCAGCGCGCCAGCGCCTGCCCGTAGCGGCCGTTGCTGATCAGCGCGTTCGTCGCGAGCGTCAGCGCCGGCGCGAGCCCGCTGCCGCGACGCGTCGCGATCGCGACATCCGCATTCGCCGGCCAGCCCGCGTTGACGACGCCGACCCGACGAATCCTGCCGTCGCGCGCGGCCTCGTAAGCCAGCGACGCATTCGGGTTCAGCTCGGCGTCGGCGCGGCCCGACAGCAACGCGACGCGGGCTGCCGCATCGTCGTCGAAATAGAGCAGTTCGGTCGCCTTCAGCCCTTGCGCGACGTTGCGTCGGCTCCATTCGAGGAGGATGCGCTCCTGGCTCGTGCCCGCACCCGTGATGACGCGCAGGCCCGCGACGTCCTTCGGCTCGGCAATCTTCGCGATCGGGCTCGCGGTGCGCACGTAGAAGCCGTGCAGCCCGAGCCGATAGGTCGTGAAATCGTATTTCTCCTTGCGCTTCTCGGTCACGCCGACGTTCGAGATCACGGCGTCGTACTTGCCCGACGTGAGCCCGAGCGGCCAGTCGGCCCACGCGATCGGCACCAGCACCAGCGTGCGGCCGAGCGCGTCCGCGACGAGCTGCGCATAGTCGGGATCGGCGCCCACGACCGTGCGCGCGTCGGTCGCATAGGTCGACACCGGCGGTGCGTGCGGCGAAATCGCGACCGTGAACGCGCCGTCGCGTACCCAGCGGTAGTTGCCGGCCGCGCGAATCGCCGCATCGTCGCGCGACGCGCGGATTCGGCCGGCCTGGCGCGGATCGAGATCGGCGGTCGCGGCCGCGTCGGCCGCGTGCCACCGGAGGCCGGCGGCGGCCGCGAGCGCGGCGGTCATGAACTGGCGTCGGTCGATCATCGTCGGGTGCCTCGGAAGTCGTGAGCGGCGTGCATCAGAGCACCCGCGACAGGAACGCGCGCGTGCGCGGATGGGCCGGCGCGTCGAGCACGACGGCGGGCGGGCCCGACTCGACGATGCGGCCGCGCTCCATGAACAGCACGTTGTCCGCGACTTCGCGCGCGAAGCCGATCTCGTGCGTGACGATCACGAGCGTGGTGCCCGAGCGCGCCAGTTCCTTGATCACGTCGAGCACTTCGTTGACCAGTTCGGGATCGAGCGCCGACGTCGGCTCGTCGAACAGCAGCACCTTCGGGCGCAACGCGAGCGCCCGCGCAATCGCGACGCGCTGCTGCTGGCCGCCGGACAGCTGGCGCGGGTAGGCATCGGCCTTGTCCGCGAGGCCGACGCGCGCGAGCAGCGTGCGCGCGGTGCGCTCGGCGGCCTCGCGCGTGACGCCGCCGACGGCGACCGGCGCTTCGACCAGGTTCTCGAGCACCGTCAGATGCGGAAACAGGTTGAAGTTCTGGAACACCATTCCGACCGCCGTGCGCCGCTTCAGCACGTCGCGCTCCTTCAGCTCGTGCAGCACGTCGCCGTCGCGCCGATAGCCGATCAGCTCGCCGTCGATGTCGATGAAGCCGTCGTCGACGCGTTCGAGATGGTTGATCGTGCGCAGCAGCGTCGACTTGCCCGAGCCGGACGGCCCGACGATCACCGTCACGCTGCCGCGCGGCGCGACGAACGACACGTTGTCGAGCACGCGCTGCATGCCGAACTGCTTCGACACGTTGTGCACGGCGACCTCGCCGCCGGTGCGCGGCACTGGCGCGTCAGCGTTGCCCTGAAACGTCGCATCGGCCGTTGCCGCACGCCGCCGCAGCGCACCGATGCGCGCCAGCACGAACGTCAGCGCCGACGGCGGCGGATTGCGCAGCGCACCGCGCGCATAGTGGCGCTCGACCTGCACCTGGATCGCGGACAGCACGGTCAGGATGATCAGGTACCAGACGGTCGCGACCATCAGCAGCGGAATCACTTCCAGATTGCGGCGATAGATCACCTGCACCGTGTAGAACAGTTCGGGCATCGCGAGCACGTAGACCATCGACGTGCCTTTCGCGAGCGTGATCAGGTCGTTGAACGCGGTCGGCAGGATCGCGCGCATCGCCTGCGGCAACACGATGCGCGTGGTCTGGCGGCCGCGCGGCAGGCCGAGCGCGGCGGCCGCTTCGAGCTGCCCCTGGTCGACCGCGAGAATGCCGCCGCGAATCACTTCCGCGGAAAACGCCGCGTGGTTCAGCGTGAGGCCGAGCACGGCCGCGAGGAACGGGCTGATCAGGTCGGTGGTCGGCGTGTCGAACCACACGATGTCGGTGAACGGCACACCGAGCCGCACGTGTTCGTACAGGTAGCCGAGATTGTTCAGGATCAGCAGCAGCACGATCAGCGGAATCGAGCGGAACAACCAGACGAACGTCCACGCGCTCGCGGCGAGCAGGCGCGAGCGCGACAGCCGGGCCAGCGCGACGAGCGCGCCGAGCGCGAAGCCGAACACCGCGCCGAGCAGCGTCAGCACCAGCGTGCGCGCGAGCCCGGACAGCACCGGCGGCGACAGGAACCATTCGGCGAACACCGGCCAGCCCCATTGCGGGTTGCCGAGAATCGAATGCAGCGCGAGCGCGATCAGCACGAGCGCGAGCACGGTGCCGACCGTGCGCGACCTGTGCCGGGCCGGCACGATGCGCGGGCGCGTGCCGGCGTCGCGGGCGGGGGCGGAAGTGAGCGGCGGCAGTGCGCCGCCGAGATGGGTCGTGTCGCTCATGTCGGTGAGGGTCCTCGATCGGGTTGGCCGGATGCGCCGCGCGAGGCGGCGCGCAGGCGTCAGGCGTGCGCTTCGGCCGCGTCGCCCTGTTTGCGCACCGCGCCGGGCGCCGCATGGCGGCTCGCCTTGCGCGGCAGGCCGAGGTGGTCGCGCAGCGTGCTGCCCGGCAGGTCGCGGCGGTAGCGGCCGCGCGCCTCGAGCACCGGAATCACGAGTTCGACGAAGTCGTCGACGCCCTGGGCCTGCACCGGGAAGCCGAGGATGAAGCCATCGCCGGCTCCGGCGTCGTGCCAGCGGATCAGCTCGTCGGCGACGTGCTCGGCCGTGCCGATGAAGTTCGGGCGCGGCGTCGCGACGGCGAGTGCCGTCTCGCGCAGCGTGAGGTGCTTGCGCTTCGCGTCGGCCTTGATCCGGTCGGTGGTCGAGCGGAAGCTGTTGCGGCCGATATCGCCGAGTTCGGGGAACGGTGCGTCGAGCGCGTACTGCGTGAAATCGTGGTGATCGAAATAGCGGCCGAGATACGCGAGCGCCGCGTCGATCGTCAGCAGGTCGCGGATCGCCTGGTACTTGTCTTCGGCCTCGGCGGCCGTGCGGCCGACGATCGGCCCGACGCCGGGGAAGATCTTCACGTCGCCCGGCTGCCGCCCGTGCTCGACCGCGCTTTGCTTCACGCGCCGCGTGAACGCGGCCGTTTCGTCGAGCGACGGCGAATGCGTGAACACGGCGTCCGCGTACTTCCCCGCGAGCCCGATGCCGGTGTCGGACGAGCCGGCCTGGAAGATCACCGGCTGCCCCTGCGGCGAGCGCTGGATGTTCAGCGGGCCGGCAACGTGGAAGAAGCGGCCGTGATGATCGAGCGTATGGAGCTTGTCGCGATCGAAGAAGCGCCCGCTCGCGCGATCGCGCACGAACGCGTCGTCGTCCCAGCTGTCCCACAGCCCCTGCACGACGTCGAGGTATTCGTCGGCGATTTCGTAGCGCAGTTCGTGATCGGGATGCGCCTTGCCGAAATTCTTCGCGGTGCCTTCGAGCGGCGTCGTGACGACGTTCCAGCCCGCGCGCCCGCCGCTGATCGCGTCGAGCGACGCGAGCTGGCGCGCGACCGTGAACGGCTCGCTGTACGACGTCGAGATCGTGCCCGCGAGGCCGATCTTCTTCGTCGCGACCGCGAGCGCCGACAGCACGGTGAGCGGCTCGAAGCGGTTCAGGAAGTGCGGGATCGACTTCTCGTTGATGTAGAGGCCGTCCGCGACGAACGCGAACGCGATGCCGGCGGCTTCCGCCTTGCGCGCGATGCCGATCGCGAAGTCGAGGTTGATGCTCGCGTCCGGCGGGTTGCTCGGATGCCGCCACGCGTTCATGTGGCTGCCTGCGCCTTGCAGCATCAGGCCGAAGGGAATCGATCGTCGGGTCGTCATGGGAGCGTCACGCGTTCTGGTCGGGGGAAGGGAAACGTTCGGCGGCGAGGGCCGCCTGCACGGGCGTGATCGACTGCGCGCCGCCGAGCCATTCGGCCGACGCGAGCCGTGCCGCGTAGTCGGTTACCGGCGAGTCGATCACGAATGCATCGACGTCGAGCCGCCGGCTCAGCGCGTCGAGCGCGCGGTGCACGCGTTCGGGCGTATCGGCCAGCACGGTCGGGCGCAGTTCGTCGATCCGGTAGTCGGACGCGCCGCTCTGCCGCGCGAATTCGGCGGCGGCCTGCGCGCTCGCCAGATTGAAGCTCTGGCCGCCGGCGAATTGCAGCTTGAAGATCTTCAGCGGCCCGATCAGTTGCTCGGCTTCGTCGCGGGTCGGCGCGGCGACGGCGTACAGCGCGACGATCGGGCGTGTGCCGCCCGCGTCGCGGTACGCGGCCAGCGAGCGTTCGAGGTTCGCGTCGTCGCCGTTGAAGTGTCCCGCGTAGCAGAAGCGCCAGCCGTGGCGGGCGGCGAGCGCGCCGCTGTCGGGCGAGCCGCCGAGCAGGATGCGTTCGGGCGCGTGCGGCGGCATCGGCATCGCGACCGCGCCGGCGAGCGGATGATCCTCGGCGACGCCCCAGCCGAGGAACGCGTCGAGTTCCGCGAGCTGGCCCGCGAAGTCGGGCTTCTTCGCCTTGTCGTGAAACCACTGCAGCGCGCGCGTGGTCAGCGGCAATCCACCGGGCGCCTTGCCGATGCCGAGATCGACGCGGCCCGGCCCGAGCGCGGCGAGCAGCTTGAACGACTCGGCGACCTTGAACGGGCTGTAGTGCTGCAGCATCACGCCGCCCGAACCGACGCGAATGCGCGACGTGTGCGCGAGCAGGTGCGCGACGACGATCTCGGGCGCGGAGCTCGCGAAGCCCGGCGCGCCGTGATGCTCGGCGACCCAGAAGCGCTCGTAGCCGAGCTGTTCCGCGCGCCGCGCGAGGGTCGTCGTGAAGCGCAGCGCGTCGGCGGCGGTCGCGCCGTCGGCGATCGGGCTTTTGTCCAGCAATGAAAGCGAATAAGACATGGTGTCGGCGTTCCTGCGAGGGCGTGGACGGGCAGCGCTCAGCTCTTCGGCAAGCCCGGCGGATTCGTGCGCGACTGGTCGATCGCTTCGGAGGCGAGGTTCCAGCGGTCGAGGATCTGCTGATAGCGGCCGTTCCGGATCAGCCCGTTCAGCGCGACCGTCAGCGGCTCGGCGAGCCCGCTGCCGCGGCGCGTCGCGATCGCGATGTCGGCCGTGCGCGGCCAGCCGCCGCTGATCGCGCCGACGAGGCGCGTCTTGCCCTGCTGCGCGCTCTGGTAGGCGAGCACCGAGTTCACGCTGAACACGGCATCGGCGCGGCCCGACTGCACGGCGACGATCCGCATCGCCTGATCGTCGTAGTACTGGACCTGCACGGGCTTCAGGCCGTGCGCGACGTTCTCGCGATCCCACGCGAGCAGGATCTTTTCCTGGTTGGTGCCGGCATCGGTGACGATGCGCAGCCCCGCGACGTCCTTCGGCTCGCGGATCGACTGGATCTTGCTGTCGTTGCGCACGTAGAAGCCGACCTGGTCCTTGCGGTAGGTCGAGAAATCGAACTTCTGCTTGCGCTCCTCGGTGACGGTGACGTTCGAAATCACCGCGTCGACTTTCCCCGATTCGAGCGCGAGCGGCCAGTCGGCCCATGCGAGCGGGACGATCTTCAGCTTGCGGCCGAGGCTGTCGGACACGAGCTGGCCGACGTCCGCGTCGAAGCCGATCACCGTGCGCGCGTCGGTCGCATACGAGCTGATCGGCGGCAGGCTCGGCGCGACGCCGATCGTCAGCGTGCCGGCTTCGGCGAACCTGAACGACGCGGGCACCGCGCGCTCGACGGCCGCATCGGCCGCACCGCGCGGGCGGCCACGTTGCTCGGGGCTGAGGTCGAAGGTCGCGGCGGCCGCGGCGATCGCGGTCACGCCGATCAGCGCGGCGGCCAGCGTGCGGAGCGCACGCGGCGTGAAGGGTACGGCTCGTTGCATGGATGGGTCCTGTCGTTTCGTGTCTTGGGGAACGGAAGAGCGGAATCGGGGGGCGCGGGGCGTTCAGCGCGGCAGCACGGCTTCGGGAAGCGGCGCCCACAGGTCGGCGAGCGTCGACGTGCGCGACGGATCGGCGAGATCCTTGCCGAAGCGCAGGTGGAAATACGCTTCCGGATCGATCGACGAATCGAACAGCCGCGTATAGCCGGTGCGGTCGTACAGCGCCCACGCTTCGGGCTGGCGAAAGCCGGTGGTCAGGTACACGCGTCGATAGCCCTGCTGCGCGGCGCGCAGTTCGAGCGCATCGACGATCAGGCGCGCGAGCCCCTGGCGGCGCAGGTCCGCGCGGGTCCAGATGCGTTTGAGTTCGGCGGTCTGCGCGTCGTAGCGCTTGAATGCGCCGCCGCCGATCGTTTCTCCGTCGCGCAGCAGCAGCACGAACGCGCCTTCGGGCGGCGCGAACAGCTCGGCCGGGTAGCGCGCGAGTTCGTCGCGTGCGGACGCGCGGCTGTCGGGGCGATACGCGTCGTAGCGCGTCGCGTATTCGTCGATCAGCGCGTCGACCAGCGGCTGGGCGCGGACGTCGAGCGGTGTCGTGTCGATGAGGCGGTCGTTCGTGGCCATGGGCATCGCGAAGGGCGCGCGATGCGGACGTTCCTGGCGGGGGCCTGCCACGCGGCCCGTCCGGTCTGCTCCGTTATCGCGACGCGGTTGTCGTGATGACGGCGGCCGCGGTGCTTCCTGCGTTGCATCCGGCGTGCCGCCGCCGTTTCGAACACGTTAGCGGCGCGGCCGGCAAAGACGAACGAAGCAATTTCGATAAGGATTTCGCGGGGAGCGTCAGAAGGCTTGCAGGGGGAGTGGGGTGGGGGGCGCACGCGTCGAATGTTCGTCGCATGCGCAATGCCGGAGGGGCGTATGGCTAGGCTGCGCGTACTTCCGCGAGCAGATCCGGATGACGATCCAGAATCTTGAGCAACTTCACGAGGGCAAGCGGCGGGTTCGTCTTGCCGGTTTCGTAGCGCGAGAAAGCATTGACGCCGCCACCGAATATCTCGGCCGCCTCGCGTTGATCCAGCATCAGCTTCTTGCGCACCTTCGCGATGAACTTCGGGTCGACGATGGTCGAATTTACTTGCTTGTTGAACTCGCCGATCGCGTCACCCAGCCGGGTTGCCTCGTCCATGTCCAGCACCGACTCGCCGCAGGCCGGACAGAAGTCGCCGGTTACGTCGCGAACGACGGTCGAGTGACCCTTGTATGTGTAGGGGGTGTCTCGTGTATCGCGGACGAGTTTCGCGCCACCGCACGCAGGACACTTCATGTTCAACGCTCCTTCTTTTCGTCGGCGATCTTAACCAAAAGAGTTAATTTGTCAAGTTGGTTAATGGCGCGCGCATGCGGTCCGCCATCCTCGGCAGACTGCACGGAAAAGGTTCGGGGAGTAACTCGGCCTATCGGCGAACGCGCGGCGGCGTCGACGCCTCCGCCAGCTGAAACAGGCAATCGCCGCGCCGCACCTGCGCGGGCACGCGCTTGCACACCACTTCGCCGTCGCCGTTGAAGCGGTGCAGCACCGGTTCGCGCAGCGGCGTATCGGGGAAGTGCACCCACGCGGCCGGCTGGCCGGCCTTCACCTGGTCGCCGAGTTCGACGAGCGGTTCGTACAGCCCGCGCTCGTACGCGTAGACGAAGTGACGATCGCCGTCGACACGCAGGAAGCGCGTGACGGTCGGCGGCGCGTCGGGCACGAGCGCGCCGCGCAGCAGGCCGATGTAGCCGAGGTAGTGCAGCAGCCCGTGGCGGCCGAGCCGTATCAGCGCCGGATCGGCCATGCCCGCCCCGCCGAGTTCGGTCACGATCGAGATCGCCCCCTGCCGGCGCGCGGCCGATGCCGAGTGCACCGGGTTCGGCGCGTGCAGCAGCGCGTTCGGCAGCCCGAACGCGACCAGCAGGCCGTTGAGCTTCGCGGCCTCGTCGTCGTCGAGCGGGTCGATCGCGAGCATGTTGCCGCCCTGGTACAGCAGCGAGCTGCCGCCCGAATGCAGGTCGACCAGATACTGCGCGCGCGACAGCAGCGCATGCTCGATGTAATGCGCGATCATCTGCGTCGGCGTGCCGGCCGGGTCGCCGGGGAAGCTGCGATTCAGGTTGCCCTCGTCGAGCGGCGACACGCGCAAGCCGGCGTCGGCCGCGGGGAAGTTCGCCATCGGCAGCAGGATCAACTGCCCGCTGACCATCTCCGGATCGATCTCGCGCATCAGCTGCGACACGATGATCTGGCCTTCGTATTCGTCGCCGTGATTGCCGGCCATCACGAGCACGACCGGGCCGTCGCCGTTGCGGATCGACGCGATCGGGATCGGCAGCCAGCCGTATGCGGAGCGATGCACGGAATGCGGCAGGCGCAGATAGCCCGCATGCTTGCCTTGCGCATCGAGATCGATTTCGCAATGGATGGGATTTCGGTGGGAGGAGGAGGCGGTCATGGCGGCATCGTTCGATGAACGGAATCTGCCATCTTATCGGGAAACGACCGCCGCGCGGCGTGCGCGGTGCGGGCAATGCCGGACGCCGTCAACCGGCCCGCGTGCGAACCCGCGACATACGCAACACGAGCAGCCGCACGCGACGTTGCAGCGCTGAAACGCATGCCGGCGCGCGGCCGCCCGCACGTGCCGTGCGGCGCGTCGGCCCCTTGTCTCGACGGGGCCGGCGCGCGCGATCGCGTCAGCGACCGGAGGTTTCAGCTTCGATACGGCCTTCTTCCCACAGCGCCCAGAAACGGCTGCCGGCGCGATACGGATTCGCGCGTCGCGCCGCGTGATCGGTGACGCCCTGGCGATATGCGCCGTACAGCGTCAGCGGCGGATTGTCGACGCACGCGGCTTCGCGCGCGGCGGGCGCGCGGTGCTCGGAAACGAGCCGTCGGATCAGCGAGGCGCCGTCGATCACGTCCAGTTGATCGCTCGCTTCCGCATGGCTGAGGACTTCGACGGTATTCATGTTTGGGCTCCCTGACATCCTGTTTCCCAGTCAAGGAGCAATAAGGGTGCCAGCGATGAAATACCGCGCGCCGCCCCGATCGTGCGGGCTTCTGCGGCCAACGTGACGCGCGGCGCGGGCCGATGTTACGGAACACGTCACGTGACACGGGCGCGCGCGGCGGAACACCTGCGCGTATGCGCGGAGTCACGCGAAGCGTTTCGGGAATGAATCGCGGGAAGCGAAGGGACGCGCGGAGGCCGCCGGCGTCAACGCGAACGGCGCGCGCTCAGCTCGTGGTCGCGGGCGTCACGCGGCTGCTTCCGGCCGAATAGAAGCGGTAGATTCCCTTGCCGGCCGACTTCGCGTCGTACAGCGCGCTGTCGGCCTGGCGGATCAGTTCGTCGGGGGAGCCGTGCCCGTCGTCGAGCGCGATGCCGATGCTGATCCCGAAGCTGACGGTCTCGCCGATCGACAACGTGTACGGCGCCGAGATCTGCCGGATGATCCGCGCGGCGAGGAGCGAGCAGGCGTGCATCGTGGTGGCGTCGAGCGCGACGACGAACTCGTCGCCGCCAATCCGCGCCGCCAGCTCGCCGGGCGGCAGCGTCTTGCCGAGCCGCTCGGCGACCTGCGTGAGCACTTCATCGCCGGCCTGGTGGCCGAACCGGTCGTTGATTGCCTTGAAGCCGTCGAGGTCGAGATACATGACGGCGAGCGTGGCGCTCGGCAGGCGCGGCCGGTGCGCGAGCATCCGCTTGAGTTGCGCATGCAGTTCGTGGCGGTTCGGCAAACCCGTCAGCGCGTCGTGTCGCGCGAGGTGCCGGATGTGCTGCTCGCTGCGGCGGCGCGTGGTGACGTCCTCGACGATGATCACCGCGTTGCCGTCCGGCACGCGATGGCGCGTCAGTTCCAGCTGTCGGCCGTCGGCGAGCGTGATGTCGAGCGGCACCGGTTCGTCATGGTTCAGCCAGACGTCGCATTGCGCGGCGAGACCTGCGCCGTCGGAATCGGTCACCGCGTTCGCGGCGAGCGCCGCGACGACGTCGGGCAGCGGTGTGTCGAGCATGATCTCGCGCGGCGAGCCGAACAATTGCGCGGTGCGGCGGTTCGCGACGATCACGCGGCTCTCGCCGTCGATCATGCACAGGCCGTGCGGCATGTAGGTGAGGGCGGCGTCGAAGCGCGCGACGAGCTCGGCGTTGCGCTGGCGCGCGGCGATCAGCGCGACCAGCACGCGGTAATGACGCTGGACGACCGTGCGCATGGCCGCGAGATAGATCGCGAGCGGCGGCAGCAGCAGCCAGGCGCCGGGCCGGTCGACCAGCACCGCGCCGAGGCCGATCGGCAGGACGCCGAGCGTGACCTGGGTCATCGCGAGCCGGGGCAGCGCCGAATTGCGCGACGCGATTCCGCCGAACACGCCGCCCGCGACCATCACCGACAGCGTGCCGAGCTCGGCGTCGGGCGCCTCCACGCAGCCCATCACGCCGAGGCCGAGCACGAAGCACGCGGCGAGCGACACGGGCGCATAGCGCAGCGCCCAGTATTCGGCGCGATCGTCGCCGGCGGCACGGCGCACGGCATACGCGCGCGCGATCGCGAGCCGCGCGGCGAGCAGGCCGACGTCGACGACGAGCCACACGAAACACCAGAGTTGTTGCAGCCGGATCAGCGCGATCGCCGCGACGAACGCGCTGGCGAGGCCGGACAGCGCCATCGGGCGCACGTCCTCGAACAGCGTGACGAGCATCGACGGGCGCAGCGCGGCCGTCACGCGGTGATTGCCGCAGGGGGGAGTGGCGAGAACGGCATTCAGGAGGCTTGCCTTGACTGCCATGGCTATTTTGACCTCGACACGATGCGGCGCATTGCCGGCCGCCCCGCACGGCACGTGGCGGAGTGACCGGCGAGCCGGATGCGCACGACATTACCATGAAACGTCGGCCGCGCGTGTCGTGCGGGGGCGCCGGCGAGTCGTCGTCAACCACGCCGACGCGCGCCTTGCGCATTCGCCGACGCGGGGGCAGGCGTCGTTGCCCGCGGGACGATCTCGGGCGACCGCTCGCGGACCGGTTTCAGCGCGCCGCACATGGCTCGCCCATGGCGGCGATCAGCGCGCGGCGATCGATGCGCCCGCCGTGACACCGCCCAATCGCGCCCGTATGTCGCCCGCGACCGGACGCCGCAGCCCGTCTGAATCTCGTTATAAGAAATTCAATAAGTAATTCATGCGGGAAATACTATAGGCGATATATCGAAAACAATGCCAGAATGCGCGCCGCTCCGAACGCCGCGACACCCGATCGCCGTCCGAGCCGCATCAGGAGGTTCCCCCCCACATGAAAAACCACGGCCTGTCACGGCGGGGTTTTCTGAAAGCCAGCGTGCTGGCGGGCGTCGCGGTCTACGTCGCGCCCATCGGCAGCCGCGCGTTCGCGGCGCTCTTCGAAGAAAATCTCCTCACCCCCGTCAAATGGGATAGCGTCACCGGCATCCCCCAATTCCGCATCGACGGCATCGCGAAGGTCACGGGCTCGAAAGTGTTCGCCCGTGACGTGCGCGCAGCCGACATGCCGCACTGGCCGCAGCAGCAGTCGCACGCGCTGATCCTCCGCGCCACGCAGGCCGACCGCATCTACGAGGGCTTCGACCTGTCGCTGCTCGGCGACGAACTGAAGCCGGACCGCGTGGTCACGGCCGACGATCTCGCACGCGACGGCGTCGCGTTCCCGACGTTCTACGGCGACGACATGCTGTTGCCGGCCGGCAAGACCCCCGCGTATCTCGGCCATGCGGTCGCGATCCTCATCTATCACGACTTCGCGCGCTTCCGCTTCGCGAAGAACGCGCTCAAGTTCCGCGACGACGTGATCCGCTACGGCGCGGTCACGGGCCCGCTCGAGCGCGATCCGTGGGGCACGTTCCGCTACGTGCGGGTGGGCGGCAAGACGGCTTACGACGACGATGTCTATTCGAGCCTGAAGGACGCGCCGATCTTCCCGAGCATGATGCGCAAGCACCTGCCGGTCTGGCCGGACGGCAAGGAGCACGGCAGGCTCGACGAGCAGGGGATGTTCCTGGCCGGCCGGATCGCCGCCGAGCTCGATCGTCCGTCGGCCGACTGGCTCGTGTTCGATCGCGAGTACAGCACGCAGTCGGTCGATACCGCCGCGCTCGAACCCGACAACGCGAACTGCTGGTACGACGCCGCGACGCAGTCGATGCACCTCGTCGTGCCGACCCAGTCGCCGCTCGAAGTGGCGGAGAACGCGGCCGCGATGGTCGCGAAATGCCGCTTCCCGGTGAAGAAGCTGTTCGTGCATCCGTGCTACACGGTCGGCTACGGCTCGAAGGATCACTGCAACGTGCCGTTCTACGGCCTCGTCTGCGCGCTGTACGCGGACGGCCGCCCGGTGCGGTTCGCGAACGACCGCTACGAGCAGTTCCAGACGTCGCTGAAGCGCCACGCGTTCAAGATGCATTACCGGATCGCGGTCGATCGCAACACGGGTCTCATGCAGTCGTTCAAGGGCGACTTCGAGGCGAACGGCGGCGGGCGCTCGAACTTCTCGCCGTCCGTGGCGATGGTCGGCGCGACGGCCGCGCAATCGATCTACTACTTCCCGAAGAGCGACCTGGCTGCGGTCGCGATTGCGTCGCGCGCGATCGACGCCGGCTCCGCGCGCGGCTACGGCACGCTGCAGAGCATGGCCGCGACCGAGATGGCGGTCGACGAGATCGCCGCGCAACTGAACCTCGATCCGATCGAGTTCCGCCTGCGCAACGCGCTGCGTTCGGGGATGAAGAACACGCAGGGCGCGATTCCCGCCGGCGCGCTGCGCGTCGACGAAGTGCTGGAGCGCGCGAGGCAGCATCCGCTGTGGACGCGCCGTGCGGCGCGCAAGGCCGAATTCGAGGCGACGAACCCGGGCAAGCGCTACGGCGTCGGCTTCGCGTGCGTGCAGAAGGATTTCGGCACGGGTGCCGAGGCATCGTTCGCGAAGGTCGAATTCGACGAGAACGGCAAGGTGTCGCTGCATCACACGGCGGCCGAGATCGGCACGGGGATGTCGACGTCGCAGGCCGTCGCGGTCGCGAAGTGGCTCGGCCGCCCGGCGACCGAGGTGCGTGTTGCCGTGACCGAATGGCCCGATCTGCCGGTCGAGACGAGCGGCGATCCGTACCTGATGTCGCAGGCCGACCAGGACCGGCTGAGCGCGAATCCGCGCTGGTCGCCGGGCTATGCGTCGCCGTCGAGCGCGACGAACTCCGCGTACTACTTCACGCACAGCACGCGCGAAGCCGCGCGCGCGGTGTTCCGCTACGGGCTGTGGCCGGCCGCGATGTCGATCTGGACGCGCGGTCTCGGCGGCGGCCAGGCCGCGCCGTACACGATCCGCATCGAGGACGCGCGCTGGGTCGACGGCAAGCTGACCGCCGACGGCCTCGAGCCGCTGACGTTCGAGCAGCTCGCGAAGCAGGCGCATGCGCTCGGCCTGCCGACCGGCGCCGTCGTGCACGTGTTCAACCGCTGGCAATGGACCGACGCGGAGTTCGACGTGGGCGGCGCGGTCGATCGTCTGCCGATCGACGGGTTGTCGCTGCGGGTCGGCGCGCCGAAGACCGGCGACGACGGCCCGATGCCGGGCACCGCCGCGCCGGCCGGCGCCACCGCGATGCACGGCACGCTGGCGCCGACCGCGAACGGCTATCGCGTGCTGGACCGCAAACGCGTGTTCATCCCGCCGACGAGCCGCAACAACGCGGCCGTCACGTACTACACGGCGGTGGGCACGCTCGTCGAGCTGGCCGTGCACGAAGCGACCGGCAAGGTCGAGCTGCTCACGCATCACTCGATCATGGAGTGCGGCAACCAGATCTCGCCGCAACTCGTGTCGGGCCAGTTGCAGGGCGGCCTCGCGATGGGCATCGGCCATGCGCTGCACGAATACCTGCCGCTTTACGAAGACGGCCCCGGCAACGGCACGTGGAACTTCAACCGCTACCAGCTGCCGCGCGCGACCGACGTCGCCGTGTGGTCGCAGACGGGCGACATCCTGCCGCCGCTGTCCGAGACCGATCCGCCGAAGGGTGTCGCCGAGGTGGTGATGATTCCCGTCGTCGGCGCGATCGTGAACGGCATCGCGCACGCGATCGGCCATCGTTTCACCGACTTGCCGGTGACCCCGCAAAAGATTCAGGAGGTGCTCGCATGACGACCGCCCAAACCACCGCGTCGGCCGCGAGCGCCAGCGCGGCCGCGACCGGCGCATCCGCGCCGAATGCGGCTTCGGCCGCCCCGGCATCGGCGCCCGCTGCCGCACCGGCCGCCGTCGAGCGTCCGCTCGTCCGCTTTCGGCAGAAACCGCTGTCGGTGAACATCAACGGCAAGTCCGTCGGCCCGATGCAGGTGCCCGAAGGGCTGATGATGATCGAGTTCCTGCACGAGTATGCGGGCCTCACCGGTTCGCGGCTCGGCTGCGGGCAGGGCATCTGCCACGCGTGCGTCGTGATCGTCGACAAGCCGGACGGCACGAGCGAGGAAATGCGCACGTGCATCACCGGCGCGCACTTCTTCCACGGCCGTTCGATCCGCACGATCGAAGGCCACGCGAAGCGCAACGAAGCCGGCGAAGTGGTGGAGCTGTCGCCGATCCAGCAGAAGTTCCTCGAGCACTTCAGCTTCCAGTGCGGCTACTGCACGCCGGGCTTCGTCAACGCGGCGACGGTGCTGATCGAACGCCTGAAGCGCGAGCCGGTCGCGAAGGCCGACGTCGAGCGCACGATCACCGACGCGCTGAACGCGCACATCTGCCGCTGCACCGGTTATGTCCGCTACTACGAAGCCGTGAAGGACGTGATTTTGACGACGCCGGGACTCGTGAAGGACGCCGCATGAAACGCATATTCGCCCATCGTGCCGCGCGGGCCGCGGGCCTGCCCGCACTCGCGGCCGCCTGCGCGCTGCTGCTCGCCGCCTGCGGCGGCCATGACGCGCCGGCTTCGAACGCGGCTTCCGGCGCGCCCGGCGCCGACCAGATCGCGCGCGGCCGCTATCTCGTGAAGGCCGCGGACTGCGCGGCGTGCCACACCGCGAAGGACGGCGCGCCGTTCGCCGGCGGTGCGCCGCTCGAATCGCCGTTCGGCACGTTCTACGGTTCGAACATCACGCCCGACAAGGATCACGGGATCGGCGGCTGGAGCGCGGACGACTTCTACGCCGCGCTGCACGACGGCAAGGCGCCGGGCAAGCGTCTGTATCCGTCGATGCCATACACGTCGTACCGGCAGCTCACGCGCGCCGATACCGACGCGATGTACGCTTACCTGAAGACGGTGAAGCCGGTCGCGCAGGAAAACCGCGCGCACGAACTCAAGTTTCCGTACAACCTGCGCTTCGGCATGGTGTTCTGGGACATGGTGTTCCTGAAGGACAGCCTGCCCGACGCATCGACCGGCCGGTCCGCCGACTGGCAGCGCGGCCGCTATCTGGCGGGCGCGCTCGGCCACTGCGCGGAATGCCACACGCCGCGTGCGTTCACGGGGCAGCTCGACGGCGCGAAGCCGTTCGCGGGCGCCGCGCTCGGCCGCGTGGCCGCGCCGGACATCACGCCGGCCGGCCTTGCCGCGCGCGGCTGGACGGGCACCGACCTGCAGACGTTCTTCGGCGTCGGCATCGCGCCGCAAGGCTCGGCGTTCGGCGAAATGTATCCGGTCGCGCATCTGAGCACGCAGTACATGACGAAGGACGATCTGCGCGCGCTGTCCGTGTACCTGCTCGGCGATACGCCGCCGGCGCCGCAGCCGGTGAAGCCGGTGTCGGCCGATGCCGCGCAGCTCGCGGCCGGCCGCTCGGTGTATCTCGCGGTGTGCGCGGGCTGTCACGGTTTCGACGGCGAAGGCAAGCCGCACGTGGCGGTGCCGATGAACGGCAATTCGACGCTGCGTCAGGGCGATGCGCGCAACCTGCTGGTCGCGATGCTCGACGGCATCGACGAGCAGAAGTTCGCCGGCTTCGAGAACCTCCAGCCGATGCCTGGTTTCGCGCACACGCTGAGCGACGACGAACTCGCACAGCTCGCGAATTACCTGCGCGCGACGTGGGGCGGCCAGCCCGCGAGCGTCACGCCGGCCGACGTGAAGGCCATGCGTCGGTAAGTCGTGCGACGAAGCGGGGCGTCGCGCGCGAGGCGGCCGGCTTCCGGCTGCGCGCGTGCGTGACGCCCCGCTCGAGCCTTTCCGGCGGCGCTTCAGTAGCCGCCGCCCCCTCCGCCGCCACCGCCACCTCCGCTGCCGCCCGCGCCGCCATACCGGCTCATGCCGGGGCCTTGCGACATGCCGCCACCCGACGACGTACATCCGGCCGACAGCACCAGCATCAGCGCCGCGAGCAGCGCCGCGGCCAATCTTGCGGAACTCATTTCACTCTCCTTTCGCCGAGAAGGCCGCGCGGCAGGGCGGTTCGCGTGAACCGGCGACCGCGCGATGACGAAACGTTTCCGGCGGGCGGTTTATTCCATGCTTTTTGCGTTCGGCACAGGGCGAAACGGAGCGGCGCACGCGTTCGCACGCGCACGCCGCCGGGGCGCGGCGCGCCCCCCGCAGATTCGCTACGTCACGGGATGCGTAGCCGGAATGCCGCCGTCGCGGCGGCATCCGGTCAACGATAGACGAGATCGGCGCGGCGGTTCTGCGCCCACGAATCCTCGTCGTGACCGAGCGCGACGGGTTTTTCCTTGCCGAGGCTGACCGCTTCGAGTTGCGAAGCCTGCACGCCCAGCGTTTCCAGCGCGCCCATCACCGCTTGCGACCGGCGTTGGCCAAGCGCGAGGTTGTATTCGGACGTCCCGCGTTCGTCGGTGTTGCCCTGGATCAGCACGCGGCGCGACGGGTGGCTGCGCAGGTAGTCGGCGTGCGCCTGCAGCAGCGTCTGGTATTCCGGCTTCACGGAGTACTGGTCGAAATCGAAGTAGACGCTGCGCTTCGCGAGCGGGCTGTTCGGATTGTTGAGATCGTCGGCCGCCACCGTCGCGACCGCTTCGCTCGATGGCGCCGGCGCCATCTCCGCATTCTCGGGCGTTTTCGCCGCGTGGTGACAACCCGCCAGCAGCGCGAAGGCTGCCATGACCGCAAATCGGTTCGTTTTGCTCATCGTGCGTCTCCTGCGGTTGACTGCGAGGAAAGCGTGGTGCGCGCGAACTGCCGCGTCACGCATCCGGCGAGACGGCGCGAAAGTGCCGGCTTCCGTGCGCGATGCGCTTTCGTAAGCCGGCGATGCGCCATATGAAAGATTGTCTCGGCCGGAACGCCGAAGCACGGCGCCGCTGCAATTAGATTAGGAAAAATGTCACAGCGTGACCAGTTTCTCTCATTTTTCACACGGGAACGACGCAGGACGCATTCTTGCTTGCGCGGAAACCGCGGCATGCGCGGCGATGCGTGATGTGCGATGCCGGTGCGGGCGTGTCACGCATCGCGGGGCATCAGAACTTGTGCCGCAACCCGAGCGCGACCACCAGCTGGTTGCTGTTGGCTGAGGGCGTCATCGTCCAGACGGTCGCGTTGAACGCGGGATTGCCGTTGCCGCCGCTCACGCTTTGATAGACGGCTTCGAGATACGCGTCCGTGCGTTTCGAGAACGCGTAGTCGGCCTGCGTGACCACGTGGTTCCATTTCGGGCGCGTCTGGCCCGTGCGCGTGTCGAAACGGCCCATCGTATACGTGTACGCGGCGGCCACGCTGAATGCCGTCGTGACGAAGTAGCGGCCATCGACCGAGAAGTTGTCGAAGACGAGCGATTCGCCCTTCAGCGGGGTGATGCCGCTGCCCTGAAGCACGCCGCTCACGCCGTCGGTGGCCGAGTGCGACCACGCGGCGCCGACCGAATGCGGGCCGAACGCATAGCGGCCGGCCATGGCCCAGATCTGCTGGTTGCCGCCCGTTATCGTCGCCGAGCCGTCGACCGTGCTCAATGCGCCGTCCGGATTTGGCGCATTGCGGTCGCGGCTGATCTTCAGGTAGCCGGCGCCGAGCTTCAGCGGCCCGTTCGCATACCCGAGCCCCGCGCTCCACACGGCGTTGTTCGAGAACGCGCCGGCCGTGTTCGAGAATCCGAACATCGCGCCGAACGTCAGCCCGCGATACGTCGGGCTCGTGTACTTCACCGCGTGGTTGATGCGCAGGTTGCGGTTCGAGTCGTCGTTGTCGTACGGATGCACCGCGAGGTTGCCGCCCCATCCCGGGCCCGACGCGCCGAGCGGCGTCACGAAATCGAGGATCAGGTCGTACTGGCGGCCGAACGTGAGCGTGCCGGCCGTGCGCGAGCTTATGCCAAGCCATGCCTGACGGCCGAACATGTCGACGCCTTTCTGCGACAGCTTGCCCGTCGTGCCCGAGAAGCCGTTCTCGAGCGTGAAGACCGCCGCCATCCCGCCGCCGAGATCCTCGCGGCCGCGCAGCCCCCAGCGCGACGCGTTCAACGCGCCGCTCGTCAGCCCGACGCTGCCGCTGCCGGGCGAACCGGCGCCTTGCGTACGCTGGTTGGTCGCGTAGGTGATCGACGTATCGATCAGGCCGTACAGCGTCACGTTGCTCTGCGCGTGCGCGACGCACGGAATCAGGCCGGCCGCGCAGGCGGCGAGCACGGTCCCCGGGAGCGCGCCGGTACGACGGCCGCGACGGACGGCATGCGGCGTGGCAACGCGCGCGTTGGCGGGCTGGATGGTTTTATAGGAATGCATAGGATTTTTTATCGTTGGTCTCCGGCCCGATCGCCGGTGGGTCGCGTCGGCGCGCCGGCCGACGGATCGAGCGGCCATTATTGGAGATCGCGCGACCGTCGATTAAGGCGCTGCACAGGAAAGGTCCTCTGCGAAATCGCGTGGAATCGCGGCGGTTCGACGCAGGGTGTTTTCGTCGAATCGGCACGAAATGGAACCATCGCGTGTGCGGAAGGATTCGGCATTTACGAGGCGGTTCGGCGGGAGCGTCGGCATTTTCAGGAGCCGGCCGCGTGATGTTGCATCGCGCAAGGTCGTGCGTTACCGCGTTTCCGGTGGGAGGCGGCATGTATTTCTGACGTCGCGCGCGGCGACCAGCAAAATTTTCCGCCCGAAACGGCAAGGGCCGAATCGCCGCATCGGGTTCATTGCGTTCGTAGCATGCGCCTTCCCGTGCCGCCGCAACCCGGCCGGCGACTACGTAATGCGCGACTTTTTCACGCGCGGCCGTTCTGCACAATGGACTATTGCGCGTGGCCCGCCTGCCGCTGTGCCGGCACGTCACGCATGCCGCGGGAGAACGGATATGGTGTTGATGGCTGTGGGCGGGGGCGGACCGGTGAACGTGCCGCAGCCGCAGAATGACGACGATCCGGCACCGACGAACGGGGCCGGCAGCGCTCCGCCGGCCCAGACGGCGGAACAGCAGGCCCTCGCGGCCGCGCAGGCCGAGACGCAGCGCCTGCTGCAGCTCGCGCAGGCCGAAATGGCGGCGCTCAAGCGTCTGCACGACCAGGGCGCGTCGCAAGCCGATCTCGACAACCAGGTGAAGAAGGCCGAAGCCGCATGGGGCTCGGTGCAGGCGGCCGTCGAGAACCAGATGCGCGTCGCGGCCGACGGCGGCGGCGACACGAACAAGGCGATCGCGGGCGTGGCCTCGGATCTGCGCAATGCGTCGCCGAACGATCCGGTGCTCGGCTCGGTGCTCGACGATGCGCAAAAGGCGGTGTCGGCCGAATCCGTGCCCGAGCGGGCGACCAACGTGAAGGCGTTCCAGTTCGCGGTGGCGATGCAGAAGGATCAGGACGCGAACGCCGACGTGCAGCGCTACAACGCGTTGCCGGGCGGCATCCGGCGCGCCGATCCCGACGCCGGCGCGCAATTGCGCCAGGCGGCCACCACGGCCGACACGAACGCCAACGACGCCTACACGGCGCTCACCTCCGCGTTGCGCCACGAATACAGCACGTCGGCCGCGACGCTGCGCCTGAACGACGCGAAGGCCGACTATGCGGCGTGGCAGAAGGAGCCCGGCGGATTGCGCCGCGCCGACGAGGCCGACATCACGCAGGCGTTGTCGCAGGCGCAGAGCCAGTACGACAAGGTCGTGACGGGCGGCGACGACACCGCGCTCACCTACGTGACGGCCGACGAGCAGAAGCAGGTCGTCGCGTCGGTGAAGCAGAATCACGACGGCATGTGGTACACCGGCCTCGTCGACGCGCTGGGCGAGGAGAGCCAGCTCAAGCGCACGATCGCGACGATCAATCCCGACGATCCGTCGCTGTCGCCGCAGATGAAACAGCTCGCGCAGTCCGACCCGGTCACGTTCGCGCTGATGCAGGACACGGGTGTGACCGTCGACCCGAACGATCCGAAGCTGTCGTCGCAGGAGAAGCTCCTCGCCCAGCAGAATCCGCTCGCCGAGGCGTTCGTCAAGCTGACGGGTATCAAGGTCGGCACGGACGGCCTGAGCGACGCCGACGCCAACGCACTGAACGCGCAGATCAACCAGGCGGGCGGTGTGTTTGCCTATGCGATGGCGAAGGCGCAGGCGGACAAGAACAACCCCGGTTATCAGAAGATTCAGACGCTGCTTGCGGCGGCGCCCGAGGTGCGGCTGCAGTACACGAAGCAGCAGGTCGCGCGGCTGATGGAGAATCCGGGCAGCAATCCGGGCGCGGCGCTTCAGGTGCTGAAGACCAACATGAACGCGTCGTTCTCGCTGGACGAACGCCAGACGCTGTGGACGCAGGCGGGCCAGCCGCATTTCAACGCGAACTTCATCCATTCGCAGATCGATCCGCTGATGCAGAAGCCCGATTCGCAAGCGACGGACCAGGCCAGCATGCAGGCACGTGTCGACGGCCGGATGAATGCCGACAAGGCCGGCAAGTGGATGCAGGACATCCTCGCCAATGCGCCGCCCGAATTCGCGGGCGTCGTGCTCGATACCGTCGAGAAGGATTTCGGCAACAAGTGGACGCAGTCGAACACGGGCAGGCCGCAGCCTTACGGCGACGGCATCGAGTTCTACAAGGGCCTCAGCACGGCGGTCGGGCTCGCCGATCAGCAGCCGACCGCGAGCGGCGCGCCCGTGCATCGCGAGGACGACGTCGCGAGCTGGCTGCTCGACGCCAACGGCAACGCGAAGACGATGATCTATACGTTGCGCGGCGGCGACGCCGGCTACGGGTTCGACGGCGTGCGGCAGGCGCTGTCGTCGGGCGTCGACCCGACGTTGTCGAAGGCGCTGCTGTCGAAGATGCAGAACGACGACCGGTTCCGTTCGGGCTTCGCGAACGACTTCCAGCTGCGTTACGACCAGGGCACCAAGAATGCCCAGGACAAGCAGAACAAGGACACCGCCAACGCCAGCTACAAGCTGTTCCAGGCCGATCCGGACAAGCAGTTGAAGGCGTATTTCGACGACTTCCAGAAGCACTTCGACGACAAGTCCTATACGTTCACCACCGGCTCCAATCAGATGACGAACTTCGTCGGCGCCGGGCTCGGGATTCAGCCGGACGACCCGGGCGTGACGCCGACCGACCGGAACGACGTGCCGTCGATGGCGATGCTCGAGCAACTGATCGTCGGCAACGGGCAGTTGCCGAGCGGCACGGCGGTTAACAGTCAGTCGCTGTACGCGAGGAATTCGGCCGCGACGCAGATGATCCAGACCGTCGTCGATCAGATCCGCAAGGTCGGCGGCGACCACGCGGTCGTGTCGCTCGTGCCGATCTACTACGTGTCGAAGGGGACCGGCACCGCGCCGAGCGCGCTGTTCAAGGTGCAGGTGGAGGGGCATCCGGACCAGTACAAGCTGATCGACGATCGCGGCTGGAAGTACGACTCCGTCGACGACTATCAGCACAACAATGCGCTGTCCGACGACGGCAAGCTGTACGTGCCGAAAAGCCTGACGAACGGTCCGGCGTCCGGCGGTTTCTCGCAATACCAGCCGATCGACGCGCACAAGACGGAGTGGTACCAGCACGCCGAACACATCCTCGAAATGGGCGCCGGCATTCTTGCCGCGGCCGGCGGCGTCGTGCTGGTCGCGAGCGGCATCGGGGCGCCGGTCGGCGGCCTGATGCTCGGCGCCGCGTGGACGGCCGTCGGCGCGGGCATGGCCGTCGGCGTGCCTGCCGCGATCGGCGACCTGAAGAACCTGAGCGATCACGGCCAGTCGATCGGCTTCGGCAACGAACAGGCGCGCGGCGACTGGATCAGCCTGATCGGCAGCGGCGCGGGCATCGCCGGCGGCGGGCTCGGCGTGGCGGCGAAGTCGCTCGCGGAGGCATCGTCGCTGTTGCGCACGACGGGGCGGGTCTCCGACCTGCTGACGGTCGCATCGCGCGGCGACGGCGCCGCGGCCGACGTGGCAGGCCTCGGCCGTTTCACGCAGGAAGCCGACGCGTTCCAGTCGCTCGCGCAGACGACGGGCAAGACCGCCGGCGTATTCAATGTCACGGGCGGCGTGATCGGCGGCTACCAGATGGCGGACCAGGGCGTGTCGCTGGTCAAGAACTGGGACGCGATGTCCGATTCCGATCGCGCGCAGCAATTGCTCAACCTCGGCATCGGCATCGCGCAGATGGGGCTCGGCTCGCACACGCTGATGGAGCGGCCGATTCGAGCGATCACGAAGACGCCCGCGCCGACGACGATGTCGCGGCCGGTCGCGATCAACGTCGTCGATACGTTGTACGGCAACGGGCTGGCGAACCAGCGTCTCGCGGTCGGCGAGATTGGCAATCCGTGGCAGCACGCGGAGGAGCAGGCGAACAGCTTCGGCGAACCGATCGACGACGGCGGCGCGGTCGCGCCGGCCGACAAGGGGCTGCGGGCGCGCATCGCGTCGTGGTTTCGCGCGCACCGCATGCAGGGCACGCCGGACGACGCCGCGATCGTACCGCGGCTCGCGCCCGACGGCGAAGCGACGCCGGCCGTCGCCGATGCGCTGGCTGGCGACGCCGCGTCGACGGCCAGGGCCGGCATGCCGGCAAACGGCGCGCATCCGCCGTCCTGGGAGATCCCCGCGCATGTGGCGGCCGATCCGGCGATGCTGAGCGAGGTGGTCGGTGGAATCATCGAGAGCGGCAACCGGCTCGAGGACGTCGAGTACTACGTGTACGCGCTGGAAGACCCGGAAGGCAACGTACGCAACCCCGAGGAACACGGGCTGCCCGCGACCGAAAAGGGCAACATCGTCGACGACCTGAGCGCGGCGCGGGCGGACCAGCGGCGCGCGAACGCGGCCGACGATGCAAAGGCGCGGGCGGCGGTTGCGCCCGACGAAGGCGGCACGATCGGCGTGACGCGCTACACGACGTATCACGACGCGCTGATGGTCGGCGCCGACGGCGTGGCGGGCGGCCGCTACCGGATCGCGCTGGTCGATCACGGGGCGCTCGCCGCGGACGGCTCGGTGCCGCCCGAAGCGGTGGTCGGCCACGTCGGGCTGACCGACGCCGGCGATGCGTTCATGCTGTCGATGAACGATGCGTACGACCGCACGCTGCGTGTCGTGTACCCGCGCGGCTTCGATCCGCAGAAGCCGTTGATTCGCTACGAGGGCGGCCGACGCGTCGACGTGATCAACGCGCCATTCGGCATGCGCGAAACGCAGTGGGCCGCGTATCCGCGCCGCGAAGCCGATCTCGCGATCTATTCGGACAACCCGAGCCAGCCCGAGAACCGGCTGCCGGCGGGCGAGCGGCCGTTGATGCCGGTGCCGCCCGGCTACTTCGCCGTGTACGCGCATGCATGGGCCGACGCCTTCGCGAGCGCGACCGGCAAGGCGATGAGCGCCGAAGACATGGCCGCGCTGATTCGCCAGAGCGGCTGGGACGGCAAGTCGCCGGTCATTCTTTATGCGTGCGGCGCCGGCACGCGCGTGAGTCCGCTCGCGCAATTGCTCGCGAACGTGCTGGGCGTGGACGTGTACGGCGCAAGCGGTTTCGTCGCATGGCGTTCGCCGCGCTATCGGGCCGACGGCAGCCCCGACTCCGGTTATACGGGCGGTATCCTGATCGAGCCCGGCGCGCCCGATCAGGCCGGCGTGCCGGACCATTCGGTCAGCGGCGAACCGCGTACGTACCGGTTCTCGCCGGCGCTGGCGGTCATCGACCAGGGGGCGCATCCGGTCAACTGGAGCAGCGTCGCGCCGCGGCCGGTATCGAACCAGTGGGGCGGCAGCGCCACCACGGGCGATGCGCGCGTGCCGATCGGCGTGTACGTGTGGCGCCTGTTGACGAAGCGCGGTTCGATCATCAATCCGCGCAGCGGCCGGTCGGCCAGCGCGCTCGAGATGACGCATGCGCTGGAAGAGCTGGCGTGGAAAGGCTATACGCCGGGCACGCCGATCGCGCTGGAGGGGCCGCGCAGCGGCGCCAATCCCGAGTTGCTGCAGGAATTCGCGGATCTGATCCAGGCGCCGGTATTCGGCCGGCTGGGCGACGACGACGCGGCCGGATGGCTGCGGGCGCTCCCCAATCCGGGCCGCCGGCTTGCGCGCTTCGAGATCGAGCCCGACGTGAACGGGAAGTTCTCGCCGGGCGGCGCGCAGCCGGTCCGGATCAATCCTCTGGAACTGCGGCCCGTGCCGGGTTCCAACGTCGTGAACCTGCTCGGCCACGCGACCGCACGCCAGTTCCTGAAGGTGTCGGGGTTCGACATCGCCGAGTCGCACGGCACGGCGCCGCGCGACGTGACCCTGGACAGCGCGGCCGCCGTCACGGAAGGCGGCAAGACGATTTCGCCGCGGCAATTCGCGCGCAAGCTGCTCGACGACCCGGCCTATACGGAAGGCAACGGCGTGCTGCTGACGGGCTGCTATCTCGGCGCCGGCGGCTATTCGTTCGCGCAGGAGCTCGCGTACGAACTGCAGGTGCCCGTGATCGCATCGATCACGTCCAACTCCGTGCGCGGCACCGGCGCGCTGGAACTGCATCCGATCGACGACAAGATCATCCTGCCGGCAAACGATCCCGACGTCGCGACGCGGCTCTATCTGCATCTGCCCGAGGCGCCCGACGCGAGCGATCCGCCGATGGTATTCGCCCAGCGCGGCGAACCGGCGGCGCGCACGGCCGCGCATGGCGATGCACCGGTCGAGCCCGTGCGGCCGATCGACGCGCAGATCGATCCGGACTCGGACAGCGGCCGCCGCGGCGTCGGCGGTCCGCAAGGCGATGGCGGACGCCAGGGCGTGTCGCCGGGCGGGCCCGCGCATCCGCGGCTCGCTCCGGATGCGGAACCCGGCGAACCGCCCGTCTACGAGACGACTCCGCTCGTCGAAGTCGGGCCGGGGCAGATCTTCACGGCGGACGAATGGGCCGCGCGCGTCGAGCAGGTCGCCGAAGCCGAGGCCGACGACGGCCTGTCGGGGAAAACGCAGAAAATCTATCCGAAGACCAGCCGCGTCTATACGGACCGCCGGATCGCCAACGACGGCGTCATCACGACGACGGTTCATGGTCAGTCGGTGCTGCAGCCCGGGTTCGACGACGTGACCGGCGTCGACGCGACGCAACACCCCGAGTTCCTGCGTCCGGCCGATACGCTGCTGATGCCGCCCGACGATCCGCTCCATCCGATCGGCGCGCGCGGGCTGATGTCGCCGCCCGGCCATCACGTCGTGTTCGGCCACGGGATATCGGCGGACGCGATGCTGGGCCCGGAAGGCCGTCCGCTCACGCCGGACGAGGTGGCCGAGCGCGTGGCGCCGCATCTCGAACCGGGGCAGGACGTCACGCTGTATTCGTGCTTCGGCGGATCGAACAAGCATGATCCGTTGCGCATCGCGCCCGGGCAAGTACGGGCGGCCAGCACGACCTTCGCGGCGGCGCTCGCGCAGCGCCTGTCCGAGCTGACCGGACGGCCGACATCGGTCTGGGCGCCGCCGGACATCCTGCTCGTCGAGCCCGACGGTTCGACCACGGTACGCGGCACGCGACTGACCGGCCAGGTCGACAAGGATCGGCTGCCGATGCAAAGCTTCCGCGGCGATCCGGCACGCGCGGGCCGGCCGGCGCTCCCCGCGGGCCGCGACGCGGAGCCGGCCGCGACGACCGCCCGTACCGCGTCGCGCCCGCTCGGCGATCCGCCGCCACGCCCGACGGTGCCGCGCGTGGCCGATCCGACGTTTGCCGATCCCGACTACGATTTCACCGCGATTCCGGACGACACGTTCGAATCGGTCACGCTCGATCATCCGTTCCGCACCGCGCTGGCCGACCGGCCCGGCGTGATCGGCGACGCGGCGCGCGTGACGCAACCCGGCGGCACGGTGAGCCAGCGCTGGCCGAGCTACTTCCTCGACGGCCCCGAGCCGACCCGCGTGATCGACGGGGTGATGCAGGCGTTCGACGCGGCCGGGCTGACCCACCTGCGCGTGGAATTCGTGACGCACGACGGCAGCATCGAACTCGGCAGCGGCACCGATTTCGGCGCGCTCGATCCCGAGGACGGCTGGTTCCGGTTCAGCGGCACGGTGCCCGATGCACCGGCTACCGCCGCCACGCACGCGCCGGCCCGTTCGGCGGCCGATGCCCGGCTCGCGTTGCCGGAAGGCGCGCCGACGGTCGCGCACGGCGATCTCGGGCAGGCAATCGATGCCGCGCATACCGGCCCACGGAACCACGCCTACGTGCAAACCGACGCGTTGCCGGACGGCACCGCATTCGCACAGGGCAACCTGACGCCGCAGGAGCGCGTCGCGGCCAGCGCGTCCGCGAACCTCGCCGCGGTCGAGGGCGCGGCACCGACCGACGTGGTGCTGCTGTCGGCGCTCGGCCACGATCCGGCTCGCGCGCTGCGCATCACCACGCCCGATGGCGGCGAACTGGTCAAGCCGGCCGGCGTCGACATGTACGTCGTGCGCACCCGCGACGCGGCGACCGGCGACGTGTCGTACCGGCTCGTCGGCATCGATCGCTCGGGCTTGCCGGAAGGCTATACGGCCGTCCACGCCGGCGGCATGCGTGCGGTCGGGGCGACCGACGGCCGCCCGACCTGGCCGACGATCGGCCACGCGGGGCCGGCGGCCGGTCGCCTTGCGGGTACGGCGGGCGAATCGTCCGGCGCGGCAGCGCCTGCCGCCGTATCCGGTCATGCGAACCCGCCGGCCGTGCCGGAGGGCGCCGCGGTGGCCGAAGCGAGCGATCCGCAGGCCGTTGCCGCGACGTGGCTCGACAGCCTCGGCCGGCGCACGCTCACGCGCGTCGACGGCCGGCGCGCGCCGACGCTCGACGGGTTGGGGCGCCAGCTCGGCCCGAACGCGCACGTGCTAATCACCGCGCACACAGACGCGCCCGCCGCCGACGCCGAACACGCGGCGCCGGCGTTCGTCGCGGTGCTCGAGACGGACGAGCACGGCGCGCTCGGCCCCGTGCGGATGCTGGACGGCAAGCGCGTGCCGCGCGCGCTGCGCAAGGCGCTCGTGAAGACCGGCAGCAGCGGGCGCACGGCGCGCCGTCAGTTCGATTTCTTCGTGTCGCCGGTCGCGCACGACGAGCTGATGCAGTTCGGCGGCGCGTCGAAGATCGAGACGCGGGACGGCAAGTCGTCGTGGTCCGTGACCGCGTCGGGGCATCCGGTCGACACCGCGCTCGCCGCGGCCGTGGCGAAACTGCACGACGCACCGGGTTTCAAGCGGCCGCGTCAGGCCGTGCGTGCCGTCGAGGGAGAGCAGCGCTGGATTCACGTGGTCGAGGACGAGACGGGCAAGGTGCTCGGCTACGCGGAGCGCAACACGAACCACGAATGGAAGTACTACGAGAAGGCGCCGCTCGGCGATACCGAGATTCCCGAGCAGGATCTGCGCACGGTGTTCCGGCGACGGCGCAGGGGCGGCATTCCGGTCCTGCGCTCACCGCGACGCGGCATCCGGTTCGTCGTCAGCGACGTCAAGCCGGAAACCGTCGATCGAATCGGCGGCTTCCGGCCGGCGAAGGAAGCCACCGCGGCAGAGAAACCGCCGCACCGTTCGCTCGGCGATCTTTTCCAGTCGAAGGTGCCGCTTCGCCGGCCGCTCACGCAGGCGGAGCAGGGGGGTGAAGGCAACACGGCAACGCGGCCGCCGGTCGATCCGCATTTGCTGCCGTCGAGCACATCCGCGCTCAACGCGGTCGATTTCAGCGGCAACAGCGTGCCGCACCTGCTGACCGCGATCCGGAACGGTGCGGTCGACGGCAACCAGCACGTGATCTACGTGTTCAGAACGGACGGCGCCGTGGCCGAGGCGCTCGACGATCCGGTCGGCGTGATCGCCGCGCGCAACGGCGAGATGCGGTGGTTCGACGCGGTCCGGCACGCCAACAACCCGAATCATCAGGGCGTGCCGCTCGACGAAATGCCGATCGGCAACGACCGGTTCGGCACGGACGTGCATTTCCTGCTCACGCAACTGCCGCCGCGCGCGTTCATGCGGAGTGCGCGGCCGACGCGTGTCGCGGCGCTCGAGGCGCGCGCGAAGGCGCTGCGCGAGCAGTTGACCGACGCGGAAGCGCGTGGCCAGCATTCGGCGCCGTTCAGGGCGCTCGCGGCCCGGACGCGGCACGGTTACAACGAGGTGCTGAACGACTTGCAGCGCTTGCGGCGCAGCGGCACCGCACCCGCGCCGCTGTCGATCGAGCCGTACCAGCCCGGGCTGTCGTCGTCGACCGTCGTCGCGTTCAACCTGCGCAACGGTGCCGCGAAGACCGAGCACTATTTCGCGACGCACGACCAGATCGAGGCCTACAACAAGCAGGCGCAGCGCGCCGGCAACGTGAATCTCGTGCTGAAGGGCGAGCCGCAGGCCGTGATGGTCGATCCGGGCATGTGGCGCACGCTGCTCAACAAGCTGTATGTCGGGCGCGACGTGTCGACATCGGCGTCGCGCTTCCTGCCGGTGCCGGGCAAGCTGCGCGCGCGCACCCGGCGCTTGGGCGCGGCCACCGTCGCCGATCAGCGGATCCGTTATTTCTTCACGCGCTCGAGCGAAGCGTTGCAGGACCGCATGGTGCCGATGGCACGTTCGCTGTCGCTGAGCGACGATCCGGCGCTGATGCGCAAGATCGTCGAGCAATACGGCGGTGTGACGCCGGTCGTCACGCTCGTGGTCGATCCGCATCTGCTCGCGGCCGTGCTCGGCAAGGCGCACGATCCGGATTTCCTGCGCGCGGTGAAGGCGCTCGGCGACCAGAAGCACGCCGTGTTCGACGGCGAGAACGGGATGATTCATCCGGCGCCCGGCACGGACGGGACGGCGCTCGCGCTCGATCATCTCGCACATCTGAATCGCTGGCTCGACGAGGCGGCGCGCACCGGCTTCGCGATCCGACTCGAAACGGCGCCGTCGCGCGCGCTCGTGTCCGGCACCGACTACCGCTACCAGTCGGGCACCAACGACGCATATCACGACTACGTGCGCGTCATGACGGCGCTCGAGAAGTGGTCGAACGACCATCCCGACACCACGGCGCCCAACGTGATGGTCACGTTCCACGGCTGGGACGCGGTGCCCGAATCGGTGCCGGGCGCTGGGCACGAGAAGCTGTTGCGCGCCGTGCTCGAGCGCGAGGGGCTCGAATGGGTCCACGTCGGGCTGTCGCTCGGCACGCACGGCGCCGACTTCATCGGCAACCAGGACCTGACCGGCGCGCTCGCGAAACTGATCGTCGAGAACCGCGCGCGACCGGAAATCATCGATCGCCTGCACGGTGCCGATGCGCTCACGCGCGTGTTCGAGCGCGTCGACCGGCAGACGCTGGCGAACCAGCATCAGCTGCTGTTCGCGGAGGTCGAGCGGATCGGTGCCGCGCAAGGGATGACGCCCGCCGAAGTAGCCGCGCTGCGCAAGAAGCTCTACGAAGGCAACACGACCGTGTGGCTGAACCAGGCGCGCAAGGCGACGATCGAGCATGCGACCGAACACTGGAAGGGCGACGGCAACGGGCCCGGCAACAAGACGGAGAAGGGCGCACGCACGTTCGCCGCACGCTGGCTGAAGCAATACGGCGACAGCGTGCCCGACCGCGTGACCACGCGCGCACAGCCATCCGCCGCGGACCCGGCCGAACACTGGCGCGCGGTCGTGCGCGATCCCGCGCTGATCAACGATGGCACCAAGCCGATCGGTACAAGCCGGCGGGAGACCGCACAGCTCGCCAAGGTCGAGATTCCCGACGCGGAGCGCGCGCAGGCGGAGCTGCACGCACTGCGCGTGCACGACGAGCCGATCGGCACGACCCGACGCCCGCCGTCGCGACGGCGGATTGCCGGCGAAATGACCACGGCCACGCTGACCGGCGGGACCGCCGCGGGTGCGCTCGTCGCGACGGGCAACGAATTCGTGGGCACCGCGACGAATTCGCTGTACGCCGGCCTGCGGGTCGGTCGCGTGTTCCAGGCGCTGCATCACGGCGCGGTCGCCAGCCTGAAGAACGGCGATCCGCGCGCGTTCGATCGGGCCGTCGACCGCCTCGTGCGCGGGCTGCAGAAGCAACTCAAGGCGAACGGGTTCGACGCCGCCGCGCGCGGCACGCAGCTCGAACAGATTGCACACGAAGGCAAGGCCGCCGCCGCGCAGCTGCGCGCGCTCAACGAGGACGGGACGCTGTCGTTCGACGAAACCGCGACGCACACGCAGGCGATCGCTGCCGACATGCTCGCGCAGATGCAGGGCGTGGTCGGCGGGACGTCGCTGAAACTGCTGCACCATGGCAGCCCGCGGCACTCGGTTGGCCGGGTCGGGCGGCTGCTCGCCCTGGGAGGGTACGGAGGCTCGATCACGATCAACGGCGCCAAGTTCCTCCATGGCGACGGGCTGGCCGGCGGGCAGGCCTTGGGCGGGATCATCAGCGCCATCTCTACCGGCATCGTCTACAAGGGTGGTTCGCGCGGCGTGAATGCGGAGAATCGCAGTCAGCTGGCGCGGATCGCGAGCGCGACCGGCGACTACGTGACATCGGCCGTCGGTCTGGCAAGCGGTATCCACGGCGCAATGGCCGCGCATACGTTCGGCGAGGGGATGACCGGCATGCTCGGTGCAATGTCCGGCGCGTTGCTGGGCGCCGGGCGTCTGCATACGCAATTCCCGAATGCCACGCCGTGGCTCGCGCGCTTGCCGACCGGCATCGCGCTGTTCCCGGTGGCGATCTTCGGGATCATGCAGGGGTACGGCGTGATCTCGGTGTTGACGGGATCGGACGACAAGAACAAGCATCCCGGTTCCGGTCCGTCGCCGTCGCCGACGCCTTCGGGTTCCAGCAGCACGACGCCGACGCCCGGGGCCTCGATCTCACCGACGCCCGGGGCGACGACGGCGCCGGCGGCTCAGCCGAGTCCGTCCGCGTCATCGACGCCGAATGCGCAGCCGTCTGGGACGCCGTCCTCACCGGCGCAGCCGTCGACGGGTTCGCCGAGCCCGACGCCAACACCGCTGACGGTGAACGTCGTCGCCGGCGATTCGTTGTGGACCATTGCGGAAACTCACGAAGGATCGTTGCTTGCGGCCGCTCGCATACCGGCCGACGAACAGCAGCGGATGTCGGACGGTCAGCGGATCAATGTCGCGTTGAACGAGATCCTGCAGCTCAACCGGAACCTGGCGAGCAATCCGGGGGAGATCAATCCGGGGCAGCGGGTGATTGTCGGGTGAAGGGGCGGGTGGAACGCGGGTGGTGTCTTGCCGTCGCACGGCGCATATGCGGTCGCTGTCGACGTGGGAGCCACAAGCCAGCCTCCGTCATCAGATTCCTGACCGTTTCATTGGCGAGCCGGATGTCGTGGGCTTCCCAGCTTCTCGCAAGCCAATGTCGGTCCGAAATCGGCGTAGCGATCGCGGATGATCGACAGCGCACGTTGGGCCAACTCCAAATCCAGTCGCTCGATCTGCCGGACCGTCAGACCTTCAGACGGTCGAGTTCTTGCATGTTCAATGTCACCAGAGCTGTTCGGTACATCGCCAGCTCCATGATCTGACGGGGAGCCGGCAAGCTTACAATTTGAACTTGGCTAGAAGCGGACATTACAACTTAGCCACTACAATCCGAAATGGTGATAATTTAGCTTATGTCAAATGTATTCCGGATTCCTAATTTTTGGTGATCGACTGCACTTCTGTTGAGCATACCGTGCTTGCCATATCAGGTCTCCTCGTGCTGGCATCGCTTTTCCTTTACTGGACATTATTCTAGGGCTAGCCTCATGATCGCCGCATGACTGGCGGTACGTGGAAACGAGACAGGGTCAAGCTGTCGTCATCCGCTCAATACCAGCATCGTTGAAGGCATCAACAACACGATCAAGGTCATCAAGCGCAGGGCCTACGGGTACCGCGACGAGGGGTACTTCTTCCTCAAGATCCGCGCCGAATTCCCCGTAGTCCCGAGATGCCCCCCCCAAAAAAGCCACGCGCCCCTTCCGGACGGCGCGGCCTTTCCTTGCGCTCAGTTCCCCATCGCGATCCCGAAAACGTGCATCTTCCCTGCATTGACAAGACGCGGTAACGTCACACTTGCCACGCGCTTGCCAACCGGTACCGCAATCTTCTGCGCGAAGATGTAGGTCGTCACATTTTCCTTCTGCCCGCCGCCCGTGTTGCGATATGCCATGGTCAGTGCAATCGCGGAATTCGCGCTGGCCTTTCCGCCGTTTAACGCCCAGTCATCGAATGCGAGCGTCACCGACTGACTCGTGCCGTCCGTGAAATTCACCTGGGCGACGCCCGCACTCGGCCCGTTGTTCGCCGCCCCCAGTACGATCAGGCTACGGCCCGCTGGCCCCGGTGGCAACATTACGGTCTGACCAACCGTCACGGTATTGTCGAGCGCCGACGCACCGCCCGCGAGCACGAAGCTCGCGCCGTCGTACCCGAACGGCACGCCGGCTTTCACGCCAGCCGCCGCCAGCGCATTCGACGAATAGCTATACAAGCTGCCGTCGAAGTCCGCGCCCTTGCCGTCGGTATTGGTCGCGCCATCCGCGCTGAAACCGCGGTTGTTGAAGCTGTCGGCGGGCGTCGTCGCGACCGGTACGCCATACGACGGCGGCAAATCGCTCCCACCCCACTGCGACTCCGCGCCGCCCATCGAGAAATTCAGCGTCGCGCCGTTCGCGAGCGTGTCGTACGGCACCCAAGTACTAGTCTGGTTGCGGCCGTCGATGGTCAAGCTCTGCACGTAATTTGACGCCGGTGCGCCGGGCGCGTTGATTGTCAGTGTCTTGCCACTGCCGAGCTTCACCTTGATCGACTGGAACTGCGGGCTGCTGATCGCGAAGCCGCCAACGCCCGGAATCTCCGGATACAGCCCGAGCGCAGCCCACACGTACCAACCAGACACCGCGCCGTTATCGTCGTTGCCGGGCAGGCCATCGGGCTTCGTGCTGAACGCCGTGTTCATGATCTGTTGAACCACGCGCTGGGTGCCGGCCGGCCGGCCGGTCCAGTTGTACAGCCACGGCACCGCGAAGGTCGGCTCGTTACCCATGTAGAAGTTCGGTAAGCTCATCCCCGCGTTCAGCACAGTGAAGAACTGGTCGAGGCGCGTTACGACCGTCTGCGGCGTGCCGAGCAGCGCCATCAGACCGCCCGGGTTGTACGGCACCATCCACGTGTACTGCTCAGCATTGCCCTCCATGTAGTGGTCGGTGCTGCTCTGCATCTCGTTGATCCAGTCGCCGTTAGCCTTGCGCGCGGCAATCAGCGGCGGATTGAGCGACGTATTGAGCAGGTTCTGCCAGTATGCCGAGCGGCTCAGTAGAATCCGCTGGGTCGTCGTGTCGCCGAGTGCGCCGGCAAACTGCGCGGTCGCGAAATCGCCGCTGGTGTACTCAAGCGTCGTCGACGCCAACCTCCCATCGCCCTTCTCGCCCTTCGCGAGGTTCGTGAGGTAGCCCGAATTCGCGTAGCTTGAGCCACCGGCGTTGGTTGCCACCTTGTTGCACGCGGTGCCCGGGATGTTCGCCATCTTGATCATGTGCGCGAGTGCGCCCTGCGTGTCGAAGTTGCGCGCGCCAAAAGCATACGCGCTCGACACCATCAGCGCACCCGCGTCGCCCAACATCACGCCGGTCTCGACGTTGTCGTTGACCCAGCGCGGAATCGCACCGCACTGGTCGGCGTCGTTGACCAGAGACTGGATCATGTCACTCGTCTCCTGCGGGAACAGCACCGCTTTCAACTGTATCAGCGAGCGGTAGATATCCCATCCCGAGAAGGTCGAATACTGCGCACCCTGGCCCTTCGCAACAGTGTGCACCTTCTGGTCGAGCCCGATGTACTGGCCATTGACGTCGCTGAACAGGCTCGGTGCCCAAAGGGCGTGATAGAACGCAGTGTAGAACTTGGTCATCGCATCGGTGTCGCCGCCCGTCACCTGAATCGCATTGAGGCGGGTGTTCCAGGCGATGTCAGCCGCGTTCTTGACCGCGTCGAAATCCCAGTTCGGATTCTCTGCATCGAGGTTGGACTTCGCGTTATCGACACTCACGTACGAGACGCCGATCTTCATCCGGACCGTTGCGCCCGAATCGAAGCCCAGCTTCGCGATGCCATTCGACAGCGTCGACGATGTCGCGAATGGCCGGTCGAACTTCGCATAGAAGTACACCGGCACCGGCGCGGTCTTGCCGCACAAGTACCCGCCAACGGTGCGGCCGGAAATCGCGTCGGGCGCGACCTTCGTAACGGTGCCGTTGGTCGAGGTCCTGGTGTTGGTATGCGTCGTGTCGATCACGAGATACGCAGGCTTGCCGTCCGGGTATGTGAAGCGGCCGAACCCGCTGCGCAGCGTGGCAGTCAGCTCGACTTTGATCTGGGTATCGAGCAGCACCGAGTAATAACCGGCCCGCGCCGTTTCGTTCGCATGATTGAATGTCGGCGCAAGCTCGCTCGTGTCGGTGGTCGGCATTATCGGGAATTCACCGTTGTTTCCGCCACAACCCGCACCGCTCATATGCGTGACGCTAAAGCCATGGATCGACTTGAGATCGTAGTAATAGCCGGCCGGGGAGCCCGGCTCGGCGCTGCTCGCGGGCGCTGGCGTCGTGTTCGTGTCCGGCGCCCATTGCACCATCCCTGACGGCAGCCCCGCTGCCGGCACTACGCTGCCCGCCTGGCCGGCCGGCACCGGATTCGGCGAGTTGCTCGCTAGCGTGCCGATCAGCGGATTCACGTATTGAGTGAGTTTCAGCAGCGCAGGTGTCGCGCCACTCGACGGGCTTCCGCCCGTCGTCGCGTTCGTTCCCCCGCCGCCGCCTCCTCCTCCGGTTCCCACTACGGGCTGCCCGCCCACCGCAGTGCCGCCACTCAGCACCGGCGTCCCGTTTTCGTCACCGCCACACCCTGCTAGCACGCTCACCGTCACGACAACGGCCGCCAGCCTCACGATTTGTCTCATGAATGTCTCCATCTCGTATTTGATTATCAGCAGTACGTATAATTAAATTTCATGAAATTCATATAGAAGAATTGTGCCAGCGGATTGTTAAAATAAAAATCACCGACCAGCCGAATCAATTTATTTGCAATATTTCTATTTTATCTTGCAACCGATTAACAACAAGGCAATAAATCAGACCTTTGCACCATGAAATCGACAAAAACCTGGGGGATCGACAAACCACCATACATTTGACCAGGTTCTCAGCGAAATAAAATAACCGCCCGGGCCACAAAAGACCGGAGAAGATTTCCGATGGTCATAGTGACGACCTTCATCCATCAGGAATCGGGAGCTCGTGGATTTCGGCGATCTTATAAATAGAGACTTCGGCGGCCCTCAAGACGAAGCCATTTGCATGCCAGCGGCTTACATTCTCGATCCTGAAAACCTTCGCCGACGGAATGTTCTTCGCGAAAAGATCGATCAGTGCAGCGCGACTGGCATCACTGTCGGCAATCGCCCATTCCCGGCCATCCCGGACGATATCGAAACCGCGCTCGCGCAAACTATCTATCCGTGCCGCATTGTCATGTTTGTCGGAGACTGGCGTATCCGAGTCGAGGATCGAGAGATCGCCATTGAGCCGAAACGAGAACTTGCCGTGACAGACACCGTATGCACCGAATTCGAGGTCGTACACGTAGCCGAACCCGTCGCGGCTCCACCAGCTTTTGAGGTGCTGCGCGATGTTCTTGATGGAGTTTTGAGTTGCCTCAGGGGACACAGTATCGCCAAGCTGCGTCTCCAGATCACGAATGCGCGTGTTGGCTGCACGAAGGTCTTCGCGGTGCTGTGCACGCTCACTCGAACTGAGCGTTTCGACGCCGATCGCTCTGCACAGACCAGCGAGATTGAACTCGGCCACCTTGACGCAGTTGGTCGCGAGTTCAAGCTGAATGTCGCGCCCTTCCTTAATGAGGGTAAAGACCGTGCCGATCGCGTAAAAGATATCAGAAATTTTCTGCTGCGCGACTGCATGCTGGCCTGCGGACAGATGGAGGACCGCTTCAGTAGTCGTAATAGCCGTCATTGGGTCAGATCTCGATGACTGGAAACTGAGTTCGCATATGCCAGCGTTCGCATGAATGCGTCATCGGAAAGATGACGATTCCCATTCACCAGCCGCACATCAATTGTTTCATCCGAAAAACTGGTTCTGTACAAACCACCTACAAGAAAAACCAAGCGTCCAAAGCACCGGAATCTGCGCGGCTCGGGGCACTGTGTCCCAGGTGGGACAAGGAGGACAGCTCCACTGCCAGCTACAAAGGCAAAACTCGACGAGAACCGTCCGATGCTCCAACGGATTACGGCGAATCCATGTCAAAGGAATATCCTCCTGGTTCCGTGCGCATTTGCCAGTCTGTATCACATACTCAAGCGCATGAAAAAAACGGGTGTCAGAAAATCAGACATCCGCCACAGCAATGCCCCCCGGATCGAGTTAAGGGGAAGCAAGGGAGGCCGGTCAAATACTCAAATTAAGCGGCCGCATCTGTCCGATTGATATACAACTTCGAAAAATACGTTCTGTCTGGCTTTTAATAACTGGAGGTCACAATCAGATGACTCCACGTCGTAGGCGCATCGCTCAGGCTGAAGGTGAACGTGCCAACACTCATAACTTTCTTAAACAACGTGTTGCTCAACATAGCACCATTCGGCGCAGCGCTTTTCGCGTACCGTCAGTTGCAACATCACCGCAACCACGCGTTCAGCGTGGCTGACTGAGGCCGCAATCAAATTGGCATTGTTCCGCACCGAGTTCCGCCTCTTTGACAATGTTGTTCCTTCACTTGGTGTTACGAAATATTACCGACCTGGGCGTTTGTCAGCAATCAGTTGTCTCCCTAGTTTTGCGTTTAGCTCACTAAACAAAGCGTATTGAATTTGTATTTTTAAAAATGCAAGCATAATCCGCTCTATTTATTCAGACCATTTAAATCATGGAGAACGGTCGCGCGACGACACACGCAGAAAAGATGTCTTTGGCCACGAAAATTATCAGATAAATCATCTTTGGGATTGTCACTGCCCTGCCTAAGGAAACTCTGCACAATTCGGCACCGGTTGTGCTTGCACTGAATCGTCGAGCCAGCGACGCAGTCGAGTGTTGGCATGCGCGTGATCGCGCTTTGGCTCGGCCATGAGCATCTCGACACAACGCACATTTACATGGAAGCCGATCTCGCCCTGAAGGAGAAGGCGCTGAATCGGCTTCAGCCGGCGGGGCAGACCGCTCCGCAGTTTCGTGCGACCGACAAGGTGATGGCGCCCCTCGAGAGCCTGTGATTATGCTCACCGCGGCGGCCCATGATGTCCGTCACTCAATGCGTTCTGGTCGCCGCCGCGCATAATTCGGTACTGAGCATAATCATGAATATGCGAAGCTTCCCATATTCACGATTCCCGGCCGCCCCTCTTATTGGATGCAGCCGGAGGGATTATTACATTAGTCAAATCTATGGGCATGATTAGCAGTTTTGAAGCACTTCAACATCAACCCAATTCAAGGGGCGGCATGTCTTATCAGGTAGCCGAGATGGATGCGCACGAAAAAAACGGGCACGGCGTACGCTGCCGTACCCGAACACGCCTCTCTCGCTGCGTGGAAAGCGGAGTCCGTTGTGAACCGTGCGTTCCGTCGTTAGAAGTAGTGCTGGATGCCGACGTACGCGCCCGTCTGGCTATGCCCAGGGAGCGGATTCTCGTTATACGCCCCATCTGCACCGACGCCGCCCGCACCGGCGGCATTCGGATCGAGACCGAAATTCGCTTTGGCGCTGTTCCGCACCGTAGCGATCTGCAGATCGAGCAAGGTCCGCTTCGACAGGTTGTACGTCCCGCCGATCGAATAGATGGTCGCGTTGCCCGCACCCTTGTTTGCGTTGACGTGATACGCCGCAGCGATCAGTTGCGCCTCCGGCGTCACGTACCAGTTCAGCCCCGCCCATTCGAGATCCAGCGAAGTCGGCCCATTGCCTGCGACTGCCCCCCCCGACGTACGGTTCGCCTGATAGGCCGCACGCACCGTCACCGGACCAAGGAATACGTTCAGGCCCGCAAAGTACTCGCGCGAGTGCGAAAACGGATCGTCAAGCAGACCGTTCTTCGGATCGCGAATCTCGTCGTAAATGCCGCGCAGCTGGAACACCGGTGCCGTATATGTGATCTGCAAGCCGGCCTGACGCCCCTGCGCGGTCGTATTGTTGCCGTTCCAGCTCGACGCATTGGAAAGCGAATACTGACCATACACGTCGAAACCAGCAAACTTCGGAGACTGATAGGAAATGTTGTTGCTGGACTTCTGCCAGTTCCGGCCTCGCACCAGCGACGCAGACGACCATGCCGTCTGCCCGAACGGATCGAAATCCCACAGCCCGTTCGAAATGAACGCTTCCCGGCCGAGCAGCAACGTGCCGAACCGGTCGTTCGAGAAACCGACCGTACCTACGTCGAAGAACATCAGGTTGCCGGCCGCTCGGCCATTCATCGTGTTGAACGCCCCCTCCAGCTGAAACAGGACCTTGGTCCCCCCTCCGATATCCTCCGCCCCCTTCATGCCCCAGAGGCTACCGCCCCAATTTCCGCTCTCGGCCCGCCAGCGCGACGTCGATCCCGTATAGCTCGTGTTCGGCAGGCCGCTGACGTATTCGAGCCCGGTATCAATGCGGCCGTACAGCGTAACCGAGCTCTGCGCCTGCGCCGCTATGGCGAACGACAGGACTGATACCGCAAAAAGTGCCTTTTTCATCAAATATCTCCTCACCACATTTATATTAGTTTACCTAATTAATTTACATAAAACGCATCTGAATAGATTGCACTACATCCATTCTTCATTGCTCGACGTCACCTCCTCATCTACACGCGCCAATCCTCATACGACATACGATTAACTATGCAATCCTAATTTTCACAAGAATACGAAGAACTTCTCAGATTGACGAACGGGTGCCATGAATCGTGCCGCTTACATTACTCCGTATCGCTCGTAGGCCTCGACAGTGCTCATTCCCGCCTCGATCGCGAGACGCACCATGCTTTCCGCATCCACCTTCTCGAGCGCCAATTCAATGGTCTGTCGCTCGACGATACGCGGCACCACCAGCACACCGTCTCGATCGCCGAACATAATGTCGCCCGGGTAGATGCGAACTCCACCAATTTCGATCGGCACGCGCCAGTCGACCACCTTGCCGCGAGGCGCCTGGTCCTGCGCATAGCTTCCGCGGCTGAACGTCGGGAAACCGCGACCGAGAATTTCCTGAGTATCGCGATGGAATCCGTCGAGAATCGCACCTGCCGCGCACAGTTTCGTCGCGCGCGTGGAAGTCAACCCACCCCACAATGCGTACCGCAAGGATGCGCCGGTCGCCACGTAGATCTCGTCGTCACGCAAGTCGTCGATCGCTTCGAACAGCATCCCGAACGTTTTCCGGGACAGCGCATTGTGTCCGGCGTCGGCGAAATAATCGGCTTCCAAAACCGGCATCGCGCGACCCGCGATCACCATCGAATCGTCGATCGGCTTGATCTGTTGCGGAAGAAACTGATGCTCATACCCGAGTTTGTCGAGCACGTCGCCGACAACTGCCGAAAAGAGCTTCGTGCGCATCACGCCGAATAGCTCGCGATCATTCTCCCAGCGGGCGACCGGCGTCTGCTTCTGTTCCATTCTGTATGTCTCCTGTTTTCAGATTCGAACCGTCGACGCGGCGTCGGCGACGCTTATCCGATATTCGATCGTGGTCGCCGCATCCGGATGCAACGCCATCGTCGTGGAAATGCCACGTTCGGCAATCGGGTTGAGCCCGTTGCTGGCAGCCACACCCAGATCGAAAGCGGAACACACCGGCTCGACACCCAGTGCAAAATGCCGGCCGCTCCATGGCCACGCACGCCTGCCGCCATTGCTGATCCACAAGACGCACGACGGCAACAGCGACGATGGCCACGTGACACTCACGTGATACTCCTCCTCGTGATTCGTCAAATCCATTCGACCGTCGACGCCACACAACTGAACGAGCGACTCCGTCGTTTCACTCAATGGGTACGCAGTCAGATCGATTGCATTGCCATTGCGTGCCGGAACACTGGACAGATCCGAGAAGAACGCACCCGACTCGAGCACGTCCTCACCCGGTTCAACTTCCAGCGGATAATTCATGCCGAACCCGAAGTGCCCCGGGGTCAGCGTCATGCCGCGTCGCGCAAGTGGTACCCGCAATGTCGGATGCAACCCGATCGGCAACAGGCATGGACGCCGCACATGTACGGTCAACCGGCATCGGATCGCCGCCTCCCCCCACACCCCTTCTATCTCGCGCTCGAGGGCTTCGACCGGCCCCGCCGGCCCGCAGGAGAAACGAAGCGACAGGCGCGCGGGATTCCGACCATCGTCGATACGCTTCCAGTTTCCATGCGACGACTCGCCGTGAATGGGCGGGCGCCATGCGGAATTTCCGTTCGTTATCCCGAACGGAACGCATGGCCATTCTCCACAACTGCTCGCCATCAACCCCGTCAGCGGCGCCTCGCCTGGCGGCGCCTTCTCGTTCGCCCACGGAAAGATCGCAAACGGTTGCACCATCCGGTCATCCGGCATGCGAAAGTGCACGGGGCCAAGCATCCCGCCCAATTCCTGCACGCTTCCGCGCCCGTGGGACCATTCGAATGTCCAGCCGCTCACGCTCGTGCCGCCCGACGACATTCGTCACCGCACCACGTACGCCCCGGGTGCGTCGCCCGGCACACGTTCAGCAGGCTCGGGCACCGGACTTCCTCGCCTGCCCGCTCAGCTCTCACGGCTCTTCTCCATGATCGAGTTGAGTAGCACCGCACCCAGAATCAGCAAGGCGCGCACGACGTATTGCCAGTATTCGCTGACGTTCATCAACGTCATGCCGTTGATGATGATGCCCAGGAACAGCACGCCGATCAGGGTTCCCCAAATCTGACCGCGACCGCCGAACAAACTGGTTCCGCCGATGATCACCGCGGAAATCACGTCCAGTTCCCACCCGCGCGCCGCCGATGCGTTGCCCGCCATCGTCTGCGAAGAAACCAGGATGCCGCTCAGTGCGGTCAACGCCGACGTGATCACCAGTGCCGTCGTCTTCACTTGCCAGATCCGGATACCTGACAGACGAGCCGCCTCGGCGTTCCCGCCGACCGCATAGATCGCACGACCGAGCGTCGTATGCTTCATCAGAAAATGTGATGCGAGAAAGACGACGGCAAAGATATAGACCGGAAAGGGAATGCCAAACAGGTAACCGCTGCCGAGAAATCCATACCAGTCCGGGAACGGCGTGATCGGAAACCCGCCTGTCAGCAGGTTCGCCGCGCCGAACAAGCCGGTCAGCAGCGCAAGCGACGTAATGAATGTCGGCACGCGCGTGTACTGCCGCAGGATCCCTGACAGCAACGCCGTCGCGGCAAGTGCAAGAATGGCGAGTACGCATCCGGCGAGCACAGCCGCCACGTCCCCGACGGCTTCGGAAAACTGCCGGACCACCAGCGCGACGACACAGCCGGCGAATGCGGCGCCGGACCCGACGCTGAGGTCAATTTCTCCTGAAACGATCACCATCGTCATGCCGAACGCGATACTGCCCTGCAGCGTCGCATTTCGAAGCACGTTCAACTGATTCTCAAGCGTGAAAAAATTCGGCGCGAACGAGATCAGCGCAATGTAGAGAACAACCAGGATCGACTCCATTGGATGATGCTTCAACCAGTCGACCACGCTTCCTCGCAACCCCGTCGTGCTCATTGCCATTCCATCAGCATGCATGTCCCTCTCCTCGATATCATTCTTTCTGCATGCATTCCGCATACAGATCTTTCGCATCAATCTTGTTCGGCTGCAGTTCCGTCTGAATCCGTCCGTCGCGCAATACGAGAATCCGGTCGCAGACTTCGAGCAGTTCCTCCAGTTCGGTCGAGACGACGATCGACGAAATACCGTTTGCCGCCTGGGCCCAGACGATCTGGAAAATCTGCTGCTTTGCCGCCACGTCGATGCCGCGCGACGGCTCGTCGAGCAACAGCACCTTCGGCTTCGTATTGAGCCAGTTTCCGATCACGACCTTCTGTTGATTTCCTCCCGACAGCGACGATACGGGGCGATCCGGATCAGGTACCTTGATATGCAGGTCGCGGATGTTCGCGTCGATGTAGGGTTGCTCCATCGAGCGGTTGATCCGCCCGCGCCTTGCGATACGCGACAGCGCAGCCAGACACAGGTTGTCGCGCACGCTCGCGATCTGCACGAGGCCGTCTTCCTTCCGGTTCTCCGACGTATATCCGACGCCCAGCGCCTTCATCCTGTCCGGAGCCGGATTCGTCACGTGCTCGCCATCGAATTCGATGGTCCCGCCCTTGAGCGGAACAAGGCCGTAGATCGCGCGCAGGATTTCCGTTCGGCCCGAGCCCAGCATTCCGGCAATGCCCAACACCTCTCCCCGATACAGCGTGAAGCTCACGTCGTGAATCTTGGGCGGAAGACACAGGTGCTCGACGGTCAGAATCGGTTCCTTGCCAGTGCAAGTCGGGGCCTCGCGCCGCGCGAATTCGGTCTCGCCAAACATCATGTCGAGCACGACCTTCGTGCCGGCCTCGGCGATCGATCTGCTGCCGATGTATCGGCTGTCCCGGATAACCGTCACGGTGTCCGCGATCATTTCGAGCTCCGCCAGCCGGTGCGAAATGTAGATCATCGTCACACCGCGCTCGCGCAAACACCGGATCAGTTGAAACAGATGCTCGACTTCGCTCGTCGCCAGCGCGGACGTCGGTTCGTCCAGGAGGAGGATCGCGGGCTCGTTGGACATCGCCTTCACGATCTCCACGACTTGCTGCTGCCCGACACTGAGATGACGCACCGGCGTCTCCGGATCGATCTCGAGCCCCATCGATTCCAGCAAACGGCGCGCCTGGGCAAACGTGGCCGGCCAGTCGACCCTGCCGCGGCGCCCTTTCGTCGGCAAGCGTCCGAGATAGATATTCTCGGCAACGCTCAAGTCGGGAATCAGGCTCAGTTCCTGATATACGGTGGCGATGCCATCACGCAATGCGTCTTGCGGTCCGTCGAACGAGACCGACCGGCCCGCCACGACGATCTCCCCCTCGGTCGGCTGAATGGCGCCGGCCAGCACCTTGATGAAGGTACTCTTGCCCGACCCGTTCTTGCCAATGAATGCGTGGACCTGACCTGCCGCGAAGTCATGGCTGAAATTGTCGAGTGCCAGGATCGACCCGTACCGCTTCGTCAGGCCCCGCAATGACAACGCGATCGGGTGCTGCGCTACGTTGCGCCGCGGATTGCCTTCGAATCCGCACGTGCTGCTGCCTTGCAACATCAATGATTCTCCGCGAGCCGACCGGTGTTCCCGGTCAGCCCTTCACATACATCGGTTGGCGAGTCAGTACTTCTTCACTTCGGTGAGGAATGCCTTCACGGCCGCCGGGTCGGTCCGGGACAGCAGCAGGCTCGGAACGATGACGCTTGCGGGCACCTGCTTCTTGGCGATCAAGCCGACGGATGCATCGATGGCCTGCTTGCCGACCAGATACGGCTGCTGTGCCGTGACAGCCTGCAGGACAGCATCGCCGTTGAGGATCGCCTTGGCCGTCTGCTCCGTGCCATCGATGCCAAATACGGCGATCTTGCCGAGTTTTCCGGCATTCTTCACCGCCTGAACCGCGCCGACGGTGCCGCCTTCGTTTGCGGCAAAGATCATCTGAAGATCGGGGTTGGCCGTGATGATGTCACCCACGACCGCCACGGCCTTTTCAGCGAGCCAAGCGTCCTGCTGCGCGACAACATCGACGCGGGAACGCACCTGATCGAGAAACCCGTTCACGCGCGCGTCGCTTTGTTCGGGAACCTGGGACTTGAACGCGACAACCGCGAGCTTCACCTTGCCGGCGCTCGCGTGCGTCTTCAGGTACTCGACAGCCGCCTTACCCGTGCTGATGCCGAGGTCGCGATCGCTGCTCGTCACCGACGCCTGCGACACGTTGCCGTCGACCGACGTGCCGTACGTCACCACGGTAATGCCCTTTGCACGCGCCTTTTCGATCGCGTTGACCGAGCCCTTCGCGCTCAACGGCGCAATCACGATCGCGTCGACGCCCCGCGCGATATAGGTGTCGATCAGCTGCGACTCCTTCTCGAGCTTGCCATCGCTGTTGCCTTCGAGCAGTTCCGCACCCGCCGCCTTTGCGGCATCGCGCATGCCGACCTCTACCGTCCTGAAATACTGGTCCTGCTGAAACACGATTCCCGCGATGACCGGCTTCTTGGCTTCGGCGTACGTCGCGCCCATGACGCCCACGACGGCCAGTACGGCCACGAGTGCTTTCTTGATGTGCTGCATGCTTGTCTCCACTTGCGTCTCGAATTGAAAAATTGGAATCGGCTTCAGAACCGCTCAGCCGGCAATGCGCGACCCGTCGGAAAAGCGTAACGGTTTCGTCATGACGGACCGCCTCGCATTGCCTCGATTCCGGCGCGCCGCCGCATTCACGTCTTCGCTCCCCTCCGGTGTTGCGCGCAGATCCATCTCCCCCTGCGTGTCACGCACGGCGGAGCGGTTCGCTCCGCCGTGCGAAGGAAAAGGCTATCGAGCCGATAGCCAAAACTTACTGACACACTAGTATCCTAGTTATATGAGCACACTGAGTCAATGCGGTTAACCATGACCTGTCACACCATCGACTGCCGTCACCACACCACTTTCAGGATGACTAATGGAGCGTCAGCGCGCGGTGTCGCGCCCGTGGTGGCTATTTCCGTGCAAACGCCGGCAGGACGCTTGCGCCCGCGTAGCTGGCTTGCATGCCCAGCTGCTCTTCGATCCGGACGAGCGCGTTCCATTTCGCCATCCGCTCGGAACGACTGAACGATCCGACCTTGATCTGCCCGGCATCCCAGCCGACCGCCAGATCGACGATCGACGTATCCTCCGTTTCGCCGGAGCGCGCCGAAACGATGGTGCCGAAGCCGGCCAGTTTGCCGGCTTGAAGCGCAAGATTCGCTTCGGACACGGTGCCCACCTGGTTGACCTTGATCAAGACCGCGTTGACCGCCGCCTCTCGTGCCGCCTCGATAACGCGATCACGACGCGTCACGAGATAGTCGTCGCCGATCACCTGAACCCGATCCCCGACTGCCGCAGTGAAACGCTTGAGCCCTTCCGGATCGTCCTCCCCGAGCGGATCCTCGATCGACACGATCGGATAGCGCGTGCACCAGTCGATCATCAGTTCGCACAGTCCGTCGCTGTCCAGCTCTCGCTTCTCGAGGCCCAGCCTGTACCTGCCGCTCTTTCCGAACTCGGAAGCAGCAATATCGAGCGAAATCGCCACGTCGCTGCCGGGTACGAAACCCGCCGCCTCGATCGATTTCACCAACATCTCCAGTGCTTCCTCGTTACTGTCGAACGCCGGCCAATGCCCTCCTTCGTCCGCCACGCCCGCCTGGCGCCCGCGGGCCCGAAGCAGTTTGCCCGCCGCGTCGTAAACCTCGGCCGTCATTTCGAGCGCCTGCGCAAACGAGCGGGCCGCGGGTGCGACGATCATCAGGTCCTGAATGTCGATGCGACGCCCCGCGTGAGCGCCGCCGCCGAAGATCTGGATTTCGGGCAGCGGCAGGCGCACCGGCCGTCCTTGCGACAGATAGCGCCACAACGGCATCCCTGCATGCATCGCAGAACCGTGCGCGACGGCAAGCGAAACGGCAACGATGGCATTGCCGCCCAGCCGCGATTTGTTCGGCGTCCCGTCGAGTTCGATCATCGCGTCGTCGATTGCCGCCTGATCGCGCGAATCCATGCCGATCAACTTCGGCGCAATTTCGCGCCGAATCGCGCCGATCGCCAGTTGTACGTCGAGCCCGCCGAATCGGTCGCCACCGTCGCGCAAGTCGATGGCCTCGAATTTGCCGCGCGACGCACCGGCCGGTGCGATGCCGCGACCGGTGCTGCCGTCGGCGAGTTCCACCTCGGCCTCGACGGTCGGGCGGCCTCGCGAATCCCAGATTCGTCGAGCGTGAACCTGAACAATCGTTGTCTCATTCATGATCTTTTCTCTGCCAGTATTCGCCAAGTTCGGTGACGGATCGCCCCGGATCGGCAATCAGCGCAGTCGCCCGTCGTCTGACGAAATTCATCTGACCCTGGTCGCCCAGGTATTCCACGGGGGACTTGCCGTCGATTCGCGCGAGCAACAGCGCCGGTATCAGCGTCGCGCACCGCGCATCGAGTGCGTCCACGTGCTCCCAATTCACACCCGCCAGATACGCCCGCGCCAATGCCGAGTAGCAGCGCGCATAGTCGCCCGCCCACTGCGGTTGCCACACCGCCTTCAGAAGCAGATGAGTCAGACAGAAAGCGAGATCGAATGCCGGATCGCCATACCATGCGCATTCCGCATCGATGAAGACGGGCCCGGCCGTGCCGCACAGAATGTTCTTCGGGCTGACGTCCCCATGCACGAGCGCGACCTTGGTCGCGAGTGTCCGATCCGCCAACTCCCCCAACCGGTCGGCGAGCCGCGGATACTTCGTCGCGGTGAATCGGAAATACGGATCGAGGCGAATCAGTTCGAATGTCCGGTCGTTGGCGAACGTGCGCGCAATGTCGCGATCGCCCGCACTCAGCGCATGAATTTTCCCCAGCACTTCGCCGACACGCGATGCGAACGATGGGTCGATTTCCCCGTCTTTCAAGCGAGCCTTCCAGACCGGATGCGCGTCCGGCGACAGATACGTCATCGCGAACAGCCCTTCCGCGCGCGCCTCGCCGAGCACGGCCGGTACGTTCTCCGGCAACCACCCGCCAACCAGCGACAGCCAGTCCGCTTCGGCTGCGTTGCGCCCGACCGGCGCCTCCCAGACTTCCGTCACCTTCAATCGGGTCAACGCCCGTTTGATGCAGAACTTCCGCGTCGGCGTCGTTGCAAGCAATATGTCGGACGACACGCCGCCCGTCAGCGGCGCAAGCGCGATCGTCTCGCCCGGCCGCAGCAATCCCATCCGCAGCAACGGCTCATACAGATCGGCGCAAACCTCTCGGTCGGTTTCGTGCACCATGTCAACGCTCCACGAGGCGTTGCTGTTGCTCGCCCAGTCCCGCGATGCCGAGGCGCATCACCTGTCCGGTTTGCAGAAAGGTGGGCGGCTTCATGCCGGCCCCCACGCCCGGAGGCGTGCCAGTCGCAATGACGTCGCCCGGCTGCAGGCTCATGAACTGGCTCAGATACGAGACAATGAACGGAACCGAAAAAATCATCGTCCGGGTATTGCCGTTCTGATGTCGCTGGCCGTCGACTTCGAGCCACATATCGAGGTTGCCCGGATCGGGAATGTCATCGGCCGTCACCAGCCACGGGCCGAGCGGACCGAACGTGTCGCAACCCTTTCCCTTGTCCCACGTTCCGCCGCGCTCCATCTGGTACGCGCGTTCCGACACATCGTTGACAACGCAATAACCCGCCACGTGACGCATGGCGTCCGCCTCGTCGATATAGGCGCCGCCACGGCCGATCACGACACCCAGCTCCACCTCCCAATCGACCTTTTCCGCGCCTCGCGGCCGAACGACCTCGTCATACGGCCCGCTCACCGCGCTGAGCCATTTGTTGAAAACGATCGGCTCGGACGGAATCGGCAAGCCAGCCTCCGCCGCGTGATCCGCGTAGTTGAGTCCGATACAGATGAATTTTCCGATCCCGCCAACGCACGGGCCGATCCGCGGCGTCCCATCAACGATCGGAAGCATCTCCGTGTCGAGATTGCGCAGCCTGTCGAGCGCGTCGTGCACCAGGGCCTTGCCGTCGATATCCGGCACGAACGCGCTGAGATCGCGAATTCGTCCGGCCGAATCCATGCAGCCAGGTTTCTCCTGTCCGCGTTCGCCGTAACGCAACAACTTCATGTCCAGTTCCTCATGTAAATACAACCCCATATGTCACGACAACCCGCATCGACCGAAGCAGGCGCGAAGCTGCCGCAAGTCGGATCGACCGATGCGATACGAGAATCGATGACGCTCAGGCGGATTCGACCCGAACCCGGTTCTCCGGCAATCCCGCGACGTCGCATTCGACTGCCCAGAGCGAGCCGGCCAGACGCTCGCCAGGCTCCTTCAACGCAGATGCCGAAGTCACGTACAGTCGTTTCAGATCCGGTCCGCCAAACGTCGCCGTCGTAATGTTCTTCACCGGCATTTCCACGACCTTGTCGATCGTTCCGTCCGATGCGACACGCACGACGCATCCACCAAAGAACCGGCAGTTCCACAGGAATCCTTCCGAATCGATAGTCGATCCGTCCGGAACGCCCCGCGCGAAATCTTTCAGATGTTCACGGCGGGATCCTATCGACGCGCGGACCGGGTCGAATGCGTAAGCCCACACCACGTTCGCCAGCGTGTCTGCCGTATAGAACGCTGTCTTTTCGCCGTTCCAGCACAGCGTATTGGCGATACCGAGCCCCGCAATATGAGTGGTGACATCGCCGTCCGGATCGATCCGGAGCATCACACCTTCCGCACCGCCCGCTTCACCCTGCTCGCCATTCGGCAAGATGTTGTTACGCATCGAGCCGACCCAGAAATTGCCAAGCGGATCGGCTCGACCGTCGTTCAGGCGCAAGTGCGGATAACCGTGCAGCACGAATCCATGATCCACGCGCCGGTCATCTTCAGGCCACCACCAGATCAGTTTCGATCCGAGCGCGACGAGCCATCTGCCTGGCTCGTCGCTCAAGCTCAGCGCGACCACCGGTTCGTCGAACAACCAGGTACGCACCGAGCGATCGGCCTCGTCATAGCGGTGAATCAGGTAGCGGCACACGTCGGTCCAGTACACGGCCCTTTCCGCCTCGGACCACACCGCACCTTCACCCACCACGTCCCCCGTCGCTGCGACGCAATATGGTTCGAACAAGTTCATACTGCCTCCCTGCTTCGCGGGAAAATCGATCAAATCGAAATACCGCCGTCGATACACAAAGCCTGGCCTGTCACGAAGGTCGACTCGTCGCTCGCCAGATACACGAGCATCGGCGTCACGTCGTCGACGGTCGCCATGCGACCCATGGGCTGCCGGGCGACGAAGTCCTTGAGCGCCTGGGCCGGATCCTCCGCGCTCGCGATCCGCGCCAGCAACGACGGCGTTTCGACCGTACCGGGACATACCGCGTTGCAACGAACGTTGCGCTTGACAAAATCGGCAGCGACCGCTTTCGTCATGCCGATGACCGCGGCTTTGCTCGCACCGTATGCATAACGGTTCGGAAAGCCCTTCACGCTCGATGCCACGGACGACATATTGATGATGCTGCCCCCGCCCGAGACGAGCATGCCCGGCAGCACCGCCTGAATCAGGCGATGCATGCTCGACACATTGATCTCCATCGAGCGCTGCCATTCGACTTCATCGCACTCGAGCACCGTGCCCTGGTGCACGATCCCTGCGCAATTGAAAAGCACGTCGATTCGCCCTGCTTCACTCACGAATCGGTCGATCGCAACGCGGTCGCACACATCCAGCACGTGCCGTTCGATAGCTGGATGATCGAGCGTTTCCAGCGCATCGGCGTCGATATCGCATGCCCACACCCTTGCACCTTCGTCGGCAAAGGCCAGCGCAGCAGCCTTCCCGATACCATTGGCGGCCGCAGTGACCACGATCCGCTTTCCGGTCAATCTCCCACTCATGATGTACTCCTTAATGATTTTATAAAGAATCGGCCCGGCATCAGCGCGTCCTTCACATTGGTCTTGTTTTCCGCCCCCGGTGCAGATATGTCCTCGAAGCCGCCGCCCCGTTCATCGCTTCGCCGCGACAGCCGGAATCCGGAAGTACGCTTTCAACGTTGCCGACAAACGAATTTCACCGCAACCCGGCCTCACCCGCAAAGGAGAGCCGCCCCCTCTCCGCCAACTGGACCAGTGCACGCATATAGCCGAGCGCATAGGCCATCCCCGCGTGCCAGGAAGCGTCGCACTCGAGCGCCGGCGTATGATCGGGGATCAACACGCCCTGGTAGTCGTTGTCCTTCAAGATCGCGACGATCCGTGCCATGTCGATGTCGCCCTCGTCGACAAAGACTTCCCGATAAGCCGGCACCTTGCCCTTGACATTGCGGAAGTGGATGTAGCCGACACGCCCTTCGCGGACGTACCTGGCCACGGCCTGATACACATCCATTTCGCTCGCCGGCATCTCCTGTATGCTGCCGAGACACAGTTCGATCTGGTTCGAACGCGACGGCGAAATCTCGACGAGCCGGCTGTATTTCTCCGGGCGATTGACAAGCCGCGCGCAGCCGCGCATCGCGTCGACCGGAGGATCGTCCGGATGCAGCGCAAGCGCGACGCCACACTCTTGCGCAACCGGCAGCACGCGCTCGAGGAACCAGCGAAGCCGTTCCCACAGTTCGTCGCTCGATACCTCGCCCACGACACCGTCGCTGCGGCGCGCGCGATATCGCATGTTCCAGACCATGCCGTCCGGAATCGGCTCGGACAGATCCACTGCGGACGCGTCGAATCCGACCGACATCGCGCCGCCTCGCGCATAGGGCCCGCGCGACCATCCCCAGACGCCTGCGACACTGAAGTTGTAGCCGATGGTCGGAATGCCGGCGTTGCCGGCCGCACGGATCGATTGCTTCACCACTTCGATTTGCGCATCCCGCCGCGGGCCATCAAGCAAAATGTCGTGCCATTGCGCGGGATTGAAGTTCTCGATCGCGGCAAGTTCGAGACCGTGAAGACGGATGTCGCCAACCAGCGCCTTCAATTCGGCTTCGTTCCATGGGCACGCATCGGTACTCGTGCCCCAACCGTCGTCTCCCCCGCTCGATATCTCCGGGTTCGCATCGCTGAAGTAGTCGGTCAAGTGGGCAACGATATGCGTGGCGCCAGCCTGTTTCGCGAATGCATAGTTACGGTCGGTCAGGGAATTCCGGTACAGCCCAAGTCCAATTTTCATGTCCTTCCTTTCTACTCGATCACGAAGTCGGAACAGTCGCTATCGATACGCTGGAGAAGAAAGTCGCGAATGCCGGTCAGGTGAGTTCCAAGCGCGTCGTCCAGCTTCGCACGATCTCCGACGAAAAGCGCGTTCGTCAGCGCCACGTGCTCCGCATAGGCCTTGCTGCAAAGGGCCGTATTGTTCGCGATCAACAGAAGCCGCGCACGATCGAGGTGCTGCTTGGAATGCTGAACGATCTCCCATACGGGGAGCCGGCCAGTCAATTCGAAGAACAAGCGATGCATCGCCTCGTCGTGCTCGAAGAACTCTGCAATCCGGCCCTGCTCGAGTGCCTCCTCCTGGAGCGCCAGCTCCCTGCGAATTTTCTTCTTGCCTTCTTCCGTGAGCGTGCCGGCGAGATCCATCAGGTTTGCCCGCTCAAGTGCATGGCGAACGAAATTGTCGTTCGCGATCAAGGACAAGCGAATCGGCGCGACAACCGTACCCGCCTGAGGGAAGATGTCGACCAGGTTCTGATCGGACAGGTCCTTCAGCGCTTCTCGCACGGGCGTCCGGCTCAGTCCGAGAACCTTTGCGATCGCCGCTTCGGAAATCGGCGTTCTCGGCATCAATTTCAGACTGATGATCGCCTTGCGCAGAATTCCGACGATCTGCGGCGTATAAGGCAGCGCAACCTCGATCGAGGCACCGTCGAGCGCCTCCGTCAAGACGCGAACCTGCTCCAGTTGATCCGCCCGTTTGGGTGCAGTTGCAAAACTCTTCACCGATTCACCTATCGCTCAAATACACTCGTATCGACTATTTATCGACTATGTCCAACCCCATCGAGAAGCGAATCCCGACTTCCAGCCCCCGCAACTCGGCCAAGCCGATCATCCGGCCTGTTCTCGAGTATCCGGGATAGGCGCCACTATCCCTGTCTCCATCCATCAACTTACCATGGTCCGGCCGAACCGGAATCGCCCAATGCTCGACGCCGGCAGCATTGCGACGCTCCTCTTCGCTGATCAGCGCCTTCATTGCCCGAGGCATGTCGACAGATCCGAACAGATGGTTCGACTCGTAGAATGAGCCCTCCTTGCCCTGCACATGCGTCACGTTCCGGAAGTGCACGAAATACACACGCTCGGCGAAACGCTCCAGCATTTCCGCAGGATTGTTGTCGATGCAGCTGCCGAACGAGCCGGTGCACATCGTCAGGCCGGAATGCATGGATGGCACGGACGCGAACAGTTCCACAATATCTTCGCTTCGGCTCATGACGCGCGGCACGCCGAACACGGAATAGGCAGGATCGTCGGGATGGATGCACATCCTGACGCCCGATTCCTCGCACACCGGCATGATCTCATTGAGAAACGCGTACAGATTCTGTCTCAACTGGTTCGCGTCGATGCCGTCGTAACGCTTAAGACGACGCAGGAATTCGTCCAGCGTCAAATCGTCTACGGTGCCCGGCAAGCCGAGCAGAATTGCATCGCGCAGCTCATCACGCGCATCGTCGGACAGGCCTGCGTAAAATTGCGCGGCCGACCCCAGCATCCAGGCGGGATAGTCATTCTCGGCACCAGGCCGTCGCAGGATATGGAGATCGAACGCAACGAACGCGTCGATATTGCATCCTGAAATCGTGCTGCCGTCCGGCTGCTCGATATTGAGATCGGTGCGCGCCCAGTCCAGAACCGGGATGAAGTTGTAACAGATGGTTCGAACGCCTGCCGCGCCGAGCCGCCGGATATTCTGCTTGTAAACATCGATGTAGTGCCGATAGGCGCCGGTGCGCGTCTTGATATCCTCGTGAATCGGCAGACTTTCCACGACACCCCAGTGCAAACCGCTCGGCCTGTCGCCGCGAGCGTCCCATTCGACTTCTCGAATCCGCTTGTGGATTTCCTCTTCGGGCCAGGGTTCGCCACAAGGAATGTGATGCAGCGACGTGACAATATTGCTCACGCCGGCCTGGCGCACTTCACGAAGGGATATCGGATCGGAGGGGCCGAACCATCGCCAACTCTGCAGCATACTTTCTCCATTTTGAAATTGGATAAACAAGCGTCTGTAACCGGAGATCCGCACTCGACGACGAAATCTACCGCTCTGGATGCGGTGCGATGGAATACCCCGCACCGCATCCGGACAACGCTTGGTCATCGAAACCGGTTGCGCCGCTCCTCGCCATTACGATCAGTAATCGAAATTAAATCAGCGACGTCATTTTCACGATTCAGTTGAACTTGATACTAAGCGCGCCGTCCACGACGAACTCGCTTCCCGAACAATAGCTCGCACGAGTGCTCGCTGCGAACGCGATCACCTCCGCGACCTCTTCCGGCTCGCCAATTCGCCCGGCAGGAACGCTCTCCCCCCAGTGCGCAAATACTTGTTCCTTGTCTTGTCCCGGTGCAAATTTGTCGACCGACACATCAAGCAGCGGCGTTCGAATCGAACCGGGGCTGACGCTATTGGCACGAATGCCCATCGACGAATAATCGACGGCCAGGGTACGCGTGAAGCCGAGCAGCGCCGCCTTGCTCGTGGAGTAGGCCGAAACGTCCCGCTGGCAGCCGGAACCCTGGATCGACGACACGTTGACTATTGCGCCATCGCGTTGCCGGAGCATGTGCGGTAGCGAATGGTGCGCCAGCAGAAATGCGCTCTTGAGATTGACGGCCATCACCCGGTCCCACACCTCTTCCGACGTGTCGCCGGCGTTGCCGTAAGGATGTATGCACGCGGTATGGACCGCGATATGCAGTCCGCCGCGCTCTGCCGCGAGGCGATCGATCGCCTGCTTCATGACGGCCGACGACGATGCATCGCCGGTCACACCTTCAAGCCGGACATGCCGACTGGCGGCCAACGCCACCGCCTCGTCGACACCGCGATCGGCAAGTATCGTGACATCGGCACCGCGTTGCGCCAGCAAGAGCGCCGCATGCAATCCGATCCCGCTCGATCCGCCAACAACGATCGCCACCTTTCCGGCAAATTCCTGCTCGACTACCGATACCGTATTCACATTTGTCCCCTATATCTACTGGTAATGGCGTCAACGAATTGCACCACAAACATACTAGTACCTCAGTATGCTAGATGACTTTCCTCCGATGGTCAAGCCAGCCTTGTCCAGGGCGCGGCGCGCCCCGCTCCAAGCCGACCACGAGATCCTCGAAATCCTTGCCCACCGGGCTCCGACACACGCTCTGCCGACTTGTGCCAAGATGCTTGCGTGTTCCCGAGTCCGCGTCGACTCGTGCCCAATCGATGACTCACCGGCCGGGAACAACGCGGCTTGGAATGCGCAATCGTTGCCTCCGGGTTCGAAAGAGGCGGCCGTATATACCTCCGAGCGGATCGATATCCCGCTTGCGCTCTGGCGGCTTCATCCATCGCGTCGGGCACGCCCCGCAAATGGCGGGATCTACAGGAGAACAAAATGATCGTGAAACGTAGCGGAGCGACAATCCTGATCGTACTGTCGCTGACCCAAGCGGCTTACGCGTTGGGGCCGTCGAATGCTGGTGCCCAGGGTATCGACTCGCAATCTGGCGTGCAGTCCACTTCGGGTCGCCATGTCGCAACGGAAGTACGCCGGGCGCTCGGCAATGCGAACGGCATGAACGTATCGCGGATGTCCGTCACCGCTCATTCCGGCACGGTAACGCTGTCGGGCAGTGCGACGGATCAACGGCAAATCGATCGCGCAACGCAACTTGCGGCAAGCGTGGACGGCGTCAAGGATGTCATCAACCACCTTGCAGTTAGGGCATCCGGCAGGGGCTCCTGATTCCCGAAATTTCGAAGGTATCTGCAAGCCGCGACACTTCGGGCGAATGCCATCCTTGCGGCACAAGGCGTCTAACACTGCATGTGGAGTAAAAGGCGTCGATTCGAGTCCAGTCGAGACGAGCATCGTGATACCCACCGACGCTCGGATCAGACCGAACCGACAAACATTCGCCTCGTCGCCACCAGCCCTGATTTTCCAAGGCGCCATTCCTGGTGCCGACAATTGCAGGACACAAACGCGACAGCAGCAAGCAAGTTCCCAAATCTGCGCCGAGCTGCGCGAGGGTCGGCCGCGATTCAGCCCGCATCCGCTGAGAGTCGTACCCACCCTGGTTTTGCGAAGCTTCTCGAAGCGATTGGGGTGGCCCTACGTATCTGAGGACACAAGGGCTTTCCTAAGATAAGGGATAGTCTTGTGAGCGGGGAGGCCACGGCGTCGCCGAAGCAGCCTTCCCTAAGAACCGTGCGTGCGAGTTTCCCTGCATACGGCTCAAGCATCCCTAAGTCAACTCTACGAGTGACCGGCGCCAAGTTACCAGCGCCTGCACATTGCAACGTCGAGGATCAATGGCTGCATGTGATCGGCAAGGGCGCAAATTTGGCAAGGTGGCGCTGCCTGCGCTGAATGGTAGACACTAACTCATTGTTTTGTCGGAATAATTATTCGGGGCCGCAAGGGAGAGCCTTACCACGCCTAAAGGCGTCTAACCGGAAGAATGCACGGGAATCAAAGGCACCCCTATCCACGCCTGCGCGAACTGATCCGGCAACATGACACGCACCCGCTCTTCCAGGGTGCGACAGAAGTCGATACGCGAAATAGATGCGCTGTACTCCTGAATAATCAGGCACGAACCCGAACCATCATGGCACGCTCGAAGCGGAACTGCTCATGCGCGAACACTTTGCGACGCACGAGCAGGCACGGCACGCGATCTTTAGTCAAATACCACCTGTCATCGAGATTAGGGACAGTTTTCTTCTCTCAGCTTCATCAACCCTTTTTGCAGAATTGCGACATTTTCCGCATCCCCGCCACGATCTATCTGACGAGACCACTTGGGGAAATATTCAATAAATATTGAATTTCCAATTTCAGTCAGATTGGATTTGCGAATCACGAGATCGGGTTTTATCGATCCATCTGCATCAAATGGATCAATCTTGATAAGATCATTCTCCTTTAAAAACCGCATCAGCACATGCGTTATTTTTTCCACCTGCTTCCTGTAGGATAGATTCTTGCTACGTTCAAGCATGGCAGGGTAGCTGTATCTTAGCGTATCCATTTATTCAATATTAATCCGTCTTGAAATGGTGTCAGAGAGTTCGATCAGTTTCTTCGATCTTGGATAACGTACAAAGATGCCACCAGCATCTCTGATTGCCTGCTCCTTGGCTGATTGAGCACTCTTGACTGCCGAGCCGCTCGTAACTTCAATGCCCTTCCATCCATCTTTCGTCTTTACGACAAAATCAAGAATTCTGGAGCCTTCCGTTCCTTTTGCATGCTGGACCTCCCCCTCAATCTGACAAAGTATTTTCCCGCCAGCATCCCGCAGATGCCTTTGCTTAAGAACATTCTCCTTCCCAAAAATCGACTTCAGGAGCCCCTCCAGCCTCGCCTCGCGCCGCATCCCGTTTTCGTGGTTTTCCTGAACATCAAGACCAAGTGGGTCAGCCCAACCCAATACGTTTAGCGCAAACTCATAGGGGTTCGTCCCACCGGGTAATCCGATGGGGTCATGCGAAATGAAGCGGGCAGAGCCGGGATCGTAATAGCGATACCGGTTGTAATGCAATCTGGATTCAGCATCGAAATATTGCCCCTGCAGCCTGAGCGGTTGCTCAACCAGGCGAGCCCCAAAACCATCCATGCTCCCCGTCGCGCTGTAATGCGCCTCCCATACGATGTTTCCACTGGCATCAAGCATCCGCACGGGCGATCCGTTCGGATCGTTCTGGTAAAAATACATGACTGCCGCTTCCCCCGGCAACCGCCACGGTGTTGGTACTGACGCCCCGCCCACTGCAGCATCGCGATGCACCGCGATGAGCGGCCGGAACGTTTCCGGGTAATAGACCCACTCATACGCACGGCCAGGGTTGGGGGACGACCCGACGCCGGCGTGGCCTTGTGCGGATGGGACCAGTAGCGCTGGGCGCGCCCCGCCTTCAACGCCCGGGACGCGATGACCGCGCCCATCCTCGCCGCTCGCATACTCTCCCACGAGCGTATTGCCATCCCAGAAGAATCGGCTGACGCGCGACGGTGGCCCCTGCGCCGCGCCGCTTGCCACCGCCGCATGCACGACCTTGCGCACCCGCCGCTGGAAAGCATCGTATTCGTATTGCGCGCGGATAGAGACCCGGCCTTCCTCTTTGCCCGCAGGCGCTGGTCGGACTGCCAGCGTTTCGGCGAGCTGCCCGGCCACATCCCAGCGCAGAATCAGATCCTGCTCCGCGTCCTGCAGGTGGACCAGGTTCCCCCCGCGGTCGTACACGTGATAGCAGTCGTCGTATTCGCCTTCGCGCACCCATTCGCCCGTCTGCGTCGCACCAGCGGCGCCTGCTGCGCGGCGCTCGCAGATATGTGTCCTCAGAAGGTCGCCCGCCGGGTCGTACAGATAACGGCGCAGCCGGCCGGTGGGGTCGAGGTGCGTGGTCAGCCGCCCCACGGGGTCGTACTGGAAGCGCTCGGCACCGCTGCGAGAATCGCGCTTCCCGATCAGCTCGCCATTGGTGTCATACGCATATTCGCTGGCAAACAGCGGGCCGGTACCGGAAAACAGTGCCTGCTTCTCCAGTAACCCCTCAGGCGTGTATGACAGCTCGCGGCGCAATTCGGGCCCAAGATGCTCGACGCGAATCTGCCCGAGCGCGTCCCGTTCGAAGGTCATCGGTGCCGCGTCATCCATCTGGATCGAGCTGACGGCATCAAGCGCGTCATACGCATAACGAACGGTGTGCGTGATAGCCTCGTCGCCCGTGTTGAGTCGGGTCCGGCGTTCGACCCGATTACCCGCCGCGTCATACACGCTGGCGATCACGAAATCATCGCCCAGCCTTTCCTCGACAACGCGACCGAGCGCGTCATACGCGAGCTCGACCCTGCAATCCGGATTCTCCGCGACAACGAGGTTGCCACTGCGATCATACGAGAACGTCTCGATGCGGATCCCGTCGGGCTGGCGCGAGTCCGGCACGCGCTTTTGCACGAGACGGCCGAGCGTATCCGTTTTGTAGTCGATTGCCTGGCCCAGCGGATCGATGCTGCGCAGCAGCTCACCTGCCGCACTGTACTCGTAGCGCCGCGGCTGGCCCCAGTAGTCGACCTCCTCGACGATCTGCCCCAGGGCATCACGTTCAAGCCGGTACAGCTCGCCGCGCTCATTGACGACGCCGACCAGCTGCGCCTCGGAGTCGTACCGGTATTCGACTGCACTGCCGCCCGGTGCCACCCGCCTGGTGATTCGCCCCAGCGGCGAATAGTCGAGCTGCGTGACCTGGCCGTTCGGATCGCGATAGCGCGTCAGGTTGCCATCGGCGTCATAACCGCAAAGGAATTCCCGCCCGCCCGGCTCGATTGCCCGCGTCAGGTTGCCGTTGCGATCGTATTCATAACGGCTCATCTGACCGAGCGCATTGACGGTCTGGGTAATGTTAGCCCGCGCATCATGCGTGTACCGGGTGGGGCGGCCGAATGCATCGGTAACCACTTCAAGATTGCCGTCGCGATCGTAGTCGAAGCGCGTCACCGCGCCGCGGGGTCCCGTATACGCCACAAGTTGCCCGTGCCGGTCATACTCATAGCGCATGATGGCCTGCGTCGGCGTTGTCTGCTCGAGCAGATTGCCGCGCTCATCCCACGCGTAGCGCCACTGCCGGTCACCCGGCGCGGCCACGCACACGGGTCGGTCGTGCGCGTCGTACGCGGCACGCACGACGCTCCCGTCCGGCAGCGTCTGAGCCAGCAGATTGCCGTACGCATCGTACTCCCAGGCAGTCATGCGCCCGGCGGGGTCCGTTTCCGCGCTCGCGCGCGCCTGCGCGTCGTATCCGTAACTCCACACTCCGCCCAGTGGGTCGACCCGTGCCACCGGCATGCCACGCTCATTGGCCTGGAGGATCGTCGTGTGGCCCAGCGAGTCGGTGATCCACGTCTCCCGATGTTCGAGGTCATAGACGAAGCGGTAATCAAAGAGGCCGTCGTCGCCCCACGCGTGATCAACGCGCCATAAACCGTCGTCGTGCCGATGATGGCTGTAGCGGAACGATACCCCGCGGGCGCTTGTGTGGCGTACCATCCGGTGACCGTCGACGTACGCGAAATGATGCGGCTGGCTCATCGCATCCAGGGCGGCGATCAGGTTCCCGGCATCATCGTGCTCGTAACCGGCAAGCGGATGCGCACGGCCGCCGGCATCGACGAGCGTCAGTGCGGTAAGCAGCTTCGCATGGCGTCCGGCCGCGCTGCCCATGCCGGCCTCGCACTCGATCATGCGCCCGGTCGACATGTTGCCCTTCCACTCGGTCAGGCGCGTCAGGCTGCGATCCGCTCCGCGCTCGAACACCCATGCGTTGCCGTTCAGGTCAGCCATCCGCCCGACGGGCAGGGTCAAGGTGGCGTCTTCGATGCCCCCATCCAGCACGTGCTGCCAGTGCGCAGGCAATGCAAACTCATATTCAATCCCGGCATGCGCACGCAGAACCAGCCGGTCATCATGACGATACAGGGCATGGCCGTGCTGCCAGTCATGCACGCGCGCCGGCCATCCACCCGCATCAGGCAGCGCATCGAAGGCCGTCGCGTGATCCGGGAAATACGCCGCGACACCGACCGCACTTGCCCGCCCGATCAGTTCGAGCCGGATATCGGCCGGTGTCTGCCAGCCCACGCCAATCGCTCCGCGCCGCGTGTCGTGACTCGCATAATGGCGGTTCCATGCGAGCGGCAGGCGGCCCTCGACCGTGAAATCGTGCTGCTGCACGACCACCTCGCCGGTGATCGAATCGACCGGCTCCGCATCCAGTACGACGCAGCGTAAGAACCCCGGCTTCAGGTGCAACCTGTCCGCAAGCTTTTTCGCCCATCCGGAGCCGCGGAAAGCCTTGAACAACCCCTTCGCCGCCGCAGCCATATTCATGATCGGCGGCCCGCCCACCAAAACCGGCCGCCCTGCCGGAATCGGCAACATCACCGAACTCGGCATCGACGGATAAGTCCGATCGGTATGCGCGCTGTTATGCGGAGGCGGCTCCATCCCGACCGACCAGCAACTCAACGCCTCCAGCGCCATGTACGACATCGGATCGTTGTTGGCGAGCACCGTCTTGCCGCCCATGAACGATTCCCCGTCGTTCGACGGTTCAACTTTGTCAGGCGGAGCAAACGATTCTCCAAGCGGGAAATGCAACCCCGGTACGTGATAAACATGCGTCCCGGCCGTGGCCCGCATCATCCCGTTCACAAAAATCGGCCTGCCGCTGCTTCCCCCCGACCCGACGTTCGAACCAAGATCATCGCTTATGCGGTTCTTGATCTTGTTGGCCTCTTTCGCCAGCCGCATCCCCTCAGCGACGTTGGGGTCGTCCTTGAAGTCCGGCAGCTTGCCGCCACCCATCAAGTCGTTGACCTGCTGGTTCGCCTCATCGGCCAGATGCGCCAGCTTCTCCACATCTTCGGGATGATCTTCGATGTATTCGGTCACCTTCTCCTGCACGATCATCATTGCGATGCAGCCGACCACGGCCTTTGCCGCTTGAACGTACTCACGCAGATCGAGCATGAACCCGACATGAGGGTGCGGCAGGAACACCGGCGGTGTCCCAGGGGTAACCAGCACCGAATGAACGTCGACGCCGACGACTGGATCGAGATGCTTGACGGCCGGAAGTGCCACGATTTCAGCCCTCGTTCGCGCTCAGCGCCCACCACGCAACGCCGCGACTTTCTCGCTCAACGCGTTGCGCCGCCGGTCCTGAGCACCCAGCTGCGACACCATCCATTCGACGACCATCGGCAGATTGCTGTTCGCCCGCATCGGCTCGGCGATCATCAACCCTGCATCGAGCGCATTGAACCCGGCCTCCAGCGCATGCTCGCGCTCCCCTGCCCGCTCCCAGCACACGGCGCTCATCCGCCACGCCTCGACCGTCATCAGTCCATCCTTCGCCGCCGTGGTCGACGCGACCGCACGCTCGTAGCAATAAGCCGAGTGCGCATAGTCCTTATGCGTCAAATGCACGCTCGCCTCGCCGAACAATCCGTTCGCGATGAGCTTGTGTCCGGCCGGATGCCCAGCCTCAACTGCACGCATCCCGCTGCTGGTCGCGCTCCGATACGCATCGATCGCCTGCTCCCGATCCCGCCACTTCAGATACGCGGCTCCCGCAATCAGATGCACGACAACGCACTGATCGAACCACTGCTCGCGTTCCGCGACCTTCAGCGCAGCCGCGCGCAATTCCTCCAGCCGAGTCGGATTGCCGCGTTCGATCATCTCGGTCAGCAACACGAAATGCCGTCGAAACTCTCCGCTCGGCCCGCGCTCGCCCGATTCCGCCAGCAATTCACGTGGCACGCTCGCCATCGAGTACTTGCCGTGCACGACCCGCACCGCGGCACGATGCCGTTGCATCAACGCCGCAAACGGCGCGATATCGATACGCGGCACGACAAAACGCACGCGCTCGCCAAGCTGCGGCGCGACCGCAATGATCGACAGCAAATCGTCGAGCCATCGCACCCATGCCGCGTCATCCCGCACTTTCGCCGGTTCCAGCACGAAAACCATCGCCGGAAAAACATCCGGATGGTGCTGCATCAGGCTGTCGGCAACCGCGAACAGATACAGCAACGGATCCTTGTCATCGTCGTACGGCGCTTGCCAATCGGCCCGCACCCCATGCGCATCGGATCCTTCACGCCGGCTGTCATAGAACGCAATGAGTTCGTCCGTCAGCGCCTTCGCATAACTCGCTTCACTAATGAACGACGCGCGCATCATCCTGACCGCACACGACGTCTCGTCCTGAACCTGAAAATAGAGCCGCACGAGTTCCGCATCCGTCTCGTCGGTCTGCCAGATCATCAATCGCGCATCCGGCTCTTTTGCGAAACTCATCCAGTCCGTATGCGCATCCATGAACCTGCGTTCTATCGGATTGGTCGGCTGCCAGTTCTGCATTCGTGCGAGCCTCCGTTATGGATTCAGTTTCAGGATCGTCCCTTCGACCGTATGCTCGACCGACGCAGACGACGTCACCTTCTTGCTGTTGACGGTGTGACTTTCGGTGCCAGCCGATTCGACGTTGACACCCTGGATCGTGATCGTTCCGTCGCGCTTCATCACGATGCTGGACATCCCGCAGACGAGCGAAAGCTGATCGCCGGCGTTGACGAGCACCTGATGCTGCACGTTCGTCGTATGGTTCGCGCCGACGTTGACGGTGTGCTCACCGCCGACCGTGTGCGTATGGGCGTTGGCAATCGTCGATGTACGTGCACCGATTTCCTCGGTATGCGACGACGCAACCAGCGTCTTCATGTCCTGCGACGTCGTTTGATACATCTGTCCGACATTCAGCGTCTTGCCTTCGCCGATCGTTTCAGTCTTGGCTTTCGCAACCGTCTCGGTATGCATTCCACCAATGGTCGCGTCGCGATTCGCCGCGATCGTCACGGTTTCGTTCTTGCCGACCGTTCGCGTCCGGTTTCCCCCCACCCCATGCGTCTCGTCCACCCCGATCTGCGCGACCCGGTTCTGCCCAATATTCACGGTCTCGTTCTTCCCGACGCTCCGTTGCCGGTTGTTCTTCACCTGCATCGTTTCGTCGTTCCCGACGGTATGCGTATGGTTGTTCCCGACGGAAAGTGTGTGATCGGCCTCCGTCTCCGCGTCGAAATTGCGCTCGGCATGCATCCACAGCTGCTCGGCGCCCTTCTTGTCCTCGAACCGAAACGCATTCGCATGCTCGGTGGTCCCGCCCGGCGACGACCTCGACAACAACCCGCTCTGCGTCGCACTGCCTGGCAGCCCCCACGGCGGCATCTTCTCGCCGTTGTAAACGCGCCCCGTCACGATCGGCTCATCCGGATCGCCGTTGAGAAAATCGACGACCACCTCATCGCCGACACGCGGAATCTGCACGCCACCGAAGCCCCCCCCGGCCCAAGGACTCGACACTCGAACCCAGCATGACGAATCCTGATTGCTCTGCCCGTATCGGTCCCATCGGAACTGCAACTTCACCCGCCCATACTGATCGGTCCAGATTTCCTCCCCCGGCGGCCCGACCACGGTAGCCGTCTGCGGCCCGTTCGTCCGCGGCCGCGGCGTTTCACGCGGCGATCGATAAGGCAGGCTCGATGGCTGCACGAGCATCATCGTCTGATGCACCACAGCCTCCGCGCCCTGATCGCTTGCATACGCGTTCTCCTGGAAACGGTACCGACACCGCACGATCAGGTACTCGCGGTTCTGATCGGCACGCGGGCAATGCGCAAGCGTGAACAGATAGCCCGGCGCGGCGCCGCGCACGTCGGTATCAGCACTCGCCCGCTCATGTTCGGCCTGCTGCTCCTCGAGCCGCACGCGGCTGTAATGCGCACCAGGCGCATCGTCTCGATACCCGCCCGGCCATTCGAACGACGCGAAGCTGTCGTGATCGTGGCCGCGCGGATCGACCTTCTGCGCCGAAAGATCCGCACGCGGCTTCGTATAGTCGTAGTCGGTCGTCTGATGCTTGCCGACGCTCACTTCCTGCGCGGGCAGCCAGCCGTCGATGTGCTCCTCGTCGGCGATCGCGGTGCGATCCTGCGCGATGTACGGGATCGTTTCGTAGCCGGGCAACGCGACGTGCGACGACATCGCGTCGCACAGCACGAGCGTGTGATTGTCGGCCGCGTGCCGGAAATAAAAATAGATGCCCTCGAACTCCATCAATCGCATCACGAACGCGGTGTCGGTCTCGTTGTATTGCACGCAGAAGTCACGCGGCACGTACGCATCGGTCAGCTTGTTTTCGATGGGGAAGCCGTAAGGCGCGAGCACTTCCTGCACGATGTCGGGCACGGTGCGGTTCTGGAAGATCCGGCAATCTGAGCGACGCGTCGCGAGCCACAGCCACGGCCGCACGACGAGTTCGTAACCGTAGTGCCGCTCGGCACGCCGGCCGGCCAGCGTCGCGCGCGCGACGATCCCGTTTAGATAGCGCGTCGACAGGTCCTGCTGCTCGATCCTCACGGTCACGGGCTTGCCGAGCATGTCCTTCAGCGACAGGCTGTGGCTGTCAGCCAGCGCCTCGATCCGGAATTCGAACAGGCGGCCGAGTTCGTCGCTGCCGTCGAGCGTGTGGAACTTCAGGTCGTCGCCGTGCGGGCTGTCGAGTGTGAATACGCGATTCACGTCGTTCCCTCCTCGTCGAACCGGTAAGCGAATTCGCCGCCGGCGGCGCTCACCTCGATCGACGCCAGCGTGCGGCCTTCGAGCGTGGCCTCGAGGATCGCGCGGCCGATGCGCGGCATCACGGTATGCGTGAGGATCGCGTCGACCATGCGGCCGCCGGATTCGATCGTCCGGCAGCGCGCGACGATCAGCGCGGTCGCCGAATCGGTGCAGCGCAGCCGGATCCCGTGATGTTGGTCGATCCGCTTCTCGAAGCGCCGCAACTGCAACTCGACGATGCGCGCGAGCGTCGCATCGGTCAGGGGGTAGTAAGGCACGACGGTCAGCCGGCCGAGCAGCGCGGCGGGGAACACGTCGAGCAGCGGCGCGCGCAGCGCATCGGCAAGCGTCTGCATGTCGGGCAGGCGCTCGGGGTCGCGGCACAGCTGCATCACGCGATCGGCGCCGACGTTCGACGTCAGCAAAATCACGGTATGCCGGAAATCGATGTCGCGCCCTTCGCCATCTTCCATCCAGCCCTTGTCGAACACCTGGAAGAAAATCTCGTGCACGTCGCGATGCGCCTTCTCGATCTCGTCGAGCAGCACGACGCTGTACGGCCGGCGACGCACGGCCTCGGTGAGCACCCCGCCCTGCCCGTAGCCGACGTAGCCGGGCGGCGCGCCCTTCAGCGTCGATACCGTGTGCGCCTCCTGGAATTCGCTCATGTTGATCGTGATCGCGTTGCGCTCGCCGCCGTACAACGTGTCGGCCAGCGCGAGCGCGGTCTCGGTCTTGCCGACGCCGGACGGCCCGCACAGCAGGAACACGCCGTGCGGTTTGGTCGGGTCGTCGAGCTTCGCACGTGCGGTCTGAATCCGTTCGGCGATCAGTTCGACCGCATGGTGCTGGCCGACGACGCGTTCGCCGAGCGTCTCGGCGAGCTTGAGCACGGCCTGCGTCTCGTCGCGCACCATCCGGCCGAGCGGTATGCCGGTCCAGTCGGCGACGACGGCGGCGACCGCATGCGTGTCGACGGCGGGCAGCACGAGCGGTGCGTCGCCCTGCATCTCGGTGAGCGCCTGCTGCGCGGCGGCGAGGCGCGACAGGACATCGGCGCGTGCGTCGCCGGTGAGCGCGCGCGACGGCGCGTCGTCGAGCAGCGCGGCGCGCGATTCGACGATCGAGGCCAATGCGTCGCGCTCGGCTTGCCAGCGCGTATCGAGCCGATCGAGCTCCGTCTGCACGGCGGCAAGCTCGGCATCGATCGCGTCGCGCCGCGCGGTGTCGCCGCTGCCGAGCGCGCACTCGCGCGCGATCCGTTCCCGCTCGACGCGCAGGCCGTCGATGCGTCGGCGCGCATCCTCGATCGGCGCGGGCACCGCGTGCTGGCTGACCGCAACGCGCGCGCAGGCCGTGTCGAGCAGGCTGATCGCCTTGTCCGGCAACTGCCGCGCGGGAATATACCGATGCGACAACGTCACGGCGGCCTGCAGCGCATCGTCGAGCACCAGCACGCGGTGGTGGGCTTCGAGCTTCGCGGCGAGGCCGCGCAGCATCGTCACGGCGGCTGCCTCCTCGGGTTCGAGCACGTGGACGAGCTGGAAGCGCCGCGTCAGCGCGGGATCCTTCTCGATGTACTGCTTGTACTCGGACCACGTGGTCGCGCCGATGGTGCGCAGCAGGCCGCGCGCGAGCGCCGGTTTCAGCAGGTTCGCGGCGTCGCCGGTGCCGGCCGCCCCGCCCGCGCCGACGAGCGTATGGACTTCGTCGACGAAGAGGATCGTCGGCCGCTCGGACGACATCGCTTCGTCGATCACGCCGCGCAGGCGGCTCTCGAATTCGCCCTTCACGCTCGCGCCGGCCTGCAGCAGCCCGATGTCGAGCAGGTACAGCGCGACGTCTCGTAGAGACGGCGGCACGTCGCCGGCGGCGATGCGCAGCGCGAAGCCTTCCGCGACGGCGGTCTTGCCGACGCCGGCCTCGCCGACCAGCAGCGGGTTGTTCTGCCGGCGCCGCAGCAGGATGTCGACGATCTGGCGGATCTCGGCGTCGCGCCCGACGACGGGGTCGATCTCGCCTGCCCGCGCACGGGCGGTCAAGTCGACGGCGAAGCGCGCCAGGGCCGCGCCTTCCGCGGCTGGCGCACCGCGCATCGCGGCGTCGCCGGAGCCGGTGCCCGAGCCCGGATCGGCACGCGCAGCCGGTTGCGCCTCGGGCGAACCGTCGACGATCGATGCGAGTTCGTCGGCGAGCACGTCGGGCACGATGCGCTCGAACTCGCGTGCGATCGCGTACAACACGTTGCGCAACTGCGGCGTCTTCAGGATCGCGAGCAACAGGACCGCGCCGCGAATCCGCGACGCGTCGTATTTCAAGGTCGCATAGACCCACGCGCGCTCGACCGCGTCGTCGATGTGCACGGACAGGTCCGACACCGATCCCGCGCCACGCGGCAGCCGATCGAGCGACGCGACGAGGCCGCGCTCGATCGCGGCCTCGTCGATCTCGAACCGGCGCAGCACGCGCTGCAGGTCGCCGTCGGGCCGCTGCAGGAGCTGCTTGATCCAGTGCGCGAGCTCCACGTATGGATTGCCGCGCAGCCGGCAGAATCCGGTCGCCTGCTCGAGCGTTTCGTAGAGGAGCGGGTTGAGCTTTCCGAACAGGTTGACGCGGCCGATATCGGACATGACGGTTCCCGTTTAGGCGGTTTCGCGATGAGGGACGGCGCCGGTGCGCGGCGGCCCGCCACGGCGCGCGTCGTAACGGACGACGAGATCGCGGGCGGGCCCCGCGTCGAGCCGCTGCCCGAGCCACGCAGTACGGCCGAGGCCCTGCGGCGCGCCGAGCGCGATCGCGGGCACCGCGTCGGCCGCCAGTTCGAGCTGGACGTCCCAGTCGAACTCGATGCCGACGTATTCGCGCACCCAGTGCGCGAGCTGCCGCGCGTGCGGGCCGCCCGGCAGGAAGCGCCGGTATGCGTCGAGCGACAGCGGCCCGAGCACGATCCGGAAATGGGACTGCGCGTCGCGCACCGCGATGCCGAGCGCGACGCCGCCGACGCGCAGGGTCGGCCGCGTCGCACGGATCACGCAGCGCTGCGTGCGCTCGATCGCGACCCAGCGCGGCACGTGCTCGACGATGCGCGCATCGACGCCGAAATGGCTGCTCAGGATCTGCACGAGCCCTTCCGGGTTGCGCGTGTGCCGCACGAGATGACCCGCGTGGAAATAAAGCGCATGCGGCGCGAGCGTGTCGGCGGCCGTGCGTTCCGCATCGGCCTGCGCGGCCGGCCTGTCGTCATGCGCGGCGCGCCCGATGAGGCTCGCGACATACGCGTCGAACCGTGCGCGCCCGGGACGATCGAGGCTCGCCGTCGGTTGCGCGTCGGCCCATGCACGGTAGAACAGCAGGATCAGCCGGTGATGAAACAGGTCCGCGAATGCGGCGAACGTCGGGTCGTCGTGCTGGGCCGCGCGCTCGTGCGCGTATTCGGTCAGGTGGGTCGGCAGCGGACCGTTCGGCCCGAACAACCCAAAACCGTGGATCGCGATGCGCGGCCGCGTGGCGCCGCCGTCGCCATCGTATGCGCCGGCCACCATCGACGCCGCGAACGCGAGCGACGGCTGTTGCCCGAGCCGCACCGGTTCGTCGCGCGGCCGCGCGGCATGGCCGAGCGGTGCGCGGCCGGACGACAGCGCATCGAGCCAGCGCAACGCCTGGAACAGGTCGTAGCCATGCGGCGCGGCGCGCAGTCGCGCCCACCACGCATCGCGGCGGGCGGATTCGACGGCCGATCGAGCGCCGGGTGGCGTGCCGTGCTTCATATCGCGGGCCGCCGGCCGATGCGCGCGGGCCAGTGCGCGAGCGTGCCGCGTTGCACGCTGGTCAGCACGCATTCGGCGAACGCATTGATCGAAACATGCCGCGCGAAGAACTGTTCGAGCACCGCGCCGAGCAGGAACGGGCTGTCGCCGGAAAACGCATGATCGTCGACGGTCACGTCGACCTGCACGCCGCGTCCGAACATCAGCGGGCCGAGCGCCGGCAGCCGCCGGAACACCGGCGAGAACGCGACGCGCCGCACGCCGTCGATCTGCCGGCGCATCGCGGCATCGGCCGGGTCGGCGTGCAGGCCGAGCAGCTCGCGTAGTGCATGTGCGCCCTCGTCGTCGTCGAGATCGGTCAGCGTTTGCCGGGCGAGCCCGAGATGACGGACGAGCCGCCAGGCCGTCTGCGCGTCGGCGATCGGCGGGCGCGGGCGGGACGGGCCGCGAATCGCGACGATGCGCTCGACGGGCGCCGAAATGCGCAGCGTGAACGCGTTCGCATCGCCCGGCGGCAGCAGCAGCGCGAGGTCGCGGTTCGTGCACAGCGTGTCGACGGACAGATAGCGCATCGTCTCGTCGTACGGCGCGCACTGGCTGTCGACGAGCGACACGTAGGTTTCGCTGCCGACGTAGCCTGTGCGCGTGCCGTTCGCGCGTGCCTGCGCGGACACCAGTCGAGGCTCGCGCCGTACCGTGTAGTACGCGCCGTAGTTGCCGTCGTCGCGCGCGAACGACGCATGAAACGGCCGGAATTCGCGCGACTGGCCATCGTCGCGCTGCTCGCTCGCGAGCCGCTGCACGGCATAGACCTCGTGATCGAGCGGCCGGCTGCGGTCGACGACGACATGATGCTCGCGCGCGCCCGGCTGCAACAGGATCCGGTCGCCGCGACGTGCGAACAGGTTCACGGCCGGTGTGCAGTTCAGCGCCAGATGTCGCGCATCGACGGCCGCTTCGAGCGCGGCGTCGTGGCGATCGAACAGCACGGTCAGCTCGCATTCGTCGCCGGTGGCGCGCGCGAGCGCGGCGCGCAGCCCGCCGATACTGAAGAACAGGAAGCGCGCCGGAAACGCGAAATACTCGCGCAGCAGCCGGTAGCCGTGGAAACTGCGCCCGTCGTCGGGCAGGATCGCCTGCGCCGGATCGAAGCCCTCATGGACGATCGCATCGGCGTCGAGCGTATGCAGCCAGCGCGGCGGCTGCCCCGGGTCGTGGCAGACAGCGCCGAGCGCATGCGCGGCGATCAGTTCGAGCAGGTGCAGCGCGTCGCGTTCCGAGCCCGCGAGATGAAAGGTCAGCCGCTCGAGCGGCAGTTGCGACAGCCTGGCGCCGCCACGCGCCTTGAGCCGGATGCGCAGCGCGCCGCGCACGTCCTGGCGCGCAGGCACGGCGCCGCGCGGCAGCCACGACGGCGCGCCGGTGACGGCCGCATCGGTCAGCTCGAGCGGCCACAGCGTCAGGTCGTGCGCGGTACGGAATTCACATGCGGTCTGCTCGGACGCGGCGGGCCGCGCGCGCAGCGCGGTGCCGGCCGGCAGCCGCCAGCCCTGTGCGAGGCTGCCTTCGTTGAGCATCGGCGCGAACCGCACGATCGCCATCGACGGCAATGGCGCGAGATAGCCCGGATACACCGCGTCCAGCAGCGCCTGCGTGAAGCGCGGAAACTCGGCGTCCATCTTCAGCTGCACGCGCGCGGTGAGAAAACTGAAGCCTTCGAGCAGCCGTTCGACGTACGGATCGGGCGGCCCGGATTCGGTGAGCCGCAGCCGCGCGGCGACCTTCGGAAACTGCTGCGCGAATTCGTCGCCGAGCTCGCGCAGGTACGCGAGTTCGCGGTTGTAGTAGTCGAGCAGGCGCGTATCCATCGTGTCAGTTTCCCGCCGCCGACCGCAGCGACATCGCACCCGTCTCGAGATCGAGGTCGGAGCGCAGCACGAATTCGACCGGATGCGGGATCGACCACAGCGTGCCGCGAATCTCGAACAGCAGCACGTTGTGACGCCGTTCGCCGGCACGCCCGTCCGATGCATCGGCGACGCTGCGGACCTCGACGCTGTCCGGCGCGATGCGTGGCTCGAAGCGCACGATCGCGTCGCGGATCGACGCCTCGACCGACATCCGCTCGACGCCCGACATCGGCTTGCCGACGAGCGGCCGCATCCCGTAGTTGAGCACCGAGGCCTGCGCGTACGCGAATGCGGCCCAGTCGACGAAGCCGTCCTCGGCATTGCGCGTATTGAGCAGCCACGCGAGATCGCGCAGCACGGCCGCACGCAGGCGCTCGGCGCCGACGCCTTGCGTGCCGGGCGGATCGGCCGTGCGCTGCGGCGCGTCGTCGGTCAGCCGGTCGAGCAGCGCGGGCTGCAGCCGGTCGCGCACTCCGGCGTGGCGGCCGGCGTGGGCTTGCGGGTCGTCCATCGTCATCGCTCCGCCGTCACATCTCGGTGTTTTCCTTGATGTTCCAGCCGACCGACACTTCGGCGCCCTTGCCGCCGTTGTCGTTCTGCTGCCAGTACTGCTTCTTCACCTTCGCGGCCTGGAAGCCGTAGTGCATCATCAGCCGGTCGGCCGCGTCGCCGGGGTCGATGCCCGCGACCTGCGCGGACGTGACGAGCACTTCCTGCAGCGTCACGCGCATGAACTCGACCTGCGTGCCGCCGGTCTTGCACGCGGAGATCTCGACCTTCGGCAAGTGCTTGCCGCTCGCGCAGTTCTTGACGATTGCCGGCGCGCCCTTGTCCATGTACGCGGCCACGACGAGATCGTTGAAACTCGCCTTGCCCGCGTTGCCGCCGCTGCCGCTCGCCATCGCGCCCGGCTGGCTCGCGCCCCACGTGAACGATTCGATGTCGGTCCAGCCCTTGTGCTGCGCGTCCGCCGATTCGCCGGTCACGCCGTCCACCTTCATAAACATTGCCACGCCCATTGCCGTCTCCGTTTCGGTGCGAAATCACGTTGAATGCCGTATCGAATGCCGCGTGCCGCTCACTCGTTCGCCGCCTTCGCCGAAGGCAGTCGCGAGATGAGCCGCAGCGATACGGTGAGCCCTTCGAGCTGGTAATGCGGTCGCAGGAAGAATTTCGACGTGTAGTAGCCGGGGTTGTCCTCGACCTCGTCGACGACCACCTGCGCGGCCGCCAGCGGCTTGCGCGCCTTGGTTTCCTGGGACGAGTTCACGGGGTCGCCGTCGACGTAGTTCATGATCCAGTCGTTGAGCCAGCGCTCCATGTCGTCGCGCTCGCGGAACGAGCCGATCTTGTCGCGCACGATGCATTTCAGGTAATGCGCGAAGCGGCAGCACGCGAACAGGTAAGGCAGGCGGCCGGACAACCGCGCGTTCGCGGTCGCGTCGGGGTCGTGATACTCGGCCGGCTGGTACAGCGACTGCGCGCCGATGAACGCCGCGAAATCCGAGTTCTTCCGGTGCACGAACGGCATGAAGCCGTTCTTCGCGAGTTCGGCTTCGCGGCGGTCGCTGATGGCGATCTCGGTCGGGCATTTCTGGTCGACGCCGCCGTCGTCGGTCGGGAACGTATGGCTCGGCAGCCCTTCGACCGCCCCGCCCGACTCGACGCCGCGAATCGACGAGCACCAGCCGTACAACTTGAACGAGCGATTGATGTTCGCGGCCATCGCGTAAGCCGAGTTTGCCCACGTGTAGCGGTCGTGATTCGCGGCGTCGGTGTCTTCCTCGAAGTCGAATTCGTCGACGGGATTGGTGCGCGCGCCATACGGCAGCCGCGCGAGAAAACGCGGCATCGCGAGGCCGACGTAGCGCGAATCCTCCGACTGCCGCAGGCTGCGCCAGCCCGCGTATTCGGTGTTCTGGAAGATCTTGGTGAGGTCGCGCGGGTTCGACAGCTCCTGCCACGAATCCATCTGCATCAGTTCCGGCGACGCGCCCGCGATGAACGGCGCGTGCGCGGCCGCCGCGATCTTCGACAGCTCGCCGAGCATCTCGACGTCCGGCGGGCTGTGATTGAAGTAGAAGTCGCCGACGAGGCAGCCGAACGGCTCGCCGCCGAACTGCCCGTATTCCTCCTCGTAGATCTTGCGGAACAGCGGGCTCTGGTCCCACGCGACGCCCTTGTAGCGCTTGAGCATCCGCGCGACCTCGTTGCGCGACGCCGGCAGGGCCTTGATCTTCAGCAGCTCGTCGGTCTCGGTGTGCGTGACGAGGTAATGCAGGCCGCGCCATGCACCTTCGAGCGTCTGGAATTCGTCGTGATGCAGGATCTGGTTGATCTGCTCGGACAGCTTCCGGTCGATCTCCGCGATGATCTGCTTCACGCTGCCGTATGCGTCGGTCGTCATGCCGACCGTATGTTCGAGCGCCTGCTGCGCGAGCGTGCGCACCGCGCGCTCGACCGATTCGCGCGCCTCGGCGGTCTTCGGCTTGAACTCCTTCTGCAACAGCGCGGCGAACTCGCCGTGCGCGACGGCCGGCTGCGCGGCGTCGCGGGTGTTGCGAGTTTCTGCGCGGGACTGGACGGGGTCATTCATCGCGGGCCTCCGGTTGGGTCGCGTCGCCGGCCTGCGCGTCGGCGCGCGGTTCGCGCACGAGCGTCTTCAGCAGGTCGGGATCGTTGATCGCGCGCTCGATCAGTTGCTCGGCGCCGTGCTTGCCGTCCATGTACGACAGCAGGTTCGACAGCTCGGTGCGCGCATCCAGCAGCCGGCGCAGCGCGTCGACGTTGCGCGCGATCGCCGCCGGCGAGAAATCGTCGATCTGCTCGAACGTCATGTCGACGTTGAGCATCCCTTCGCCCGTCAGCGTGTTGGGCACCTGGAACGCGACGCGCGGCGCGACCGACTTCATCCGTTCGTCGAAGTTGTCGACGTCGATCTCGAGGAATTTGCGCTCCGGTAAATCGGGCAGCGGCTCGGCACGCTTGCCCGCCAGGTCCGCGATGACGCCCATCACGAACGGCAGCTGCACCTTGCGCTCGGCGCCGTAGGTCTCGACGTCGTACTCGATCTGCACGCGCGGCGCCCGATTGCGCGCGATGAACTTCTGTCCGCTGCCTGCCGCCTTGGTTCTGTCCGTCATCGTCCGCTCCTTCACATCGATCAGATTGCGTGTACGTCGCCGCCGCCGGGCGGCTTGCCTCATTCGCTCCGCTCGCCGCTCAGCAGGTCCAGCTTCGGCAGGCTCTCCGGAGCGAGATCCCGGATGATTTCGTAGAAGTCGAGCGCGAGCAGCCGCTGCGCACGCCGCAGCAGCAGCGGCGCCGGGTGGCTCGGCTCGTGCAGTTCGAAATAGCGGCACATCTTGTCGATGCCGAGCCGCACGTCGTCGCGGCTCGCGACCTCGGCATCGCGCCAGGCCTGCCCGTTCGGCAACGCGGTCGGCGTGGACGCGGCGTGCGCGGCGCCGGATGCGGCCGGCGCCGCCGGAATCGAACCGTCCGCCGGCCGTGCCGCGTGCATCGGCTCCGGCTCCGGCTCCGGCATTTCGTGCACGATGCGTTGCAACGCCTTTTCCGTGTCGCTCGCATCGGGCGACCATTCGCTGCCGAGCCGGTCCGTGACGTGCGCGCGGATCGCGTCCAGCGCACCCAGCACCGCGCGCACCGCGTCGATCGGCACGCGGCCGTCGTCGCCTGCGGTCGACAGCGCGGCGACCAGGCCGTCGCGGCTGACTGCGGCCGGGCCGCCTGTTTCGTCGCGGCCGTCGAGCGCGCGTTCGGCGTCGCGCACGCTCGGGCCGCCGTCGAACAGCGGCTGGCGCCGCGCCGCGCGCGCGCATTCGTGCGCGCCGGCGACATCGGCGAGCGCGTTCATCCGCAATGTCGGATCCGGTTCGCCATCGGCGTCGAGGCGCGGATGCAGGTCGTCCCACCAGCGGCCGATCAGGCCGGCGACGACCGCGAGCCCGTCCGCGTAGCCCGGGATGCCGTGCTGCTCGGTCCAGCTGCGCGCGAGATACGCGGCGACACGCAAGTCCTTCGTCCGCTCGCCCAGCGCGAGCGCAAGGCGCTCGACCGCGCGCCAGTCGGGCGTCTCGGCCGGAATCACGGTGTCGCCGTATTGCTGCTCGGCGCGCGGTGTCGCCCGCTCCTGAAGCTGCAGGAAGTCGGCGTCGTATTCGAGGTTCGGACCGCACGGGGCTTCGGGCGAGACCTCCGCCAGCAGCCGGCCGATCAACTCGGCGCGCGGCGTCGCGGCCGGCAAACCGGGCGACGGCGAGGACAATGCGGCGGCAGCCAGCGCCGCCTGGCTGACGTCATTCGAATGCATAGTCGATGTTGACCGGTTTGCTGCCGAAGTCGATCGCCACGGTGCGGTGCAACGGCGGCAGCGAGCCGTTGCGGATCTCGATCTGATAGACGCCCGGTGTCAGCGACACCGAGCGCAGCGGCGGGCTCGCGCCGCGCCGTGCGCCGTTCACGTACACGTCGCCCCACGGACGCACGTTGAAACGGACCTGGACGGTCTCCTGTTTCGGCGGGCGCTGCTCGACGGCCGGCGCGTTGATCGCGGCAACGGCCGTCGCCGCTTCCGATGGCGACGCCGGCGCGGGCACCGGTGCGGTCGACGGCGGCGCAGCGGCCTCCGACGGCGGCACGTTGACGACGCGCTCCGATGTGTCGAGGCTGCCGGCCGGTGCGATGGTCGCGCTCGAACCGGCTTGCGACGGCGTGACGCCGGCGATGTCCGTGGCGGTCGTCGCGACCTGCGGCGCGGGAATGGCCGCCCCCGCAGCGGGCGTGCTGGCCGGCGCGGCGGCCAGCGAGGGAGGCGGCACCTGCGCGGACGATCCGGCCGGCAGGCTCGACGGCGGCACGACGATCGGCGTCGGGCCGCGCTGCGCGAGCATCGTGTCCGACGCCGCGCCCGAGGACGCAACGCCCGCCAGCGGCTGGCTTGCGCCCGCATCCGGTTCGCCCGCGACTTTCGCGGGACGCGACAGATAGGTCGCGGCGATGCCAACGACGATCAGGGCTGCCAGCGCGCCACCCACGTAGGTCTTCGTGCGCCGGTTGCCCGCCGCGATGAACGATGGGCGGCGCGGCGGGCGGATCGGAGGCGGTGCACCCGGCGACGGCGTGGATGTGGAGGCGCCAGCAGCGCCAGCAGCGCCAGCAGCGCCAGCAGCGCCAGCAATCGGCACTGCCGTTCCGTTCAGGTTTCCTGTATCCGTTGCACGGCCCTGCCCGCTGTCCGCCCCGGCGCTTCCCGATCGCATGCCGGCATCGTCATGCGCTTCAGGCGTCGAAGCCGATCGCTCGTCGTTCGCCCCTTCCTTTGCACGCCCCTCATCACCTTCACGTCCGTCGGATCGCCCGGTTTTCGCGGAAGCCGACAACGCCTGCGATACGGATGACGAAGCAGTTGCAGACGTGGGCGAAGTCGATGAATCCAGGGCTTGCGCAGCCGCCGTCGACGCCAAAGGCCCGCCATCGTTCGGCTTGTCGCCAGCCCTGGCGGACGCGGTAGACGGCGTATCGGAAGTGCTCGTCGGGCCTTCAGCCCGCTCAGGTTGCGACGACCGCACATCCGGTGTTGCATCGCCCGTCACCGCAGCCGCCCCCGAAACACCGGAAGCCACTTTCCCAGCTCCGCCGCCCCCGGCATCGGCGGCCGGCGGCACAACGGCCGCACCATACCCGCCGCCCGTGCGGTCGAGATCGCGCAACCCGAGTTCCGCCGCGAACGCCGCGACCGACTCCGGCCGATCCGGGATCCGCAACTGCAACGCGTGATCGATCGCCGCGAGGAACGCCGGGCTGTACACCTCGCCGGCCGGCAACTCGCGCGACGCGAGCGGCCGGTACGTGTCCTTGATGCTGCGCACGACGGCCGCGGGCGGCAGTTCACCGGTGATCAACGCGTGCATCACCGCGCCGAGCGCGTAGAGATCGGTCCACGGCCCCTGGCTGAACGCGGGGTCGTCGGTGTACTGCTCGATCGGCGCGTAGCCGGGCTTGATCATCATCGCGCCGTCGTCGACGAGATCGCCGATTCGCTTGCGCGCCGCGCCGAAGTCGAGCAGGATCGCGCTGCCGTTCGGGCGGATCAACACGTTGTCGAGCGCGACGTCCCGATGGAAGCACTGCGCGCGATGCAGCGTGTCGAGCGCGCCGAGCAGCGCGCCGACGATGTTGCGCAATTGCGTCTCGCTCATCCGCGCACCGCCGTCGAGCAGTTGCTTGAGCGTGCGCCCCTCGTAGAACGGCATCACCATGTATGCGGTGCCGTGGCTCTCCCAGAAATGCAGCACCTTCACGAGCCCCGGATGGTCGAATTGCGCGAGCAGGCGCGCCTCGTTGAGGAACGCGCCGCGTCCCGCGTCGAACGCCTGGGCGAACCGCTCGGAGCGCAGCGACACCGTGTAGTCGCCGCCGCGCGTCGCGAGCATCGACGGCATGTATTCCTTGATCGCGACCGCGCGCCGCAACGTGCGGTCGAACGCGCGATAGACGATGCCGAAACCGCCGATGCCCAGAACCTCGTCGAGCTGCAGCTCGCCCAGGCGATGACCGAGCGGCAGCGGCCGCACCGTGAATTCGGGCGCGTCGCTGCGGGTCGCCGTGTCGTGCTCGTTGTCTCTCGATGAAGGGTCCTTCATGTCTACCTCGCGATACCGCATCCGTATTGCCTGCGTTGCCTGCCGCCGACCGCCGACCGGCACCGTCAGCTACCGCCGAACAGCGTCAGGAACAGCGCGTTGTCGAGTGCACCCGTATGCGCATGCGTGCGCAGCGGCGAGCCGTCGGCGCGATTGGTCCACCAGAAGCTCGTCCCGCCGTGGGGATCGAAATAACCGGACAGCCCGGGCCACGCGGCGAGCGCCGGTCGTTCGGGCAGCGTCGCCGGGATCGTGTCGACCACTTCCGCCATCGGCCCGCCGCCCGGCGCGAGCCGCACGCGGTCGAGCGTCTCTTCGAGGTCGACCGGCGCGCGCGCATGCCGGATCGCATCGAGCAACGCATGGCCGATCTGCCAGTAGAACGCGTCGGCGGCGTCCGGCAGCCCGTTCCAGTAGTCGGCCGCCGGCATCGGCAACGTGACGATCACCGGGTAGTAACGCCCGACGCGGTCGCAGCTCGGCGCGAGACAACCTGCCTGCACGCACGACGCGCCGGCGCCCGCCGGCACCAGGAAATTCCAGACCGGCGCGACCGTGTAGTGGCGCGCGATCTCGTCCGGGCCGCGCTGGCGCATCGCGGCCATCCCCTGCTGAAGCCAGCGTTCCCACCACTGCGCGAGCGCATGCGGCAGCCGGCTGTTCACGAAGTCGCCGGCGCCGGGAATCTTTCCGTACCAGGCCGGGGCGTCGCCGTCGGCGCGCGTGAGCGGCGGCAGGCGGCTCATTGCTTCGGAGGGCATATAAAGGACTCCATCTGGGGCAGCCTGAACGGATTGCGGACACTGCCCGCATTCACCTGCAGCACGAGCGGTTTGCCGTCGACGGTGAAGCGCGCGACCATCTGGTCCCACCCGCGCCCGGCCGACACGGCCGCGCGGTCGAACAGCCGGTGCAGCGCCCATGGCCCGTTGGTGGTGAAGCCGTCGGTCGCGCCGGCCTGCCCCGACACCTGCAGGCGCACCTGGTTGCTGCCGCGCGTGCCCGGCCAGTCCACCGCGCTCTGCACGAGCGGGCCGTGCGCATAACGGACGATCTGGCCGTCGACGTCGAGCACCATCTCCGTGAGCGACGGGTCCATTTCGAGCGGCTGGATCTGCACCTTCAGTTGCGCCGTGCGTGCACCGCCGCCGAAATACACGTCGCGGATCACCGCGGCCTTCTCGAACGACGAAAGCATCGCGGCGGCGGCCGGATCGGCGTCCGCATTGCGGTTCGCGAAACGCCACGGGTGCGACGTCGTATCGACGATCGACTGCAGGTTCTTCTGGAAGAAGTCGTCCATCAGGCCGCCCGGCGCGAACATCTGCGCGAAATCCGCCGGTGCGACGTCGCGCGACGATCCGCGCGCGAACGGATAGCGGCCCGCGATCGCCTGCCGGCAGAAATCGCCGACGTTCGCGCCGGCCCGCTGCGCGACGCTGCGCTGCTCGACGGTCGCGACGCTGCCGTTCGCGACGTTCGACAGGTCGTCGAGCACTTCACGGAATGGCGTGGGCAGCCGACCGGCCTGCGCGCGCAGCCGCGCGGGCGCGTCGGACGGCGGCGGCTGCGCGCCGCTGCGCAGCGCATCGTCGGTGGCCGTCAGGTACGTATAGAGCGCGTCGATCGACTTCAGCACCGCGTCGAACGCCTGCGCCTGGTCGCCGCTGCCCGGCGCGAACGCGCGCAGCCCGGCGAAGTGGCTGTCGACCACCTGCTCGGGGCTCGCGGGCGCCGCGGCTGACGGATTCGCGTCGCTCGCGCCCTGCCCCGCGAAGATCTGCGACAGCGAACTGCGCGCCTCGTCGACCTTGTCCTGCGCGCGCGACGCGAGATTGCGCGCGCCGCCCGGCGCATCGCCGAGCGCCGTGTCGCGCGCGAGCGCGATCATCAGCCGGGTGAGCGGCGAATCCGCCGACGACAGCGCGCGCGCGACCTGGATGCTCTGCGCGAGCGTCGCCGTGCGCTGCAGCTTGATGTCGGCGAGATAGTCGTCCCAGATCTTCAGATAATCGTTCAGGTACAACTGGCGGATGTCGCGCGCCCATGCGGCGGCGTCGTTCGGCCCGGGGATCTCGGACAGCCCGAGATTCAGCACCCACACCTCCTCGCGCCCGTATGCGTCGACCTCGCCCGCGAGGCGCGGCGCGAACACGTTCCGATAGCCGTTGCGCGTATACAGGCCCGGCACGCCTTCCGACAGCGGCTTGCCGCTCTGGCGGCGGAACACGAGCGACGCGTCGGGCCCCACCGCGCGCGCGACGCTGAAATCGAATGCGGACGTCGCCGGCCGCAGCGTGCGCGTGAGCTGGCGATACAGCCGCTGCGAGAACGGCACTTGCCGCAGCCGGTCGCGCACGTCGGCCACGAGCCGCTCGTTCATCGGATACGGCGACACGGCCACCCGGTTGCCGAACAGCGCGGCGAGATGCGCGCGCAGCGCCGAGCGTTCGGCCGGCGAGAAATCGGGCGGCAGCGAGCGCTCCATTTCCAGGTCGACGACGGCCTGCACGAACGCGGGATCGTAATGCGCGCTGTCGTACAGCATCAGGTAGGCCTTCAACGCCGCATACGCGTAGTCGGTTTCGTCCGGCCGCGCATCGCTCAGCGCGGCCTCCATCCGGCGCGCGGCGATCGGCAGCAGCACGTCGTCGAGCGCGCGCCGGTACACGGCGTCGACGGCCTCGTCGATCTTCTCGCCTTGAAACAGCCCCCAGCGGTACGCGAGCGGCGGATGCGAGCGGTCGACGCCGCCGGCATTCGCGAGCCCGCCGAGCGCATCGAGCACTGGCAGTAGCCGCGCGATGTCGGCCGCATCCGAGAACTTCGCGCCGGCGATCTGCGCATCCACGGCGGGCACCTGCTGCGCGATCCGGTCGAGATACGCGCGATTGTTCGCATAGCTGCGCAACCAGGCGGCCAGCACGACCACGCTCGCGAGCGCGAGGAGCGCATAGCCGGCGATCTGCAACACGCGCCGCTTCTGATGCCAGCGCAGGTCGCTGCCGGCGAGCGCGGCTTCGCGGAAGATGTGCTCCTGCAGCAGCGACTTCAAGAAGAAGCTGCGCCCGGTCGAGCCGACCTGGGCAACCGGCGGCACGCCCTCGATCTTCAGGAAGCGCTTGATACCGCTCATCACGCGGTCGAACGCGGTGCCTTCCTGCGTGCCGCTCGTCAGGTACACGCCGCGCAGCATCGGCATCGGCTCGAAGCTCGACACGGAAAACACTTCGGCGACGAACTGGCCGAGCATGTCCTGCAGGTCGGCGACCTGCTGCGGCAGCAGATACGCCATTTCGCGCTGGCGCGCGTCGGTCTGTGTCGCGAGCAGCTCGGGCAGCCCGTCGTTCAGCCGCTGGTGCAGAAGCCGGTATTCGCGGTCGAAGGCGGCGCGCAGGTCGAAGCCCGGCGCCTCGCTTTGCGCGAGCGGGAACGTGAAACCCCACACCTGCGCGCATTCCGCGCGGCCGAAGCCGCCGAAATACTCGGCGAAGCCGGCCAGCAGGTCGGCCTTCGTCACGAGCAGGTAGACGGGAAACCGGATGCCGAGCTGGGCGCGCAGCTCGAGCAGCCGCTTGCGCAGCACCATCGCGTGCTGCGTGCGCTCGGCTTCCGACGCGCCGACCAGGTCGGCGACGCTGATCGTCAGCATCGCGCCGTTCAGCGGCTGGCGCGTGCGGTACTTCTTCAGCAGCTCGACGAAGCCTTTCCACTCGGCTTCGTCGAGTGCGCGGTTGCCTTCATGGGTCGTGTAGCGGCCGGCCGTGTCGATCAGCACCGCGTCGTTCGTGAACCACCAGTCGCAGTGCCGGGTGCCGCCCACGCCGCGAATCGCGGCACGGCCGAACTGCTCGGCAAGCGGAAAACTGAGCCCGGAATTGACGAGCGCGGTCGTCTTGCCCGAGCCCGGCGCACCGATGAACACGTACCACGGCAACTGGTACAGATACTGGCGCGACATCCGGTCGAACCAGCGCGCCAGCCCCTTGCGCGCGGTGTCCGCCTGCCCGAAGCGGACCTTCTTCAGCAGCGCCGCGGCCTCGTCGAAGCGGCTGCGCAGCTCGTCGAGCTGGGCCTTGGCCGGATCGTCGGCGTTCGCCGGCCCGGGCGCGGCCTCGCGCAACTGGTTCAGCAACTGCGCGTTCAAGCGGCTTGCGTGCCAGCTTCGCCACGCCACGCGTGCGCCCCACGCGGCGAACAGCACCGCGATCGTCGCCGCGCGCGCCCAGCCGCTCTCGAGCGGGCGGATCTCGGCGAACGCGAACAGCGGCCCGGCGAGCCACACGAAACACGCGAGCACGACGAGACCGGCGAAGGTCCAGATCTCTCGCGACGGCAACGGCCGGACGAAACGCGCGACAGCCTGGTTCATGTCAGTGCGCTCCCTGCGTCGCGCCGACGGCGGCACTGCCGGGCGCCGGCAGCAGCGTGATCTCGACGCGCCGGTTCAGCGCGCGGTTCGCGGGCGTATCGTTCGGCGCGACCGGATCGAGCGTGCCGCGCCCCTCGGCCGCGAGTCGCTCCGGATGGTCGAGGCGCGCGGCGATCATGCCGCGCACGGCCTCCGCGCGCTCGCGCGACAGGTCCCAGTTCGACGCGAAGCGTGCCGTGTGCACCGGCGTGTCGTCGGTATAGCCGGTCACGCGCACGTTGCCGGGCACCTGGTTGAGCGCATCCGCGACGCGTGCGAGCACCGGCGAGTAACGGTCGATCACCGACGTCGAGCCGGACTTGAACAGCCCGTCGCCGCGCAGCACGATCACGCTGCGATCGGCGTCGTCGCGCACCGACACGAGGCCGGCCGCGATCTCCGGCGCCAGGAACTTGGCGACGCGCGGCGCCGCCGCCCGGCGCGGCGGTGCCTGAGCAGGCTGCAGCTTCGGCACGTGCAGCGCGTCGATCGACGCGAACAGCCGGTCGGAATGCCCGGCCAGCGCGATGCGCAGCCCGACGAACGCGCCGAAGCCGATCAGCAGCGCAAGCGCCACACAGACCCAGAGCGGCACGACGAAGCGACGCGACACGTCGCGCGTGACGACGTCGCGCCAGTGCGGCGACAGCGCGGGCTCGAATTCGCCGCGCACCGAGCGAATCGTGTGAGCCAGTTGCCAGCGCAGCGCGTCGAGTTCCGCATGACCGTTGTCGAGCACCCGATAGCGGCCCTCGAAGCCGAGCGCGAGGCAGAAATACAGCAGCTCCAGCAGGTCGAGGTGCTGGCGCGGCTGTTGGGACAGGCGTTCGAGCAGGTGGAAGAACTTCTCGCCGCCCCAGGTTTCGTTGTGGAACGACACGAGCAGGCTGTGCGACGACCACACGCTGCCGCCCCACGGCGTCAGCGCGGCTGCTTCGTCGAGCGCCGTGCACAGGCAGTAGCGCGCGCCGATGATCGCCTCCGACGGCACGCCGGCTTCCTGCGCGCGCGCCTCGAACTGACGGATCTCGACGACGAGGTGCTCGCGCAGCCATGCCGGATTCGGATGATGGACGGTCGAGCGGATCTGGGGCACGAGATTGAGCAGCGGGTTGGCGGCCGCGACGAGCGGATTCGTGCCGCTCGCGGCCCAGCGGCCGGGGCGCGGCTGCGTGGCCGTCGGCCCGGCCGCGCCGGACGCGGCCGATGGATGCATGCCGCCCGGATTCGGCGGCACGAATCCGCCTGCGCCGGCGGAAATCGAATCGGAGGAAGAATTCATCGCGCTGCCCCGCCCTCACCCGCGAATCGCCCAGAACTCCATCGAGAGCCCCGGAAATTCGCCGGCGAAATGAAATGCGAGACCGCCGGAGCGCGCCAGCTGCTTCCACAGCTCGCTGCCCTTGTCGATCTCGAAGTACGTATGCCCCGCGTGATACGGGATCTGCCGCGGCGCGACCGGCAACTGGCGCATCGTGATGCCCGGCAGCTGCAACTGCACCAGGTCGCGGATCCGCTCAACCGGGCCGAGCTTCGCCTGCGCCGGAAACCGCGCGCGCAGGCTGTCGGCCGGCACGTCCGCGCGCACGGCCAGCACGAAGCCGGCCGTGTCGCGCAGCGCGGGATCGGCGAGCGTCGCGACCCGGATGCCGTTGCCCGCGTCGCGCAGCTCGATCTGGATCGCGTTTTGCTCCAGCACCGTCGACAGCGACCGGCGCAGCTCCGTCATCAATTCGGCGAAGCTCGTGCGCAGGTCGTCGTGCACGTAGACCGCGAGCGATTGCGGGCGCCGGCCGGCCGCCGTGAACGTGCTGAGGTCGCATGCGAGCTTCAGCCAGTCGCGGAACAGCGCCTCCGGATGCGTCGCGACGTCCTGTTGCGCGTGCCAGGTCAGCGCCAGATAGCGGTTCACCAGTTGCAGCAGCAGGAAATCCGCGACTTCCGATACGCCGCCGCGCCCCGGCTCCGACAGGCGCTCGGCCAGCGCGTCGCTGCGCTGCGTCAGCAATCCGTGCAGCTCGCGCGTGTATGCCAGCAACGCCGCGTCGCGCTGCGCGACCAGGCGCGGCGGAATGTAGCCGTCGTCGACGAGCAGCCGCGCGTCGGTGCGCCGCTCGACGATCCGCACGACGCCGAGCGCATGCCAGTCGCCGGTCAGCTCGGTGTCCAGCATCAGCCGGACGTTCAGGCGCCCCGTTTGCAGCAGTGCGGGGCCGAGCGCGACCGCGTTCGCATCGGCCACTTCGTATTCGCGGACGACGTAGCGCGCGACGTCCGCGCCGCCGTTGCCGCTTGCGTTCCCGCCGAACGACACCTCCTCGCCGCCGCCGCGCCACAACGGCAGCGCGAGCACGACGAGCTGGTCCTTCGCATCCGGTGGCACGTCGAGCGGCTCGGGCAGATCGTCGGGATGCGACAGGTCGAACGGCGTGCCGTCGCGCATCACGCCCGCCGCCGCGCGTAGCGCGACCTTGCCGAGCGCGAGCTGCTCCCGGTCGATCTCGAGCGTGTCGAAGCCCCAGTAGAAGCCCTGCAGCGGCAGGCAGCGCAGCGCGACGTAGCGCTCCCAGTGCCGTTCGAGCTGCTGGAAATGCTGCGGCCGAAGGAACATCCCTTCGGTCCACACCACGCGCTGGCGCAGTGCGGCGACCGGCGTCGCGGACATCGTCGGTTCGGTCATGGGCGCCCCCGCGTGTCGTTCAGCGCGAGACCGCCGTTCCTGACCGCGATCGACAGCTTCAGCTCGCCGGGCGACGTCTGCCAGAACTTGTATACGTTGAGCTGCTTCGCGCGCGGTAGCGGCACCGTGAGGCGCCAGCGGTTCTTGTCGAGCATCCGGTATTCGGCGATCACGCCGACCGCGCCGGCCTCGACGTTGCCGCGGTAATGCAGCGTGCGCGACTCGCCCGGGCGCAGGATCACGCGATCGGTGCCGAGCAGGTCCGCGCCGAGGATGTTCTCGGGCTTGTCCTGCAGCGAGAAGAAGTCGGCGCCGTCGAACGCCGATGCCGCGCGCAGCTGGAACACCTTCAGCACGATCGGCGAAGGCTTGCGGTTGAGGTCCGGATTGACGTCGGGCGCCACGTCGACGGTGATCGCATACGGCACCGCGGCGGCGCGCTCGGTGGCGCCGCATCCGGGCAACAGCAATGCACATCCCAATACGATGAACCCGCTCGACCGCCAGCGCATATTTCATCCTCGCAGCGCAATAATTCCCCCGTCGATTTCCGTACGCGAAACCGACACCTCCAATTAAAAGGGGACAATTAATTGACCGGTAATTATGTGACTTGCATATCCTTCCGCTTAAATTTCACTCGGCAATTTATTCTTGCAAAAAGACGGGTCAAATCGCCAATTATGGAATGAGATCGAAATTGGGGAAATGGCGATGAATTGGATTGATTTCCGTCATTTTGAAAAGGCGCGTTAATCCGACCGGTTCGCCGCGGCGGCCCGGTTCTATTGCAGGTTCACTTGCGGTATGGACGTTGAACCCAAGCCTGACGGCCGTCGGCGGTCGGTGGCTACGCCCTGCGGGTCGTGTCACGCTGTTTGCGTTGCCCGAACGGAGGGCCGGCTTTTCCGATCATTGACCGGTGCCGGGCAAACAACTGACGAATCCCAAAAAGCACAGCGAACTATAGAATCGATTTTATGGATTAACAAGTCGAAAACCCGGAATCGATTTGAGTGAAAACTCGGGCGCAATTTCCAAAATGAAACAAAACGTAACGACGACATCGCCCGCCCCGATTGGCACTAGAATCCAACAGCGCTTGTGCACCACCCTCCAATAACGCAAATATTTCATTTCAGAATGAAAGGCCGTTCATCGATCGTGATTTTCCTCGGCGCCTTGCTGCTGGGAATCGGCGGGTGCAGCACGTCCCCCACGCAATCGGCGGCGCGCGCCGCGGTCGACAGCGCGCGCGCGGCGTACGGCGCCGGCGACTACGGACGCACGATCGCGGTCCTGAGCCGAGCGAAGGAGATCGACGGGGCCGATACCGACACGCAGGTCACCGCGCACAAGCTGCTCGCGTTCAGCTATTGCGTGACGAACCGCATCGCGCAGTGCCGCGCCGAGTTCTCGAAGATTCTCGACCTCAACCCGCGCTTCGACTTGTCCCCCGCCGAGAAGGGACATCCGATCTGGGGGCCCGCGTTCGAGTTCGCGCGCCGCAGGCATGCGTCGTCATCCTGACCGAACCGGAATCCCCGCCAGCGTTTCCTTACCGAGCGACGTATGACATGCAACTGATCGTGATCGAACATGCCGGCGAGCCGGTCGAAAGCGACACCTACGACGCCGTCGTGTTCCACCCGCCCGGCGGCACCATCGGCCGGGCAACCGACAACCATCTCGTGCTGCGCGACGACACCCGGCAGATTTCCCGGCTGCAGGCCCTGTTGCAGGTCGGTGACGATGCGTGCCTGCTGAAGAACCTGAGCAGCGTGTCGACGATCGAGGTGAACCGCGAGCCCGTCGGCTATGCACAGGAGCGCCCGCTCAATACCGGCGACATCATCCGCATCGGGCCGTACGTGCTGCGTGCCGAGCGTGACGACGGACATGACGCGCCGGTCGTCGACATGCCGACCGCCTCCAGCGCGAGCGCCGACCCGCGAGGCACGTCGGGAACCGCCGCACACGCGCACGTCGACGCGAAGACGACCGGCAACCGGTTGTGGGGCCTGCTGCAGGATCGCCTCGCTCCGCGCGGCAAGGCAGCGGACGCCGGCACGCGATCCGGCACGGCGGCGCGCAGGGAGGCGGCGCAGCCCGCGAGCCGCGCCGCGCCGGCCGCGCCGTCGCCACGCGACCTGAATCAATTGTCGACCGACCCGCTCGACTTGTTTGTACAGTCGTCGCCCGATATCGGTGGATCGGGTTCGACGTCTCCGCCCGAACGCGGCGAGGCGGATCGCGGCGCGTCGTCGTCCGCGACGCAAGCCGATCATGCGCCCGAGTGGACGCAGCACGTGCGTGTGCAACCGGCGACGGCGCATGCCGAGCCACGTCCCGTCGATGAGCCTGCACCGCAGGCGAACCGCGTGCCGACGCCCGACGAATTGCTGAACGCGTTCTTCGAAGGCGCCGGACTCGATACCGCCGCCGAATCGCATCAATGGTCGGCCGAACAGCTGTACATCGCGGGGCAGTTGCTGGCGCTGTTCGCGAACGGCACGGTCGAGCTGCTGTCGTCGCGCAGCATCCTGAAGCGGGAGGTGAAGGCGCACATGACGATGCTGCTCGATCGCGAGAACAATCCGCTGAAGCTGCTGCCGGACGGCGGCGCCGTGCTGCGCCAGATGTTCGGGCTGCCGCTGCCCGGCTTCATGTCGCCGCAGAGCGCGGTCAGCGACGCGTTCCAGGATCTGCACGCGCACCAGATCGGCATGGTCGCCGGCATGCGCGCCGCGCTGATGGACCTGCTGACGCGCTTTTCGCCGCAACGGCTGCGCGAGCGCGACGATGCGATGCGCTGGTACGAGAAGCGCGTGCCCGCGCTGTACAAGGCGAGGATGTGGGACCGCTACGCGGCGACGCATCGCGACACGGTGTTCGCGATCGAAGACGATTTCGCGTCGGTGTTCGGCAAGGCGTTTCTCGCCGCGTACGACGCGGAGGTGGAAAGCTATCGCGGCAGCAGCCGGCATTGAGCGGCGGGCGTCGCAGGTCCCGTGCGCGGCGGGAACGACCGACATTCCCGGGCGAAGCCGACCGCCAGCGACGCAGAAACAACAAGGCCGGGCAGAACGCCCGGCCTTCGGCAACGCTACCCCGCGTGCGCACCGCACAACGGGCGGCACGCGCGTGGTCGAACGGTCGTCAGACCGCCATCACCGTCACCGACTTCGTGACGAGATACGGCTCCAGCGCTTCCGGCCCGCCTTCCGACCCGTAGCCCGAATCCTTCACGCCGCCGAACGGCATTTCCGGCCACGGCGTCGCGGGCTGGTTGATCCACAGCATCCCGACTTCGAGACGCTGCGTCAGCAGGTGCACGTTCGCGAACGAGCGCGTGAACGCATAGCCGGCCAGCCCGAACGGCAGACGGTTCGCTTCGGCGATCGCGTCCTCGAGCTTGTCGAAACCGCGGATCGCCGCGACCGGGCCGAACGGCTCGTTGTTGAACACGTCCGCTTCGAGCGGCACGTTCGCGATCACGGTCGGCGCGAAGAAGTTGCCTTCCGAGCCGATCCGTTCGCCGCCGGTCTCGATGCTCGCGCCGACCTTGCGCGCGTTCTCGACGACCGACGCCATCGCGGTCAGCCGGCGCGGATTCGCCAGCGCGCCGAGCGTCGTGCCTTCCTCGAGGCCGTTGCCGATCTTCAGCCCCTGCGCATGCTGGACCAGCGCGCGCGTGAATTCGTCGCGAATGCTGTTGTGCACGAGGAAACGCGTCGGCGAAATGCACACCTGGCCGGCGTTGCGGAACTTCGCGCCACCGGCGGCCTTCACCGCCAGCGCGACGTCCGCGTCCTCGGCGACGATCACCGGCGCGTGGCCGCCCAGTTCCATCGTCGCGCGCTTCATGTGCTGGCCCGCGAGCGCCGCGAGCTGCTTGCCGACCGGCGTCGAGCCCGTGAACGTCACCTTGCGGATCACCGGGTGCGGAATCAGGTACGACGAGATTTCCGCCGGATCGCCGTACACGAGACCGATCACACCGGCCGGCACGCCCGCGTCGACGAACGCGCGCAGCAGCGCGGCCGGCGACGCCGGGGTTTCTTCCGGCGCCTTCACGAGGAACGAGCAGCCGGTCGTGAGCGCGGCGCTCAGTTTGCGCACGACCTGGTTGACCGGGAAATTCCACGGCGTGAACGCCGCGACCGGACCGACCGGCTCCTTCACGACGGTCTGCTGCGCGCCGAGATTGCGCGGCGGGACGATCCGGCCGTACACGCGGCGGCCTTCGTCCGCGAACCATTCGATGATGTCGGCTGCCGACAGCACTTCGACACGCGCTTCCGTCAGCGGCTTGCCCTGCTCCTGCGTCATCAGCTGCGCGATCGTGTCGGCGCGCTCGCGCACCAGCGCGGCCGCCTTGCGCATCGTCGCCGCGCGCTCGTGCGCGGGCACCTTGCGCCATGCTTCGAAACCGCGCTGCGCCGCGGCCAGCGCGCGGTCGAGATCGGCGATGCCCGCGTGGGCCACCTTGCCGATCGTCTTGCCGGTCGCCGGGTTCACGACGTCGATCGTCTTGCCGCTCGCGGCGTCGACCCACTCGCCGTCGATCAGCAGTTGTGTATCCGTATAAGTCACGTTAGCCATCCAGACACCCCAGTTTTGCGTCGATAAAACGCGCGCTGCCGCGTACGGCCGCACGCCGGTTGACAGAAAGCACCATGTTGCCGGGCGCCCTGCCCCCGGCAACCTTCGACGACGCGCACGCGGCACGCATGCCCGTCGTCATCCGCCACGTTCGGCCGCGCTCAGCGCGCGGCCGCCGTCGCCTTGCGGAGTTTCGCGACGTCCGCCGCCTGCACGGCCGGCGCGCCGTTGTTCCAGCCGGCGCGCATGAACGTCAGCACGTCGGCGATCTGCTGGTCGTTCAGCTGGTTCGCGAACGCCGGCATCGGATACGCGGACGGCACGCCGCCGATTACGAGCGACTCGCTGCCGTTCAACGTCACGTTGATCAGCGACGATGCATCGGCCTCGAGCACGTTCGGATTGCCCGCGAGCGGCGCGAGCAGCGGCGCGTAACCGCGACCGTCCGCGCCATGGCAATTCATGCAGAAAGCGTTATACACCTTTGCGCCCGGATCGTTCGCCGGCCGGCCCAACGCGACCTGCGTCGGTTTCGGGTCGTAACGGTAAGGCGGCGCGCCCGTGCCGCCCGCCGCCGGCAGCGATTTCAAATAGCGCGAGATCGCCGCGAGATCCTCGTCGGTCAGCTCCTGCGTGCTGTGGTTGATCACGCTGACCATCGAGCCGAACGCGGTCGCATGCTGGTTCGCGCCGGTCTTCAGGAACTGCGCGACATCCGCATCGCTCCAGCGGCCGAGCCCGGTATTGTGCTCGCCGGTCAGGTTCGACGCGAACCAGTTGTCGATCGGCGCGCCCGACAGGAACGCCGCCCCGCTTTCGTCCAGCGCCTTCTCCTGGAAGCCGACGCCGCGCGGCGTATGGCACGACCCGCAATGCCCGAGCCCCTGCACGAGGTACGCGCCGCGGTTCCACGTCGCGTCCTTCGCCGGCTTGTCGGTATACGGCGTCGTGTCGAGGAACACCGCGTTCCACAGCGCCAGCGGCCAGCGCATGTTGAGCGGCCACGGAATGTCGGACGCGCGGTTCGCCTGCTTCACCGGCTCGACGCCGTGCATGAAGTACGCGTAAAGCGCCTTCACGTCGTCGTCGCGCAGCTTTGCGTACGACGGATACGGCATCGCCGGATACAGGTGATGGCCGTCCTTCGCGACACCCGAGCGCAGCGCGCCCGCGAACTCGGCTTCCGTATAGCCGCCGATGCCCGTGTCCGGGTCGGGCGTGATGTTGGTCGTGTAGATCGCGCCCATCGGCGTGACCATCTTCAGGCCGCCGGCGAACGGCGCGCCGCGCGGCGCGGTGTGGCACGCCACGCAATCGCCGGCCTTCGCGAGATACGCGCCGCGTGCGACCAGCGCGCTGTCGGCGGGCGCCGTTTGCGCGGCATGCGCCGTCGTGCCGGCCATCAACGCGGACAGCGCGATCAACGATGCGCCGAGCGTGCGAGCGGCGCGATTCAGGCTGTTCGGGGTGAGGTTTCGCATGGTGTGTGTCTCCCCTCAAGCCGTCTTCAGCTGGTTGCCGACCGGGAGCTTGCGCAGCCGCGTGCCGGTCGCCGCGAAGATCGCGTTCGACAGTGCCGCCGCGGTCGCGGCGGTGCCCGGTTCGCCGATTCCGCCCGGCGCCTCGGCGCTCTTCACGAGATGCACGTCGATCGGCGGCGTCTCGTTGATGCGCATCATCCGGTAGTCGGTGAAGTTGCTCTGCACGACGCGGCCGTCCTCGATCGTGATCTCGCCATACAGCGCGCCCGTGATCCCGAAGATGATGCCGCCCTGCACCTGCGCCTCGATCGTGCCCGGATTCACGGCCATCCCGCAGTCGACCGCGCACACGGCACGCTTGATCTGCACCTCGCCACCCTCCACCGCGACGTCGATGACGATCGAGAAGAAGCTGCCGAACGCGTGCATCACCGACACGCCGCGGCCTTGCCCCTTCGGCAGCGGCGAGCCCCATCCGGCGGCCTTCGTGGCGACGTCGAGCACGTTCAACGCGCGCGGCGTCTTGCCGAGCAGCGCGCGGCGGTACTGCACGGGATCGGTCTTGGTCTGCGCGGCCAGTTCGTCGATGAAGCTCTCGACGACGAAGGTGCTGCGCGTCGGGCCGACGCCGCGCCAGAACGCGGTCGGCACGTGACGCGGCTCCTGCCGCACGTAATCGATCAACTGGTTCGGCAGGTCGTACGGCAGGTCGGTCGCGACTTCGACCGCGTCGGGGTCGACGCCGTCCTTGAACGCGGGCGGTGCGAAGCGCGCGAGGATCGACGAACCGACGATGCGGTGCTGCCACGCGACCGGCTTGCCGTTCGCGTCGAGGCCGGCCGAAATCCGGTCGTAGTAATACGGCCGATACATGTCGTGCCGGATGTCTTCCTCGCGGGTCCACACGACCTTCACCGGCGCATTGACCTGCTTGGCGATCTTCACGGCCTGGCCGATCATGTCCGTTTCGAGCCGCCGGCCGAAGCCGCCGCCGAGCAAGTGGTTGTGCACGACGATCTTTTCCGGCGGAAAGCCCGTGAGCTGCTGCACCGTGTCGCGCGCGCGCGTCGGCACCTGCGTGCCGACCCAGATCTCGCAGCCGTCGGCGCGCACGTGCACCGTGCAATTCACCGGCTCCATCGTTGCGTGCGCAAGGAGCGGCTGTTCGTAGACGGCGTCGATGCGCGTCTTCGCATTCGCGAACGCGTGGCCGACGTCGCCGTCCTTGCGCGCGACCGCGCCCTTCCCGTTCGCGGCGGCCTGCGCGAGATCGGCGACGATGTCCCTGGTCGACACCTTCGCGCCCGCACCTTCGTTCCACTTCACGACGAGCGCCGACGCGCCGCGCTTCGCGGCCCACGTGTGATCGCCGACCACCGCGACCGCGTTGTCCGCGCGCACGATCTGGCGTACGCCCGGAATCTTCCGCGCGGCCGACTCGTCGACGCTCGCGACCGTGCCGCCGAACACCGGGCTGTTCACGATCACCGCGTACAGCATGCCGGGCAGACGCACGTCGAGCCCGAACTGCGCCGTGCCGTCGACCTTCTCGGGCGAATCGAGCCGCTTCACCGGCTTGCCGATCAGCTTGAAATCGGCCGGCTGCTTCAGCGCGACGTCCTTCGGCACCGACAGCTTCGACGCGGCGTCCGCGAGCTGGCCGTACGATGCGCGCCGGCCGCTCGGGGGGTGCCGCACTTCGCCGTTTTCCGCCCGGCAGGTGGCCGGATCGACGTTCCATTGCTTCGCCGCCGCGGAAACCAGCAGCGTACGCGCGGTCGCGCCCGCGCGGCGCAGCGGTTCCCACGCGTAGCGCACCGACGTCGAGCCGCCCGTCAACTGGCCGCCGAGCAGCGGATCGAGGAACAGCTTCTCGTTGGGCGGCGCGTGGTCGAGCGTGACGTTCGACAGCGGCACTTCGAGTTCCTCGGCGATCAGCATCGGCAGCGCCGTGTAGACGCCTTGCCCCATCTCGACCTTCGGCATCACCAGCGTGACCTTGCCGCTGCGGTCGATCTGCACGAATGCGTTCGGCGCGAATACGCCGGCGCGCGCACTTTCGTCCGCATCGCCGCCGATCACCGAGCGCCGTGCGTCATCGCCCGCCGCCGGCAGGCTGAAACCGAGCAGCAAGCCGCCGCCCGCCGCCGCGCCGAGCGACATGCCCGCCTTCAGAAACAAACGGCGCGACACGCCCGCGCCGGCCGCCTTCCCTGCTTCGATGAGTCCTCGCGACATGTCACGCTCCCTTCGCAGCTTGCTTGACGGCCGCGCGAATCCGGTTGTACGTGCCGCAGCGGCAGATGTTGCCGGCCATCGCCGCGTCGATGTCGGCGTCGCTCGGGTTCGGGTTCGACGCGATCAGCGCCGTGGCCGCCATCACCTGCCCGGACTGGCAGTAGCCGCACTGAACGACGTCGAGCTCGCGCCACGCTTCCTGAACCTTCTGCCCGGCCGGGGTCGCGCCGACGGCTTCGATCGTCGTGATCCTGCGGCCCGCGACGGCCGCGACCGGCAGCACGCACGAGCGCGCGGCGACGCCGTCGAGATGGACGGTGCACGCGCCGCATTGCGCGATCCCGCAGCCGAATTTCGTGCCGGTCAGACCCACGACGTCACGCAGGACCCACAGCAGGGGCATGTCGTCGGGGGCGTCGACCGTGCGGTTCTCGCCGTTGATATTGAGGGTGACCATTCAGACTCCGGGGCCGATGTATTGGGGAAGCGGCGCGAACGATGCACCGCGTTGTCGTTGTCATTGCCGTCGCGTCATGCGTGACGGCTGCCGCGCGGCCGGGGCGGGAGCGAGCCGCGACGACGGTGCCGCGTCGTTACTCGGCCACGTCGATGCCCGACAGCACCTTGATGACGGGCGGCGCCGCGAACCAGTCGGCCGACTTCACGCGGAATTCGGCGAAATACGGGCTGGCGAGGTGCGCGTCGAACGCGGCCTGGTCGTCGTAGATTTCGTACAGGTGCAGGTTCGGCGAACCGTCCTGCTCGCGGAACAGGTCGTAGCGCCGGTTGCCCGGTTCGACGCGCGTCTTGGCGACCATGCTGCGCAATTCGGCCTCGGCGGCCTGCGCGTGTTCGGGTTTCAGGAACAGGGAAGCAATCACGTGAAGCGCCATCTTGTCACTCCTTTCGAAACGGAATCGAGCATGCCACAAGCCGGCGTCTCGCGACGCCAGCGTGCAATCGTCGTGTGTCGTCCTGCGCCGGTGTCAGGCCAGTTCGTCCGGGCCCACGCTCACGACGACCTTGCCGAAATTCTTGCCGGCGAGCAAGCCGATCAGTGCTTGCGGTGCGTCAGCCAGGTCGGGGACCACATCCTCGAGCGTCTTCACCTTGCCCTGCGCGACCCACTCAGTCATCTCCTTCAGGAACGACGCATAACCGGTCGCATAGTGATCCAGAATGATGAACCCCTGCATCCGGATGCGCTTGCGCAGGATCGTGCCCATCAACGCCGGCACGCGGTCGCGGCCGCTCGATACCGCGGTGTCGTCGTACGCCGCGTCGTTGTAATGCGCGATGATTCCGCACACCGGCACGCGCGCATGATCGTTGAGCAGCGGCCACACCGCGTCGAACACGGCACCGCCGACGTTCTCGAAATAGACGTCGATGCCGTTCGGGCAAGCGTCCTTCAGCCGGGCGGCAAATTGCGGATCGCGGTGATCGACGCACTCGTCGAAGCCGAGCGTGCCCTTCACGTACGCGACCTTGTCGGCGCCGCCCGCGACGCCGACCACGCGGCAACCCTTCAACTTTGCGATCTGGCCGACCACCGCGCCGACGGCCCCGCTCGCGGCGGCCACGACCACGGTTTCGCCGGCCTTCGGCTCGCCGATCGTCAGCAGTCCGGTGTACGCGGTGAACCCCGGCATGCCGAGCACGCCGAGCGCATGCGACGGATGCGGGAAGTCGCGGCCGAGCGGAATGAGATCGCTGCCGTCGGACAGCGAATAGTCCTGCCAGCCGCCGCCGGCGACGACCAGGTCGCCTTCGCGATACGCGGGCAGGTTCGACGCCACGACACGGCTGATCGTGCCGCCGACCATCACGTCGCCGAGTTCGACCGGCGGCGCATACGACGGCGCGTCGCTCATCCGGCCGCGCATGTACGGGTCGAGCGACAGCCAGACCGTGCGCAACAGCACCTGGCCGGCGCCGGGCGCCGGCACGTCGCCGGCCTCGGTACGGAAGTCGTTCGGGGTGGGCGCGCCGACCGGGCGCGCGTTCAGGATGATTCTGCGGTTTGCTGCCTTGCTTTGCGGCATGGGAACCTCCGTCAACAGGAAGGGACGTGCATCGGGCACGATCGGATCAACTTGTACAACCGTGATGCGTGAGGCCGCGGGCCGTGCCGGCCAATCGGCCGGCGGCGCCGCAGCCTCGCGGGTAAAGCAACGGGATTTCAGCGTAAGTAGACCAGTCGTCTAGCATTCGTTCAAAAAACAAGGCGCGCCTGCGCGCGCCCACGTTACGACTGCGCTCCGTCTGGCTCGAAGGACGGCAGGTTCAGCATCCGCCGCGTTTCGAGCATCGCGCGTTCGAGCGGTTTGCGATTCCGGTGAATCTTCTCCAGCAGCGTCGCACCCAGCCACAGCTCGTAAAGGATCGCGGCCGTATGCGCCGGATCGTCGACGCCGCTCAGCGAGCCGTCGGCCAGCCCGGCCTCGATCCCGCCCGCGAGCCGCTCGATGATCTGGCCGGTGCCGCGCCGCAGCACCGCGCGCATCGCCTCCGACAGATCGGACACTTCCGCGCCGAGCTTCACCGCGAGGCACTTGCCTTCCGGATCGTCCGCGCACTGCGTGTGCAGCCAGTTGCCCCAGTACGTCATCAGGCGCTGCGCGCCCGTGCCGGCCTGATGGCCGAGCAGGTTGTCGAGATGCGCGAGATAGCCTTCGAAATACGATTCGAGCAGCGCCTCGCCGAACGCCTCTTTCGAGCCGAAGTAATGGTAGAACGAGCCCTTCGGGATGCCCGCCGCGGCGAGAATCTCGTTCAGACCGACCGCCGAGAACCCCTTGTGGAGCATAATCGGCTTCGCGATATTCAGGATGTGCTGGCGGACTTCCGCGCCTGAAGATGCATTCATGATGGCGTATCTTAGCAACGATTAGACCGGTCGTCTAGTAACGTCGAGCCGGCAAGTTGAGCGGCACTTTACCCGAATCGCGCCGCGTCGCGGATGCGTTGTCGCCGCACCGTGGCGTCCATGTCACGCGGGTTTGGGAATGCGCTTCCTGGCGACCGGTTTCGCCGCGCGCAGGCTGCCACCCGCCGGCCGACCGGGCGCCCTGCGCACGGGCGGGCGTGATGCGCGTTCGGCACGCAATGCGTCGAGCTCGCCGACATACGCGACATTGGCCGCGCGGGCGCCGTCGAGCTGGCCTTCGAGCACGCCGCAGCGGTGCTGTGCGTCGGCCAATTGCGCCTGCAGCGCCGCGAGATCCTTGCGGTGCTGCATATCGCGCTGTTCAGCGCGCGTCGCGGCCGCGTCGAGTTCCTTTTGAACGCGCGCGGCCGCGAGCCGTTCGCGGTCGATCTCCTGAAGCGCCCGCTTCTCCGATGCACGCAAGCGTTCCTCCGCCCGGCCCGCGTCGTCGCGCAACCGGTCGAGCTGCGACGTGAAATCGGCACGCGCCTGCGCCAGCGCACGATCGGCGTCCGCATTGTCGGACTTCAACCGTTCGACCTCCGCCTGCAGCGCGCGGCGCGATGCTTCGTCGGCCGCCCTTGCCTGCTCGAGCTCCTGGATGCGCACCTGGGCCGCCAGCAGTGCGCTCGTGCGGTGCTCCAGCGCGGTTTCGGTGCGGGACAGGTCGGCCTGCGATGCAGCGACTTCCGCCTTCGCCGCCGCCCGTTCGGTTTCGACTTCGGCGCGCAGTGCATCGAGCGCTGCGGCGGCATCGGTCGTCGAGCGGCTCCACAACGCGGCGACGAGCTCGCCGGCCGCAGCCTGCAGGTCGGCCGGCAGGTCGGGATGCTCGATGCGCACCCGGCTCTTCTCCCGCAACTCCGCCCAGAACTCGCCGAGAACCGCCGTCGGCGTGCTCATGCTGCCTTTGCGCACGAGCTGGTACAGGCGGTTCGCGGTGGGCGTGATGCCGAAGCGGAAGAACATCAATGCGCAGACTTCGCGATACAGCTCGCGGGTTTTCGGGAAATCGACCTTCAGGCGGTCGATTTCGGCGATCAGGCGGGAGTCGTCGGTGGTGAGGTCGGGCATGGCGGGTTGAGTCGGTAGTTTCGTGAATAATATAACGTAAACCGTTAAATATCCAATCATGCGCCTCTTCTAGTTTGACATTATTTCTATAATGTTGATGTTTTGCGGGCGCGCTTCGTTATTTCCGAATGTCGCCTGGATGGCGCCATCAATTTTCTGGCGAGCCTGAGCCGCGGATGCTCTGCTTTGATTACGGCGGGGACTGGGGAGCTACTGGTCGACCCGCTCACCGACGTACCGGTTGGGTGGCAGGCTTGCCATCTTGGAGAAGCGTCGTGAGATCACTACAAAATGGAAGCGCATTACCGCGAACACGGCGGATGACATCACGCACGCCATGACGCACGCGCGAGCGGTATCGTGCGGAACGCGACAAACATCTATCGTTGCTGCGACGGCAAGGTTGAGCTTTCAGGCAAGGCGGATTCTCTTATCTGATGGGCGAAGTCGCCGGGCGGCAATGGTCGGTTCGCCACGTCAAGTGCCTCGGCGCACGTCAGGCCGAACGTCTGCAATACCATCGCCGCGGCTCGCTCGGGGAACCTGCCCTCGTCCCCCATCGGCTTTCGCGCCGCGCCCGCAGCCGCGTCGGCCGCGTAGGACTCCGCCGCGATCACCGCCAGGATCGTTCCCATCGTCGCAAGCACGCTCATGAACAGATCGCCGACGACAAAGCGGCGTGCCGAGATTCCTCGCTCGCCGTCCCGCCGCAAACGCTGGCCCAGCCCTTGGCCAAGCGCGCGCGCCGAAAATCCTTCCCGCATCAGGAACCGCGCCCAGAGCCGCTCGCGGCGCGCGCGCATCAGCGTGTGACGCACGCAGACGGAAACGACCTCGGCAGGATCCGACAATCCACTCGTCAGACGCTCGAGCCCGTCCGCGAAATCGTCGAACACCCACTCCGTCAGCGCGGCGAAGATGCCGTCCTTCGATTCGAAGTGGTAGTAAAACGAGCCGAACCCCACATCCGCCGCCTCGGTGATCTCGCTGATCGCCACATTGTCCCTGCCCTTTTCCGCCATCAGGCTGAACGCCGCCTGCAGCAAGCGCATGCGCGTCTCCTGCTTGCGCCGGGCGCCGCGCGGCTGGCGATGTTCCGCTTCGCCCGCTGATGCGTTCGAGCAGCGGTGCCGGACCGGTGCGTCGCCCATGAGCGCGCCTCCCTTTTTCGAAAGATTTTTTTGCATGGCGCAATTCTAGATTTTTCTCTCATACTTGACAACATTATCAGTTATGAGTCTAATCTCGGAAATCGCAGAACCGGTTCCGGCCCAGACGCCGTCCCACCCTCGCTAGCGAGCGTTGGCGACGGGTATGGCCACGTCGGCGTAAGCGCGTCTATCGCCAGGCGGCGCCGCGTCATGTTGGCAAATGGAATGGTCTGCACCCGGAACATTGGAGTCCTGATTGATCGTCCGGCGTACCGCCGCGGAGACGCTCGCGTACGTCTGCATAAACCAGGGCGACCCGTCGTGGTCGCCGAACGCTTCTTAGTTGACCCTCACTTGTCTTGGAAACATCGTGAAATCACCCGGTCCTGACGCGCGGACTTCAACGCGCCCGTTTCTGACACGCATCGCATCGCCGGTTCGGCGAACCCCAATCGCGTTCGCGTGCTGTGCGATTCTCCTCACGGCCTGCCACTCGCACGAGGCCCCCGCGCCCGAACTGCAGCCGGTGGTCGCGCTGCCGGTTCATGCGGACGACGGCGCGGTGCAGCGTGCGCTACCCGCACAGGTTCAGGCGCGATATTCGACGCCGCTGTCGTTTCGGGTCGGCGGCAAGCTCGTTGAGCGGCGCGTGCGCATCGGCGACACCGTCAAGGCCGGCCAGATCCTTGCGATGCTCGATCCGGCGGATCTGCACAACACGCTGCTGAACGCACGCGCCCAGCTCGATGCCGCCGAGCATCGCGTTACCTATGCGAAGCAGCAGCTGGATCGCGACCGCGCCCAGGCTCAGGCCAACCTGATCGCACCCGCGCAACTCGAGACGACGCAGGACGCGTATGCATCGGCGGTCGCGCAACGCGATTCCGCCCTTGCGCAAATGGCGCTCGCGGGCGATCACCTGCGCTACGCGACGCTGATTGCGGATCACGACGGCGTCATCACGTCGGAAGACGCAGATACCGGGCAGAACGTTGAACCCGGCCAGGCGGTGTTTCATCTGGACTGGAGCGGGGACCTCGACATCGTCTGTGACGTCGCGGAGCGCGACCTGCGCGATCTCGCGGTCGGCCGCACCGCACACGTCAGCCTGACGGCATTGCCGGGCAAGGTGCTGGACGCACGCGTGCGCGAAGTCGCGGCGGCCGCCGATCCGCAAAGCCGCACCTGGCGCGTGAAGCTGACGCTGCTCGCACCGGGGCCGGACGTGCGCTCCGGGATGACCGCCAGCATCACGTTCGACGGCGCCGCCGACATCGCCGCCGACCACGCGATCACGCTGCCGGCCACCGCGCTCTTTCATCGCGGCGACGCGCCGGCCGTCTGGGTCGTCCGCAAGGGCAGCGATACGCTGGAGCTGCGCCCGGTGTCTGTCGGACGCTACGACGAACGCACGATCACCGTCACGTCGGGGCTCGCGGACAACGAACGTGTCGTGATGCAAGGCGTTCATACGGTCAGTACCGGCCAGCACGTCCGCGTCGTGCCGCCGCTGCATGCGGAGGACTTCGCGTCATGAATGCTCCGGAACATCGCCCCTCGACCGACGGCGCGCTCGGAACCGGCGCGGCATCGCACGACGACGGCCGTTTCAACCTCTCCGCATGGGCGCTGAAGCATCAGCAACTGGTGATCTTCCTCATCGGCCTCGCGACGATCTTCGGCGTGATCGGCTATACGCGCCTCGCACAATCGGAGGACCCGCCGTTCACGTTCCGCACCATGGTGATCCAGACCTACTGGCCCGGCGCCACGGCGCGCGAGGTGCAGGAACAGGTCACCGACCGGATCGGCCGCCAGCTTCAGGCCGCGCCGTACGTCGACAACATCAAGAGTTATTCGCGGCCCGGCGAGTCGATGATCTTCTTCGCGATGAAGGATTCGGCGCCGGTCGACCAGGTGCCGGAAACCTGGTACCAGGTGCGCAAGAAAGTCGGCGACATCCGTGCGACGCTGCCCAAGGGCGTCGTCGGCCCGTTCTTCAACGACGAATTCGGTGACGTCTACACCAACATCTATGCGCTCGAAGGCGACGGCTACTCGCCCGCGCAACTGCACGACTACGCGGACAAGCTGCGCACCGTGCTGCTGCGCGTGCCGGGCGTCGCGAAGGTCGACTACTTCGGCGATCCCGCCCAGCACGTGTTCGTCGAAATCTCGAATGCGCAGCTGACACGCCTCGCCATCACACCGCAGCAGCTCGCGCAGGCCATCGACGCGCAAAACGCCGTCGCCCCGGTCGGCACGATCACGACGGCCGACGATCGCGTGTTCGTGCGACCGAGCGGTGCATTCAAGGACACGCAGGCGCTCGCCGACATGCTCGTCACGGTGAACGGCCGGACCTTCCGGCTCGGCGACGTCGCAAAGGTCACGCGCGGTTACGACGATCCGCCCGTCACGCAGATGCGTACGAACGGTCACGCGGTGCTCGGCATCGGTGTGACGATGCAGAAAGGCGGTGACGTGATCGACCTCGGCAAGGCGCTCGATGCGAAGGCGGCCGAGTTGCAGGCCGGCTTGCCGGCCGGTCTGAAGTTGACCGCGGTGTCGAGCATGCCGCATGCGGTCAAGCATTCGGTGGACGACTTCGTCGAAGCGGTCGGCGAAGCCGTCGCGATCGTGCTCGTCGTCAGCCTCGTGTCGCTCGGCTTGCGCACCGGCATGGTCGTCGTCATCACGATTCCGATCGTGCTCGCCGTGACGGCGCTGTGCATGCACGCGTTCGGCATCGGCCTCGACAAGGTGTCGCTCGGCACGCTGGTCCTCGCGCTCGGGCTGCTCGTGGACGATGCGATCATCGCCGTCGAGATGATGGCGGTGAAACTCGAGCAGGGCTGGAGCCGTGCACGCGCCGCGGCATTCGCGTACACGAGCACGGCGTTCCCGATGCTCACGGGGACGCTCGTCACCGTGTCGGGCTTCCTGCCGATCGCACTCGCGAAATCGAGCACCGGCGAATACACGCGCTCGATCTTCGAGGTATCGGCGATCTCGCTGATCGTGTCCTGGTTCGCGGCCGTCGTGCTGGTGCCGCTGCTCGGCTACCACATGCTGCCCGAGCACGCGCATCGCGACGGTCACGCGCATGGCGACGAGGTGTACGACACGGGCTTCTACCGCCGGCTGTCCGGCTGGATTTCGGTCTGCATCGAGCGCCGCTGGGTGGTGCTCGGCGTCACCGCCGTGCTGTTCGCGATCGCGATGGCCGCGTTCTCGCGCGTGCCGCAACAGTTCTTCCCGAATTCCGAGCGGCCCGAACTGCTCGTCGACATGCGCTTGCCGGAAGGCGCGTCGTTCGATGCGACGCTACGTGAAGCAAAGCGGCTCGAAAAGGTGCTCGACGGCCGGCCTGAAATCGGCCATGTCGTCGACTTCGTCGGCACCGGTGCACCGCGCTTCTATCTGCCGCTCGATCAACAGCTCCAGCAGCCGAACTTCGCTCAATTCGTGATCACGGCCAAGGATGTCGAGGCGCGCGAGCGGCTGTCGCACTGGCTCGAAACGACGCTCGCAAGCCGCTTCCCGACCGTGCGCACGCGCGTCGCGCGGCTCGAGAACGGGCCGCCCGTCGGCTTCCCGATCAAGTTCCGGGTGAGCGGCGACGACATCGCCACCGTCCGCGGCATCGCCGAAAAAGTGGCGGACAAGGTCCGCGCCGACGCCCGCACACGCAACGTGCAATTCGACTGGGACGAACCGGCCGAGCGATCGGTCTCGTTCGAGATCGACCAGCTCAAGGCACGCCAGCTCGGCGTGACGTCGGAGGACGTGTCGGGTTTCCTTGCGATGACGCTGTCCGGCTACACCGTCACGCAGTATCGCGAGCGCGACAAGCTCATCGACGTCGATCTGCGCGCGCCAAGGAGCGAACGCATCGATCCGTCGAGGCTCGCCGGCCTGGCGATCCCGACGCCGCACGGTCCGGTGCCGCTCGGCACGATCGGCCATGTGCGCGACACGCTCGAATATGGCGTGATCTGGGAACGCGACCGCCAGCCGACGGTCACCGTGCAAGCTGACGTGCGCGGCGAAGCGCCGAGCATCGGCGTGACGCGCGACCTCGACGCCGCGCTGGCAACGCTTCGCGCCACGCTGCCGGCCGGTTACCGGATCGAGGTCGGCGGCGCGGCCGAGGAAAGCATGAAGGGCCAGACGTCGATCAATGCGCAGATGCCGCTCATGATCGTCGCGGTGCTGACGCTGTTGATGATTCAGCTCAAGCGCTTCTCGCGCACCTTCATCGTCGTGCTGACGGCACCGCTCGGCCTGATCGGCGTCGTGGCCGCACTGCTGCTGTTCGGCAAGCCGTTCGGCTTCGTCGCGCTGCTCGGCGTGATCGCGATGTTCGGGATCATCATGCGCAACTCAGTGATCCTGATCGATCAGATCGACCAGGACATCGCAGCCGGGCAGCCACGCTTCGCCGCGATCGTGGGTGCGACCGTGCGCCGCTTCCGGCCGATCATGCTGACCGCCGCCGCCGCCGTGTTCGCGCTGATTCCGCTGTTGCGTTCCGGCTTCTTCGGCCCGATGGCCACCGCGCTGATGGGCGGCATCACGATCGCGACGGTGTTGACCATCTTCTTCCTGCCGGCGCTCTACGCGACCTGCTTCAAGGTGCGCGCCGACGAACGCGAGTCGCGCGCAATGGACGTCGCGTCCTCGGAGACATGCTGATGAAACTCTCTCGTATCACATCGGTGCTGGCCGCCAGCGCGGCGCTTGGCCTGGGCGGCTGTGCGATGGCCCCGGACAGTACGCCGCCCGCGATGCCGTCGCCGGCACACTACGGTGCGACGCCTCAGGCGCCGCGCACCGCCGAGGCGGCGGGCGTCGCGCAGCAATTCGACGTCGGCGCCGCGCCCGTCCCGCAATGGTGGCGCCTGTATCGCTCCAGCGTGCTCGACGCGCTGGTCGATGAAGGCTTGCGCGCGAACCCGACGCTGGCCGCGACGGAAAAGACGCTCGCCGCCGCGCAGGAGGAACTGCGCGCGCAGATCGGCGCGTCGACCCTGCCGTCGATCGACGCGAACGCGCAGGTAGCCCGCACGCGCACGCCGGACATCTCCGGCGCAGGCGCGCAAAGCCTGCGCTACAACGTATTCGTCGGACAACTGCAGGCGCACTACACCTTCGACCTGTTCGGCGCCACGCGATACGCGAACGAAGCGAGCGCCGCACGCGTCGACGTGCGCGGTTGCGAGCTCGAAGCGGCAAGGCGTGCGCTGGCAGCCAACATCGTCGGCACCGCCATCCGCGCCGCGACGCTCGACCGCCAGATCCTGCTGACGGAGCGCCTGGTCGCCGTCGCCGAGGCATCCGCACTCGAAGACCAGCAGCGTTACGCGTTCGGTGCGGTATCCCACGTGCAGGCGCTGGCGTCGACGCAGGGCGCGGCGTCGCTTGCCGCGACGCTGCCGCCGCTGCGCCAGCAACGCGCGAGCGCGGTTCACGCGCTGGCGATCCTGCTGGGCCGCACGCCCGACGCGCCGCCACCGGTCCCGTCCTTCACCGGGCTGACGCTGCCGGAACATGTGCCCGTGGCGGTGCCGTCCGACCTGCTGAAGGCACGTCCGGACATCCGCGCGGCCGCGGCAGCCGTGAAGGCGGCATCGGCGGACGTCGGCGAGGCGACCGCCCAGTTGTTCCCAAGCCTGTCGCTCACCGCGACGATGGGGCGCGGCGGCTTCAGCTGGCCGGCGCTGTTGTCGGGGGCGGGCGGGCTGTGGGCCGTCGGCGCAGGGCTGTCGCAGCCGATCTTCCACGGCGGCGCATTGCTGGCGCACCGGCGGGCGACGCGCGATGCGTACGACGCCACAGTGCTGCAGTACAAGGCGGCGGTGCTGTCCGCATTCGGTGACGTCGCGGATTCGCTCGCCGCGCTGGACAACGACGCGCAAGCGCTGGCCGCGAACGAACTCGCGGCGCGCGCCGCAGGCGAGGCGTTCCAAGAAACGGCGCAACGCCGCACGCTGGGTGCCGTTCCGATGTCCGCGCAACGGTCGAGCGAGCAGACCTATTTGAACGCGGAGCTCGATGCGGTGCGTGCCGCGAGCCGCCGGATGACCGATACGGCGGCGCTGCTGCAGGCAATGGGCGAACTGCCGCCCGGCGCCGGCACGACGGTCGCGGCCCGGCAGTAGCCGCTGCTTGAGTCCGCGGACCGGCCCGTGCCTTCGGGTCGCACCGGTCCGCAATCCCGAAGCCCGATGCCCGGCGTACCGTGCATCGCGCGGTGCCGGCCTTCGTTACCCGCATGATTGATTCCCGATGAAATCCGACAACCTGGTCGCCTGCCACGAATGCGACCTGCTGCTTCAGCGTCCGCCGCGCCTGCGCGCACTGACGGCACACTGCCCGAGATGCCGCGCGCGCGTGAGCGGTGCGGCGCACGGCCGCCGCGCCCTCGACCGGATGTGCGCGTTGACGGTTGCCGCGCTGGCGACGTGTTGCATCGCGCAGGCCTTCCCGATCGTCGCGCTCGATGCTGCCGGCATTGCGTCGCACGCGACGCTCGCCGACGCGGTTCGCGCGCTATGGTCGAACGATCAACCGCTGGTGGCTGCGCTCGTGTTCTGCACGACGATGCTGTTTCCGATACTCGAGCTGGCGGCATGGCTGTACCTGCTCGTGCCGTTGCGTGCGGGCCGCGTACCGCGCCAGTTCGCGCCGGTGCTGCGCGCCATTCACCGATTGCGGCCGTGGAGCATGGTCGAGGTGCTGATGCTCGGCGTGCTCATCACGATCGTCAAACTGATGAGCCTCGCACACGTACTTGCCGGGCCTGCGCTATTCGCGTTCGCCGGGCTCACCGTGATGCTCTGCGTGTTGTCGACGATCGAACCGGCCCGACTGTGGGAAGCGCACGAGGAACTCGCCGCTCTGCAGCCGGGCGACACCGACCATACGAAGCCGCCCCGCTCCGACATGACGCGACATGCGTCGCCCCGGACAACCGAAAGCAGCGGATCGGCGGGCATGACGGCGCGCACCGCGGGATTGATCGCCTGTCACCACTGCGCGCGCGTGCAGCCGGTCCACGCGTGCGGCCGGCGCTGCACGCGCTGCGGTTCGCCGCTGCACGCACGCCGCCCGCGCAGCGCCGCCCGCACCGGCGCGCTCGTCGCCGCCGCCGCCCTGCTTTACATCCCGGCGAACCTGTTGCCGGTCATGCACGCGACCTCGCTCGGCCGAGCCGAGGACGACACGATCCTCGGCGGCGTCGCGTACTTCTGGACGTCCGGCGACTGGCTGCTCGCCGCGATCGTGTTCATCGCGAGTGTGCTCGTGCCGATGCTCAAGCTCGCGATCCTCGCATTTCAGGCGATCGCCGCCCATCGCGGCGTGCAATGGCGGCCGCTCGAACGAGCGCGGCTGCATCGCCTGGTCGAGCGCGTGGGCCGCTGGTCGATGCTCGACGTATTCGTCGTCGCGCTCACGATTGCACTCGTGCATTTCGGCTCGTTCGCCGACATCACACCCGGCCCCGGCGCGCTCGCGTTCGGCGCCGTGGTCGTGCTGACCATGTGTGCGTCGATGCAGTTCGATCCGCGGCTCATCTGGGACGGTGCGCCGCGCGCGGCCGCCGCCCACCCCCAACCCTGAACCGGCTCAAGCACTCGCTTTCTCGCGAATTCCAACACGATGTTTCCGTTCGATTTTCCTCCCCCTGAGATCCGGCCGCGCAGCCGCTGGATTCCGTCTCTCGTCTGGATCGTGCCGCTCGTGTGCGCGCTGATCGGGCTGTCGCTCGTGATCCGGACCGTTGCCGCGACCGGCCCGACGATCACGGTCACGTTCGCCAACGCCGAAGGCCTCGAAGCCGGCAAGACCAAGGTCCGCTACAAGGACGTCGATATCGGCTCCGTCCAGGCCATTACGCTCACTCCCGACTTCAAGCGCGTGATCGTCACCATTCAACTGACGCGCGATGCCGCACGCTTCGCGAACCGCGACACGCGGTTCTGGGTCGTCCGACCGCGCGTCGGTGCCACCGGCATTTCCGGCCTCGGCACGCTGCTGTCAGGCGCATTCATCGGCGCGGATCTCGGCCGCTCGCCGCAGAAGCAGACAGATTTCACCGGCCTCGAAACGCCGCCTGCCGTCACCGCGGACCAGCAGGGCCGACGCTACGTGCTGCACGGCGACTCGCTGGGCTCGATCGACATCGGTTCGCCTGTGTTCTATCGGCATCTGCAGGTCGGTCAGGTCGTCGGCTTCTCGCTCGACAAGGACGGTACCGGCGTCGACGTGCAGGCGTTCGTGAAGGCGCCCTACGACAAGTACGTCGGCGTCAATACGCGCTGGTGGCACGCAAGCGGCGTGGATCTGCGGCTCGATTCGAGCGGCCTGAAACTCAACACGCAGTCGCTGGCGACGGTGATCGTCGGCGGTCTCGCGTTTCAGTCTCCGCCTGGACAAGCGGACGCGCCGCAGGCCGCCGACAATGCACCGTTCCGGCTCGCCCCCGACGAAGCCGACGCGATGCGCGACCCCGACGGCACGCCGCTGATGGTCGTCATGCGCTTCGACCAGTCGCTGCGCGGGCTGTCGGTCGGCGCGCCGGTCGATCTGCGGGGCATCGCGCTCGGTCAGGTCACGAACATCGGCATCGAGTACAACGAACACTCGCGCAACTTCAGCATGAAGGTCACGATGGCGCTGTATCCGTCGCGACTGAGCCGGCACAGTGATACGGCGCTTCCCGCGCCCGATACGGCCGGCGGCCACGAACTGATCGAGCACCTGGTGGTCCAGGGGCTGCGCGGGCAGTTGCGCACGGGCAGCCTGCTGACCGGTCAGCTCTACGTAGCGCTCGACATGTTCCCGAAGGCGCCGCGCGCGACCGTTGACGCGCGCCGTACGCCGGTCGAGCTACCGACCGTGCCCAATACGCTCGACGAACTGCAGGTGCAGATCGCCGACATCGCGCGCAAGCTCGATCAGGTTCCGTTCGACCGGATCGGCAACAATCTGAACGGCGCGCTGGCGCATGCGAACCAGTTGTTCGGCCACCTCGACGAGCAGGTCGTGCCGCAGGCGCGTGACACGCTCGCCGCCGCGCAACGCACATTCAATGCGGCCGAGTCGACGTTGCGGCAGGATTCGCCGATGCAGTCGGACGTGCATGAGGCGATGCAGTCGCTCACGCATACGCTGCAGTCGTTGAACGCGCTCGCGGACTATCTGGAACGTCATCCCGAATCGCTGCTGTTCGGTAACAAGGGAGACCACCAATGAAAGCGCGTTCTTTTGGTCGGCTTCGCATGTCGGCGCGCATCGCGACGTGCGTCGTACTCGCGGCGCTGAGTTCGTGCGGTTCGCCGCCGGTGCATTTCCATACCCTCGCGGTGGCAGACGATGCGGGTGTCGAGGCCACCGCCGCGCATCCCGCATGGTTGATCGACATTCAGGCCGTGCACGTCGCGGCGCCGGCGGACGGCAACCGGCTCGTCGTGCAGCGCGGCCCCCAGCGGGCCGACATCCTGGAGCAGGAGCGCTGGGCCGCGCCGCTCGGCGACGAGATGCGCGGCGGACTATCGACACGCATCGCGTCCGCGCTCGGCACGATCGATGTTCACCGCGTCGCCCACCCGGACGGCACGCCCGTCTACCGGGTCGCGGTGGACATGCAGCATGTCGAGTCGTGGCCGGCGTCGCACGTGTTGCTCGATGCCGCCTGGAGCGTGAATTCCGCGGCCGGACAGCCGGCGCTGACGTGCCGCAGCATCGTTCGGGCCGATACGTCGGCGGGCTACGATGCACTCGTCGATGCGTATCGCCGCGCGCTCGATTCGCTCGCGCTCCGGATCGCCGCGGGGATCCGGGCGGAAGTCTCGCACGTTGCGCCGCCTGCCGGATGCCGGACGTGAACGCTCGAATTTCCGTCAACATGGACAACGCAGGATGAAACGCACGCGCCTCACTCGCGAGCAACGCAGGCTCGACACCCGCGAACGGCTCATCGCCACCGCTCGCGCACTGTTCATCGCGAAAGGCTTTGCCGATACGAGTGTCGAACATATCGCAGAGGGCGCCGGCTACACGCGCGGCGCGTTCTATGCACACTTCGAACACAAGCGCGAACCGTTGATCGAGATCCTTCGCCGTGACCATGATCGAATGATCAAGAGGCTTCGGCTGGCGGCGCCGGAAGGCGACGGTTACTGCACCGTCACCGCCGCCGCGGATATCGCCGCCGGCTGGGAATGCTTCCCGCTGTGGGTCGAGGTGTATCTGTACGCCCTGCGCGATGCCGGATTCCGGCAAATCATGGACAGCATGCACGCCGAACGGGTCGCGCCACCGAACGCGGCAAGCGGCGCGGCGGGCCCCTCCGACCGCATGTCATCGTCGGACGAACTGGCGGCGGTGCTTGGCGTCACGCTGTTGCGTACAGGCGCTCGGCGCGACGAGCCGACGTAGTACGCCGCGATGTGCATGCCCTGCTGCCCGTCTTTAACGCGCGCCGGCTGGGCGGTGCCCGACTGGTTAACCGACCCGGTCAACTGATGGGTACCGCACGAGCACTCGGGGTGGCGTGGGCACCGCCTGCGCCGCCCCGTTGCGTCACTGTACAGTTTCAGCCGCTTCCACGACCGGCAGCGGCCGGCTTGCAATCTTCTCGGCTTCCGCACGCTTGAGCCCCAGCGTATGCAGGAGCATCGCAGCCGTGCGCTCCGGGAAATGCTCTCCGCTGAAGCCGAGTTCCTTGAGAACACCGGCCGCCGGCGCGCCCGGAGCGACGAAATTAAGCTCGGCGGCAATTGCGGTCAGCACCGTACCGCCAACCGAAAGGAAGCCGATGAATGGGTCCGCGACCACGAAACGCTTCTCGGCGATACCGCGCTCCATGTCCCGCAGCAGGCGTTGACCCAGGCCAAGCGTCAGGACGCGCGCCGAAAAGCCCTCGCGTATCAGGAAGTGTCCCCATACCGGCTCACGCCGCGCACGTATCAGCGTATGCCGCACCGAGACGGAAATGATTTCCGCCGGGTCGGACAAGCCGCTGGCCAGGCGATCGAGTGAATCCGCGAACTCCTCGAATACCGATTCCACGAGGGTCGCGTAGATCGCCTCCTTCGATTCGAAGTGGTTGTAGAACGAGCCAAAGCCGACGTCGGCGGCCTCAGTGATTTCATTAATGGCGACGCCTTCCATGCCCTTCTCCGCCATCAGTTTGAGCGCGGCGTCCAACAGGCGGGCGCGGGTCTCCCGCTTGCGGCGCGCGCCACGTGGCTCACGCTCTTCGGCGACCGCTGGACTGGATGCTTCCGGAGCGGAGCGCTTTGAAGTCCGGCGACTCGGTGTATTCGTCATGACGTTTCCGATGCTTGTTCGTGCCCAAGTATAGATTCAAATGTCTACATTGACAAAATTATCATCTATGACTTTAATGTCACCAAAGGTGGCTGACAAACCCTCACGAACCGATCGAACGACGAATGGAGATACGGTGGAGACACAACTGCACACGGGCGCCCGCGCGTCCATTGACAACAACTCGCGCGCCTCAACGAAGCGTGCGCTGCCGTTGACGCTCGGCATACTGATCGCAGGATTCGAGGCAGTCGGCGCCGCAGTGGCCAATCGGCAGCCCCTTCACGAAGTCGACGTCTCGATCGTCGCCCCACGCGCGATCGCACGCGGCGACGAAGCGCTGCGGACTCTCGGCATCTGCGACGAGGCGCCCTGCCTCCATGCGAAATCGACGATCGACTTCGCCATATTCACGGGTCGGCCAGTCACGCCGTGCCGCGATTCAGTTGCATGCCTGCCGTCGCACGGCAGGCCCCTCGGTGCGATGGCGTGTGCCTTCGCGAGCGTCATTCGATCTGCCTGATTGTCATCCGCCATGAAACTGACCACGACACAACCGGCTCGCCACCCGCATCCGACAACGAAGGCGTCGGCGCTCGCCTATTTGATCTTCGATCGCCCCGATCTCGGCGAGGCAGAGCATTTTCTCAATGACTTCGGTCTCCGAACGGTTCTGCGGGACGACACGCAATTGCTGCTGCGCGGAACGGGCGACGCACACTTCTGTTATGTCGTTCGCCACGCGCCGAAAGCCCGCTTCGTAGGCTTCGGATTGCGGGTCGACAGTCGTGCCGATCTGGAGGCGCTCGCCAAAGTCCCTGACGCATCGGAGATCGAGGCGTCGGATTGGCCAGGCGGCGGCCTTCGGGTGCGGCTCGCCGATCCGTCCGGGTTTCGGGTCGATGCGATTGCTGGCCAGACACGGGCCGACACGTTGCCGCATCGTGCTCCGCTCCCATTCAACTCGGTCGACGCGCCCGTCCGGATCAACGAGACGCAGCGGCCACCCGCAAACGCACCCGAGATCATTTGTCTTGGGCACGTCGTACTCGAGCTGGCCGACTTCCAGGAAACCTGCGCGTGGTACACGCGACATTTCGGGTTCATCCCCAGCGACGTCCAGGTGCTGCCGGACGGCTCCCCTGCCGTTGCGTTCATGCGGCTCGACCTCGGCGACAGGCCGGCCGATCACCATACGCTCGCGCTCGCCCAAGGGTTCGCGCCGACTTATAGCCATAGCGCGTACGAACTGGTCGACGCCGATGCCGTCGGCATGGGCCAGCGCGTGCTTCGCGACAACGGGTGGGTGCACGCGTGGGGTATTGGCCGGCACATTCTCGGCAGCCAGATCTTCGACTATTGGCAAGACCCATGGGGCGACAAGCACGAACACTATTGCGACGGCGACCTTTTCACGGCCGACGAGCCGACGGGCGTGCATGCGGTCAGCCGCGAAGCGATGGCGCAGTGGGGCCCGACGATGCCGCGCAGCTTCACGAAGCCCCGGTTCACGCCGTCGAGCCTCGCGGCGCTGTTTCGCAACCTGCGCCGCAGTCCCGATCTGACGATCCGCAAGCTGCTGACCCTGGCGAAGCTGTTCGCCTGACCCCATCCGCCTGTTCGACTCACGAGAGACACATTCATGTCACTGCTTGTCCTGCACTTCCGGCATAACGGCCGCGCCCAATGGGGTGTGGTCGCCAACGGCGCCGTCACACCGATTCCCGGCGACTTCGAAACGACCGCGAGCTTTCTCGCGGCGAATCCGGTCGAGCGACTCATCACGCTCGACGGATCGACTATTCCCGAGTCGGACGTGGAGTGGCTGCCGCCGGTGACCGCCAACCAGCAATTCGTTTGCCAGGGCGCGAACTATCGTCGGCACATGATCGAATCGGGCATGGATCCGGACGCGAAAAAATTCAACATGATCTTCACGAAGGCGACGAGTTGCATCGTCGCTGCCGATTCACGGGTCGTGAAACCGCGGCACGTCCGGTTTCTCGACTACGAAATTGAGCTCGGCCTCATCCTCAAACGCGACATCACATCTCACCAGCAGATCACGGACGCGAACCTGCACGATTATGTCGCCGGCACCGTGATCGTCAACGACTATTCCGCGCGCGATGTCCAGATCCCGCAAATGCAGTTCTACAAGGGCAAGAGCTTCCGGACGTTTGGCCCGGTCGGCCCCTATCTGTGCCTGCTCGAGCGGCGTGACTTCCCGAAGCTGAAGGCGCTCGACCTGACGCTGACCGTCAACGGCGCGGTGCGTCAGCAGGACTCGACATCGAACCTCGTCTATGGCCCGGCGGAAACGTTGACCGAGTTGTCGGGCGTGCACGATCTTCACGCAGGCGATTTGCTCGCGACCGGCACGCCGGCTGGCTGCGCACTCAGCATCCCATCGCCGCTCAAGCAGCGCGCTGTCGCGCTTTTCCCCGAATCCGTCAAGTGGAAGATGTTCATGAAGGTGCAGGCAGGACGCGCGCAGTATCTGAAAGCCGGAGATATCGTCGAAGCCCGGATCGCGAGCCGCGACGGAACGATCGATCTGGGCGTACAACGTAACGAAATCGTGGACGAAGCAGCATGAACGGCATCGCGACCCGGGACGACGTACTGGCGATCGAAGCGCAGGGCCTTCCGCGCGACCTTCCGACCAGCACGTACGAGATGATCTGCGCCGGTGCGGCCATCGATCCGTCCGCCCCTGTCCTCTCCTTTTTCATGACCGCCGACGCGCACCGCGACGCGGAGTGCTGGACCTATCGCGAACTGGTCCGTGACATCACGCGCACGGCCAACATGTTCGCGCGCATCGGCGTGAATTCGCAGTCGGTGATCGCCTATTTGTTGCCCAATCTGCCCGAAACGCATTTCGTGATCTGGGGCGGACAGGCGACCGGCATCGTATGCGCGATCAATCCGCTGCTTGAACGCGAAGCGATTGCCAATCTGCTCAAAGCGGCCGGTGCCAGCGTGCTCGTCACGCTCGCGCCGTTTCCCGGGATCGATCTCTGGAAAAAAGTCGCGGAGATTCTTCAGGATGTCGAACCGCTGCGGCATCTCGTGCTGGTCAATCTGGCCGATCGCGTGCGGGGCACGGCGCAGTCGGCGGTACGCGCGCTCCAGCATGACGCGTGTATGCAGCTTTACGGCGATGGCGGTTTGCGCAGCGCCGTGCCTGCACACATCCAGATCCACGACTTCGGTACGGCAATCGCGCGGGAATCCGGTACGGCGCTCGACAATGCGCGCCGCATTCAACCTGGCGACAAGTCATCTTACTTCTGTACCGGTGGAACCACCGGGTTGCCGAAAATCGCGATGCGCAGTCACGGCAACGAAGTGGCGAACGCATGGAGCGCCGCGCGGTTCTTCGGCGACAGTATCGGTCCCGGCAAAACGACCTTTTGCGGATTGCCACTCTTTCACGTCAATGCTGCGATGGTGACCGGCCTGCTGCCTTTCTCGCGCGGCGCCCATGTCGTGCTCGGCACACCGCAGGGTTACCGGGGCGATGGCGTCGTCAAACGTTTCTGGGAAATCGTCGAACATCATCACATCAATTTCTTCAGTGGCGTCCCGACACTTTATGCTTCGCTGCTCGACATTCCTGTCGACGATCATGTTATCGACTCGCTCGAATACGGCCTGTGCGGTGCCGCGCCGATGCCGGTCGGCGTCTTCAGGGCCTTCCAGGAAAAGACGGGCATCCGGATTCTCGAAGGCTACGGCCTGACCGAAGGAACGTGCGTGAGCAGCGTCAACCCGACGACCGGCGAGCGCCGGCTGGGATCGATCGGGCTGCGCATCCCCTTCCAGTCGATGAAAGCTGTCGTCGTGGACGACGCGGGACGGTATCTGCGCGACTGCGCGGCCAACGAAGAGGGGCTGCTGGTCATCTCCGGGCCGAACGTCTTCACCGGCTACACAGATCACGACCAGAACAAGGCCCTCTGGCTCGATCTCGGCGATGGCAAGCGCTGGCTCAACACCGGCGACCTCGGCCGTTGCGACGTCGACGGGTACTTTTGGCTGACCGGCCGCAAGAAGGATTTGATCATCCGCGGCGGACACAATATCGACCCGGCGACGATCGAGGAGCCGCTGCATCGGCACCCGGCGGTCCAGATCGCCGCGGCAATCGGGCGCCCCGATGCGTATGCCGGTGAATTGCCGGTCGCCTACGTTCAACTCAAGCCGGGCATGACCGCTACCGAGCACGATCTGGAGGTGTTCATGCAGCGGGAGATCGCTGAACGCGCCGCCCTGCCCAAGCATGTCCGAATCGTCGAATCGATCCCGCTCACAGGCGTTGGCAAGATATTCAAACCGGAACTCAAGCGCCGCGAGACGGGTGACGCGATACGCGCCGCATTGGACCAAGGCGGAGCCCCAGGGGCATCGGTCGAGGTCACGACCAACGAGTCCGGCGGAATGTCGGTCTCGGTCGAGTTGAACGATCCGGCGCACGAGGCCCCGGCACGCTTCGTACTGGGCCGATTTCCGTTTGCGTTCTCGATTTCGATCGCCGCGCGGCCGATACGGTCGGCTGGATCGACAGCGACAGATCTGCGGTGACGCGGGAGCGCCACTAGCCGCGATAACACAAATTCATAAAGCGGCTTGTCAATATCAATCAGTTATCCAAATTAGTTTTATTCGTGAATCGAATCGAGACAGAGGAGACACATGATGAATTTCAAGCGAATGACGCGTTTCGCAGGCGTGGCGGCTTTTGTCTGCACAACTGCACTTGTCGACAATGCGGATGCACAGACGGCCGGAAGCATCACCACATCGGTTGGATGGCTACACATATCGCCACAGGGCAACGCAACCCCGCTGACCGTGGAAAGTGTCGGTGGCGTAACGGTGAATCAGCAAATGGCGGGTACCGGGGCGCATGCCAGCTCGACGGATACGATGGGAATCACCACCGAGTACCACGTCACCGACAACATTGGTGTCGCCATGCTGTTTGGACTGCCACTGACAGTCAATCTGGTCGGTGACGGGACGTTGCAGAAGTACGGAACCCTCGGCACGACAAGGCCGATGCCGCCCGCCATCGAACTTCGATATCACCTGTTTTCAGCTGAATCGAAATTCCGTCCGTACGTAGGACTTGGTGTCAACTACACGTGGTTCACCCAGGTTCGGGCGACCAATCACCAGTTCGTCTCCGACAGCTTCGGGCCGGGCGGCTCAGCGCGCGCGACACTCAGTTCATCGTGGAACCCGGTGTTCGAGCTCGGGGCGAGTTACGCGATGACCAAACACTGGTCGGTCGGTGCTTCCGTCGGCTACATGCCGGTGAAGACCCACCTCACGTTATACGGACAGACCGCGACCGGGACGCAGATCGTTTCCACATCGACGCTCCGACTCAATCCCGTCAACGTGTTCCTGAACGTCGCTTATACGTTCTAGCGCGTGCGACCCGATGCCAGCCCCTTGCATGGAAGCAACACTTTGGATCGAACGATGAAACGACAGGCTCTCAAGACCATTCTTTTTGCATTGCCCAAGGTTCTGGACCTGACGGCGCGCCGCTTCCCCGCCTATCGCGATCGCCTCAAGGAGCGCAATCTCGTCGCGTGGATCGGGCTCATGGATCAAAGCATCGGTCGCGCCATCGAGTTCAGGAATGGTCGCATTCGGTCGCGTGCCGGCAAGCATGCGCGGCCCGATGTACGCATGGCCTTCAAGGACGTCGCGACCGCCCTGAAGTTCCTTTCCCCGAACCCGGACCAGGGCGAGATCGTCCACGCCGCCAAGAATTTCAAGGTGGTCACCGAGGGTGAGGACGAACTGCTGGTGTGGCTCATGCAAACCCTGAGCATGATGCGCACCGTCGGCCTGCCAATGGGCACGCCCATGCGTGACGGCACCCGACGCTACACCACCTGTACCAACGGCGGGCCCCTGTTCGTCTATGTCAAAGATGGCCGCATCGTCCGCGTGACCCCCATCGAGCTGGACGATACGGACGCGTCAAGCTGGGTGATCGAGGCACGTGGACGACGCTTCAGCCCGCCACGGCGTGGTTTGGTCGCACCCCACGCGTTGACCCTCAAGTCGCTCGTCTACTCGGACAAGCGCATCCTTCACCCGATGAAACGCGTCGACTTCGACCCTGACGGCGAGCGCAATCCACAGAACCGCGGCAAGTCCGGCTATGTGCGCATCAGCTGGGACGAGGCCCTGGACATCGTCGCCAAGGAAATCAACCGGCAGAAACGTGTTCACGGTCCCGGCTCCATCACGTTCCCGATGTCGTCCCACCATCAGTGGGGTAACGTCGGCTACTACCTCAGCGCGCTGACGCGCTTCGCCAACCTGATCGGCTTCACCCGGGTCGCCGCGAATCCGGACAGTTGGGAAGGCTGGTACTGGGGCGCCATGCATCATTTCGGCAACTCGATGCGCGTCGGCGTGCCCGCCGGCTATGGCGGCCTCGAGGATGGCCTCAAGGAGGCCGAAATGATCGTCTTCTGGTCCTGCGACCCCGAAAGTACCAACGGGGCCTATGCCGGATTCGAAGGAACGCCGCGCCGCCTGTGGGCCAAGGAGCTCGGCATCGAGTTCGTTCACATCGACCCGCACTGCAATCCGACCGCCCAGCTGCTGGGCGGCCGCTGGATCCCGATCCGGCCGCAAACCGATGCCGCCCTGGCTACCGCCATCATGTACGTCTGGACCGTGGAGGGCCTGTACGACAAGGATTACGTCGCGACGCGCACGACCGGCTTCGACGATTGGAAAGCCTATCTTCTGGGCGAGACCGACGGTACGCCGAAGACTCCCGAGTGGCAGGAGAGCGAGACCGGCGTGCCGGCCAAGGACGTTCGTGCGCTTGCGCGCCTGTGGGGCAAGAAGAAGGTGCATCTCGCCGTCGGAATGACCGGCGCGGGATTCGGTGGCGCGGGCCGCGGGGCGACCGGGGCGCAATGGGCGCGCTGCATGATCATGATGATGTCCATGCAGGGCTGGGGCAAGCCGGGAGTGAATTTCGGCTGCCTGGAAATCGGTGTCCCGCACGACCTCCAGTTCTACTTCCCCGGCTACGCGGACGGCGGAATTTCAGGCGATCTGGCGTGGACCGCCAATGCGGTGGACAACTACCAGCGCATGCCACACATCCTGACCATGAATCCCGTCAAGCAGATGGTGCCGCGACAGCAGATGCCCGATGCGATTCTCAACGGTCACGCCACCGGTTACCTCTGGGACGGCATGTCCCAGGAAGCCCAGTTCGCGCCATTCACCTACCCGATGCCCGGTTATTCGCCGATACACATGATCTATCGCTACGGCGGATCCGCGTTCAGTACCGTGACGAATGCCGGACGCTGGACGGAGGCCTACCGGCACTCGAGCATCGAGTTCGTCGTCAATCAGTCAATCTGGATGGAAGGCGAAGCCCAGTTCGCGGACATCATCCTGCCCGCGTGCACGTCGCTTGAGCGCTGGGACATCGGGGAATGGGCGAATTCGGGTGGCTACGCCCACCAGGGGTATGGCACGGTCAACCATCGCATGCTGACGCTGCAGCACAAATGCATCGAGCCCTTGGGCGAGTCCCGCTCCGACTACGACATTTTCACCGCGATCCTGACCCGGCTGGGCCTGGGTGGCATTTTCACCGAAGGGTGTGGCGATCTCGACTGGGTCAAGCGCGTCTTCGATTCGTCGGACCTGCCCGATCACATTTCGTGGCGCGCATTTTGCCGCAAGGGCTACTTCGTCGTGCCGCCCGAAAAGCCCGAGCTGCGCCATCCGGTCGACATGCGTTGGTTTGCGGAAGGCAGGAAGAAGGACCTGCCGGAACCTCATCCGCTGCCGTCGCAGTTCTCGGAACGGTTCGGCAAGGGCCTGCAGACGCCGAGCGGCAAACTCGAGTTCGTGCCCGAGTTGTTGAAGCGACACACTGCGGACAATCCCGAGCGACCACCGCTCAACCGATATATCCCCTCCTGGGAGGGGCCACGCTCGGACCTGGCCCGGCGTTACCCGCTTCAATTGATCGCCACCCACAGCCGCTACAGCTTTCATACCTATTGTGACGGAAAGAATTCCGCCGTTAATGGCATCGAGGATCATCGCGCGCTGATCGCGGGACACCGATTCTGGCTCCTGAGACTCAATCCGGCTGACGCCGCTGTTCGACGCATTGCCCATCGCGATCTCGTCAAAGTACACAACGACCGCGGCGCTGTGATCTGTGCGGCCGATGTCTCGCCCTTGGTGAACGCCGGAGTGGTGAAATCGTACGAGGCGAGCGCTGAATTTCAGCTGATCGAAATCGATGGCGAGCAAGTCGAGATCGGCGGTTGCATGAACATGCTTACCCCCGACCGGCCGCAGACCTCCGGCACCAGCAGCATGAGCCCGAATTCCTGCCTGGTGCAGGTCGAGAAATGGCGCGGTGCCGAAGCTTTCATGCTCGGTCGCGCAGCGTGAGGAATTTCAAATGAGCAAGTGGAACCTGATTATCAACGTCGGCCGTTGCGAGAACTGCCAGAACTGCGTGATCGCCGCGCGGGACGAGCACGTCGGCAACGACTTCCCCGGTTACGCCGCACCCGCTGCGGCCAGCGCCGAGAGCCCGATCCGCATCCTGCGGCGTGTACAGGGTGCCTCGCACATGATCGAGACCACTTATCTGCCGGTCATGTGCAACCACTGCGACGACGCGCCCTGCATGCGTGTGGGCGGTAGCGCCATTCGCAAGCGCGCCGATGGCATCGTCATCATCGATCCGGACAAGGCACGAGGCCGAAAAGACATCGTGAAGGCGTGCCCCTACAAGGCGATCGTCTGGAACGAAGAACTGCAACTGCCTCAGATCTGGATCTTCGATGCTCATTTGCTCGACCAGGGGTGGTCCCGTCCGCGTTGCCAGCAGTCGTGCCCCACCGATGTTTTCGAGACGGTCAAGCTCGATGACGCGGCGATGGCCCAAAAGGCCCGGCGCGAGGGACTCAAGGTATTGCGGCCCAACCTGAGCACGAAGCCCCGCGTGTGGTACAGCGGCCTTGAGCGCTGGGAAACGTGCTTCGTCGGCGGAAGTGTCAGTGCCCAGGCAGGGGACGTGGTCGAGTGTGTCGCGGGTGCGGTCGTCGCCTTATATGGAGGCAAACGGCAGGTGGCCGAAACCGTCTCGGACGCCTTCGGCGATTTCCGGTTCGACGGCCTCGCCAAGGGTAGCGGCCTCTACCGAGTCAAGATCCGACATGCCCTCGGCATCGCTTGGCGCGAGTGCGAATTGGGCGAAAGCGCCTACCTGGGCGAGATCAGGCTCAGTCAATCGACAAACGCCGTGGCGGTCGAGTGCTCATGAGCCGACCAAGGCTGGCCGCCGTCATCGTGCCGCACATGGCGCGCGAAACCGGCTCGACACTGCTCGAAGCGCGCGGCTGGCATGCGCGCGGCTGGCCGCACTCGCGATCGGTGCGATCGTGATCCGGACGGGCGTCGGATGCATCCGGCGCGGTTGCGTGCAATGACCGGCATTGCCGGCGTGGACGACATGCCGCCCCGATCAACCGAGCGGCACCACGCTCCCGAGCAGAATCCGCACGAGCGTCGCCTGGCGCGTCACGCCCGTCTTCGAGAAGATCGCGCGCAGGTGCGTGCGTGCCGTGTTCTTGCTGATCCCCGACTCCTCCGCCGCCTCCTCGAGCGTCAGCCCGTTCGTCAGCAGCAGCGCGAGCGACGTCTCGGCCGGCGTCAGGTCGAACAGCTTCCGGATGATTTCCTGCGCGCCCTGCGGCTTGCGGTCGGGGTCGCGCAGGAACAGCGTGACGGCCGGCCGGCGCTTGTTGTCCTCCGACCAGTCGGACAGCAGCACGGTGCGCACCAGCAGCCCGAGGCGCGGCTTGTCGAAACTGCGCGTGATCGGCATCGCCTCGACGGTCGCCGCCGCCGTGCCGTGATGTCCCATCACCGCGTGGCGGATCAGCCGCTTGAGCGTGCGGTTCTCCTGCGCATCGGTCGCCTCGATCGTGCCGCGCGCAATCGTCAGACCGTTGTTCTGCTTCAGGATCTCGTCGGCGACGCTGTTCATGTCGATGATCGTGCCGTTCTCGTCGAGCGTGATCGTGCCGATCTGCATCCGGTTGATCGCGTTCGCGTAGATCGACCGCTCGACCTCGGCCGTGTCGAGCCGCGAATGGAGCTCGACCGCGCGCTTCAGATGCGGCAGCAGCAGCGCGCAGATCGCCTTGTCGCGCGCGGAGAACTGCTTCGACGCATGGTTGCGGCACACGCGGAACCGGCACTCGACGCCCGACGGCGTGCGCAGGTCCGCGCCGAGGATGTAGCGCACGTCCTGCGGCTTCAGGAACTGCTTGTACAGCTCGCTCGACAGCCAGCCCGTGTCGCCGAACACGTCGTCGACCGTGACCACGCGATCGGCCGGCAGGCCGACGAACGGGTCGAGCGAATAGTAGTAGTTGTTGTACGACGCCTCGCCGTCACCCGGCACGACCGGGCCGTACTCCGACGCGTGCACGGACAGCGGCGCGCGGCGGTCGCTCGCGGCCGCGCGCAGGATCAGCGTCACGTAGTTGGCCTGCAGCAACCGGCGAACCAGCTCGAGCGCCCCCGCCCACGGCGGCGTTTCCAACGGTCCCTGGTAGATGCGCGCCATCAGCTCGCTGAAATCCGCGACGCCGATGTCGGCCTCCTCGCTTGTTGACTGGCTCTCTTGCGGAGCCCATCTCGTCTCCATCAGCACGCTCCATCCTCCATGCAACTTGTGGTCGGTGCGATTCATCCGCGCCGCCATGATTAAGACGCGTCTTAATTCCGGCGTCATCGGGACATTCACTGAATGGTGAGCTTTGGCCAATCGGACGCGCGAACCATCGTCCGATCGGATGATGTGGCGCCCTGCCCGCTGCGCTGGAATGCCCGTCAGGCCGTGCCGACAAGCGTCCGGCGCGGGCTCAGGGAAAACCGCGATGCGGGTTTACCTGATTCAGACCGCATCCGATTCAGACAGGAGTTCCAATGCCGCTCGACCCTCAGGCGCAGGCGCTGCTCGCCGCGCTCGCCCAAGCGCCCGCGATCGATTTCGATCAACTGACCGTGCCCGCGTACCGCGCGAGCCTCGCCGGCGGCAGCACGTTCGCGCCCGGCGACGCGATTGCCGCCGAAGAGGACTGGCAGATCCCCGCACCGGGTCGTCAGTTGTCCGCTCGGCTGTATCGGCCCGACGCCGACGGGCCGTTGCCGCTGACCGTGTTTTTCCACGGCGGCGGCTTCGTCGCGTGCGGTATCGACTCGCACGCGAACCTGTGCCGCAGTCTTGCCGGACGGGCGCGCACGCTCGTGCTGTCGGTCGATTACCGGCTGGCGCCCGAAGCGCGCTTCCCGGCGGCCGCGCAGGACGCATGCGATGCCGTGCGCTGGGCCGCCGCCAGTGCGCGCGATCTCGGTGCGCGCGCCGGTGCGATCGCCGTGGCCGGCGATAGCGCCGGCGGCAACCTGGCCGCGGTCGCCGCATTGCAGTTGCGCGGCTCGGGCATCGCGATCGCGCACCAGTTGCTGCTGTATCCGGTCGTCGATTGCGCGACCGAACATCCGTCATACGAATCGCTCGGCGAAGGCTATTTCCTGACGGCGGACGCGATGCGCTGGTTCAAGCGCCAGTATTTCGACGACGACGCCGACCGCGCATCGCCGCTCGCGAGCCCGCTCGCCGTGGCGGATCTGTCGGGCGCGGCGCCGGCCACGATCGTGAGCGCGGAATTCGATCCGTTGCGCGACGAGGCCGAAGCGTACGCATTGCGTCTCGCGCAGGCCGGCACGCCGGTCTCGCTCGTGCGCTGGCCGGGCCAGCTGCACGGCTTCGCGAGCATGCTCGGCGCGGTCGATGCGGCCGATCGCGCGCTGACCTTCGGCGCCGATGCGCTGCGCCGCGCATTCGACGCGACGGAGGTGCAATGACGCTCGCCAGCACGTTGGAAATCGTCGACGAGCTGCGTGCGGGACGGATGGTCCTGCTCGTCGACGAAGAGGATCGCGAAAACGAAGGCGACCTCGTGATCGCGGCCGATCACGTGACGCCCGACGCGATCAACTTCATGGCGCGCTTCGGGCGCGGGCTGATCTGCCTGACGTTGACCGCCGAGCGTTGCGAGCAATTGCGCCTGCCGCCGATGGCCGATCACAACGGCACGCCGTTCGGCACTGCGTTCACCGTCAGCATCGAGGCGGCCGAAGGCGTGACGACCGGGATTTCCGCGGCCGATCGCGCGCGGACGATCCGCGCGGCGGTCCGCGCAGGCGCGCGCCCCGACGATCTCGTGCAGCCCGGCCACGTGTTTCCGATCGCCGCGCGCGCGGGCGGCGTGCTGGTGCGCGCGGGGCACACCGAGGCCGGCTGCGATCTCGCGGCGCTTGCCGGGCTCACGCCCGCGTCGGTAATCTGCGAGGTGATGAACGACGATGGCACGATGGCGCGGCTGCCCGAACTGAAGACGTTCGCCGCGCATCACGGGCTGAAGATCGGCACGATCGCGGACCTGATCCATTACCGCCGCGAGCACGAGTCGCTCGTCGAACGCGTCGGCGAACGGCCGCTGCATACGCCGTGGGGCCGATTCCGCGCGATCGAGTATCGCGACACCGTGCATGGCGCGCCGCATCTCGCGCTGGTGCGAGGCGAGCCCGATCCGTCGACGCCCGTACTGACGCGCGTGCACGAATGCCACTCGTTGCTCGACCTGCTCGACGCGGAGCCGTCTGCGCATTCGTGGCCGCTGCACGCGGCGCTGCAGCGGATCGATGCGGCCGGCTGCGGCGTCGCGGTGCTGCTCGACTGCGACATGCGAGGCGACGCGATGCGAACGCCCGCCGGCCACGCACGCCGCGACGGCCGCGTGACGGGGATCGGATCGCAGATCCTGCGCGACCTCGGCGTACGGCGGCTGAACGTGCTGTCGAGCCCGTTCCGGCTGCCGGCGCTGTCGGGGCACGATCTGGAAGTCATGGCGTTCATCCCGCTCGGCGACGACGATCCGGAAAGCGCGCGCACCGCCCACGCCAGCCCGCTGCGAGCGGCGTGATACCGAGCGGACGAGCGCGCTGCCCTTTCATCGACCGCGGGTTTCCGCCTGACAGGCTATCGTTTGTTTTTATGAATTACAGTCCCAAGTTTGTATTTTGACGATACATCCCATAGACTGTATTTTTCGATTACAAGCGATCGCCTGTCATTTCGCGGAGAGCCCATGGCATTCCCAGTCCAGACCTTGAGCCAGTTGCGCCCGATCCTCGTCGGCTTCCGAAAGTCGGCGGGGCTCACGCAGGCGCAGCTCGCCGCCCGCCTCGGCGTGACGCAACAGTCGTACGCGCAGCTCGAAGCCAATCCGTCCGCGGTCAGCATCGAACGGCTTTTCAAGGTGCTGAACGTGCTCGGCGTTCGCCTGACGCTCGTGCCGGGCACCCCGGACGACACAACGGCGCCCGACGACACCGCGCCGGCGCTCAAGCGCGCACCGGCCGCGCGTGTCCGCTCCTCCGGTTCGTCGGATGTGCCGGCCCGCCCGCCGGCCGCCGCGAAGGCTCCATCCGCCGCCGCGCGGAAACGGCCTGCCGCGGCGACGCCCGGCAAGTCCCGGAACTCCACGCGGGAGGACTGGTGACGATGGCCCGCCGTCCCCGTCACGACCGCCTCGACCTCTGGATGAACGGCATCCCGGTCGGATACTGGGAAGTCCGGCGCGGCGTCGAGCGCCTCGTCTATCTGCCGGCGTGGGTCGACGATCCGCAAGGCCGTCCGCTGTCGCTGTCGTTGCCGTTCACGCCGGGCAACCAGCCGCATCAGGGCGCGATCGTCGCCGATTACTTCGACAACCTGCTGCCGGACAGCCAGCCGATCCGCCGCCGCATCGCGCAGCGCTACCGGCTCGGGTCGACGGCGCCGTTCGAACTGCTCGCGTCGATCGGCCGCGATTGCGTCGGGGCGCTGCAGTTGCTGCCACCCGACGAAACCCCGGTCGACCTCGAATCGATCGACGGCACCGCGCTCGACGACGCGGCCGTGGCCGACGTGCTGCGCCACGCGACCGCCGCGCCGCTGCCCGGCCACGCGGAGCCGGACGGCGAGCTGCGCCTCTCGATCGCCGGCGCGCAGGAAAAGACCGCGCTCTTGCGCGACGGCAAGCGCTGGCTGCTGCCGGCGGGCAGCACGCCGACCACGCATATCTTCAAGCTGCCGCTGGGGCGTGTCGGAAACATGCAGGCCGACATGCGCACGTCGGTCGAGAACGAATGGCTGTGCTCGAAGATCGTCGCCGCGTACGGCCTGCCCGTCGCCGCGTGCGACATCGGCCGGTTCGACGACCAGAAGGCGCTGATCGTCGAGCGCTTCGACCGCCGCCCGTCCCGCGACGGCACGTGGATTCTGCGGCTGCCGCAGGAGGACATGTGCCAGGCGACCGGCACGCCGTCGGGCGCCAAATACGAATCCGACGGCGGCCCGGGCATCGCGACGATCATGGGCATCCTTGCGAATTCCGCCGATGCCGCGCAGGACAGGAGGAATTTCTTCGTCACGCAGCTCGTGTTCTGGGTGCTCGCGGCCATCGACGGCCACGCGAAGAATTTCAGCATCGCGCACCTGCCGGGCAATACGTATCGCAGCACGCCGCTGTACGACGTGCTGTCCGCGCATCCGATCATCGGCACGCGACGCAACCAGCTCTCGCCGCGACGCGCACGGCTCGCGATGGCCGTGTGCGGGAAGAATCGCCATTACGTGATCGGCGACATCCAGCCGCGTCACTGGATCGCGCAAGGCGCGCGCGTCGGTCTGACCGAACACGACGTGCGCGCGGCCATGGCCGATGTGGCCGCGCGCACCGAGCCGGCGATCGCCGCCGTCGCGTCGCGGATTCCGGCGGATTTCCCGGCGGACGTGGCCGATGCGATCTTCGACGGGATGCGTCGTCAGGCGCGCAAGCTGGGCACGGCCGAGTAGGCTGTGCGGGCACGGCTCCGGCGGCGGGTCGTCCACGTGGACGATGCAGCCCCGCACCGACTCAGCACAATGGTCGCCGTGCCCATTCCCGATGCCCGCCCGACATGGAACCCTTCACGCTCGATACCGCATTCAGCCCGCTGCAGATCGGCCCGCTGACGCTGCGCAACCGCCTGATCAAATCCGCGACCAACGAAGGGATGACGCCGAACGGCGTGCCGTCGCGCGCGCTCGTCGGGTTTCACGAGCGCATCGCCGCAGGCGGCGCCGCGCTGACGACCGTCGCGTACTGTGCGGTCAGCGACGACGGCCGCACGTTCGTCGACCAGGCGCGGCTCGATGCGCCGACGGTCCGGCAATTCCGCGCGCTGACCGACGCGGTGCATCGTCACGGCGCGGCGGCGTCCGCGCAGATCACGCATGGCGGCTGCTTCACGTTCCTGCCGTCGCTGTCGACGAAACGGCCGTTGAGCGCATCGGGCGGCTTCAACAAGGTCGGCGTGATGAGCGGCCGTTTCCTGAAGCAGGCGATGACGCGCGACCAGATGACCGCGATCGCCGACGAATTCGCCCGGGCGGCGCGACATGCGCGCGACGCGGGCTTCGACGCGGTCGAGATCCACATGGGGCATGGTTATCTGCTGAGCCAGTTCCTGTCTCCGCTGTACAACCGTCGTCGCGACGCGTACGGCGGCGATGCGGCGCGCCGCGCGGCGTTTCCCGTCGAGGTGCTGGGCCGCGTGCTAGACGCGGTCGGCCGCGATCTCGCCGTGGTCTGCAAGATCGGCGTGACCGAAGGCGTGCGCGGCGGCGGAACCGCCGACGACGCGTGCGAGATCGCGCGGCGGCTCGAGGCCGAGGGCGCGCATCTGCTCGTGCTGAGCGGCGGGATGAACGTCGAGTCGGTGTGGCAACTGTTCGGCAGCCCGCTGCCCGGCGATGCGCGCGCGAACGCCGACAACGCGATCGTGCGCGCCGCGATGGCGCTGCAGAAGCTCACCGAGCCGAAGATGGGCGCGTTTCGGGAGATGTATTTCCTCGAGCATTCGAAGCAGGTGCGTGCGGCCGTCCGGATGCCGCTCGCGTATCTCGGCGGCGTGCGTTCCCGCGAGAACGTCGCGCTGGCGATGCGCGAAGGATTCGACGCGGTGGCGCTTGCCCGCGCGCTCGTGTTCGAGCCGGATTTCGTGAACGGCCTGCACGACGGCCGGCTCGCGCAGTCGGGCTGCACGTCATGCAACCGCTGCGTCGTGTCGATGTACACGCCCGGCGGCACCGCGTGCGTGCTCAAGGCGCCGAACGACCCGGCGCCGAACCGCGTGCCGGCCGTGGGCGCTTGAGGTTACGCGGCGGCTGATTCCGCGGTCACGATCGTGCGCCTGCCGCTCAGCCGGCGTCGCGGGCGCGGGCCAGCGCCGCGAGGTTCCCTTCCCCGAATCCGTGGTGCCCCTGCCGCTGCACGATCTCGAAGAAGATCTCGCCGGGCCGGCGCTTCACGAAAGTCTGGAAGAACAGGCGCGGCACGCCGTCGCTGCCGACCTCGCCGTCGACCAGCACCGCACGGCGGCGCAGCGCATCGAGATCGACGCCGTGCCCCGGCAGCCGCGCATCGACTTCGTCGTAATAGCGCGCAGGCGGCTCGATGAATTCGACACCGTTCGCACGCAGCGCATCGACGCTCGCCAGGATGTCGTCGGTCGCGAGCGCAACGTGCTGGACGCCTTCGCCCGGGTGGTCGGGCAGATACGCGTGCATCAGCTCGGTGCGCCGCGTGCCTTCCTCGTAAACCGGAATCCGCACCGCGCCGCACGGCGACACCATCACGCGCGATTCTTCCGACACATGCCAGTGCGCGTCGATTTCATGAATTTCGCGGAAGTGCAGCAGGTCGTGATAGAAGTCCAGCCACTCGCGCATGCGCCCCGCGCCGACCGTCTGCGTGAAGTGATCGACCTGCTGCAGGCCCGTGCCGACGCACTCGACATCGGTATGGGCGGTCGCGATGTCGATCGGCCGGAAATCGATGTCGAAGATCGAGATGTCGCCGACGCCGCCGCGCTGGCCGTCCCGCCCGCGCCAGCGGTCGACGAAATAAAGGTGCGAATCGCCGATCCCCTGGATCGCGGGAATCTTCAGCTCGCCGACCCCGATCCGCTCGCCCTCGAACGCCCACGCGCCGAGCTCGATCGCACGCTCGAACGCGCGGCGCGCGCTCGCCACGCGCAGCCCGATCGCGCAGACGCCCATCCCGTATTCCTCCGCATAGCGCGCGGCGAACGAATCGGGTTCGGCATTGATCAGGAACTGCATCTGTCCCTGCCGGTACAGCGTGACGTTCTTGCTCACATGGCGCGCGATCGCCTTGAACCCGAGCTGCTCGAAACGTTGCGCGAGCGCGTCCGGCACCGGCGCCGCGAACTCGACGAATTCGAGTCCGGCCATCCCGAGCGGATTGGCGGCCGGATCGGCAACGGGCGGCGTATCGCTGGACAGGGGGTGGGAATTGCCGGGCATTCCAGTCTCCGGAGGCATGCGGTCGATGGGGATGACGCCCGGCTCGCGCGGCACGCCCGGCGGATGTGACGGCCGGACATCCGCCCGATTCGGGCGAGGTTTTGATGGTCCCGATTTTAACCAGATCGTTCACGGCGGCACACCCTGGCTGAACGGGATATGGGTGTCGCGCCTAGTGCAAACCCGGAAAGCGTTCGATAATCGCACACGGCTGAACGATAATCGCGCATTTTGGCCGATCGGCCAATTGCCGCCGTGCGGCGTGCGCCCTATTCTCCGTTCACTCATCGACTTCAATGCAGCATCGGACGCGGCGCAGCCACGATTCCACGATGCGCCGTGCCAGGAGACATCGCCATGACCCCAACCTTCGACACCCTCGACGCCGCTGCCGGCGCCCGCGCGCGCAGCCAGGCGCGCAAGGCCGCGATCGGCAGCTTTGTCGGCGCCGTCGTCGACTGGTACGACTTCCTGCTGTACGGGATCGTCGCCGCACTCGTCTTCAATTCCGAATTCTTTCCGAAAGTCAGCCCGACCATGGGCACGCTCGCGGCGTTCGCGACCTTCGGCGTCGGCTTCCTGTTCCGCCCGCTCGGCGGCGTCGTGTTCGGCCATTACGGCGACCGGCTCGGCCGCAAGCGGATGCTCGTGCTGACCGTCATGCTGATGGGGCTGTCGACCGTCGCGATCGGCCTGCTGCCGAGCTTCGCGACGATCGGCTGGTGGGCGCCCGTGTTGCTGGTGCTGATGCGCGCGATCCAGGGCTTCGCCGTCGGCGGCGAATGGGGCGGCGCGGCGCTGATGGCCGTCGAGAGCGCGCCGAAGCAGAAGAAGGCGTTCTACAGCAGCGGCGTGCAGGTCGGCTACGGCGTCGGCCTCGTGCTGGCGACGGGGATCGTGTCGATCCTGAGCCATACGCTCGGCGAGGCCGCGTTCAAGTCGTGGGGCTGGCGCCTGCCGTTCGTGTTCAGCATCGTGCTGGTGCTGATCGGGCTGTGGGTCCGCAAGAGCATGGACGAGTCGCAGGAGTTCGTCGAGAAGGTCGAACACGGCAACCGCAAGCTCCGCCTGCCGGTGCTGGAAGCGCTGACGCGCCATCCGAAGGCCTTCCTGCTGATCGTCGCGCTGCGGCTCGCCGAGCTGTTCACGATGTATATCGTCACCGCGTTCGCGCTCAGCTATTCGACGTCGAACCTCGGGATGTCACGCGACCTGTTCCTGAACATCGGCCTGCTGGTCGGCGCGGTGAGCTGCGTGACGATCCCGTGCTTCGCGTGGCTCGCCGACCGCTTCGGCCTGCGCCGCATCTACCTGATCGGCGCGCTGATCGGTCTCGCGTCGGCGGTGCCGTTCTTCGTCGCGCTGGAATCGCGCTCGATCGCGTGGATCGTGGTCTTCTCGATCCTGCTGGCGAACGCCGCGCACGACATGGTCGTGAGCGTCCAGCAGCCGCTCTTCACCGAGTTGTTCGGCGCGGAATACCGCTACAGCGGCGCGGGCGTCGGCTATCAGTTCGCGAGCGTCGTCGGCGGCGGGTTCACGCCGTTCATCGCGGTGGCGCTGGTCAGCATGGCCGGCGGATCGTGGCACCTCGTCGCCGGCTATCTCGCGGTGGGCTGCCTGATCTCGCTGGTGGTCGCCGCGCGGATGCGGGCGGCGCAGTAAGGCCATGACCGGATGGCCGGCCGCGATGCGCGCCGGCCGTTTCCGCACCGGCTGCCGTCCCCGGCCGAGCAAGGGGATCGCGCCTCGCCCAACGTCAAACACGGTCAATCCCGCGGGCAGAAGCCCCTTTTCCCCTCTGAACATTCCACGCCAGCCGCCGACCAATGGCATCATATGGGCCTACGTCAGTCACAGATACGCCCCCATATCATGTCGAATCTCATCGTCCACGGCGGCACTCCGCTGCGCGGGGACATCAAGCCGTCCGCGAACAAGAACGCCGTCCTGCCGATTCTGTGCGCCACCCTGTTGACCGATCAGCCGCTGCGCCTCGTCGGCGTGCCTGACATCACCGACGTGCGCAAGATCCTCGACATCTTCCGCACGCTCGGCAGCGACGTGTCGGTCGACTTCGCGACAGGCATTCTCGATCTCCACCATCGCAACACGACGTTCGACCCGGCCGTTCACCGCCTGCCCGAGGCGATGCGCTCGTCGATCATGCTGATTCCGCCGTTGCTCGCGCGCTTCGGCGTCGCGCGCCTCGAGAACGACGTGAAGGGCTGCACGCTCGGCGTGCGCGAAATCGATCCGCACGTCGAAGTGTTCGAGCGCTTCGGCGCGCACATCCAGCGCACGCCCGATTCGCTGATCGTCCGTGCCGACGGCCCGCTGACCGCCAACGATCACTGGCTCGACTACGCATCGGTGACCACCACCGAAAACTTCGCGCTGTGCGCGACGGCGGCAGGCGGCACGTCCACGCTGATGAATGCGGCGTCCGAGCCGCACGTGCAGGAGTTCTGCCAGTTCCTCGCGATGATCGGCGTCGCGATCGAAGGCATCGGCACGTCGCGCCTGTGCGTGACGGGCGGCGGCAAGCTCGGCGGCGGCGAATTCCGCTTCGCGGAGGATTTCCACGAAATCGCGACGTTCCTCGCGCTCGGCGCGATCACGGGCGGCGACATCACCGTGCGCAACTCGTCGCCGGAGCATTTCCCGCTGATCGACCGCACATTCGCGAAGTTCGGCGTGACCGTCACGCACCGCGACGGCTGGTCGCGCGCGGAACGCGACGGCCCGCTGCGCGTGCGGCGGCCGTTCACGCAGAACATCCTGACCAAGGTCGAAGCCGCGCCGTGGCCGTACCTGCCGGTCGACCTGCTGCCGATCTTCATCGCGCTCGGCGTGCGCGCGGAAGGCAGCGCGATGTTCTGGAACAAGGTCTACGACGGCGCGCTCGGCTGGTCCGGCGAACTGTCGAAGTTCGGCGCGCACGTGCTGCTGTCCGACCCGCACCGGCTGATCACGTTCGGCGGGCTGCAGCTGACGCCGGCGCGCGTCGAGAGCCCGTACATCATCCGCGTCGCGATCGCGCTGCTGATGGTGGCCGCCAGCATCGAAGGGCGCTCCGAAATCATGAACGCGCTGCCGATCCGCCGCGCGCACCCGCATTTCGTCGAAAACCTGCGTTCGGTCGGGGCGAACGTCGAGTGGACGAGCAGCGAGTAACGTCGATCCGGATGCGGCGTGGACGATGTCCGCGCCGCGTATCCTGCCTCCCCCGCATTCACCGGACGCCCCCCCTGACGAACAAGGACAGCGGCCACCGGTTCCAACCGGCCGTACCGTCGCCGCCCGGCACATTCCCCCTCTTCGTCGCCCATCGCACGTCCGTCGATCGCTTTCGCACGCTTTTGGACTGCGCGATAATCGCGCATTCCCGCGCGAACACCGCGCGCCCACCCGTGCGCCACCGACGATGAAAAAGCCCGACCTCGACCGACGCGACTGGATTGCCGGCCTCGAAAAGGGCCTGATGATCCTCGAAGCATTCGACAGCCAGCACGCGCGGATGACGCCCACCCAGGCGGCCGCCCGCACCGGTCTCACGCGCACGGCCGCGCGACGCTACCTGCTGACGCTCGAATCGCTGGGCTACGTGTACACCGACGGCAAGCTGTACGGCCTCACGCCGCGCGTGCTGCGGGTCGGCTGGTCGTACTTCGACTCGGCGCGCCTGCCGCGCACGGTCCAGCCCTATCTGCAGCAGCTGAGCGCGTCGCTGAACGAATCGGCGTACGTGAGCGTGCTCGATGGCTGGGAACTCGTGTTCATCGCCCGCAACGGCGTGTCGCGCGTGATGACGACCGGCTTCGTGCTCGGCGCGCGCGTGCCCGCCCCGCTGACGTCGCCGGGCGTCGTGCTGCTCGCGCATCATCCGGATCGCGAGGCCGTCCGCGCGTGGCTCGACGCCACCGAACTCGCGCCGTTCACGCCGCACACCATCACCAACAAGGCACGCCTGCTCGAACAGGTCGACCACGCGCGCGACGCGGGCTTCGCGGTGATCGAGCAGCAACTGCAGGTCGGCGTGCGCGGCATCGCGGTGCCGCTGAAGAACCGTCACGGCGAAGTCGTCGCCGCGCTGAGCACGAACATGCCGATCGGTGCGGAGTCGACCGACGCGGCCGTGCGGCGCGTGCTGCCGCATCTGCAGGAAGCCGCGCTCGCGATGCTGAACGTGCTTTAGGAATTCGCGCAAGCGGGCGCACGACGCCCGTCCGGCAGGTCACCCGATCCGCCACCACCTCGGCAACAGATCGCGCACCTCGCGCCGCCGGTAACGATCGTCGATCAGATGCACGACGCCCTCGTCGTGTTCGGTGCGGATGACGCGCCCGGCCGCCTGCACGACCTTCTGCAAGCCCGGGTACAGATACATGTAGTCATATCCGTTGCCGAAACGCGCATCCATCGCGCGCCGCATCTGTTCGTTGACGTCGTTGACCTGCGGCAGCCCGAGCGTCGCGATGAACGCGCCGATCAGCCGCTCGCCGACGAGATCCACGCCCTCCGAGAACGCCCCGCCCAGCACCGCGAAGCCGACCCCACGCCCGCCCGCGTCGAAGCGCGCGAGAAACGCGTCGCGCTCGCTTTCGGCCATGCCGGGCGCCTGGGCCCATACGGGCACGTCCGGGTGGCGCGTCTGCATCAGCGCGACGACGCGCCCGAGATAGTCGAAGCTGCTGAGAAAACCGAGGTAGTTGCCGGGCCGCGTCGCATATTGCGCGGCGATCAGGTCCACGATCGGTTCGAGCGAACGGTCGCGGTCACGCCAGCGCGTCGACACGTGGCTCGCGACGCGCACGGTCAGTTGCTCGGCACGGAACGGCCCGTCGACGTCGAGCCAGCCCGTGTCGGCCGGCAGTCCGAGCGTGTCGCGATAGAAATGAAACGGGCTCAGCGTGCCGGAAAACAGCACGGTTGCGCGCGCGGCTTCGTAGCGCGACGCGAGAAACCCGGCCGGAATCACGTTGCGCACGCACAGCGTCGACTGGATGCGGCGCCGGCGCGCGGCCGGCGCGACGCCGTCGAGCCCGGACTGGCGCGGCAGCGGCTCGCCGTGCAGCGTCGCGTCGAAGATCGACGCGCTGTCGAACGCGTCGGCGAGCACACCGAACTGGATCGCCTCGAAATGAAAGCGCAACAGCGCATCGCCGTTCGCACGCGGCGCATCGGTCAGGTGTTCGCCGATCGCCGCGACGAGATTCTGCACGGCCGTCACGATCGGCCCCGGAATCTCCGGATACGCCGCGTAGCGCTCGGCCTGTGCGCGATTGAGCGTGCCCCACGCGCGCGCGAGCCGGTCGAACGCCTTGCGCAAAGCCGTGGGCGCCGCCTCGCGCGCGGCCGCGAACGCGAACGGGTCGAGCGATGCGCTGTACATCTTGCGGGCGCGATCGAGCAGGTTGTGCGCCTCGTCGACGAGCACGCCGACGCGCCACTGGTTTTGCTGCGCGAGCGTATGCAGCATCGCGCTGCCGTCGTAGTAGTAGTTGTAGTCGCCGATCATCATGTCCGACCAGCGCGCAAGCTCCTGCGCGAGGTAGTACGGACAGACGTCATGCGCGAGGGCCGCCTCGCGCACGGTGTCGCGATCGAGCAGCCCGGCGCCGATCGCCGCGTCGCGCGCCGCCGGCAACCGATCGTAGAAGCCTTGCGCGAGCGGGCACGATTCGCCGTGACACGCGCGATCCGGATGCTCGCACGCCTTGTCGCGCGCGACGAGCTCCAGCACGCGCAGCGGCAGCGCCGGCGTGCCGGCGCCGAGCGTGGTCGCCGCTTCGAGCGCGAGCGCCCGGCCGGGCGTCTTCGCGGTCAGGAAGAACACGTGATCGAGCTCGCCCTCGCCGCACGCCTTCAGCAGCGGGAACACCGTGCCGAGCGTCTTGCCGATGCCGGTCGGCGCCTGCGCCATCAGGCAGCGTTCGTCGCGCGCCGCCCGATAGACGGACACGGCCAGCTCGCGCTGACCGCTGCGGAATTGCCCGTGCGGAAACGTCAGCGCACGCAGCGCCGTATCGCGCGCCGCGCGATGCGCGGTCTCGCGCTCGGCCCAGCCGACGAAGCACGCGCACTGCTCGGCGAAGAACGCGGCGAGCGCGCTTGCGCCGAGCGTCTCCGTCAGCACGGTCTCGCGCTCCGACACGATGTCGAAATACACGAGCGCGACGTCGATTTCCGCGAGGCCGCGCGCGTCGCACATCAGGTGCGCATAGACCTTCGCCTGCGCCCAGTGCAGCGCGCGATGATTGGCCGGCATCGCGTCGAGGCTGCCGCGATAGGTCTTGATCTCCTCGAGCCGGTTCGCGACGGGATCGTAGCCGTCCGCGCGCCCGCGCACGGTGAGCGTGCCCCACGTGCCGGTCAGCGCGATCTCGGTTTCGTAGCGTGCGCCGCGCTTCGACGTGACGGCGCCGTGACCCGCGATGCCTTCGAGCGCGGTCGGCGCGGGCGTGAAGCGCAAGTCGAGATCGCCGCGCCGCGCGGTGAACTCGCACATCGCCCGCACCGCGACGACATAGCTCATACGGACAACCCCGCCGCCTCGTCCTGCCGGACGCCCGCGCCCGCCCATTCGACATCGACGACGCGCACCGGCATGCCGTGCGCGATGCAGTACGCGAGCCAGCGCGTCTGGTTGTCCTGCAGCCGGTCGCCGGGCCCCTTCACCTCGATCAGTTCATAGCGCCGCTCGCCGGGCCAGAAACGGACGAGGTCGGGCAACCCCGAGCGATTGCCGCGGATATCCGCGAGCAGGCGCGTGAACCACAGCCGCAGGTGCTCGGCCGGCAGGCATGCCAGCGCCTCGTCGAGCAGTTCGTCGGTCAGCACGCCCCAGAACACGAACGGCGATTGCAGCCCCGTCTTCGTCGCGTAGTGCCGGCGGATCGTGTCGCGGTACGCACCCGAATCGAGTTGCGCGAAACACGCGGCGAATGCGGCGGTGCGGCGTACCGCGAAATCGGGCGCGTGCAGGTCGGCCGGGCCGCGCTGAAACGGGTGAAAGAACGCGCCGGGCACGGCCGCGAACACGGGCTCCCAGCACAGCAACCCGAACAACGAATTGATCAGCGTGTTCTCGACGTAGTGAACCGGCGCGTCGGGCCGTGCAAGGTGGTCGCGCACCGCGTATTCGACGCTGACGAATGCGTCGGGGCGCGCAAGCACGAGCGTCTCGCGCGGCACGTCCGGCGCGCTGGCCGCGCGTTCGACCCGCTGCCCGAGACGGCGCTGCAGGCGCGGCAGCATCCGCTCGACGCGCTGACGCTCCTCGTCGCTTTCGAAGGCGTTGCGCGCGTCGAGCGCCAGCGCGAGCGCATCGTCGTCGCGTCCGCAGCGTTCGAGCACGCGAATGCGCCGGTGCCGGCTGCCCGGCCACGCGCTGCGCGCATACGCGTCGAGCGCGGCGGTCCAGTCGGCGCGGCGCTCGCAGGTCTGCCCGAGCGCGAACAGCAGCTTCGCGCGGCGCGTCGCGAGCCACGGCTGTACGCAGCCGACCGCGTCGATCGCCTGCAGCAGCGCATCGAACGGCAGGTCGTCGGGCCACGCATCGAGTGCTTCGCGGCAGGTCTGCAGCGCAAGATACGTCTCGATGTCGTCGCGCTGCTGGAACGCGCGCGACGACGGCGCGAACGGCACGCTTTCGTACTGGAACACGCCGAGATCGGCGAGCACGAATTCGCTCCAGTCCTGATGAAGATTGCCGAAGAACATCAACCGCAACCGGTCGCACAGCGCGCCGACCGTCACGCGCAGCACGCGATCGTCGGCCTGCGCGCACCATGCGTCGAGCGGCTGCGCCACGTCATGCGCGGGCCGCAGCCGCTCGAGCCAGTCGGGCTTGCGCTCGCCCGCGTGCGCGGCGAGCGACGGGAACACCTTCAGGAGATCGGCCTTGGTCGACAGCGCGAACAGTTCGTCGAGCGTGAGCGCGGGCGCCGGATCGACCCAGCCGAGCTCGACGAGCGGCGCGGCCGCGTCGAGCGTGCTGCCGATCTCGTCGTACACGAGCTTGCTCGCGCGGAAGTCGGACCCGCTGCGCATCAGCATCCGCACGAGCAACGCGCGCGACGCTTTCGGCAGCTGCGCGAAATCCCGAAGGAACGCGTGTTCGCGCGCATCGAGCAGGTCGTCGTAACGCTCGCCGAGCCAGGCCAGCGCGCGTTCGAAATTGGTCAGGTAGTAAAACGCCGGGGGCGTCGGCGATGCAGGCGTCACGGGGATTGATCACTGTACGTTTGTACAGGTCGGAATCATATCAAATGTGACGAAAAATACCGCATGCCGCGCCGCGCACGGCTGCCCCCGCCGGTCCGGTTCAGAACTGGTAATTCACCGACATGTCGAACACGCCGTTCGTCGACTGCTGCGTGACCGGGCTGCGCCTTGCGCGGCCGACGAGCTGTTCGATCGCGCCGTCCATCGTCACGAACCAGTGCTTGTCGATGAACCAGACCATCGTCACGCCCGCACCGAACGACTTCATCCCCGCGCCCGACGAATAGGTCGGCAGCCCCGAACGGGCGGACGCCCCCGCGTTCACGCCGAACCAGCTGTTCATGTAGCGCGAATCGGCGAACGACACCGTCGGCCCGGCGAACCAGAAGAAGTGTTCGTTGCTGCCCGGCATCGGCATGTACGCGGAGAAATCGCCGACCCAGCCGTTCGAGCCGCCGATGCTGCGCCGGACATCCGCGCGCAGCACGAGCGGAAATTCCTTCGAGATCACGTAATCGGCCGCGAGCTTCATCACCGGCGCCGCGTTGATGTTGTCGAGCCCGTTCAGGTGGTCGAGGTCGTCGGCCGAGCGGCGCCCGAGGTCATAGCCGACCGACAGGCTCACGCGCCAGTTGGGCCCGCGCAGCACGTTCGCGCCGAGCCCCTCGCCCGTCGACAGGAAGAACAGGTCGCGATAGCGCACGTCGACATTCGGGCCGCCCATCACGCGGTAGCGGTCGGAGCCCGCGTAGCGCGGCTGGAGCGTCATCGCCGCGCCGACGCTGACCTGCCACGTCGGGACCGTCGGACTGAACAGTTTCTGCAGCGGAACGCCCGCCGAGTATTGCCATTCGCCGAGCGGCGAAGGCGTCTGCGCCGACGCGTCGCGCGCACCCGCCGCTGCGAGCGCGGCGAAGGCCGACAGGCCGGACACGAACCGGCGAGCGCCGGGCGACAACAACGGGCGGGCAACGGTCATCAAGGCGGTCTCCGTCGGTTGCATGAAACGAACCAGAGGGAAAGCGCGTCGCATCCCGATCGGCTGCAACGGCAGGCAGCCGACGGCGCGAACGTAGCGTGCGCTGAATTGTGAACATCCTACGCGACGCGCGCGTAGCCGCAAAGCGCCCGTTGAGCACGGGCACTTTGCCGGTTTCCGGTACGAACGGGCGCAGGATTGCGGAATCAGAAACGCTCGACGTGATAGTCGCCGGCCAGCGCGGCCGGACTGCGCTTCGCCATCATGCGCGAGAAGCCGTCGGCGAGACGTCCGAGCGCGAGCTGCTTCTGGCTCGCGTCCCAGTGCGTGTAGGTGTCGTAGGCGGTGTCGTCGAACGACACGGTGACGGCGACCGGGCGCCCGCTCGCGCGAAAACCGATATGCAGCACGCCGCCCGGCAGCTCCTCGATGTGATAGCGCAGCGAACGCGACTCGAAATAGCGGCCCAGCACCTGGGCGATCGCGCGCTTGTCGGGCGATTGCACGTGAATGTCCATGATGGTCCTCCTTTCAGTGATCGCGCGGCCGGCCGTGGTTGGCTGCGCCCGCCCGGCATTCGCATCGGCGGCGGCTGCGACGGCGGATCGCCTTGCGGCAGCCCCGGGGGCACGGGCGGATCGAACGGATCGTCGTGCTCGGGCAGCGCCGGGTCGGGATCGACGTCGGGCGTCGGCTCGGGTCGGTGCAGCATGGATCGCATGCTCATGTCACTCCTGCGCGGCGGCTCGCGCGTGTCGATTGGCGCGGCGAGCGCGCGCAACCGATGTGCCTGCCCGGCGGCGCAACCGCGCACGCCGTCATGCGTCGTATGCCGCCATCACCAGCCACAAGGTGCGCCCTTCGGCGGCGAGCCGCACCGCGAGCGCGAACGGATCGGACGGCGCGCATCGCGCGACCAGCGCCCGCTGCGCGCTTTCCGGCCCCGCGTAGACGGTATGGTTCAGCTCGCGGACTTCGTCCTTCCCGTCGAATACGCGCCGCTCGGGCCGATGGATCCGCGATTCACGCTTCCACGTGTCGAACCGTTCGCGCACATCACGGAAATCGCCGCCGCACACGTTCGCGTCGTAACGTATCCTTTTCCTGGGTTCAATCATCACGATGTCCTCTCGTCCACACCGGCGGCGGGCCGCCCGCATCTGCGCCCGTCCGGCCGCCCCGACGACTGCAAGCGTCATGCCGCCCTTGCCGCACGGGCACGGCGCTTGCGGCCGTCGTACCCGTAAGGAGGTTCGATCATGACCGCATCCGCCCCCGGCAGCCGCAGCGCCGTGTCACCGGCTGCCGGCCCGCTCTCTCTGGCCGCGTCGCGCAAGCCGTCCGAAGACAAGACGGAGAAACGCATCGACGAAGGGCTCGAGGAGACATTCCCGGCCAGCGATCCGCCCGCCGTCGGCGGCGCGACCCGCATCGACCCCGGCAAGCCGTCCGGCGAACGCCACCGTCGCGCGCCCGACGCCCCGCCACCGCCCCGCGATCACGGCTGACGGCGGCACCCCGGCCCGCGATGCGCGGCAGCGTGGCGACGGGCCGGCACAACCGGAGTGAACTGATGAAACGCATTGAACGTGCATGGCACGAAGTCAGCGGCGCCGCGGGCGTCGCAGCGCTGGCCGCGATCGAGAGTGCGCTGGTCCTCGCCATCGTCGTGATGACGGGGGTCGGCCACTGAGCGCGTCACGCGGCCCGGCCACGGCTGCCGCCGTGGAAGATGTACAACCCGGCTGGCAAATTTCTCCGTGGCACGGCCGCGCAGGTCCCGCGCCTGTCGATTGAACGCGGCACGCGTCCTGCTTCCGCATCGTCTCCCTCACGAAGGAGGCGTTCATGTATCGCGTCAATGAAATCATGTCGCGCGACGTAGTGTGCGTCGCGCCCACCGACACGATTCGCCATGCAGCCGAATTGATGCAGCGCTTCGACATCGGCGTGCTGCCGGTGTGCGACGGCAGCGGGCTCGTCGCGATCGTGACGGACCGCGACCTCGCGATACGCGCGCTGTCGCACGGGCATCCGCCCGATACCCCCGTGAAAGTGGTCGCATCGGCGCCGGTGCAGTGGTGCGTCGAGGATGACGGCGTCGGCGACGTGCAGCAGCGGATGGCCGACATACAGCTGCACCGGATGCCGGTGCTCGACGCCAACCACCAGATCGTCGGGATGGTGTCGCTCGGCGACATCGCGACGCGCGCGGGCGGCCCGGCACGCGACGAGTTGGCGAATACGCTCGAGGATGTGTCACTGCCGCGCCGCCGCTGAGCGGCCGCTCCCCCAACCGCGCTGCACGCGCGCCGTATGCGCCGCGCCGCTTCGACCAGGAGAAAAGCGATGACAACGGACAGACCGTCGCGCACGCAGGCGCGCATTGTCGGCGACCGCGGCCGTTCGGCCGGCGGGCCGGGGCCGGACGTAATGGCCGCCGGCACGCTGGAAAACGATCGCGTGCTGACGATCGATGGCGACGACATCGGCAAGGTCACGAACATCATGCTCGACATCCGCTCCGGCCGGATCGCGTACGCGGTCGTGTCGTCGGGCGGATTTGCCGGGCTCGGCGACAAGCTGCTCGCGGTGCCGTGGAGCGTGCTGACGCTCGACGTCGAGCGCCGCTGCTTCGTGCTGCCCATGCCGACCGAGCAGGTGCGCGACGCACCGGGCTTCGAGAAGGACCGCTGGCCGACGATGGCCGATCCCGCGTGGGCCGAGGCGCTGCACGCGCATTACGGCGCGTCGCCGTACTGGCTGATCGAGGAAGGCGAAACGGCGCTCGACTCGCCGCCGTACGAGGCGTCGCCGGGCGGCCCCGAGAACGACACGCGGCGGCACTGATCGCGGATCAGTGCGCGGCCGCGATCGAACGCTCGAGCGCGCGCGCGGCGCCCAGATGTGCCTTCAGCGTCGGCAGCGTGTCGGCCGCGAACGCGCGAAGCTGCGGGTCGTGGCCGTTGCGCGCTTCGGCTTCGTAGAGCCTGATCGCCGCCTCGTGCGCGTTCGGTCCCGCCAGCGCGATGTACCCCTTGTCGAATGCGTCGCCATTCATGGTTCGCAGGGCCGTCAGCGCCGGATCGACCAGCATGCGCGTCTGCACGGGCAAGCCTTTTTGCGCGCCGAGCCGGCGCAATTCCGCGGCGACGCGACCGTGATCGTCGATCATCCGGCGCGCGAAGGCCTTCACGTCCGGATTCGACGACCGATCGAGCGCGAGCTGGCTCGCCTGCAGTTCCGTCTTGCCGACGATGCCCGCCTTGTCGACGAATTCCGCGTCGATGCCGTTGGGCCGCCGCGTCATGTCCGCCTCGTCGGCGGTCTCGCCGGGACGGACGACGCCCGGCGCGACACGAACGGACGATGCAGGCGGCGCCTGCGCATGCGCCGGCGTGCATGCCGACCCGCAGAACGCCGCGAGCACGCCCGATACCAGCAAGCAGGCGTTGCCGGCAAACGAGATCCGCACGCTCAACGGCATGCGCCCGGCGCGCGCCGGCTTGCCGCCGGCGTCGTCGCGCCGCGTGTTGTTCGATCGCTTCATCGTGCCTCCCGGTGGGTGTTGCGGAGGCCGCCGTGCGTCAGCGGTGCCGTCCGGCGCCCGCCACGTCGACGATCACGCTGGCCAGCGTCGGCATGTCGACCGGCTTGCACAGATACGCGTCGAAGCCGGCAGCCATCACGCGGTTCCGGTCCGCCGTGCCCGCGTGCGCGGTCACCGCGACGACGGGCAAACGCCCGCTGCCGTTCTGCAAATGGCGGATGTGGTCGAGCAGCCAGAAGCCGTCGCCGTCCGGCATCGCGAGATCGGACAGCACGACGCTCGGGGGCTGCCGCGCCACCACGTCGAGCGCGTCGCGACCCGATTGTGCGGTCGACACCTGGGCGCCGAGCGTTTCGAGCGCCGCCGCGAGACTCGCGCGCGACGTCGCGTCGTCGTCGACCACCAGCACGCGCTGGCCGTCGAGCGCGACCGCCGTCGACGCGCCGCTCGGCCGTAACGGCTGGCCGGTCAGATTGTCCGCGCCCCATTCCACCGGCAGCATGACCGTCACGGTCGTACCGCGCCCGGCGCCTTCGCTCGTGGCCGCAACCTCGCCGCCATGCAGCCGCGCGATGTTGCGCACGATCGACAGGCCGAGCCCGAGGCCGCGCTTCGGCGACGCGGACGCACCTTCCGGCCGGTTGAACGTATCGAACAGATGCGGCAGGCGTTCCGCCGAAATGCCCTGCCCCGAATCGGCGACCGACAGCCGCACGCGCGCGCCGGCCCGGGTCAGCGACACCTTGATGTGGCCGCCCGGCGGCGTGAACTTGATCGCGTTCGACAGCAGGTTCGACAGCACCTGACGGATGCGCTCGCCGTCCGCGTAGATCACGCAGTTGGACATCGCGCACGCAGTCGACAGTTCGAGCCCGTTCGCCTCCGCGGTCGCGCCGAGCTCGCGCACCGCCTCGTTCACGACGCGCACCAGGTCGACGGGCGTGCGTTCGAGCCGCATCCGGCCCGTCGCGAGCGACGACGCGTCGAGCAGGTCGCCGACCATCCGCGACAGCGACCGCGCGCTACGATCGATCGCGTCGATCGCCTGGTGCGCGAAGCTCTGGCCCTCGGCGTTGCGCAGCACCTCGACCCAGCCGTAGATCACATTGAGCGGCGTGCGCAATTCATGCGACACGGTGGCCAGCAGTTCGTCCTTCAACCGGTTCGATTCGTCGGCCTGCACGCGCGCGTCGCGCGCGCCGCGCAGCGAGCGCAGATAGCGCCGCTCGTCGCGGCGCCGTTCGCGCGCCTCGCGCAGCGTCATCGACAGGCCGGTGCAGTTGCCTTGCGCGTCGACGATCGGCGCTGCCGCGAAAGTCGCGCGAAACCGGCCGCCGTCGTGCCGCACGCACAGAACGTCGAGCGGGCCGGCGGGCACACGCGCGTTCGCGAACGAAGCGGGAACGGGATGCAGCCGCAGCCAGCGCGGCGCGATCAGCGTGGTGACGTCGTGTCCGATCACCGCCGCGACCTCCATGCCGAAGAGGCGCCGCGCCGCCGGGTTCCAGCTCGTGATCCGCCGTGCGGCGTCGACGCCGACGATCGCGTCGGGCGATGCTTCGACCACGCGGCGCAGCAGGATGTCGTCGAGTGCACGCGGCGCGGGCGCCGGTTCGCGGCTCGGCGTGCGTGCATCATCTCCTTCGGCATCGTCGGCCCCGCGCAGCCGGTCGCTCGCGAGCAGCGGCTTGACGGCCAGCACGAGCATGCACTCGACGAAGCAGATCGCGACGAAGACGCCGGCCCGCATGAGCAGCGCGGGCAGCGGCATGTCGCGCCACCACAACGCGCCGATCACGACCGCGCTCGCGGCGGTCGCCGCCAGACCGCCGCCGAACGAAGTCAGCCAGGCCGCAGCCGCGACACCGAAGTACAAAGGCAGCGGTGCCAACGGTTCGCGCATGCCGACGACGTGAATCGCCCACGCCTGCAGCGCGGACGCCAGCCCGACGGCCAGCGCGACCCATGCGCCTTGCCGAAACAGCTCGCGGGTAAAAGTTCTCATCGTTTCCCTGCATCGCCTGCGACCGTCGCTCGAAGGCATGCCGCCGAGCGGACCGGGCGAGCCTATGAACGCCGCAATGCGCGTACCCGCCGCATCGCGCCCGGCGACTTCGCGGCAAGGTCAGGTGTGCGTGCCGTCGCGCCGCGTCGCTCAACGGCCTGCCATGCTTGCGGGGAACGCGATGGCCGATATCTTTCAATTTCTCATTCGTCGGCTGTAAAAAAGCACCGGCGGCGGCATCGTGCCCCAGCGATCGCATATTTCTTCCGTCATCGCACCGGGCATTGGAAATTTCTAAATCGCGGCACCTTCCGTGCGGTTTCGCTGTCGATGATAGATATTGCAAAGAAGGGGATGCGCGGTGCCGATTTTCAAAACGGCCCGCTGACGCCTATGGCCGAATCCGCAAACCGTCCGAAGCAACGCGCCGACGCGCGCCGGCTGTCCGGCCGCTCCGCGGCGATGCGCACGCTGCTCGGCCGTATCGAGAAAATCGCTCCGACCCGCGCCAGCGTGATGATTGCCGGCGAAAGCGGGGTCGGCAAGGATATCGTCGCGCGGCGGCTGCACGACCTGAGCGCGCGACGCGACGGGCCGTTCGTCCCCGTCAACTGCGGCGCGATTCCGGCGGACATCGCCGAAGCGCAGTTGTTCGGCCACGAGAAAGGCAGCTTCACCGGCGCGATCGCGCAACGCGAAGGATTCTTCGAAGCCGCGTTCGGCGGCACGCTGCTGCTCGACGAGATCGCGGAGATGCCCGCGTCGCTGCAGGTGAAGCTGCTGCGGGCGCTCGAATCGAACACGATCGTGCGGGTCGGCGGCACCGAGTCGATTCCGCTCGACGTGCGCATCGTGTCGGCGACCCGCCACAATCCCGCCGAAGCCGTGCGCGACGGCCGGCTGCGCGAGGATCTGTTCTATCGTCTCGCCGCGTTCGCGCTGTACGTGCCGCCGCTGCGCCAGCGCAACGGCGACGTCGAGGCGATCGCGCACGAGTTCGTCGATGTGCTCAACGTGCGGCACCACTCGCACAAGCGTCTGACCGACGCGGCGATCGCCGCGCTGCGCGCGTATTCGTGGCCCGGCAACGTGCGCGAATTGCACAACACGATCGAGCGCGCGTACATCCTCGCGGACGACGGCATCGACGTCGCGCTGCCGAAGCCGACGATGATGCCGGACCATACGTCGGACGATGCGATGGCGCTGCCGCTTGGCGCGACGCTGCACCACGCGCAGCAGCGTTTCATCGCGGCGACGCTGCAGCACTTCGACGGCAACAAGCCGCAAGCGGCGAAAGCGCTCGGCATCAGCCTGAAGACGCTCTACAACCGCCTGGCGCTGATGCGCGACGGCGGCAACGGCTGAGCATCGCCGAGGGCGTCGCGCGTGGCGCGCTCGACCTGCATCAACCGATGCAGGTCACGCGACCTTGAACTGCCCGACCGTCGTCGCGAGCGCGTTTGCCTGCGTCTGCAGCGCGGTCGCGGCCGCGGTCGACTGTTCGACGAGCGCCGCGTTCTGCTGCACCATTTCGTCGAGCTGCGTGACCGCGCGGTTCACTTCCTGGATGCCGCGCGTCTGCTCGTTCGCCGCGTGCGTGATCTCGGAGATGATCGTCGTCACGTTGGCGACGTTCGACACGATTTCGCGCATCGTGTCGCCGGCCTGACGCACCTGCCCCGACCCGGCCGACACGCTCGCCACCGTCGACTCGACCAGCACCTTCACCTCGCGTGCGGCCTGCGCGCTGCGTTGCGCGAGACTGCGCACTTCCTGCGCGACGACCGCGAAACCGCGCCCTTGCTCGCCGGCACGCGCGGCTTCCACGGCCGCGTTCAGCGCGAGGATGTTGGTCTGGAACGCGATCCCGTCGATCACGCCGATGATGTCGCCGATCCGGCCCGACGCTTCCTCGATCTTCCCCATCGTCGACACGACGTCCGATACGACCACGCCGCCGTGCGACGCGATCCGCGACGCCGCGGCCGCCCGTTCGTCGGCCTGGCCGGCGGCGGCCGCCGACTGGCCGACCGTCGCCGTGATCTCTTCCATCGATGCGGCCGTTTGCTCGAGGCTCGCCGCCGCCGATTCGGTCCGCGACGACAGGTCCTGGTTGCCCGCGGCGATTTCGTTCGCGGCCGTGCGCACCGATTCGCTCGCATCGCGAATCTGCCGCATCACGTCGTTCAGCTTGTCGACGAAGCTGTTGAACGAGCGCGCGATGTCGGCCACCTCGTCGCGGCCTTCGGCCGGCAGGCGCTGCGTCAGGTCGCCGGTGCCCGAGCCGATCGACGCCATCGCCTGGCGCACCTGCGACAGGCGGCGGAACGCGGTTGCCGTGATCGCGCCGACGATCAGCGACGCGACGCCGACGATCACCACCAGCGTGATCAGCGACGCGGTCAGCAGCGAGCGCATCCCCGCCGTCGCTTCCGATTTGTCGAGCAGGACCAGCGCGTACCAGTCGGTGCCGGGCACGGCCTGCGCGCGCACCAGCTTCGCATCGCCGCCCACCTGCACCTCGACCGGCGCGACGGCCGCGGCCAGCGACGCGGCGCTCACGGCGCCGAGGTCGGGCGACACGTCGGCGACCGGCTTCAGCGTGAGCTTCGCGTCCGGATGCGCGACGACGTGGCCGCTGCTGTCGATCAACATCCCGAAGCTCGCGGGCGTCGGGCGGATCGACTTCACGTTCGCGATCACGCTGTCCATCGCGACGTCGGCCGCGACGACGCCCTTCAGCGCGCCGTCGCGCAGGATCGGCACCGCGAACGTGACGACCAGGTTGCCGGTGCCGGCATCGACGTACGGCGGCGTGACGACCGGCTTGCCGGCCTGTGCGGCCTGCTTGTACCACGGGCGGCCGGTCGGGTCGTAGTCGGGCGGGATGCCGGTCGGGTCGGAGAAACGGAACACCTTGTCCGCGTAGCCCGCGTAGACGTTCGTGAAGCCGCCGGCCGCGGCCATCTGCTTGAACACCGGCAGCGGATCGGGCGACAGCGCGGCGTCCTGCAGCGACGCGATCATCCGGCTCCGGGTCGCGACCCAGTCGCCGATGCCGACCACGTGGCCGCTGGCGACGGATTTCAGGTTGCGGTCGATCGCATCGTCGTTGTACGCATGCGCGATGAAGTAATTGATCAGCGTGGTGGCGACGAGCGCGAATACGACGATGGCGACGCACGCTGCAAGAATGCGGGTGCGGATGGACGAGAACATGGCAACGACTCGGTAAGGGAGCGCGAACGCCCGGTGGACGGATTCACCGGGTAAACGGCATTCGCGCCGCTTACTTGAGCCTGTTGTGTCGATTCGATGAAACGTATGACGAAAAACGCCGACGGCCGCAGGGGCGTTGTCCGCAAGCTAGCGCGCGGCGGTTGCCTATGCGGCATGCAGGCGCGTCAGCGTCGGTGGCGCCGGCGTCGTTCACAGACGGCGACTGGTATTCGTATCCGGCTCCCGGTTCGGCGTACTGGCTGGCGTGTCGCGCTCGAGGTCGTCCTGTCTGCGCATGCGTTCGCGCAAGTGGCGGATCGCGAACACGTGAATGTAGTCGTGCACGCGCGCATCGGACGACAACGCACGCACTTCGTCGTCGAGCATCGTGCGCAACTGGTCGTCGCCGATCGCGCGCGCTTCGGCGACGGCCTTCAAAGCATCAAGCAGATTGTCCTGTGACATCGACGGGCTCCTGACGGTCGAGGAACGAAAGGAAAAGACGACTTACCGGAAGATTAGATTAGAGACTGGATCGCCGCCCGGCGTACGATGCGCCGAAGCGTGTTTGCGCGCGATCAACGGCACGTTGCGTGCCGCCGCGCCGATCCGTCGCTGGATCGGCCCGCGCGCAGGATTCGCGGCGCGCGTGGCCCGCGAACGACTGGAAGGATTGTCCACGCCTCCCCGAGGCGCGGCATCGCCGATCGCGCGGACGACGAACCGTCGCGCGACGGCGATGCACTCGGAAACTTAGACCGTCCGAAATCCTGCGTCAAGCGACGCTCGCCGGCGGCGATTCGTCTGTTCGAATGCACCGGATCGGAGCGCCGCACATCGCGTGCCGGCCGTTCTTGTCAGCGGATTCCGATACCTCGCACGCAATGTCTGACAGCGACTTCAGCGCGCGCCGATTGGCAGCGCGGCCTGCGCGGCGGATACTGACGTTATGAACGAAGCGTTCATACCCGGTCATCGCTCAGCCGGCCATCGAGCCGGCACGCGGGGTCGGGCGCAGGAGACCATCATGGCCCATCGCAACTTCCCGGTGCGGGACGGACAGCGGCGCACGCGCATGCTGTCCGCGCATTCCGTTCCGGTCGCAATCCGCCCGCCCGACGATCTCGACGCGTTACTCGCGCTCGCGCGCGAATCGGGCTTGCTCGTCACGCTCGACGGGCAGATCGGCCGCGAGAAATACCAGAGCGTCATGGGATCGGTGCTCGCGCTGCAGCGTTTCGCCGCCGCCCTTTGCGCGCGGGCCCGTGCCGACGCACCGGTCGTCGTCAGGCCGCGCCGCAAGGCACGCCCCGGCTGGCCACGGCTGCGCAATCGCACGCCGGGCGGACGAGGACGGCTGCATGGCGCGCGTCGGCGCGCACGCGGATGCCGCGGCGGCCGCAGTCGGCACGACCTGCGAGCGCCTCGCATCGCGTAAAAGCCGAACGCAGCCGACGCGGCACGAGGCCGCGCGATGGTTGCGAAGGCTGCCACGCCAATCGGCGGCGACCGCTTCACGTCGACTGCGCGACGGCGCATCGCATGCCGCCACACGCCGTTCCGCACGACGACATCGACCCAAAAATACCTGCGAGGAAAAGTAGTCTGCACGGGGCCAGGAAGCGGACGGGGTGAAAATCACCCCGTCCGTCATTCCAAGGCAGCCGTCGGCTGCCTACCCTCGCGCCAGAGAGTTCGTGATCGGCTGATGCGCCACGCGCTGCGTGGCACGGCGCCGGAAATCGGTTGAAATGCGAGCGACCGCGTCGGATATGCGCCCGTTCGCGCGGTTCTGGACCCGACGTATCGAATCGTCGCGCCCCAAAACAGGACGACGGACGTTCTGTCACTATCTCATGCGAGGCGCACGGCGATTCTGATGCAGGTCAATGAAAGGCCGCTTCGCCACGGTCGCGTCGAGACGTTCACTCCGCGCCGCGCACGAGCAGCACCGGCACCTGCGCGAGATGCGAGATCCGGCGCGCCACGCTGCCGATCAGCCAGGCGGCGATGCCGCGCCGGCCATGCGTGCCGACCACCAGCAGTTCCGCATGCCAGTGCACCGCGTCGCGCATCAATGCATGGGCGACGTCGTCGCTGGTCGGACGGGTTTCGACGATGCCGCGCTTGGTCGGATTCCCCATTGCATGGAACAGCGGGCCGACCCGCGCCAGCGCATCCTCGCCCTCCGCGCGATACGCATCCTCGAGCGCGCGCACCGGCACGAGATCCGTCAGACGAACCGCCCGATCGACGACATAGGCCGCGTACAGCAGCGTCGTCGGCGCCGCGAAGCCGAGCCCGACGCGCACCGCATGCAGCGACGGCTCGCTGCCGTCCACGGCGAACATCAGGCGCTGCAGCGGTCCCTCCGACGGCCGCGTGTAGTCGGCGGGCACGATCAGCAGCGCGCAGCGTGCGCGCGAGGCCAGCGTGTCGGACACCGCGCCCTCGACGAGCCGCAACAGCCCATGGTGCGGATTGGCGCCGACCACGAGCACGTCGGCGCGCGACGCCAACGTGTCGTTCGCGAGTGCATCGGCCACCGTGCCGCCCGTGACCGACGTATCGATGATCACCTGCTCGATCTCCGCGCCGCTCCCGGCGAACAGCGCCGCGATGCGCTCGAGCGTCGCCTGCGCCTCGCGCGTCATCTCCTCGCGCGCCGAGGTCAGCAGCGCGTCGACGCGCGGAATGTCGGGCAGCACGAGACGTGGATTGTCGATCGCGCAGACGATGCGCACCTGCATGCCGGGACGCAGCAGCGTGCGCATGTAGCGCGCGGCGGCCAGCGATTCCGGCGTCAGGTCGACGGCCAGCGAAATTCGGGCGAGCGGCGGGATGGTCGGGCTGGATGGCATGGCGAAGATCTCCTGGCGGACGCGTCGTCGCGGACGACGACCGGAGCTTCGCGCGGGCGGCGGCGCGCGGCGGACGAACGGCCGACGCGGTCGCAGGGATCGGCGGACGGCCACGCGAAGCGCGGACAAGCGATTCAGACAGCATATGTCGTCCGGCCCGCACGTGCATGATCGTAATCAATGCCCGTGCGGGCCGCGATGCGCGGCGCGCACACGCGTGGCGCGCCGAGCGGCGACTTTTGCCCTGCCCGCTTACGACTTCGTCGACGCGGGCGCGCCCGCGCGGTTCGCGTAGAACACCGCGTATGCGATGCCGAGCAGCACGATCCACGCCGGGCCGATCACGAGCGCGACACGCGTGTCCGGCGTGAATGCCATCAGCACGACGACCAGCGCGAGAAACCCGAGCGCGACGAACGAGCCGAGCGGATAAAACGGCACGCGGATCGGCAGGCGCGCGATCCTGTCGGCCGACAGCGTGCGGCGAAAACGCATCTGCGCGATCAGGATCACGCACCACGTCCAGATCGCGCCGAACGTCGACACCGACGTCAGCCACGTGAACACCTGCTGCGGCGCCAGATAGTTGAGCAGCACGCCGATCAGCAGCAGCGCGACCGACACGGCGACGCCGTACACCGGCACGCCGTTGCGGTTCACGCGACCGAGGCTGGCCGGCGCCTGGCCCTGCTGCGCGAGGTTGTAGAGCATCCGCGCGGTGCTGAACAGGCCGCTGTTGCACGACGACAGCGCTGCGGTCAGCACGACGAAGTTGATGATGCCGGCGGCGGCCGGGATCCCGAGCCGCGAGAACGTCATCACGAACGGGCTGCCCTGCGTGCCGATCTGGTCCCACGGATAGAGCGACATGATCACGAACAGTGCGCCGATGTAGAAGATCAGCACGCGCCAGAATACCGAGTTCACCGCCTTCGTCAGCGACTTCTCCGGATTGCGCGCCTCGCCGGCCGTGAGGCCGAGCATCTCGACGCCGAGATACGCGAACATCACGATCGGCAGCGCGCCGATGACGCCGTCGATGCCGTTCGGCATGAAGCCGCCGTGGGCCCACAGATTCGAGATGCCCGTCGCGACGCCGCCGTTACCGATGCCGAATGCGATCATGAGGCCGCCGCCGACGATCATCAGCACGATCGTGACGATCTTGATCAGCGCGAACCAGAATTCGAATTCGCCGTACAGCTTGACCGCGATGAAGTTCACCGCGCCCATCGCCGTGAGCGCCGCGAGCGCCCAGATCCAGTTCGGCACGCCCGGGAACCACATGTGCATGTAGACGCCGACCGCGGTGATCTCCGCCATGCAGGTGACGATCCACACGAACCAGTAGGTCCAGCCGGTCAGGTAGCCCGCGAGCGGGCCGAGGTAGTCGCGCGCATAGCGGCTGAACGCGCCGGCGACCGGATTGGAGATCGCCATTTCGCCGAGCGCGCGCATGATCAGGAAAATGGCGATGCCGCCCAGCAGGTAGGTCAGCAGGATGGCCGGGCCGGCCGTGCGGATCGCGGTGGCCGAGCCGAGGAACAGGCCGACGCCGATCGTCGCGCCGAGCGCCATCAGGTTGATGTGTCGCTCCTCCAGCCCGCGGTGCAGCTGGTCTTCTGGTTGTTTCAAGTCCGTCTCCTGGCAGCCGCGAACGGGCCGCCGTCATTGTGGATGTCAATGCGCGGCCGTTCATGCCGATACCGGCAAACCGAAAACGAAAAATCCCGCCATCGTTTTCCGGATGAAAAACGTTGCGGATACTGCGCCACTCCGATTGGAATCGCCGCTGATTATCGGCATTTTCCGGAACAATCCGGAAAACGGATCGGGCCTTTCACGGAATACGCCCGTCTAGCCCGTGCGACGCGTCTGTGCGCGTGACGGGCAGCAACGGGATCAATCGCTTTCGGTGCGAACGAACGCGCGTCGAATGTGCGCAATCAAGCACACGCAATATGCAGGCGGGATTATAAGAATAATCGGTGGTTTCTAGCCAGCCGATTTTAGCGGGAATGCGAAGCGTGAAAGCGGAGGTGAAATCGGGATGTGCGCGGAATCCCGCGCACGATTTATTTCGACAACGTCGCCCGCACCGTATATTCGCCTGCGAGCGCCGCATGTTCCGGCCGCACGAAATACCGCGATGAATCGAGATCGGCCGGCAGCGGCTCGACCGGATAGCCGTGCTTTTCCCACGCATCGAGGCCGCCCTTCAGCGCGCGGATGTTGTGGATCATCTTCTTGCGCTGCATCTTCGCGATCAGACGCTTCGCGGTCGCCTCGTTCGGGCACACGCAATACACGACGATCGGCCGCTTCAGCAGCTCAGGATCCAGCAGGTCCGGCGAATCGAGATCGACCGGCACCGCACCGGCGATCCGGTACGGCTCGCGTTCGCGAATCGCGCGCGGTCGCGCATCGAAGATCAGCGGCGGCTCGCTCGACGTCATCATTTCGACGAGCTGCGGCGGGGAGATGCGCACCTGCGCGAGGTAGCGGCGGAACTGCACGCGGCGCACCCAGCGGTACAGCAGGAACGTGATGAAGATCGCGAGGAACGCATCGAGGATCGTGCCGCCGCTCGCGCGCACCCACAGCACGAACTGCACGATCTGGTCATGCACGGCCGCGCCGCCGACGAGCCAGAACGCAGCCCATAGCGACGCGCCGGCCAGATCCCAGAACAGGAACACGCCGATGCCGATCGCGGTCGTGCCGAGCAGCGGCGCCGACACGAGGCCGAGGCCCGGCAGGAATTTGGAAAGGACGAGCAGCGGCGCGCCGTATCTTTCGAATACGTTACGCGCGAAGCGCAGCGTCGTGTCGAGCGACAGCGAGAATCGCACGAGCCCGTTCAGCAAGCGCCGGCCGCGCGTGCGGCCCATGAAGAACCACAGCGAATCGGCAAGCATCGTCGCACCGATCGCCGCCGCGAACATGCTCGTCCAGGACGCCTGCCCCATCGCCGCCATCGTACCGCCGAGAATCAGCATCGGCACGGCCGGCACCGGCACGCCGAGCTGCGTGATCAGTACGCTCGCGAACACGGCCCACGGGCCGAGCGACGAGGGAATCGCAATGGGAAAGTGCCACACGGCGGCGCTCCTGGAAGACATGCTGACCGTGCGACGGAGGCGGCCGTCGATACGGCTGGCAGCGATCGCCGCGGCACGTCCGCGGCCGATCCCGCACCATCGTGCATTCTAAACGGGTTTGGCCGGGACCGCGCGCAACGGCTACCGTTGGAGGCGGCCGCCGCGCTCACGCGTCGGGGCGCTGCGCGAGCGCCGCGACGTATTCCGCGTACTCGGGGAACGCGGCGGCCAGCGCCGTCGCGTCCGCAAGCTCGAATTCAGCGAACTCGAACCCCGGCGCGACCGTGCAGCCGACGAGCGCGACATGCTCCGGCGACGCGCAGCGCGCACCGAACCAGCGCCCGGCCGGCACGACCGCCTGAAATACGGTGCCGGGGTGCGTGAGCGGGTTGCCGAGCCGGTGGATCGTCAGGCCGTCGTGCTCGTCGAGCACCCACACTTCGAGCGGATCGCCCGCGTAGAAATGCCAGACCTCGTCGGAACGGATCCGGTGCCACGACGAATACGCGCCTTCGCACAACAGGTAGTAGATCGCGGTCGACGCCGCGCGCGGCGCGCCGTCGGCCGGACGCACGACCGTGTCGGCCGCGCGGTAGGTTTCGCGGAAATAGCCGCCCTCGGGGTGCGGTTGCAGATCGAACTGGTGAATCAGGTCGGCGGCGGAGATCGGCATGGCGGATGACGTCGGTGAAGGAATGAACCGGGCACGCGGCACACGGCCCGGCCGTTCGGGAATCCCGTCGGCCGACGTCGCGTGCCGCTGCGTCGATCGCCGCGACCATGCACGCGGCGACTGGATCGCGCGCGAAACGCGGCGCGCGACGATGAAGCGAACACCGGCCGATGCTGCCAGAAGTGCGGGCCGCGATGCAACCCGCGCCACGCGGTCACACCGTAGCGATGTCGCGACGCCAGATATCGGCCGCGCGTCGATCGATGCCGCGGACGCACCGCCGCACCCGCCATCGCACCGCCATCCGCGCGGCGGCCGCCTGCCCGCCGCTCACGGCGCGACGCCGCACCGCCCCGTCACGCGGATGCCGCCGCGGCCGGCTCGTCGTGGCGCACCAGCAGCACGGGCCGATCGGCCGCGCGCAGCAGCGATTCCGCGACACTGCCGAGCAGCAGCCGGCGCAGGCCGTGCCGCCCGCTCGTGCCCATCACGATCAGATCGGCGCCGGCCTCGGCCGCCGTGCGCATCAGCACCGCGGCGATGTCCTCGCCGTACGCGTCGAGCGCGCGCACGGTGCCCGGCACGTTCCGCTGCGCGAGCGCCGCCTTCGCATCGTCGAGCACGGGCGTCGCCGCATCGGTTGCCGCCGCGTCGCCGTCGTGTTCGGCCGCGAAGCCCGCATCGACGTCGACGAGCTGCGGCCGGTGCTCGACGACATACGCGCACGTCACCTCGCCGCCGGACGCCGCCGCGATCCTGATCGCTTCATTCAGCGCGAGACGCGCACTCGGGCTGCCATCGAGCCCGACGAAAATCCGCTTGTACATGGTCCACCCTCCGACCGGGCGCGCGTCGCGCATCGCGCGCACGACGCCCCCGTCACCGCAAGCCGGCCCGATGCCGGCTCGCCTGCCGAACAGTCTGCCCCACGTGCCGACACGCCGGTTGACGCGTGTCAATCGCGGCCGGGACGCCCGCTGCACCGCCCGGCTATCTCATTTTTAGCTGACCCTATTACAAAAAACGCATAAAACGCGCACAATTTCATCTTGAAAATAGACGCCGCACGCGGCCGGTGCGATTTTTCCCGGTTATGCCGCGCCGCCCGAGTGCCACGGGCGGCCCCGACACCAGAATGGCCATCGAATGACCGCCAGTGGAACCCCGCCGCGTGACGCCCGAGGGCCCACGCGCTTCCAGATCATGTTACGCCAGCCGCTCGCGGCTGGCGTCGTTACGCTGTTCGCCGGCGCGGCGCTGTCGCTCGGCGTCGCGCTGCTCGTTCGCGAGCAGTGGCAAGGCGCCGTCCATACGCGCTTCGAGCGACGCACCACGCACGTGACGGCGATGCTGCGCCACGAGCTGCAAGCCGGCGTCGCCGTGCTCGAAAGCACGCGCGGCGCGTTCGCGCTCGCGCCGCAGATGACGCCCGAGCAATGGCGCCGCTACGCCGACACGCTCGAGCTCGACAGCGGGCGTTCGCCGATCCGGCAGTTCGGCTATGCGCCGCTGTCGCCCGCGGCGCGCAGCGCCCTCGCCGGCCACGCGCCGATGCCGGCCGGCCCGCTCGCGGTGGCGACGCTCGGCGCGCCCGTGTCGAGCTCGGCCGGCGTGCGCTTCGGCGCGCCGGATCGGGCCCCGCTCGCGCGCGCGCTGCGGACCGGCGATGTCGCTCTCGGCATCCATTCGGCCGACGACGACACCTCCCGCGATGCGCGCACCCTCACGCTGTTCCTGCCCGCGACGGCTTCGCAGCGCACGACCGCCGCACCGGCCGGCGCCCATGAAACCGGCGCCGACGGCGTGCTGTTCGCGCAAGTGAGCCCGAATCGCCTGATCGAGCGCGCGCTCGACACGGAACGCGGGCTCGACCTGCGGATCAGCGCCGGCGACGATCCTCGGCCGATCGCGAGCGCCGAGACGACGACCGACGAGGCCTCCGCGTCGCCCGACCTGATGCGGCGCACCGACCAGCTGATTTTCGGCGGGACCGTGCTGACGCTCGCCTATTCCGCGGACGGCCGCCCGAGCGCAACCGGCGCGCAGCGCGCGGCGGGCACGGTGCTCGCGGCGGGGCTGATCGCGTCGTTCGCGTTCGCGGCACTCGTCCATGCGCTGCTGCGCGGCCGCGCCGGCACCGCCGATACGGGCGCCAGCAGCCGCGGCATCCTGAACGAGGCGCGGATGATGGGCATCATCCGTTCGTCGATGGAAGCGATCATCACGATCGACGAGAAGCAGACGGTCGTGATCTTCAACCCGATGGCCGAGCAGGTATTCGGCGTGTCGGCGATGGAGGCGATCGGCGCGCCGCTGTCGCGCTTCATCCCCGAGCGGTTTCGTGCGGCACATGCGAAGCACGTCGACCAGTTCGGCGTGACGGGCGTATCCGAGCGGCAGATGGGCCGTCAGCGCGTGCTGTTCGGGCTGCGCGGCAACGGCGAGGAATTCCCGATCGAGGCGTCGATCTCGCAGATCCGCGACGCGTCGGGCAAGCTCTATACGGTGATGTTGCGCGACATCACCGAGCGGCAGCGCGCCGAGAATGCGCTGAAGCAGTCGCGCGAGGAACTGCGCGAACTGTCGGCGAACCTGCAGAACGTGCGCGAGGAGGAAAAGACCCGCATCGCGCGCGAACTGCACGACGACCTCGGGCAGCAGCTGACCGCGCTGAAGATGGATCTGTCGGTCATCGAGCAGCAACTGCGCACGCCGAATCGTGCGCAACCCGACGACGACGTGCTGTCGCAACTGCAGGGCATGCGCCGGCTGATCGACGCGACCGTCGCGTCGGTGCGGCGCATCGCAGCCGACCTGCGCCCCGTGATGCTCGACGATCTCGGCCTCGTGCCCGCGATCGAGTGGCTGGCGAACGACTTCACGAACCGCTACGGCATCGACGTCGAACGCCGCATCGAAACGGGCGGGCTCACGTTCACCAGCACCGGGGCGACCACGCTGTTCCGGATCGTCCAGGAAGCGCTGACGAACGTCGCGCGCCATGCGGATGCGACGCGCGTCGCGCTGCGGCTCGACATCGAGGAAGGCTTCTGCGTGCTGCGCGTCGCGGACAACGGCCGCGGCGCGGCACCCGGCGGCACCGCCCACGAGGACAAGTCGTTCGGCCTGATCGGCATTCGCGAACGCGCACACATGCTGGGCGGCAGCGTGACGATCGATACCGCGCTCGCGCGCGGCTTCTCGATCACGGTCGCGTTCCCGCTCGGCACCGTTCAACAGGAAACCACCCTCACATGATCAAGGTGCTCATCGCCGACGACCATACGCTCGTGCGCGACGGTCTGCGGCACATTCTCCAGAACGCGACCGCATTCGAAGTGGCCGGCGAAGCGTGCGACGGGCCGTCGACGATCGCGCTGATTCGTTCGACGCCCGCGCAGGTGCTGGTGCTCGACCTGTCGATGCCGGGCCGCAACGGCGTCGAGCTGATCAAGCAGATCAAGGACGAGAAGCCCGCGCTGCGCGTGCTCGTGCTGACCATGCATGCGGAGCAGCAATACGCGGTGCGCGCATTCCGCGCCGGCGCGTCGGGCTACCTGACCAAGGAAAGCGCGAGCGCCGAACTGGTCGGCGCGGTGACCAAGGTTGCATCGGGCGGCGTCTACGTGAGTCTCGCGATGGCCGAGCAGTTCGCGCAGAGCCTGAACGAACCGGCCGAGACGCTGCCGCACCAGCGGCTGTCCGATCGCGAATTCGACGTGTTCCGCCGGATCGCCGCCGGACAGACGCTGACCGAAATCGCACAGGCGCTGTGCGTGAGCGCGAAGACGGTCAGCACCTACAAGACCCGGATTCTGGAAAAGATGCAGATGCCGCACGAAGCGGCGCTGGTCCGCTACGCGATGCGGCACAAGCTGCTCGACGAAACGGACGACGTCTAGGCGCACCGTGCCGGCCGCGCGACGCGCGGGCCGGCTGGACGTTGCACGGTCTTACTTCCCCGGCACCGGACAGGCCAGGTCGCCTTCCTCGCAGGACAGATAACCCTTCAGCGTCTCGTTGCGCGTCCTGGTCAGATCGTCGAGGCAGGTCGACACGACCATCGGATACACGCTGCCGCCTTCGGCGTTCGCGCTGGAGAAGCTGCATTCGGCGTCGCGGTGGCGATCCACGCGCGCTGCGCGTTCACGAGTTTCTCCGCGAGCGGCTTCGCATCGCGCAGCCGTGCGGTGACGGCCTGGTAAGTGCGGTTCAGGTCCGCGTCGGATTTCTTGTACGCGCGATCGGCGCACGCCGTCATCGCCGCCTGATCCGTCGCGTCCGCACAATTCGCCTGCGCATGGGCAACGTTCGCCGTCAGCGCGAGCGCGCACAGCAGACCGGTCAAGACACGCATGGATGCTCCTGTTTGTTTTCGTTGAAGTCGTGGAACGTGATGCCGGGCTTGCCGCCGCGCCTCGGTGCGCGACCTCGCCGGCCGACGGGCGCGACTTCCGTCGCGGCCGCCGCAGCGTGGCAATGCCGACCGCGATGCTAGCGCACGCGCGATCGATTGTCAGCCCGCGCCACGCTTGCCGCGCACGCAAAAAAGCCTGCACTCGTCACGAGTGCAGGCTTTTCGGTACGGCTTTGCAGGCGGCCCGACGGCCGCGCGGCGAACGGCTTGCTCAGTGGCCGAAGTACACCGACGAACGATCGGCTGCTGCCGGCACGCTCACGCGCTGGCCCGACTGCGACGTCGCGACCGGGTTCGAGCCGTAGCCCGTTACGTCAGCCTGCGCACCGGTGTTCTGTGCCGCGGCGATCTTTGCCTGTGCGGCCTGGATGTTTTCCGGATAGTTCATCCAGTCGTTCGGGTTGTAGCCGGCCTTTTCGAGCTGGACCAGCTCGGCACGCACTTGCGCGCGCGTCAGCGGCTGCTGGTTCGATTGGGCGAACGAGACGATCGGTGCGGCCACCAGCGCGGCCAGTGCAACTGCCTTGATCAGCGATTTCATGATGCGTTACCTCCAGATTGTTTTGTCAGGCGCTTCGGACTCGGTAGTCGTTGCGCATGAATGAAAGTCTAGGAGGCCCGGCCATCAGGGTAAATACTTAAATCGCAAATTCACTGTTGACCGAATCCGTACAATTGCCGCGCATTCGGCTGAATCATCAGAGGATTATGGCCGGATCGGAACCCAATATGCGGCAGCATGCTGCGACGTTTGCCCGGTCAACGCATCAGCGGACCTGATCCGCGTCCGTGGCGGCCATGGACAGGTCGAACAGCAACGCCTTGAGGCGAATCCGGTCGTCGGCAGCCGTTTCGTCGAACGCCGCGTGGTGAAGCGCCCAGCCCGGCACCGCCGGATCGGCATGCACCGCTCGCACCGTGCCGTCGAGCGTGAGCAACGCGACATGGTCCCCATCCGTATACGGCAATTGCACGTGCAGCGGATCGCCGGCCGCCGCGAGCGCCCGGTCGAGCGCGATCGACAGCCCGCTCAGGCTGAGATCGCGAACGATCCCGATCCCCTCCGCCTGCACCGGCCCGCCCGTGCAGCGGGCCGCGATCCGTACCTGGACGCGCGGCTCGGCGCGCGTGCGCAGCCGGTCGACGAAGCCCGGCGGCGAAAGCACCATGAACGGCGCGGCCCCCGCTGCCTGCACAGCCTCGACCGTCGCACCGAAACGCGACACCGCCGACCGGCCGATCGCGACCGCCTCGACGTCGTCGCCGCGGGCAAAGTCGAGCACGACCGCCGGCTGCGGCTCGACGAACAGCGCACCCGATGCGCCGATCCCGATCAACCGGCAGCGCTGCAGCACGCGGGTCATGCCGACCCGTCGCCGGATGCCGATCGCGGCACCGGTCGATAGCCCCATTCGCATGGCCGCCGGCACGGTGTCGGATGCCGGCGCGGCGGGCTCGGCGTCATCGCGTCGGCGGACGGGCCGGAAATGATCGAACAGGAAAGCATGCTGCGCGGGATCGTGCAGCGTCGTGCCGGCGGGCAGCAGCGCGGCGCCGCCCGCATCGTAGAGATCGAAGCCGAGCGGAACGCCGGCGGAGACGTCGTCGCGCGCGAGCGCGACGTGATCGGTGATGAGCCGCATCGGAAAGGCGCGGAGCGGCCGCGCGAGCTGTCGTGACAACGGTATTACGGCAGCATCGCGCGAAATCTGAACGTCTCGTTACTCCGAACCGCTGGTCGCTCCGGGTGAAACCGGCGCCGCCGACGGAGCCGGTACGGCCGAAGGTACGGTCGGGGCGGAGCCGAGGCCCCCGCCGCCCGTGTTGCCCGCAGGCGTCGCGCTGCCTCCCGTCGCCGGCGGCTGCGCGGCCTGCGGTTGCGACGCGCCCGCCGACAGCGCGGCGGCCGATGCCGCCACCTCGGACGCCGGAACCCACTCCTCGACGATGCCGCCGGATGCCGCCTCGGGCGCCGACGCAGCCGACGCAGCCGACGCCGCGGCGGCGTCCGCCTCCGGCTGCCGCTCGATACGCTGCGTCCTGACGGGCGCCGGCGCCTGCTTCGGCTCGGGCCCGAACCAGCCGTCGAACAGGTCCGTCACGCGTTCGCGCACCGACGCGAACCAGCCGGGCGACGGCTCGGTATCGAATTTCAGCTTCGTGTCGACGATCCGGGCACGTTGCGCGCGCTGGAAGAAATCGCCCACGATCGGCAGCGCGCTGTGCGCGCCTTGCCCCCAATAGTCGCTGCGCAGCGTCACGCGGCCGTCGTCGAAGCCGACCCACGCGCCGGCCACCAGCCCGGGCTGCATCAGGATGAACCAGCCGTCCGCGTTGTCCTGCGTCGTCCCGGTCTTGCCGGCCACGTCGCCGCGAATGCCGAAGCGCGTGCGGATGCTGCTGCCGGTGCCGCGCGTCACCACGTCGCGCATCACGCCGAGCAGCGTCTTGTCGGTCTCGGCGTCGAGCGCGCGCTCGGGCGGCGCCGGCGCGTACTCGGCGAGCACGTCGCCCTGGCGGTTCTCGATGCGCGTCACCATCTGCGGCTCGACGTACAGGCCGCCGTTCGCGATCGTCGCGTACGACGCGACCATCTCCTTCAGCGTCACCGGGCTCGTGCCGAGCGCGAGCGACGGCACGCGCTCGAGCGGGCTTTCGCGCACGCCCATGTCGCGCGCGAGCCGCGCCACCGCCGCCGGTCCGACCTTCTCCATCACCTGCGCGGTGATCCGGTTGCGCGACAGCGCGACCGCGTCGCGCAGCGTCATCGGCTTGCCCGACGGCGGCGCGTCGTCGTTCGGCCGCCAGATCTCGCCGCCCTTCAGCGGAATCTCGACCGCCTGGTCGATGAAGGTGTCGTCCGGCTTCATCCCGTTCGCGAACGCGACGCCATAGACGAACGGCTTGAAGGTCGAGCCCGGCTGACGCCGCGCCTGCGCGACGTGATCGAACGGCTCGTTCGTGAAGTCGCGGCTGCCGACCCACGCGCGAATCTGCCCATCACGCGGATCGATCGCGACGAAGCCGGCCTGCACGTCGGTCTTCGCCTTGCACAGCGCGCGCATGAAACCGCGGTCGGCGGCGAGCTGCTTCATCGCGACGGCATCGTTCTTGCCGGCATCCTGAGCGGCCTTGTACTCGGGCGACTCGCGCATGAAGGCGCGGAACACCTCGTTGTCGGTGCCGCAGCCGTCGCGGCCGCTCCACGCGTTGTTCGCGATGCCCTGCAACTGGTTCGCCTGCAGCGTCAGCGCCTGGGTCGCCATCTGCTGCAGCCGCGAATCGATCGTGGTGCGCACGATCAGCCCGTCGGAATAGATGTTGTAGTCGTTGCGGTCGGCCCAGCCGATCAGCCATTTGCGCAGTTGCTGCGCGAAGTGCGGCGCGGGTCCCGGCGGTTCCTTCTGGCGCTCGAAATCGATGCGCAGCGGCCGGCGCTGCAACTGCGCGAACTGCGCCGGCGACAGCTTGCCGTACTTGACCATCTGGCCGAGCACCGTGTTGCGCCGCTGCAGCGCGCGCTCGGGGTTCAGCACGGGGTTGTAGTAGCTGTTGCCCTTCAGCATCCCGACGAGCGTTGCGCTGTCGAGCACGTCGAGCTCGTCGGCCGACTTGTCGAAATAGGTGCGCGCGGCCATCTCGACGCCGTACGCGTTGTACAGGAACGGCACCGTGTTCAGGTAGGTCTCGAGGATCTGGTCCTTGCTGTACACGGCCTCGATCTTCAGCGCGGTGATCGCCTCCTTCACCTTGCGCGTGAGCGTCGGCGCGCGGCCGATTTCGTCCGGATACAGGTTGCGTGCGAGCTGCTGCGTGATCGTCGAGCCGCCCTGGCGGCTGCCCGAGAACGTATGGAGCGCGGCCGACGCCGTGCGCTTCCAGTCGAGGCCGTGGTGCTCGTAGAAGCGATGATCCTCGGTCGCGATCAGCGCGTCGACCATGTGCGGCGAGATCTGCTTGAGCGACACCCATTCGCGGTTCGACGGCTTGAATTCCGCCAGCACCTTGCCGTCGGCGGACAGCACCTGCGCGGGCTGGTCGACGCGCGCCTTGCGAATGTCGCCGATGCCGGGCGTGAACGGAATCAGCGCCAGCACGTACAGCACGAACAGCACCGGTACGGCGGCGGCCGCGCGCAGCACGCCGCGGCGCGTCGGATGACGGAGATGGTGCCAGGCACTGGCCAGGACACGCTTGACGGGCACGGCGGCAGCGGCCGCGACGGGTTGGGCGCGCGCGACCCATTTGGCACAGAGGTCACGCACTGACGACACGTTTCGGCGATTCACGCGGGTGGGGGATCTGCTGGAAAGGCTGCATCGTACCAAAACTCGCGCGGCCCACCGGCCGGCGGCCGTCCCGGGCCCGCGCGAACGGTGCCGGATCGCGCATTTTTACAACAAAAAAGGCGCGCGTCCCGCAACGGGACCGCGCGCCAAACCTGGTACAACCCGGGGGCCGTGCGCCGTCGTTCAGCGCACGAGAAAACCGTAGGTCAGCGGATCGCGCTCGTCGACGATCCAGTTCGCGAACCCGCAAATATGCGCGCTGCCCTCCACTTCCGCAATCACGGCCGGGATGTCGCCGACCGTCGTCTCGCGCAGCACGCGTCCCTTGAACACCGTGCCGACGATCGACTCGTTGACGAGCGTGTCGCCGGCCGCGAGCAGGCCGCGCTGGTACAGCTGCGCGACGCGCCCGCCGGTGCCGGAGCCGGTCGGCGAGCGGTCGACCTCGCGATCCGCGAACACGCAGCAGTTCGCCTGCGTCGAGTCCGGATGGCGCGGCGCGTTCGCGATGATCGTGCCGTAGATATGGTTGATTTCGGGGATCTCCGGATGCGCGACCGGATATTTCGCGTTCGCGGCGACCTTCACCTCGGCGCCGAAGCGGATCAGCTTTTCCACCGCCGCTTCGCGCACCGGCAGGTCGAACGGCGCGCCGTCGACGTAGAAATAGAACGCGCCGCCATACGCGATGTCGCCGGTCACGGTGCCGAACGACGGCGTGTCGACCGACACGTCGCGCTGCCAGATGAACGACGGTACGTTGACGAAGCGCACCGGCCCCGCGTGTTCGCCGTCCCATTTCACGAACGCCTCGATGAAGCCGCACGGCGCGTCGATGCCGACGCGTGTCTCCGGCACGGTGCGCTGCACCCAGCCGAGCTCGACCGCGGCGGTCGACAGCGCGATGACGCCGTGTCCGCAATGGTCGCTGTAGCCTTCGTTGTGCACGAATATCACGCCGAAATCCGCGTTCGCCGACACCGGCTCGGTGAGGTAGCCGCCGTACATGTCGGCGTGGCCGCGCGGCTCGAACATCAGCGCCGTGCGGATCTCGTCGGCGTTCTCCTTGAGCCATGCGCGGCGCTGGACGATCGTGTCGCCGGGCAGGCGCGGCAGGCCGCTCGTGACGATGCGGAAGGCTTCGCCGCCGGTATGGACCTCGACGGTGGAAAGGGATCGGGAAATTTTCATGGAGGATCGAAGACGTGAAGACGAAGGACGGCGCCGCGGCGCCGTCCGGTGACGGTTACTTCGCGTACGGCTCGGGCAGGCCGTTGCGGATCACGTAGACGGTGGTCGGCGCGCCTTTCAGGTCGCCGCGTTCGTCGAACGAATAGGTGCCCGCGACGCCCGCGTAGTTCGACTTCGCCAGTTGCGCGATCAGCTTCGCCTTGTCGGTGGTCGTGCCGGCCTTGACCATCGCGTCGGCAAGCAGCTTCATGCCGTCGTAGTAGTTGACGCCGTAGACCTGCGTGTCCGTGTGATAGGTGTCGTGGTATTTCTTCAGGAATTCGCGGCCGGCCGGCGTCTTCTCGAGCGCGACGCCGCCCTGCGCGCAGTAGACGATCGACGCGGCCTCGCCCGCGACCTTGCCCATGTCGGCCGAGCAGATGCCGTCGCCGCCGAGCAGCTTCGCGCGCAACCCGCGCTGCTTCATTTGCTTCGCCATCGGCGCGCCCTGCGCCGCATAACCGCCGAGGAAGATCACGTCGGGATTGCTGGCCTTGATCTTGGTGAGAATGCCGAGGAAATCGGTCGCCGACGAGTTCGTGTATTCCTGGTCGACGATCTTGATCCCGTTCGCCTTCGCGACGTTCATGAACTGCTCCGCAACGCCCTGCCCGTACGCGGTGCGATCGTCGATGACGGCAGCGGTTTTCGCGTTCAGCGTCTTCGCGGCGAAGGTCGCCATCGTGCCGCCGAGCTGTTCGTCGCTCGCGCCGATCCGGAAGATGTTCTTGAAGCCCTGCCGCGTGAGCGCCGGGTTCGACGCGACCGGCAGGATCGGCACGCCCGCGTTGCTGTACACGCGCGACGCCGGAATTGCGACGCCCGAGTTGTACGGCCCGAGCACCGCGACGACGCCCTTGTCGACCAGGTTCTGCGCGACCTGCACGCCCGCCTTCGGGTCGGCCTGGTCGTCCTCGGACACCAGCTTGAACGTGACCGTCTTGCCGGCCACCTTCACGCCGGCCTTGTTGAGCTCGTCGACGGCGAGGCGCGCGCCGTTTTCATTGTCCTTGCCGTTCGCGGCCTGCGGGCCGGTCAGCGGTGCCGAATGGCCGATCATCACGACTTCCTGCGCGTGCGCGGAAGTCAGCGCGCCGGCGGCAACGGCCACCGAGAGCGCGGTAACGAAGTGTCGCATGGTTGTCTCCTGATTGGTTTTGTGTGGAACCAATGTAGGACACAAGTGGTCCACTTGCAAGCAATTTCAAAATGATTTTTGCGCTTCTGGTCACTTTCAAGACCAGACTGACGTGATGCCCGTCATTTCGGCGTGATGTCGCGCCGCACACGAAGAATGTGCTGTTCGACGTAGAAGGCGGCCGCATCGGCGTCGCCCGACACGATCGCCTCGTAGATCAGCCGGTGCTCGGACACGTAGAGCCGGATCCGGCCCGCGTCGTAGATGCCGTCGTCCTTCAGCCGCTTCCACAGCGGCTGGTCCATCGTCTTCGCGACTTCCTCCGCGATCTTCACGATCAGCGCGTCGCCGGTCATCAACGCGAGCTGCCGATGGAACAGCCGGTCGCTCTCGTTCCACAGCGCCCGCTGCTGCGGATCGTCGATGTCGGCGATGGTTTCCATCTGCGCGAGATAGCCTTCGGCGACGGGGTCGGCGCGCCCGTGCGCGGCGGCGAGGCGCGCGATCGCCGGCTCGAGGATGAGCCGCACGTCGAGCGTCGACGTCGGGCTGAAGTCGGCGTCGGGCACGCTGTGCGTGTCGCCGCGCTGCGCGAGCACGTCGAGCGGCGCCGACACGACGTAGGTGCCCGAATTGCGCTTCGTGAACACCAGCCCCTCGTTCTGCAGCGCGCCGAGCGCCTCGCGCACGGCCGGCCGGCCGACCTGGAACAGCGCCGCGAGTTCGCGCTCCGACGGCAGCCTCGAATCGGCCGCATAGCGCCCCGCGCGGATCTCGTCGCGGATCTTCTCGGCGACCTGTTCGTAGATCTGCAACGGCCGGAAACCGGCTTCGAGCGATTCGGGACGTGCGGACATCATCTTGGGCTCCTGCCCGGTCGGGTGGTGGACGGGGAAACGGGTTCGCACTATACCGGAGCGATACCGGCGCCGGTGTGCGCGACGCCCATCTGGACGGATATTAGAACCAAAATCGACCGTCTGCTGGCTTTTCCGGCTTGCCTGTCTGCGGGCAACTGGTATAGATTCGATCCAGAATGACTGCCATCTCGATATTCGGCAGCCTCCGGGGCGAGCGCGCCATGCGCACGTCGTCCCCGCCCACCGACACAACACCGACCGACACGATGACCGCTCTCTCCCGGATTCCCGCGTTCGACGCCGCCGAAACGGCCGCGCTGCTCGATTACCCCGCGCTGCTCGCCACGCTCGCACACACCGTCGCCGAATACGCGGCGGGCGAGTTCGTCAGCCCCGAACGCCTGGTCGTGCCGCTGCAGGCGGGCGGCGTGATGCTGTCGATGCCGTCGAGCGCACGCGACCTCGCGAGCCACAAGCTCGTGAACGTGTGCCCCGGCAACGGCGCGCGCGGACTGCCGACGATCCTCGGCCAGGTGAGCGCATACGACGCGACGACGGGCGCGCTGCGCTTCGTGCTCGACGGCCCGACGGTCACCGGACGCCGCACGGCAGCCATTACCGCGCTCGGCATCCAGGCGCTGCACGGCGCCGCGCCACGCGACATCCTGCTGATCGGCACCGGCAAGCAGGCGGCCAATCACGCGGAAGCGCTCGCGGCGATCTTCCCGGACGCGCGTCTGCACGTGCGTGGCTCGCGCGCCGACAGCGCGGCCACGTTCTGCGCCGCGCACCGCGCGCAGGCGCCGCAGCTCGTGCCCCTCGACGGCGACGCGATTCCCGATGCGATCGACGTCGTCGTCACGCTGACGACGAGCCGCACGCCCGTCTATCGCGAAGCGGCGCGCGAAGGCCGTCTCGTGGTCGGCGTCGGCGCGTTCACCGCGGATGCCGCCGAGATCGACGCCGACACCGTGCGCCACAGCCGGCTCGTCGTCGACGACCCGGCCGGCGCGCGCCACGAGGCCGGCGACCTGATCGTCGCGCAAGTCGACTGGCAGCAGGTCGCGTCGCTCGCCGACGTGCTGCGCGGCGCGTTCGAGCGCAGCGGGCCGCTGCTGTTCAAAACGGTCGGCTGCGCCGCGTGGGATCTGGCCGCGTGCCGCACGGCCCGCGACGCGCTGGACGCGCGCGCGGCCGGCTGATTCCGCGGCGGCGGCCCCCGATCCGCCCCGCCTGCGCGGGCCGCACCCGGTGTCGCCCGCACACAGCCTCGCCACTTTCCCGTACGCGTTGTAGGAAACGCCCTACAACGCGTCGCAGCGGCCTACACAAACTTCCAATTCGGCCGATTTCATTTTCGGCGGCGCAACACGATACTGCCGGCATGAATGCCAGCCTGTCGCCCGCCGTCGCACTCCGGGTGTTTCTCGTCGATCACGCCATTGCCGTCCGGCAACGGATCGCGCTGCTCGTCGGCGCGATCCGCGGCGTCGTGGTCGTCGGCGAGGCGGAAGACGGCGAGGACGCACTGACGCACATCCGCGGCAGCCACGCGGACGTCGTGATCGTCGACCTGCGGCTCGCTGACGGCAGCGGTCTCGACCTGATCGGGATGCTGTCGAAGGCTGCGCCGCGGATCGTCACGATCGTGCTGACGAACCACTCGGCGCCGGCATTCAGGGAGGCATGCGCGACGGCGGGCGCCGACTATTTCTTCGACAAGACCGCCGAATTCGACGCCGCATGCCACGTCATCGAATCCCTGGTGCGCGCTCGTGCGCACCGCCCCTGACCGAGCCGGAGTGACTCATGTCCACAGCCACCGCCTGCGCCGCCGACCCATCCGTCGCGCCTCGGCCAACGATTCCGCTTCCCGCGATCTCACGTAACGACGGCGCGAAACATCCCGCCGCGCGCTGCTCGGCTTGCCTGATGCGCTCGCTGTGCCTGCCGCCGCACCTGACCGCCGCCGAATACGGCCGCCTGGACGCGATCATCTGTTCGACGCGCCAGGTTCGCCAGGGCGACGCGCTGTTCCGAACCGACGATCCGTTTCACAGCATCTACGCCGTGCGCGCGGGCTCGTTCAAGACCGTGATGATGCATCGCGACGGCCGCGAGCACGTGACCGGCTTCCAGATCGCCGGCGAAACGCTCGGCATGGACGGCATCGGCGGCGGCCAGCACTGCTGCGACGCGATCGCGCTCGAGGACAGCGTCGTGTGCGTCATCCCGTTCGGCGCACTCGAGGCGGCGTGCCGCGAAATGAAGCCGATGCAGCATTTCCTCTACCAGATGCTGAGCAGCGAGATCGTCCGCGAGTCGAGCCAGATGCTGCTGCTCGGCACGATGTCGGCCGAGCAGCGCGTCGCGCATTTCCTGCTGAACCTGTCGTCGCGCTTCGAGGCGCGCGGCTATTCGGCATCGGAATTCAACCTGCGGATGACGCGCGAGGAGATCGGCTGCTATCTCGGCATGAAGCTCGAGACCGTCAGCCGGATGTTCTCGCGATTCCATCGGGATTCACTCGTCGAAACGCGCGGCAAGCGCGTGCGGATCATCGACGCACAGGCGCTCGCGCAGGTGTGACGCACGGCGCGTCGCGCATCATGGCGCGGGGGCGCCTGGCGTAGCCGCGTGCAGTGCGACCGCTTCGGATTCGCCCGCCTGCCATGCGGACAGTGTCTGCTCGGCCCGCGTGAACACGCGGCCAAGCACGTCGACCAGGTCGTCGCCGGTGCTGCACGGCAGCGATACCGGCGAGCGGCCGCGCGTGGTCAGCTCGAGCCGCACGTCGTAGGCCAGGCCGCCGTCCATGCGCGGGCGCGATTCGATCACCAGACGGCAATCCTCCAGCCGTGCGCGGAATCGTTCCAGCCGCACCAGCTGCACCCCCGCTTCTGCTTCCAGCGCGGCGGAACCCGCGAATCCGACGCAGACGATCTGCATGCCCACGCCCATGGCGCTCCTCCTGACGGGGTCGCCGCTCGTCGGCGGCGTTGCCTGTTCCTGTGTCTCCGTGCCTCGGTGTCCCGCGCGCGGCACGATCCTGCTTCACGCAGCGCGATGACGGCCGCGGCTATTACTGCCCTGGCAGCGTTGCATTCGCACCGCCATCGGCACGATGCGCTTCATACGTTGAATGTCTGCGACGCCTTCATTTCGATCCATGTCATCCCGGCCCGCAACCCTTCGATCGCCGCCTCGTGCTCGGTCGGGTACGCATGACTGTGCTCGAACGTGTGGTGAAAGCGCGCCGGCCCGTTGCCGTGCTCGACCGTCACGCGGCATCGGAATTCGCCGGATTCGCACTGCCGCGTCTCGATCTCGACCGACCAGTCGCGCTCATGAATCGTGCCTTGCAGTGTCATGCATCCTCCTGCGGAATCAGTCATCCATCCGGAAGTGACCGCTGTGCAGCAACACCGGCCGGCCGCCGATTTCGTCGAGCATCCGTCGTGCCATCGCCTCGATCGCCGACCGGTGCGCTTCGAACGCATGCAGCAAATCCCGTTCGAGCAGCGACGGCGCGCCGAAATGGTCTTCCAGCGCTTCAGCCGTGATCGCGCACTGCACGCAGCGGCCGTCGACCAGCGCCGAAAACGCGACGACCAGATCGCGTGCGCAATATTCGGGCGGTTCCGGTGGAAAGGCTATCTGCATCTGTCCGCCTGTCATCGTCGGGACGATTCATGACGTGAGCATAACGGCCCACGCCGCCGCACGCTTGACCCACGTCAACCGGCTCGCTGCGCCGCACGAGGCGGCTCACCGTCGTGCCGCCCGACGGGGTTCAGCCCGCATCCGTGACGAGCGCCGCGCCGCGCTCCGCGAGCAGTTCGCGCAGCACGCTGCGATGGCAGCGGCGCTCGTCCTCGCAGTAGCAGCCGATCGAAAACGCGCTCGTCGCCGACAGCGCGGCGAGCAGGTCCAGCACCTTCGGCGCGTCGCCATGCGCCATCTCCGCGCGGAAGTGGCGCGTGAACGCGCGCCATTCGGCGTCGGTTTCGGCGGCCTGCGCCTGCGCGACCAGCTCAGGGCTCGGCGACAGCGTCGGCAACCACACATCATAGTAGTCGCGCGATGCGAATTCCGCCTTCGGTACGCCGCGCGGCGGTCGCCGCACCGTGCCGATCCTCAGGCCCTCGCCGGCCGCGCGCGGCGTGCCGAGCCGTACGATTCGAATAGCCATGCCGCTCCTTCATCATGCGTTCGATCCGCCATCGTACCGCCGCGCCGCGGCCGCGCAAGAAAAAACCGGCTGTCTCCGCGAGGGAAACAGCCGGTTTCGGCGATGCGATTGGGCGCCCGCGGGCGCGCCGTCAGACGCCGCTCTTCAGCACCTTGCCGATCGCGTCCGCGACGATGCCGACGTTCGAATCGTTCAGCCCCGCGACGCACATGCGCCCCGAGCGCAGGATGTACACGCCGTGCACTTCGCGCAGCGCTTCGACCTGCGATTCGGTCAGGCCCGTGTACGTGAACATCCCGCGCTGTTTCACGTAACGCGTCAGCGCTTCGCCGCCGACGTGGTCGCGCAGGCCGTCGTGGATCGACTGGCGCATCCGCGCGATGCGGCGGCACATCGCGGCGAGCTCTTCTTCCCACTGCTTGCGCAACGCGGGCGTGTTGAGCACGGTCGCCACGACCTTCGCGCCGTAGGTTTGCGGGTTGCTGTAGTTCGAGCGCACCGCGCCGGCCAGCTGGCCCAGCACGCGCTCGGCCGCGGCCGCATCCTCGCAGACGACGCTCAGGCCGCCGACGCGCTCGCCGTACAGCGAGAAGTTCTTCGAGAACGAGTTCGCGACGAGCGTCGGCACGCCGCGGCGCGCCAGTTCGCGCACCGCGAACGCGTCCGCGTCGAGGCCCGCGCCGAAGCCCTGATACGCCATGTCGACGAACGGCAGCAGCCCGCGCGCCTCGATCACGTCGATCAGCTTCTCCCACTGGCCTTCGTCGAGATCGACACCGGTCGGGTTATGGCAGCACGCGTGCAGCAGCACGATGCTGCGCGCCGGCAGCGCGTCGATCGCCGCGAGCATCGCGTCGAACTTCAGGCCGCCCGTCGCTTCGTCGTAGTACGGGTACGTGTTCACCGTGAAACCCGCACGCTCGAAGATGAAGCGGTGGTTTTCCCAGCTCGGATCGCTGAGCCACACCTGCGCGTCCGGGAAGTAGCGCTTCAGGAAATCGGCGCCCACCTTCAGCGCGCCCGAGCCGCCGAGCGTCTGCACGGTCGCGATGCGGCCGGCCGCGCGCGCCGGGTGATCGGCGCCGAACACGAGCGCCTGCACGGCATCGCGATACGCGGCAAGGCCGACCATCGGCAGATAAGGCTTCGGGCCGAGGTCGCGCTGCAGCGCGGTTTCGGCTTCGCGCACGGCACCCATCACGGGAATCCGGCCTTCGGCATCGAAATAAATGCCGATGCTCAGGTTGACCTTCTGATCGCGCGGATCTTTCTGGAAGTTCTCGTTGAGCGTCAGGATCGGATCGCCCGGGTACGCGTCGATGTGTTCGAACATGGCTATGTCGGTCTCGTTTGGAAGAATGGTCGTGATGCCCGTGTCAGCCGGCGGACGCGCCGTCGCGGATCGCGTAGCCCGCATTCTTTTGCCGGAAGCGATACCCGATCGCGAGCACCGCGAGCCATACGGGGATCAGGTACACCGACAGGCGGAGATCCGGCGTCAGGTACATCACGACGAGAATGCCGGCCATGAACGCCAGGCACAGGTAATTCGTGAAAGGATAGCCCAGACTGCGGAAGGAAGTCTGCTCTCCGGCGATGCGCTTGGCTTGGCGGAACTTCAGGTGGATCAGCGTGATCATCGCCCAGTTGATGATCAGCGCCGACACGACGAGGCCCATCAGCACCTCGAACGCCTTGCCCGGCATGAAGTAGTTGACCAGCACGCACGCGCCGGTCGCGAGCGCCGACGCGCCGAGCGCGGCGAGCGGAATGCCGCGCTTGTTCACCGAGCACAGCACCTTGGGCGCGTTGCCCTGCTTCGCGAGGCCGAACAGCATCCGGCTGTTGCTGTACACGCCGCTGTTGTAGACCGACAGCGCGGCCGTCAGCACGACCACGTTCAGCACGTTGGCGACCACGTTGCTGCTCAGCGCGTGGAAGATCAGCACGAACGGGCTGCCGCCGGTGACGACCTTTTCCCACGGATACAGCGACAGCAGCACCGCCAGCGCGCCGATGTAGAAAATCAGGATGCGGTAGATCACCTGGTTGGTCGCGCGCGGAATGCTGTGCTTCGGATCGTCGGCCTCGGCCGCGGTGATGCCGATCAGCTCCAGCCCGCCGAACGAGAACATGATCGCCGCCATCGACATCACGAGCCCCGACACGCCGTTCGGGAAGAAGCCGCCGTGCTGCCACAGGTTCGCGATGCTCGCTTCGGGACCCGCATGGCCGCTCGCGAGCAGCCAGCCGCCGAAGCCGATCATCCCGACGATCGCGGCGACCTTGATGATCGAGAACCAGAATTCGGTCTCGCCGTACGATTTCACGCTCGCCAGGTTCAGGAGGTTGATCGCGACGAAAAACACCAGCGCCGACACCCAGGTCGGCACGCCGGGCCACCAGTACTGCACGTAGATCCCGACGGCCGACAGCTCGGCCATGCTGACGAGGATGTACAGCACCCAGTAGTTCCAGCCGGACAGGAAGCCGGTGAAGTGGCCGACGTACTTGTCGGCGAAGTAGCTGAACGAGCCGGCGACCGGCTCGTCGACGACCATCTCGCCGAGCTGGCGCATGATGAAGAACGCGACGACGCCGGCCACCGCGTAGCCGAGCAGCACGGACGGGCCGGCCATCTTGATCGTCTGCGCGATGCCGAGGAACAGCCCCGTGCCGAGCGCGCCGCCGAGCGCGATCAGCTGGATGTGCCGGTTCTTCAGCCCCCGCTTCAGGCCGTCCTTCTCGTTTCCAGAAACCATGTCTTCTCCATTCTGCCCGCCTCCGCCGGAAGCGGTGCGGCGCGCCTCGGTGTGCCGGGCGCTGTTTTGCTGTGCCGGCGGCCGTTCGTGGAGCCGCCGGGTTGGGGGACTGCAATCTTCGCGCGGCGACACCCGTTTCCGGTCGGCAGGCCCGCCAGACCGGCCGCCGACCGTCGCCCTCGCCCGCATTGCTGCGGGCGCACACGAAAATCCGGCGTCAGTTTAGCGTCGCGGCGGCGAAATCGGGTTGCGTAACCCGCTCATGCAAACCCTACATTATGAGATAAGATTGCATCCGGGAGACAGATGAGGAAACAAAAATGCCTGAACCGGTTCTCGATCGCATCGATCGCCACTTGCTGTCGGTGCTGCAGGAGAACGGCCGCGCGTCGAACCTCGACCTGGCGAAGGCCGTCGGCCTGTCGCCCGCGCAGACGCTGCGACGCCACCGGCGGCTGGAGGAAATCGGCGCGATCCGCCGTTACGAAACCCGTCTGTGCCCCGACACGCTCGGGTTCGGCGTCACCGCGTTCGTGCACGTGACGATGGAGCGCGGGCATATCCGCGACCTGTCGAAGTTCCAGAAGCTCGTGTCGGATCTCGCGCAGATCCAGGAATGTTTCTCGGTGACGGGCGATATCGACTACGTGCTGAAAGTCGTCGCGCACGATCTGAAGGGGCTGTCCACGTTCCTGCTCGAAACGCTGATGCGGATTCCCGGCGTGAGCGGCGTGCATTCCAGCGTGTGCCTCGACGAGATCAAGTGCACGAGCGCGATGCCGGTGGAAAGCTGACACGGTGCCGCGCGACCGCCCGGTCGACGCAATGCCCGGCCGCCGCGCTCAGCGCACCGCCTCGAACGCGCTGATCAGCAGCGCGCCGCCCGCGATCACCATGCATCCCGCCGCGCGACGCGGCGTCAGCCGCTCGCCGAGATACACGCGGGCGATCAACGCCGCGAACACCACGCTCGTTTCGCGCAGCGCCGACACCGGGCCCATCGGCGCGCGATCCATCGCCCAGATCACGATCGCGTACGCAAGCGCCGCGAAGACACCGCCGCATGCAGCCTTCGCCGTTTCGCCGACATCCTGCGCGAGCCGCAGCGGCCCCGCGCGCAGCCGGTAGTACGCGGCCATCAGCAACCCCGTCAGCACGAACATCCACGCCGTATAGCCGACCGTGCTGCCGCTTTCCCGCACGCCGATCCCGTCGACCACGCTGTACGCGGCGATCGATACGCCGGTGGCGAACGCGGTCGGCAACACCTGCGTCATCCGGTGCCGCGCGCCGCGGCCCCGCTCCAGCCCGATCGCCATGATGCCCGCGCAGATCAGCACGAGCCCGCATTGCGCGCCCGCGTTCAGGCGCTCGCCCGCGAACGCCGCCGCGCCGAGCGTGACGAGCAGCGGCGCGGTGCCGCGCGCGACCGGATACGCGACGGTCAGGTCGCCGTGCTCGTAAGCGCGCACCAGCAGCAGCGTATAGACGACGTGGATCACCGCCGACGCGACGACGCAGACCCAGCTCGCGGGCGTGATCGGCGCGGCGGCCGGCAGGAACAGCAGCGCGAACAGCCCGATCGCGATCTGCAGCACCGTGGCCGAGCGCAGCCGGTCGCCGCTGCTGCGCACGAGCGCATTCCACGCCGCATGCAGGAAGGCGGCGCACAGGACGGCAAACAGAACGGGGATCGGCACGCTGAACACTCGCTGACGGCCGGCAACGCGAAATCGTCGCCGCGAGCCAACCATCGTATGAATGCGTCACCCGATTGTCAAAAAGGAACGCGGCCCGGCACCCTGGACGAACCGGCCCGCCGTGCGCCGTCGCCCGCCCCGCGCGACATCCGCGGCCATGGCCGTGCCGATCGCCGAATGTGTCGCCCGGGTTGCATCCGCTCCGTCCCTTTCCGCTTTCTTTCGCGCCGCGTCGCGCCGTAATGAAACCGATACCGCGGCGCAACCGGCGCGAAACCGCTCCGCCCCCATATCTTCATACCGAACTGTTCCAATGCCGGAGCTCTATCGCGAGCTCCGCGCCGAACCGACACGGCAACGAGGCCGCGCTCCACCGTCGAAAATTTACCTGGAGTTTCCCGATGTTCCGTCAAGCCTTGCTCGTCACCGCGTGCGCCGGCGCGGCGCTTGCGCTGTTCGCCTGCGGCGGCAGCGACGATCCCTCGTCGACGCCCGCCGTGTCGTCGCAGGATGCGCTGCAGACCGCCACGCCGATCAAACACGTCGTCGTGATCTACGGCGAGAACGTGTCGTTCGACCACTACTTCGGCACCTACCCGAACGCGTCGAACCCGTCCGGCGAACCGGCGTTCACCGCGAAGCCCGGCACGCCGACGGTCAACGGGCTGACGGGCACGCTGCTCACCGCGAACCCGAACTTCACGAACACGGCCAACGGCACCGATGCCGCGAACCCGTTCCGCCTCGACCGCACGCAAGCCGCGACCGCCGACCAGAACCACGCGTACACGGCCGAGCAGCAGGCCGAGGACAACGGCCTCGCCGACCTGTTCCCGAAATATACGGGCAAGGGCTCGTCCGGCGGCGCCGGCGCGTTCGGCACGAAGGGCCAGGTGATGGGCTACTTCGACGGCAACACCGTGACCGCGCTGTGGAACTACGCACAGCGCTTCGCGATGAGCGACAACGCGTATACGACGGTCTACGGCCCGTCGACGCCGGGCGCGCTGAACGTCGTGTCGGGCCAGACCAACGGGATGCAGATCGTCAAGACGTCGAAGCAGCCGTCGACGCTCGCCGCCACGTCGTACTACATCAACGACGGCCAGGGCGGCTTCACGATGATCAACGACGTCGACCCCGGCTACGACGTGTGCTCGAGCACAACCGACCAGGCGATGATGAGCGGCAAGAACATCGGCGACCTGCTGAACGCCGCGAAGATCACGTGGGGCGGCTTCATGGGCGGCTTCAACCTGTCGACGACCAACAGCAACGGCACGACCGGCTGTAGCCGCAGCACCGTCGCCACCGCCGTGAACGCCGCGACGGCCGACTACATCCCGCACCACAACTGGTTCCAGTACTACGCGTCGACCGCCAACCCGCAGCACACGCGGCCGAGCGCGGTCGCGGCGATCGGTTCGAGCTTCGAAGCCGACGGCAAGACGGCCGAACCGGCGAACCATCAGTACGACAGCGACGACTTCTTCGCGGCCGTGAAGGCCGGCAACTTCCCGTCGGTCAGCTTCCTGAAGGCACCGGCCGCGCAGGACGCGCACGCGGGCTATTCGGATCCGCTCGACGAGCAGGCGTTCGTGACGAAGGTCGTCAACTTCCTGCAGCAGCAGCCGGACTGGCAGAACACGGCCGTGATCGTCACCTACGACGACTCGGACGGCTGGTACGACCACGCATACACGGCGCCGACGCATTCGTCGTCCGACGCGATCGACCAGTTGAACGGCAACGGCGCGTGCGGCTCGGGCGGCACCACCGGCGTGAACGGCGGCACGGTGAACGGCCGATGCGGTCCGGGTGTGCGCATCCCGCTCGTCGTGATCTCGCCGTACGCGAAGCAGAACTACGTCGACCACACGATGCTCGACCAGGCGTCCGTCGTGCGCTTCATCGAGGACAACTGGCTCGGCGGCCAGCGCATCGGCGGCGGTTCGTTCGATGCGACGGCTGGCGACCTGCGCGGCCTGTTCGACTTCTCGTCGAAGCCGAATACGGCGCCGCTGTATCTCGATCCGACGCAAGGGACCGTGCTGAGCGCGGCGCCGTCGATCTGACCGGCATCGCGTAACCGGCAGCAGCAGGCCGGCGCATCGTGCGCCGGCCGTTTCCGTTTGACGCGCCGCTTTCACGCGGCGCCCGACTTTCGACCGACAGCATGACCGCTCGTCCCGCGTTCCCGTCTCCCGACGCATCCGGCGCCGCCGCGCCGCGTTCCCCTGCCCGCGCGGTGCGCCGCGCGGCGTTCGCGCTCGGCGCGGCCGTACTCGGCTACGGCGCATTCGCGATCGCGTTTCCGGCCAGCACGCCGGCGGCGATCGGCGACGTCGTCGCCGACTGGACGGGCGCGAATCCGCATCCGGTCGTGCTGCAGCGCCCGGCCGCGCAGCCGCTCTCTGCCGTCGCGCAGCTCGGGCGTGCGCTGTTCGCCGATCCGTCGCTGTCGGCATCCGGCAAGCAGTCGTGCGCGTCGTGCCACAGCCCCGACCATGCGTACGGGCCGCCGAACGGGCTCGACGTGCAGCCGGGCGGCCTCGCGATGACACAGCAGGGCTACCGCCCGCCGCCGTCGCTGATGTATCTGTATCGCCAGCCGAACTTCAGCATCGGCCCCGATGCGGGCGAAAACGACGCCGCGCCGAGCGTCGCGCAGCAGGCTGCATCGGCGGCCGGGGTCGTCAAGGCGCAAAAGGTGGCCGGCGCGTCGGCCGCGCCGCAGCTCGTGCCGCAGGGCGGGATGTTCTGGGACGGCCGCGCCGATACGCTGCAGCAGCAGGCGTTCGGGCCGCTGCTGAATCCGGTCGAGATGGCGAATGCGAGCATCGACGACGTCGCGCGCAAGCTCGCGCAGTCGTCGCATCGCGCGCAGTTCGAGCAGTTGTTCGGCGCGCGCGTGTTCTCCAGCCCGCGGCTTCTGGTGTCGGAGGCGATGTTCGCGATCGCGCGCTTTCAGGTCGAGGATCCGTCGTTTCATCCGTACGACAGCAAGTACGACCGCTGGCTCGAAGGCCGTGCGCGCTTGACGCAGGCCGAATTGCGCGGGCTGCGGCTCTTCAACGATCCGGACAAGGCGAATTGCGCGGGCTGCCACCTGTCGAAGCCCGGCAAGGACGGCTTGCCGCCGATGTTTACCGACTACCAGTACGAAGCGCTCGGCGCGCCGCGCAACATGGCGCTCGCGCAGAACCGCAACCCGGCGTTCCACGATCTCGGCGTGTGCGGGCCGTTCCGCGAGGATCTCAAGGACCAGACGCAGTACTGCGCGATGTTCCTGACGCCGACGCTGCGCAACGCGGCGACGCGCCACGTGTTCTTCCACAACGGCGTGTTCCACACGCTCGACCAGGTGATGGCGTTCTACAACGAGCGCAGCATCTCGCCGCAAAAGTTCTATTCGCGCGGCGCGGACGGCAAGGTCGACGAATACGACGACATTCCGCCGAAGTACCGCGCGAACGTCGACGTGACCGATGCGCCGTTCGACCGCAAACCCGGTGACAAGCCCGCGATGACCGCGCAGGACATCAAGGATATCGAAGCGTTTCTCGGCACGCTGACCGACGAGCCGGCACGCTGACGGCTGGCCCGCCGCCGCTTTTGGTCAGCGCTGCGCGCGAATGCAGAGGAACGCCGGCGCCAGCGACAGCTCCGCATGGAGCCGCTCCGACACGGCCTTCATCTCGGGCAGCGGCTTCGGTTCGACGAACCGGTCGAGCTGCCAGCCGGCGTCGGCGAGCGCGTTCAGGATGTCGGCAAGCGGCCGGCGCCACGCTTCGACATAGGGCTTCGGTTGGCCGAAACCCGACCAGTGGAAGCCGAAACGGCTCGTATCGAAGTACGTGGCGTCCCCGCGTGTGCGCTCGTCCATCCAGTCGCGCATCGGATGCGCCATCGAGAACACGAGCGTCCCGCCGGGCCGTGCGACGCGTCTGAATTCACGCAGCGTCGGGGCGAGGTCACGCACGTAGTCGAGCGCGAGCGAGCACAGCACCTTGTCGACCGACGCGTCGGGCAGCCACGCGAGCGGCGCCTCCAGGTCGCCCTCCACGACGTCGACCGTGAGGCCTGCGCAGCGCGTTTGCGCGAGCGCGACCATCTCGGGCGTGATGTCGAATGCGTGGACGGTCGCGCCGTGGCGCGCGAGGTGCGCGCTGCAGATGCCGGGCCCGCAGCCGGCGTCGAGCACCGTCAGGCCGTCGACGTCGCCGAGCAGTGCCATCGTTGTCGGACGCTCGTAGAGTGCGTTGTGCGCCTTGGTCGGCGCGATGTCCGCGTAGCGTTGCGCGAAGCTCGCGTAAGCGCGGCGGGCGGGAGGTTCGGTCGGGTCGGTCATGCGGCGTCCGTCGGTGGAAAGGCGGCAGGCCGATTCTGCCCGATCGGACGATGGATGGCGACCCGCCCTCGCACCGGCGTCAGGACAGGCTGTCGAGCAGCCGATACCACGCGACCCCGGCCGCGATATAGAAGCGCTGCAGCCCGTGCAATGGAATCGGCCGGATCTGCGTGACCCGGAACGGCAGCGGCAGTTGCGCATCGCCCGACAGATGCGCGGCCAGATGTTTGCCGAGCGTCGTCGCCATTGCGATACCGCGACCGTTGTAGCCGAGCGCGATCGTCACGCCCGGCGCGGGCTCGTGCACGTGCGGCAGGAAATCCGCGGTGATCGCGACGCGCCCCGCCCAGCGGTATTCGAACCGGACGCCCTTCAGTTGCGGATACAGCAGCGTCGTCGCGCGCTCGAGATGGCGCCAGTCACCCGGCGCACGCGGTTCGGCGAACGGGCCGCGGCCGCCCATCAGCAGGCGCCCGGCGGCGTCACGGCGGAAGTACAGCAGCAGACGCCGCGCATCCGATGCGACCTCGCCGCCGGAGAGGATGTCGCGACCAAGCTCCGGCGCGAGCGGTTCCGTCGCGACGATGAAACTGTTCGCGGCGATCACCGACTGGCGCAAGCCGGGCCACAGCCCGTCCGTATAGCCGTTGGTCGCGATCACGACGCGCTGAGCGGACAGCGTCGCGCCGCCCGACGTCGCGATCCGCCAGCGGCCGTCGACGCGTGTCAGCCCGACGGCGCGGGTCGAGCCGTGCACGACGGCCCCGCTCGCCTGCGAGGCGCGCACCAGGCCGCGCGTATAGCTGAGCGGCTGCACGCTGCCCGCGCGGCGATCGATCCAGCCGCCCGCATACGCATGCGTGCCGAGCCGCCGCGCGACGTCGTCGCGGCCGAGCACCTCGACCGGCGCACCGCGCGCGGCCCATTGCTGCGCCCGGCCCGCGACCGTGTCGAGCATCGCGGAGGTCGGCGCCGGCTGGATCCAGCCGTGGCGACGCGCATCGCAGTCGATCGCATGCCGCGCGATCAGGTCGAACACGGTGTCGGCCGCGCCGCCGACGATGCCGGCAAGCTGCTCGCCGGCCGTATCGCCGAACCGGCGCACCAGTTCGTCTGGGTCGTATTTCAGCCCGGGAATCACCTGCCCGCCGTTGCGGCCCGACGCGCCCCAGCCCGGCTGCGCGCCGTCGATCACGCGAACGTTCACGCCGCGCTCGGCCAGGTGAAGTGCGGTCGACAGGCCGGTGAAACCGGCGCCGACGATCGCCACGTCGCACGATACGGACGCGTCGAGCGCGGGCGTATCGGGTGCCGGCGCGGCGGTCGCCGCCCATAGCGAATCCGGCCACGGCGAGTCGGGCCATCCGGGTGCCGCGTTCGTTGCACTCATGGTCGATCCGGGTTGTCGGCGCCGCCCGACGCCAGCAGGCGGCGCAGGAATTCCTGCGTGCGGGGATGCGTCGGCTGCGTCAGCACGGCGCGCGCCGGCCCGCTTTCGCAGATGGTGCCGTCGTGCAGGAAGCACACGCGATCGGCCACCTCGCGTGCGAACGCCATCTCGTGCGTGACGACCACCATCGTCATTCCGTCGCGGGCGAGCCCCCGCATCACGCCGAGCACTTCGCCGACGAGTTCGGGGTCGAGCGCCGACGTCGGTTCGTCGAACAGGATCGCCTGCGGCTCCATCGCGAGCGCGCGTGCGATCGCGACGCGCTGCTGCTGGCCGCCCGACAGCTCCGACGGATACGCATTCATCCGGTGCGCGAGCCCGACCTTGTCGAGCAGCGCGCGGGCCTGCTCGCGCGCTTGCGCGGCCGGCCTGCGACGCACGTGCACCGGCCCTTCCATCACGTTCTCGAGCGCCGTGCGGTGCGCGAACAGGTTGAAGCGCTGGAACACCATGCCGACGCACATCCGGAGCTCGTGGATGCGCTTCGAATGTGCGTCGACCTTCACGCCGTCGATCGTGATCGCCCCTTCGTCGTAGGTCTCGAAACCGTTGATACAGCGCAGCACGGTCGACTTGCCGGAACCGGACGGCCCGATCAGGCACACGACTTCACCCTGCTGCACGTCGAGGCTCACGCCCTTCAGCACCGCGTGTTGCTGAAACCGCTTGTGTATCGATTCGATCCTGATCATGCGCCCCTCCTCAGTGCGAGCCGCTTGCCGAGCCGGTTCACGCCGAACATCAGCGGCAGGCCGAGCGCGAGATACAGCAGCGCGACGAGCGTGTAGACGCTCATGTTCTGGAACGTCGACGACGCGATCAGCTGGCCGGCACGCGTGATTTCCGCGACCGTGATCGTCGACGCGACCGATGAATCCTTCAGCAGCATCACGAGCGTATTGCCGTACGGCGGCAGCGCGATGCGGAACGCCTGCGGCAGCACCACGCGCCGCATGATCATCGGGCCGCGCATGCCGATTGCGTGCGCGGCTTCGATCTGGCCGCGATCGATCGCCTCGATGCCGGCGCGGAAGTTCTCGGCCTGGTACGCCGAATACGCGATGCCAAGGCCGAGCACGCCGGCCTGGAACGCCGACAGTTGCACGCCGAGATCGGGCAGCACGAAGTACATGTAGAACAGCTGCACGATGATCGGCAGCCCGCGGATCACGTTGACGATCGTGCTGCCGGCCGTCGACACCGCCCGGTTGCGCGACACTTTCATCAGCGCGAGGATCAGTCCGAGCACCGAGCTGAGCACGAACGCGCATGCCGTGATCTCGACGGTGATCACCGCGCCCTTCAGCAGGATCGGCAGGAAATCGATCGCGTTCTGAAAAAACATGAGGTCTCCTATGCGACGCCCGAACGGCGCGCCGCGGTGGATGCCCGCGACGCGCGGGCGATGCCGGACGGGAATCGGGCGCCGATGCTCAGCTCATGTGCCACTTCTGCAGGATCTGCTGCAGCGTGCCGTCGCTCTTCATCTTGCGGATCGCGCCGTTGAGCTGTTCGAGCGTCGCGTTGTCGCCTTTGCGCACGATGAAGCAGACCTGCCCCTTCACCACGCTCTGGTATTCCGGCACGAGCCGCACCTGGCGATTGACGCCGTGCTCGATCTGGTAAGCGACGATCGGCTGGTCGGCGAAGCCGGCCTTGATGCGCCCGAGTGCGACGTCGCGCATGATGTCGGCGATCGAATCGTAGGTCCGGACCTCCTTGAAGATGCCCTTCTTGTTGAGCGCATCGACGAACGCGGTGCCGACCTGCGCGCCGACCACCTGCCCGTTGAAATCGTCCATCGACGTATAGCGGCCCGGATCGTCGGCCTTCACGATCAGGCCTTCGCCGAACGAGTAGACGGTGTCGGAGAAATCGACGACCTGCTGGCGCGCAGGCGTCTTCAGCATCGCGGCCGAGATGATGTCGATCTTCTGCGTGGTGAGCGACGGGATCAGCGCCGAGAACACGGTCTGCTGCACGTCGACGCGAAACCCGGCCGACTTCCCGGCCGCGGTGATCGCATCGACCATCATCCCCTGGATCGAATTGCTCTTGACGTCGAGAAACGTGAACGGCACGCCGGTGGCCGTCGCGCCGACCTTCAGCGTGGGCTCGGCCGCAACGGCGCTCGCCGAAGCCGTCGAAAGTGCGATACAGGTGGCGAAACCGGCGGCCAGTGCGCCGAACCGCTTGATGAACGAAACCATGACGTCTCCTTCTCGATTAACCCGGTGCGTCGGCCGGCCGCTGATCGACACTGCGACGATGACCCGATCTTAAAACGAATCAAAAATATCGCGAAAAGATTTTTGCATATCGATATTCGATACGATAGGATGCGATATCGAATCGATCACGCCCCTCGCCATGGAAACGTCACCCGATCAATCAAATGATCTGCTGTTCAATCAGTCGCTGGAAAAAGGGCTCAACGTGCTGCGCGCGTTCAGCGCGAAGCGGCGCACGATGACGCTGGCGGAAGTGGCCGACGCGGCAGGGATCACGAAAAGCTCCGCGCAGCGGATGGTCTATACGCTCGAGCAGCTCGGTTACATCCGCAAGCATCCAGTCACGCGGCGTTTCCAGCTCACGCCGCACGTGATGCGGATCGGCTTCAACTATCTCGCGGCCGATACGTTGATCGACGTCGCGAATCCGTTCCTGTCCGAGCTCACGAACCTGACCGGCGAGACCACCAATCTCACCGAGCCGGACGACGACGAAATGGTCTACGTCGCGCGTTTCGTATCGACGAAGTTCGTGCCGATCCACATGCCGATCGGCAGCCGTATCCCGATGTACTGCACCGGCAGCGGCCGTGCATTCCTGAGCGCGTTGCCGCCGCAGGAAGCGCGTGTGCGGCTCGACGGCATGGTGCGTACGCCGCATACGCCGCGTACGGTCACGGCGCTCGACGAACTCGTCGCATTGCTCGACGGTGCACGGCGCGAAGGCTACGCGACCAACCAGGAAGAATTGTTCATCGGGGACATGTCGATTGCCGCGCCCGTGGTCGGCAGCCAGGGGCAGCCGGTCGCGGCCGTCCACGTGGTCGCGCCGACGAGCCGCTGGACGTTCGACGATGCGCGCCGCAAGCTCGCGCCGGCGGTGATCGACTGCGCGCGCGGAATCAGCAATTCGATCCGGACGCTTGAATAGCGTCGGCGAAACGGCATACGGCGCGCCGTTGCATTGCGCAACGGCGTTTTATCGCTACTGCGACTTCGGCGAATGCTCGGTCCGATAGGTGCTGTTCGGGCGTAATACGAGCTGCTTCGCCGCGGCGTCCAGTTCCTTGCCGTGATATAGATCGATGCACTTCAGCGGCGCAGCCCGCGCGGCGCAGCCCGCGCGCCGCAGCCCGCGCGCCGCAGCCTGTGCCGAGGAGGGCTACCGGGTCGTCGTCACCGGCGTGGCGACGGCCGCGGCCGCCCCCAGCCGCCCCTCCACCACCCACTGCGCGAACCGGTACGCAACCAGCGAGCCGGCCACGGCCAGCAGCATCGGCACCAGGCTGTCGTGATTCACACGCGTGAACTCGAGCAGCAGCACGACGGCCGTGATCGGCATCTGCATCGACGCGGCAAGGAACGCGGTCGCGCCGATCAGCGCGCATCCGCCAATCGACGCGCCCGGCCACACGAGACTCCACACCCCGCCGAGCACGACGCCCAGCAGCGCGCCGTTCGCGAGCCCCGGCGTCAGGAGCCCGCCCTCCGCCCCCGCGCGCAGGCTGCCCGCCTCGATCAGCACCTTCAGCACGAGCAGCGTCGCCGCGACGCCGATCGTCAGCGTGCCGTCGAAGCCCAGTGAAGCCGGCCCCTTGCCATTGCCGAGCAGCTGCGGAAACCGCATCGCCAGCACGCCGATGACCGCGAAGTTGACCAGCGCGAGCACGGGGAGCAGGCGACCCTTCGGCGCATCCGCCCGCGCGCGAGTCGTGAGCCGCACGAAGCCGTAGGCGGCAAAACCGAACAGCGGCCCGCAGACGATCGACCACGCGACCAGCGGCGCGCTCAGCGCGAACGCAGGCACCGTGTACTGATGTTCGTTGCCGAGCCCGATCCATGCGACGGCCGCCGCGATCGCCGACGTGACGACGGCCACCACCAGCGCACGCAGTTCGAACGTGCCGAGCAGCACTTCGAGCACAAACACGGCACCGCCGAGCGGCACGTTGTAGACGGCCGCGAGGCCGGCGCCCGCGCCACACGCGACCATCAGCCGGCAATCGGCGGGCGTGAGCCCCGCGCGATGCGCGAGCCGCCCGGCCAGCAGCGAGCCGATCTCGCGCGGCGCGACTTCGCGGCCGAGCGGCGAACCGAGCGCGACGGTGACGATCTGGAGCAACGCGTGCACCGTCGTGCTGGCGAACGGCATCCGCGGATCGGCGGCGCGAATAGCCCGGCGGATGCTGACGAGCGGTTGGCCGAACCGGTAAAGCGCCCACCAGCCGCCGCCCGCGACGAGCCCGCAGACGACGAGCACCGCGAGCCGGCGCAGCGGCTCGGCGCCGGTCACGCCCGTGAGGAAGCTCTCGGTCCCGACGACGTGCGCCAGGCTGTAGCCGTAGGCCACATGCTGGATCGCGTGCAGCAGCAGCGCGAGCAGCATCCCGCCGACACCCGCGCCGACGCCGGTCAGGACCGTGACGGCAGCCATCCGCGCGAACGGGCTGGCCGACGGCGAAGAAGAAGCGGGAGCGGACGGGAGATCGAGGCGCATGAGGTCGGCGAACGAGAATCGACAAAACGGCGCGCACCATGCACGCCGCCGTCAGGACCGCATCGTAGGCTTCGGCCTCTCATGAGACCAACGTATTTTTCTGATCAACTCATGCATTTTCCGAATGCACGAGCGGCGGCGACTCATGGCGACGCGCGCCGCCGCCACCCCGATCGCACTACTCCGGATACGTGATGCGCTCCGGCTCCCGCCGCATGATCACTTTCCCGTGGCGCACCGACAGCGTGGCCTTCGCCTGCCGGCGCACGGCTTCGTAGTCGCTGTCCGCGTCGAGCACGACCAGATTCGCCGGCCGTCCGACCGCGATCCCGTAGCCGTCGCCGAGATGCATCGTCGTCGCGCCGTGATCGGTCACGAAGTCGAGGCAGCGCTGCAGGTCCTGGTAGCCCATCATGTGGCAGATGTGCAGCCCGGCGTCGAGCACGCGCAGGATGTTGCCGTTGCCGAGCGGATACCACGGATCCTTGATCGAATCCTGTCCGAAACACACGTTCAGGCCCGCGCGGTCGAGTTCCGCGACGCGCGTGACGCCCCGCCGCTTCGGAAACGTGTCGAAGCGCCCCTGCAAATGGATGCTCTCGGTCGGGCACGACACGAAATTCAGGCCCGCGCGCTTCAGCAGCCGGAACAGCTTCGAGCAATACGCGTTGTCGTACGAACCCATCGCGGTCGTGTGGCTCGCCGTCACGCGCGCGCCCATCCCGCGCACGCGCGCTTCTTCTGCCAGCACTTCCAGAAAGCGCGACTGCGGATCGTCGGTCTCGTCGCAGTGCACGTCGACGAGGCAGCCGGTGCGCTCGGCCAGTTCCATCAGGAAGCGGATCGAGCTGACGCCCTGCTCGCGCGTGTTCTCGAAATGCGGAATGCCGCCGACGACGTCCGCGCCCAGCTCGATCGCCTGCTCCATCAGCGCGCGGCCGCCGTCGAACGACTCGATGCCTTCCTGCGGAAACGCGACGATCTGCAGGTCGATCAGCCCGCGCGCCTCGTCCTTCACTTCGAGCATCGCCTTCAGCGCGGCCAGCGTCGGATCGGTGACGTCGACATGGGTGCGCACGTGCTGGATGCCGTGATCGCGCAGCATGCCGATCGCCGCGTGCGCGCGCGTCTTCGTGTCCGCGTGCGTGATCGTCGCCTTGCGCTCGGACCAGCGCTCGATTCCCTCGAACAGCGTGCCGCTCATGTTCCAGGCCGGCTCGCCGGCCGTGAGCACCGCGTCGAGATGGATGTGCGGTTCGACGAGCGGAGCAATCGCGAGCCGGCCGCCCGCATCGACATCGCCGGCGCCGACGGCGGCCACCGGTGCGGCTTGCGCGTCGATCCGCGCGATCCTGTCGCCGTCGATGCCGATCGTGAACAGCCCGTCGCGACCGCGCAGGCGTGCATTGAAGAGGTTCATGTGGGTCCAGGCGTCATGCGGCGCCAGCGCGCCGCGTGGTGGGGAAAACCGGCTCCGGCGATGCGTGCCGCGCTTAGTTGAAATCCTCGATCGTCAGGCCGGTGGCCGCGCGCATCTCGTCGTTCGTCACGTCGCGCACGTGCTTGCCGAACGTCCACACATGCCGGCCGGGATCGCGCGCGCGATACATGCGATCGCCGTAGAACTGGTCGGCCGGCGCCTGCAGGATCTCCGCGCCGGCCGCACGTGCGCGCTCGCAGTGCGCGTCGATGTCCGCGTCGTCGGGAAGGTGCACGTGGACGTGCTGCGTGTTGCGATCGCCGATGTCTTCCGGCGACGCGATGAAGTCGGCCCATGCGCCGCCGATCATGACGAGGCCGTCGCCGAACTTCATTTCGGCATGCGCGATGTCGCCTTCCGGCGTGGTGACGACGATCGAGCGCTCGAAGCCGAATGCCCGTTCGAGCCATGCCAGCGCGGCTTTCGGGTTGCGGTAACACAACGCGGAACTGAACGACGGACGGCGAGGCGTGGTCATCGGATGTCTCCGGATCTCGGCATGGGTCCGCCCATTCTCCACGCGCGCGGCGCGGCAATCAACTCCCGCACCGGTGACGCCCGTGTTGTCAATGCGCGACACGGCGAACACCGCTGGCCCGCATCTCGCGTCGCGCCATCGACGAAAACTCACGCCATCCGGCCTCCGCATCGATTTGTGAACGCCATGTGACGCACTCTTGCGCAACTCGCAACGGTGCGCTCGCGCGCCGGCGGCCGCAATCGCGCGACCCCGCCCCTACACTGGCGCCGAACTTTGGTCACTCGTCCCACACGCAGGAGCAGTTACATGAACAAAACCCTGATTGCCGCCGCAGCCGCCACCGCGCTGTTCGCCCCGCTCGCGCATGCACAGAGCTCGGTCACGCTGTATGGCCTGATCGATGCCGGCATCGCGTACACGAACAACGCGGGCGGCGCATCGCTGTGGCGCATGACCAGCGGCACAGTCAACGGCAGCCGCTTCGGCCTGCGCGGCACGGAAGATCTCGGCGGCGGCGTGAAGGCGCTGTTCGTCCTCGAGAACGGCTTCAACATCAACAACGGCGCGCTCGGCCAGGACGGCAAGCTGTTCGGCCGCCATGCATATGTCGGCCTGACCAGCAGCGGCTACGGCACGCTGACGCTCGGCCGCCAGTACGACACGATGGTCGACTTCGTCGCGCCGCTGTCCGCGACGTCCGGCGACTTCGGCGATGCCGGCTTCGCGCACCCGTTCGACAACGACAACCTGAACCACTCGGTGCGCATCAACAACGCGGTGAAGTACACGAGCGACACGATCGCGGGCTTCAAGGTCGGCGCGCTGTACGGCTTCTCGAACTCGACGAACTTCGCCGGCAACCGTGCGTACAGCGTTGCGGCGAGCTACACGAACGGCCCGCTGAAGCTGGCCGGCGCTTACCTGCAGATGAACGGCACGAAGGGCTCGACGAGCGCGAGCCCGGGCGCGACGGACGTGGCCGAAGCGAAGAGCGTGAGCCAGGGCGGCTGGTCGGTGGGCGCGGACCGCATGCGCAGCTACGGCGGCGGCGTCAGCTACGTGTTCGGTCCGGCGACGGTCGGCTTCGTCTATACGCGTTCGCAGTACGACAACTCGGGCTCGTTCGGCTCCACCGGCCAGGTCGCGTTCAACAACTACGACGTGAACGTGCGCTACGCGGTGACGCCGGCCGTCAGCCTCGGCGCCGCATACGTGTACACGGACGCCAGCGTGTCGAACCCGGACAGCAAGCACGGCACCGATCCGAAGTGGCACCAGGTCGACCTGCAGGCGGTGTACAAGCTGTCGCGCCGCACCGACCTGTATGCGGAAGCGATGTACCAGCACGCGTCGGGCCGCGGCTACCAGGCGTTCATCAACACGTCGGGCGGCGCATCGAGCACCGCGAACCAGATCGTCGGCACGATCGGCATGCGCACGCGCTTCTGAGTTCGGCGCCGCAGTACCGCACGTCGCCCGCCTGCCGCGAACCTGTCTTGACGGACGGGTTCGCGCAACGCGGGCGACGTGCGTCAATGTTGTTCCATCTGGAAATCTGCTTGCCTGGAATCGGGGTTTTTGCGCCCGCGTGCGCTGCATAGACTGGCATCGATGGTTCGGATCACACATCGATCGCCGAACCGGCCTCACACCCCGCCTACAGGAGAACATCGTGAAATCGCTCGTCGTTACCGCCGCCGCTGCCGTCCTGCTTGCCGCACCGGCCCTGTCGTTCGCTCAGTCCGCCAAGTCGCCCGTCACGCGCGCGCAGGTGCTGCAGGAGCTCTACGACCTCGAATCGGTCGGCTACAACCCGTCGCTCGGCGACGCCGGCAACTATCCGGACGACATCATGGCCGCGCAGGAACGCCTGGCGGCAAAACGGCTCGCCGAACACAAGGCCGCGCATGCCGCATATGGCCCGGCCGGTGCGGGCGCAACCGAATCGGGCGTGGCCGTCAAGCCCGCGCTGTGAGTGCATGACGCCACGTCGCGCCCGCATGACACGTGTCCTGCGGGCGCGGCGGAGTTCGCGTGAACCGGTCCGTGACGACGGATGCGGCCGGACCGCGTGCCGTCGGGCACGCGGCCATCTTTTTACGTAGTCGCGTATTCGGCGTATTCGCCCTCAGGCGGCCTGCGGTTCCCGCTCGATCGCGTTCAGCATCTCGACGTCGTGCGCGATCATTCCCGGCACCTGCGCACGCAGCATCTCGACCCAGGTGCGCACCTTGGCGTCGACGAAGCGGCGCGACGGATACAACGCATACACGTTCATCTTCTGCAGGATGTGACCGGGCAGCACACGCACGAGCGTGCCCTCCTGCAACGCGTCGATCGCCGCGTACAGCGGCAGCATGCCGATCCCGATGCCGTCGCGAATCGCGAGCGCGAGCGATTCGGCCGTGTTGGTCTGCACCGGCCCCGCGACATGGATCTGCTCGACGCCCTCGGCGCCTTCGAGCACCCATTCGTGGGTCGGAAACGCCGGCGTGCAGAGCGTCAGGCACGCATGCGCGCCGAGATCCTGCGGCCGCGCCGGCGCGCCGTGGCGCTTCACATACTCCGGCGACGCGCACAGGATGCTGAAGGTCGAACCGAGCAGGTGCGACACGAGCTCCGAATCGGGCAGCGACGACGCGGTCACGACCGCCATGTCGCTCGTGCCGTCGAACAGGTCGGGCATGCGCTGCGACAGCGACAGCTCGATCGATACGTCCGGATATTGCGTGTGATAGCGCGTGAGCGCGGGCATCACGTAGTGATGGCCGACGCTCGCGAAGCTGTGCATGCGCAGCACGCCGGCCGGCCGCTCGTGCGCGCAGCTCGCCTCTTCCTCGGCGCGATCGACGTCGGCGAGGATCTGGCGGCAGCGCCGCAGATAGCTTTCGCCGGCCGACGTCAGCGCGAGGCGGCGCGTCGAGCGATTCATCAGACGGGTGCGCAGGCGCGCCTCGAGTTCCGACACCGCGCGCGACATCGCGCCCGTCGTCGAATTCAGCGATTGCGCGGCCGCGGTGAAACTGCCCGCCTCGACGACGCGCGTAAACACCCGCATGTTTTGTAGGGTATCCATTCCTGTGAGCCACCTGTAGCGGAGCCGCTATTTTCCTCCAGCGGATGCGACAGATTGTTACGCGCCCTGCAACTATCGTTTCCCTGCAGCTGCGTTAATGCCCGCGCGCCGCACTCCTACAATCGGCGCCTCATCAGTCGAATGGACCCGTCCGGACGCGCCGCGACACCGCACGCGCCCCCTCTTTCTTCATGAAGCCACAACCTGCGATCGAGCGACCTTCCATCGAACCGGCACGATGGAGAACCTGGCTCGATCCGCTCGGCGGCGCCGCGCGCGACTGGGCCGCGAGCGACGGCCTGATCTGGCTGCATCTCGCCAAAACGGTGCTCGCCGCGCTGCTCGCGATGGGGATCGCGATGCGGCTCGAGATGTCGCAGCCGCGCACGGCGATGACGACCGTGTTCGTGCTGATGCAGCCGCTGTCGGGGATGGTGTTCGCGAAGAGTTTCTACCGCGTGCTCGGCACCGCGGCCGGCCTCGTCGGCGCGCTCGCGCTCGGTGGGCTGTTCGCGCAGCAGCCGGAGCTGTACATGGCCGGCATCACGTTGTGGATCGGCGGCTGCATCGCGCTCGCGGTCCGCAACCGCCATTTCCGCTGGTACGGGTTCGTGCTCGCCGGCTACACGGCCGCGCTGATCGGCCTGCCCGCGGTGATGACGCCGCAGACGCTGTTCCAGTCCGCGCTCACGCGCGCCGCGGAAGTCGCGCTCGGCATCGCATGCTCCGGCGCGGTCAGCGCGTTGATTCTTCCCCTCAGCTCCGCGAAGGCGCTGATGCGCTCGCTGACCGCCCGTCATGTGAAGTTCGCGGCATTCGCGGCCGGCGCGCTGTCGGGCGATCTCGCACGCGGCGATTTCGAGCGGCGCTTCGCCGATTTCGTCGACGAGATCGTTGGCTTCGAGGCCAACCGCGCGTTCGCGTCGTTCGAGGATCCGCACATACGCGCGCGCAGCCGCCGGCTCGCGCGCCTGAACAGCGAGTTCATGAATGCATGCACGCGCCTGCATGCGCTGCACCAGCTCGTCAAACGCTTGCGCGCGAACCGGTCCGACGCGGTGCTCGATGCGCTCGCGCCGCACATCGATGCGCTCGCGCAGCGGGTGACCGCGTTGCGCGACGAGCGGCAGCGCGGGATCGCGTCGACCACCGGCGCGCTGCTCGAACTGCGCCGCTTTCACGGCGCGCTGCCGAAGGCCGCGCGCGCGTCGCGCCGCGAGATCGAGGATCACGCGGCCGGCGGCCTGCTCGACTTCGACACCGCGATCGAGCTGATGTATCGCTTCATCGGCGAGTATCTCGGCTATGCCGACACCAACGCGTCGCTCGACCGCGACGATCACGCGTTCGAACGCTCGGTCACGCACTACGCGGTGAAAACCAATTCGTTCTTCGTCGGCTTCACGTTCCTGCGCACGCTCGTCGCCGTCGGCGCGATGAGCGCGTTCTGGATCGCGTCCGAATGGCCGAGCGGCTCGCTCGCCGTCATCGCCACCGCGATCGCGTGCGCGCTGAGCTCGACGTCGCCGCGTGCGCCGAAGTTCGTCGCGCAGATGGGCGTCGGCGCGGCGTTCGCGACGGCCGTCGGCTATGTGTTCCTGTGTTACGTCTATCCGAACATCGACGGCTTTCCGCTGCTGTGCGCGGCGCTCGCGCCGGTGCTCGGCCTCGGCGCGTTTCTCGCGATGCGTCCGGGCCTGTCCGGCTACGGAATCGGCTTCGCGGTGTTCTTCTGCCTGCTCGCCGGCCCCGACAACGCGATCGCGTATACGCCCGAGGTGCTGATCAACAACGGTTTCGCCATCGTCGTCGCGATGCTCGCGTGTTCGATCGTGTTCGCCGTGGTGTTTCCGACCCACATGCCGTGGCTCACGTCGCGCATCGCGCACGACCTGCGCCGCCAGGTCACGCTCGCATGCGACGGCACGCGCGACGGCCTCGCCGCACGCTTCCAGTCGAGCACGCACGACCTGATGGCGCAGTTGCGCACGCTGCTCGTCAAGCGCACGCGGCAGCATCGCGACGCGCTGCGCTGGATGCTGTCGACGCTCGAGGTCGGCCATGCGGTGATCGACCTGCGCGACGAGCTGCACGGATTCTGCGAATCGAAACCGCCGCAGACGCTGCACTGGACCGCATCGATCGATGCGGTGCTGCGCGAGCTGCCGCGCTTCTTCGACGATCCGACGACGGGCCACCATGCGCGCACGCTGAAATCGGTGAATCTGGCGATCCGCGCCGCCCAGCACACGCTGCACGCGTGGTACGCGGTGCCCGACGAGCGCCGCCGCATGCAGCGCATCGTCGGCTGCCTGCACTTCATCCGCAGCGCGCTGCTGGACAAGGACGCACCGTTCAATCGCCATCGTCACTGACCGTCGACGGCGATCGGCGGCGATCGATGCGCGCGCAACGTCATCCTTGTTCCGAATGGAAATAAGCTCTGCACCCGCGATGATTAATCTCTAAGCAGTGCGAGCCTATAGTTTCCTCACTGCCAGCGAGACTGGCACTGACCCAGGAGAAACCCAAATGAAGCCGCTGCACCTCGCCCTCGTTGCCCTGTCGCTCACCGCCGCCGTCGCGCATGCCCAGCCCGCGCCGGTCGACGCCGCGCAGCAACCGGCGAATCGCGCCGAAGCCGTCCAGGCCGCGGACCGCGTCGATCGTGCGCAATCGAAGCAGGAAGACCCGAACGCATGCGTCGGCCCCGTCAGCTTCTGCAACGTCTACTTCGGCAGCTGAACATGACGCCGCGTCGCCACGGCCAGGCCCGCCGCGCACGCATCGCACGCATCGCATGCGCGCGCGCACGACGCGCCGGCCGATCGCCGCAACGACACTGTCCGCCACGCCGCTTCGATTGAAGCGGCGCATGCCGTTTCAGGCGCCGCGCCCCGGCCGCCACCCCACTTCGCGCAACGCATCCAGCAAACGCGCCTGCCCCAGCCCTTCGACCCGCGCGCCGCGCGATTCGACGTCGTTCCCCGCGACGAGCGCATTCACGATCGCTTCCTCCACCGCTTCCGCCGCCGCGACGAACAGCGCGGAGATGTGGTCGTTGTTCACCATCTTCACGGCCGTCGTCGGCACGCCCTTGCTGCCGTAGTTCGCGGCCGGCAGCCCGTCGTTGCCCGTCGCGAACGCCAGGAAGATGTCGCCGCTCGAATCCTCGGTGCCGCCGCCGACGCGGGCCAGCCCGACGCTCGCCCGCTGCGCGAGGCGCGTGCACTGATGCGGCAGCAGCGGCGCGTCGGTCGCGATCGTGACGACGATCGAACCCATCCCGGCCTCGCCTTGTGCATCGGGCGCGCGAAAAGGCGAATGCACGTGCCGCAACACCTCGCCGACCGGATAACCGGCCACGCGCAGCATCTCGCGCACGCCGTAGTTCGCCTGCACGAGCGCGCCGACGGTCCAGCCGCCCGCGTCGGCCGCGACCACGCGCGACGCGGTGCCGATGCCGCCCTTGAACTCGTGGCAGATCATCCCGGTGCCGCCGCCCACGCCGCCTTCGGCGACCGGCCCCGACCGCGCGGCGGCCAGCGCGCGCTGCACGTGCGCGGCGCTCACGTGCTGCCCCCAGATGTCGTTGAGCAGGCCGTCGTAGGTTTCCATCACGACCGGCATGCACCAGTACACGCGGCCGACCGCCGCTTCGCGCTCGTTCGCGACCAGCGCATCGCGCACCGCGCCGACGCTGTGCGTGTTCGTGTAGGCGACGGGCGTCGTCAACAGGCCGGCTTCGCGGATCCATTCGAGCCCGGTCGCGTCGCCGTTGCCGTTCAGCACGTGTACGCCCGCGAAGCACGGCGAATCGTGCGCGGCGCCCGCGCGCGGCTCGATGACCGTGACGCCGGTGCGGATCGACGCATCGCCGTTCTCCACGTTCAGCGTGCAATGTCCGACCCGCACGCCCGGTACGTCCGTGATCGCGTTGAAGCGGCCCGGCGTGCCGAGTCCGATGCGGATGCCGAGATCCCTCGTGCGCATGATGCAATTCCTCCGTCTTTCGATGGTTCGGTGTTCGATATGGTCAGAGCGAGCGGAACGCATCGCTGTGGCGCGCCCAGACCGCATACATGACGAGCGCGGCCACCAGCAGCCCGCCGATGATGATCAGGTCGGTCGGCTTGGTCGCCGTCGCCAGTGTCGTGTAGAGCGTGTACGCGGCGCCCGCGACCGCGACGAGCGGCGTCACGGGCCACAGCGGCATCCGGTAGTGATGCTCGACGTCGCGCCGCACGAGGCGGCTCGCCAGCGCGGCCAGCCCGACGACGAGGTAGATCAGCAGCAGCAGGTCGACCGTGAACGCGGTCAGCTCGTCGAGGCTCGACACGAACACCAGCCCCGACGACGGCACCGCCAGCGCGAGCGTCGCGAGCCACGGCGACTCGAAGCGCGGATGGATCGTCGAGAACGCGCGGTTGCAGGTGCGCGACCAGAGCGCATGCCGCCCGCTGCTGTAAAGCAGGCGCCCCATCGTGATCACGATCGCGATGATCGCGTTGAACACCGACAGGAAGATCCCGCCGCTGACCACGCGCGACACCGCCGGGTTGCTCAGCGAACGCACGACATAGCCGATCGGGTCCGCGCTCTTCGTCAGCTCCGTCAGCGACGGCGCGCCGAGCACGATCGCGGTGAGCGGAATCAGTTCGACGACGAGGATCACCAGCAGCGAATAGATCACCGCCTTCGCGACGTTGCGGTTGCCGCCGCGCAGGTCTTCCGCGAGGTACGCGGCGGAGCCGAAGCCGTTGTAGCAGAAGATCGCCGTGCCGATCGCGGGCACGATCGCCGCGAGCGTGGCCGGCACCAGCGCATTGCCGCTCGCGACGACCGGCGCGATCAGCGCGTCGGCGCCGCGATGCGGGGAGCCGAAGCCGAGCCCCGCGATCAGCATCAGCACGCCGATCTCGACGACGAGAAACGCGCCCGTGATCCACGCATTCGTCTTGATGTTCAGCATCCCGAGCACGTAACTGAGCAGGACGATCGTGAGCGCGACCGACTGGTTGCCGAAGTGCGTGCCGAGCGCGTTGTTCAGGTACGGCGCGGCGCCGCTCGCGAGCACGGCCGGGATGAACACGCTGACGGACAGCACCGTGATGAACGTCAGGTAGCCGGGCAGCGTGCCGAACACGCGCTTGGCCATCACGTATTCGCCGCCTGCGCTGCGATGCGCGGCACTGAGCTCCGCGTAGCAGAGCGCGAACGCGAGCGCGAGCACGCCGCCGAGCAGGAACGACAGCACCGCGCCGCTGCCGGCCTGCTGGATCGCGAACGGCGCGATCACGAAGATCGAGCTTGCGGGCGTCACGCCCGACACGGTGATCATCACCGCGTCGCGCACGCTGAGCGTCTGCGACAGCGCGCGCGGCGCGTCTTCCGTGGCAGGCGTCGCTTGCAGCGTGCCCGTCGATTCCGACATCATCGCCATTTCGTTCTCCTGTTGCTCCTACCCTGCACTTTTTTGAACACCCATACTCGGGCCCGATTGATTGCGTGGCAGTCTAGGAAGCCAAATTCAGGACCGCTATTCCCCCTTCGTGTTACACCCTTCGGTGGTGGTATGGATCGACTCTTCTCCGAAATCGCGATGCACCAGGCGCTTGGCCGCGCGATCGATCATCTGGGCCAGCCGCGCTTCTGGCGCTTCCTGGTGCTGCTGCTCAACGAAATGGTGCCGTTCGACAACGCGCTCGCGACCGCGATCGGCCGCGACGGCGTGCCGCTCGTGCTCGACGAATACGACACGGGCGGCTCCGACAGCGCGTCGCCGGTGCCGCTTTACCTCAATGGGTTATATCTGCTCGACCCGTTCCTGCAGGCCGCGCACGACGGGCTCGCCGACGGCTGCTACCGGCTCGAGGAAGTCGCGCCCGACCTGTTCCGGCAGAGCGAGTATTTCCTGAGCTACTTCCGCGATGCGGTCGGCGACGACGAAATCCAGATCCTGCTGCGGCCGAACCCCGACTTGCTGCTGTCGTTGTCGCTCGGCGCGTCGGCGCGCTTCGACGTCGAGCCGCTCGGCAAGCTGACGGCCGCGATGCCGTGGGTGCTCGCGACGATCCGGCAGCACTGGCGGCTGGTGGGCGATGCCGCGCGCGCGACGCCCGACGACGATCTCGGCGCGCGCGTCGAGCAGGCGCTCGCGCGCTTCGGCGCGGGCGTGCTGACCGATCGCGAGATGTCGATCGCAAGAATGGTGCTGCGCGGCAATTCGTCGAAGGCGATCGCGGAACGGCTGGCGATTTCACCCGAGACGGTGAAGGTGCATCGGCGCCATCTTTACGCGAAGCTCGGGATTTCGTCGCAGCCGGAGCTGTTTTCGCGGTTCATTCAGGCGTTGGGGGAAGATGCGGCGGGCTGAGCGCGACGCCGCCGCGTCACGACGGTCCGACCGCCGCCGCCCGCCGTGTCGGCGCGATCGCCAGGTGCAGCGCGCGCCCGGGCCGCAGCGTCACGTTCAGCGTCGCGCGCGGCGCCGTCATGCCGGGCGGCACGGACAATTCATGGCGCTGCAGGATCATGGCCGCCACCACCGTCATTTCCGTCATCGCCAGATGCTGCCCGAGGCATACGCGCGGCCCCGTGCCGAACGGCAGGTACGCGCCGCGCGGAATCGCCGGCGCGTCGTCGGCGAAGCGCTCGGGCCGGAATGCCTGCGGTTCCGGAAACCACCGCGCGTCTTGATGCATCAGCTGAATCGGCAGCATGAACAGCGTTCGCACCGGAAACTGCCATGCGCCCAACGCGACCGGCCGCGATGCGCGACGGCTGATCAGGATCGGTGCCGCCGGATACAGGCGCATCGTTTCCTCGAGCGTCTGTGTCAGATAGCGCAATGCGGCGCGCGTGTCGGCGGTCGGCGCGCGGCCGCCCAGCACGCGCACGACTTCGTCGCGCGCGGCGGCCTGCGCGGCCGGATTCGCGGCCATGTTCCACGCCCACCAGGTCAGCGTGGCCGCGGCCGTCTCGTGACCGGCCAGGAAGGTCGTCATGCACTCGTCGTGCACGGCTTGCAGCGGCCAGGCGCGCATGTCGGCGCGGTGCAGCCGCAACAGGCGCGACAGCAGATCGTCCGGCCAGCCGTGCTCCGGCATGTCGAGACGCGCATGCAGTTGGCGGTCGATCAATCCGTTCAGCACCGCCAGCGCCCTCGCCTTGCCGCGCTTCCACGGCATCCAGTCCGGCGCGCTGGCCGGCTGGTAGAACTCGGCGTTCGCGGCCGCGCTGACCGTGCGCACGGCGGCCTCGGCCACGCGCGCGTCCGCGCCGATCGCATCCGAGAACATCGTGCGCATGATCACGTCCATCGCGAGCGACGTCAGCGCACTTTCGATCGGCCAGTGCGCGTCGTGCGCGGGCCACTGCGCGAGCGCATGACCGGCCGTCGCAGCGATCGACGGCACGAATGCCTGCACAGGTTTCGGCATGAAATTCGGCTGCAGCGCGTGCCGCTTGTCGCGCCATGCGTCGCCCTCGGCAATCAGCACGCTGTGCCCGTGAACCTGCGAAAACACGCGGATGCCGCGCTCCCAGCGCACGAACGCATCGTGATGCGTGACCAGCAACGCGCGCACGAGCGCCGGATCGGTCACGACCACCGCATGTTCGGGCCACATGCGCAGGTGCACGACGTCGCCGTGCACGCGCTGCCAGCCCGCGAGCGCGCCGGGCAGGTCGCGCGACATCGCGCGCAGCAACCGCCACCCCGTCAGGCCGGCACGCGGCCCCGGCGGCCATACGCCGGGCGGGTGAAGCGCGGGCGCCGCATCGGCGGCGTCCGCATGAAACGGGCATCGGGAAGAGGATCGTGTGTTCATGCGCCGGATTGTCCGGATCGACGCGCCGCCGGTCTTGAACGCAAACGACATCGACACGTGCGGCGCCGGTCCCTATACTCCGGCGTCATGCCCTTCGGTCCGTCTCCGACATTGCCGCCGTGTCCCGATCCGCTCGCGCGCGCGCCGCGCGTGCTGTTCGACGGCCGGTCGCCGCCCACCCGGCTGTATCAGCCGCCGGCTGCGCTGCAAGGCGCAGTCGTCGCGATCATCACGCGCGACACGCGCAGCTTCATGTTGAGCGACGCGCAGCGGCTCACGCATTTCCCCGCGTCGCCGCTCGTCTGCCTGTCGTGGTATCGCGGCCTCGACGTCGGGCTCGTCCGGCGCACCGGCGACGGGCCCGTATGGCGGCCGTTCGGCGCATCGGCGACGCTGTCGGGCAGCCAGTCGATGCCGGTCGCGAGCTGGGCGCCGACGAGCGGACAAGGCGGTATCGTCTGCCTGCATGCCGATGCGGCACGCGCGCTGTTCGGCGTCGCGTTGCCGGCGATCCACGACACCTTCGTCGACGCGCATGCATGTCTCGACGACAGCTGGCGGCCGCTGCTCGATGCGCTCGCCGATGCCGAACACGACGACGACGCGCTGGCCGCGCTCGACCGCCACCTCGCGCCGCGCTGGCATGCGCTGCGCGGCAGCGTGTCGCCGCTGTCGTCGCTGCGCGATGCGGGGCGCAGCTGGGTCGGGCGTCTCGCGTCGAAAGCGCGCGAATGGCGGTACACCCACAGCCCGCGTCAGGTCGAACGGCGCATCAAGTCGTACAGCGGTCGCTCGTTGCGCGACTGGCAAACGCTGGTGCGCACCGAAGGCGTGTTCTTCGCCGCGCGCGACCGCCAGGACGCCGGGCAGCCGGTCGACTGGGCCGCGCTCGCGCTGGACGAGGGATTCGCCGACCAGGCACACCTGAGCCGCGCGACGCGGCGCATCACGGGCTTCTCGCCGACCGAGTTCGTACGACGCTTCGCCGAGGACGAATCGTTCTGGATGTACCGCCTCTGGGTGTGACGGGCCGCTGCCCGTTACGCGTCAGCCGCCCGATTCGATGAACCCGCCCTCGGGCGCCTGGTGCGGCACGTACCAGCCGAAATACACCTCGGCCTCGACGATCCGGCCATCGCGGACACGCAACCGCTCCGCATTCCGGAACCGCCTGCCGGCAGTCGTGTCGGCTTCGTACACCACGAACACGTATTCGCCGTGCACGGCGACGTCGACGAACTCGAAACCGGCGAGCATCGCGCTGTTCGGCCAGCAGCGCGCCAGATACGCGTCGCGGTCGAGCCGGTTGTCGAGCGGGCTCGTGAAATGGAAGTCCGGTGCGATCAGCGCTTCGATCGCGTCGCGGTCCTTGTCGACGTACGCGCGATAGCTGGCACGCGCAACGTCGCCGGGGTCGTCTGTCATCGTCGTTACCTCCGCGAAGGGTTGGGCCGACGCGACAGCCCGCGTCGCCCCGAGGCGTCGATCAAACGCTTGCGGGCGGCACGACCGACCACGACCGCCCCCGCAGGCAGCGTTGCGCGCACGCCCGGCTCGATGCCATTCGCGAAAACCCGCACCTGGCGATCGGCGCGAGCGCCTGCGCGCGCAGATGCCGCGGTTGCCCGTTTCCGCACGCACGGGCATGATGTCCGCCAGCGTGCCGGCTGCGGCCGCCGGCTTCGGCGGTCGTCGGCGGTCGTCGGCGGTCGTCGGCGCCGCGATCGGCTTGCCGCCCGTGCGCCGCCTCCGGCATCACCGAGCAATCCGCGTGCCGGCCCCGGCCGCCCACTTCACCGAGTCCATGTCACTACGCGCATTCCGAACGCTGGTCGCGATCGCCCGATACCGCACCTTCGCGCGCGCCGGCGAAGCGATCGGGCTCACGCAATCGGCCGTGAGCCTGCAGATCAAGACGCTCGAAAGCGAATACAACGTCCGGTTGTTCGACCGTTCGCGCCGCCAGCCGGTACTCACCGAAGCCGGCAACATCCTGGTCGCGCAGGCCGAGCAGGTGCTCGCGATGGTCGACCGGATTCCCGATGCGCTCAGCGACGAAAAAAAACTCGTCGGCCGCCTGCGGATCGGCGCGATCCAGACCGCGCTGTCCGGCCCGCTGCCCGACGCGCTGCTCGCGCTGCGCGCCGCGCACCCGTCGTTGCGCGTGCACGTATCGGCCGGCATGTCGGCCGAACTGGCGAACCGCGTTGCGGCCGGCGAACTCGACGCCGCGATCACGACGCGCCCCGTGCGCCCGCATCCGGCGGAGCTGACGTGGACCACGCTGTACGAAGACCGCTTCTGGCTGCTCGCGCCGCCGCAGTATGCGGAGCGCGACGCGGGCACGCTGCTCGAGGCGTTGCCGTTCATCCGCTTCGACGCGCAGGCGTGGGCCGGCCGGATGATCGCCGCCGAGTTGCGCCGCATCGGCGTGCGCGTACGCGAGGAGATGGTGCTCGACAGCGCGGAGACGATCGCGCGGATGGTCGCGCGCGGGCTTGGCGCGGCGATCGTCGCGCTCCCCGACTCGACGCTCGCGCGGCTGCCGCCCGTCACGCGCTTGCCGTTCGGCCAGCCGCAGATGGGCCGCGAGGTCGTGCTGCTCGAACATCAGTCACGGCCGGCCGAGCGTTTCGCGCGTGCGCTGGCCGCCGAAGTCACCGCGTCATCCATGAGAATTTCTCATTGAACGCCCGATAATTAACCATTATTCCTGCTGCATCCGCATGTTAACTTGGCGGCATCGTCACTCTTTCGATTGCGTGCCGCCATGTTGCCCGCCGGATGGATTCCCGCTTCGTTCCGCCGCTCCTCGCGCCTGCCGTCCGGCCCGTGTCGCCTGAAGGCGCGTCGATGATCGGCCCCATCCTGCTCGCGCTCGCGCCGGTCGCGCTGCTGGTCGCGCTCGGCCACGGCCTCCGGCGCACGGGCTTCATCGGCGATGCGTTCTGGCCGCACGCCGAGCGGCTCTGCTACTACGTGCTGCTGCCGGCGCTGTTCGCGAACGGCCTCGCGGACGCGCGGCTGCAGGCACTGCCCGTCTTGCCGCTCGCGGCGGCGCTGGTCGGTTCGACCGTGCTCGTCGCGGCGCTTCTGCTGCTGGTCCGCCGCTTCGTTTCGGTCGACGGCGCCGGGTTCACGTCGGTGTTCCAGGGCGCGGTGCGCTTCAACAACTATGTCGGCACCGCACTCGCCGCCGGACTTTTCGGCGCGCACGGAATCGCGCTCGCGGCCGTGTGCGTCGCGGCGATCGTGCCGACCGTGAACCTGATGTGCGTGCTGGTGTTCGCGCGCTACGGCGACACGCGGCTCGGCGCGTGGGCGCTCGTGCGCCAGATCCTGTCGAATCCGCTGGTCGTCGGGTGCGCGCTGGGGATCGCGATGCAGGTCGCCGGCATCGCGTTTCCGGCCGCCGTCGAACCGGCCGTGCGCGCGCTCGGCGCCGCCTCGATGCCGCTCGGCCTGCTGTGCGTGGGCGCGGCGCTGAAGTTCGACGCGGCGCGCGAATGGATGCAGCCGATGTGCGTCGCGTCGGCGTTCAAGTTCATGGCGATGCCGCTCGCCACGCTCGCGGCCGGCCGCCTGTTCGGGCTCGGCGATGCCGCGCTGACCATCGCGCTGCTGTTCCAGGCGCTGCCGACGTCGTCCTCGTCGTACATCATGGCCCGCCAGCTCGGCGGCGACGCGCCGCTGATGGCCGGCATCACCGCGTTCCAGACGATCGCCGCCGCGCTCGCGATGCCGGCCGTGCTGTCGGCGCTCGCGTCGGCGCCGGTATTTCGCTGACGGCACGGCATCGCGGCGTGTCGCTATCCGTCGTGAAAGCGCGCCGCGGGGGCCCGTTCGACCCGCGAAGGTTCGGGGACGGATGCCGAATCCCGCCGCACGCGCGCAACCGCCGCGTCGTTGCGCGAGACATACGCATCGCCGATGCGCCCCCCGTTCTTCTCGCAGCCCCGCCAAAAACCGCCTATGGTGAATGAAGCGGGTCCGTGCCTCCGCCATTCGACTTCACGTCGCTCGCACCGGCGGCCACGGCGCCGCGTTCCGGCACCATTCCCCGCAGTCGCGCGCACGCCCGGCCATGCGTGCGGCTGCGCCGCCCACCGGACCACAAGGAGGTAATCATGAAAGCCGTGCTGCTCGTCAGCTCCGCCGTGCTCGCCATGGCGTCCGTTTCGGCCTCGGCTCAAGGCTCGATCACCAAGGTCGAAAACGGCGCGCTCGTCGCGGCGAACGGCATGACCGTTTACGCATTCGACAAGGACAAGCCCAACGCCGGCACCAGCGCCTGCACGGGCCAATGCGAATCGATCTGGCCGCCTTACAAGGCCAGCGCGACCGACGTCCCGGTCGGCCCCTACACGATCGTCAAGCGCGACGACGGCAGCCCGCAATGGGCCTACAAGGGCAAGCCGCTGTATTTCTTCGCGAAGGACATGAAACAGGGCGACCGCAACGGCGACAACTTCAAGAACATGTGGCACGTGGTCGCGCCGTAAGCGTGCCTTCCCCGACTTGAGTGTCGGCACGGCCGCCGCACGTGTGAAAAGGCCCGCCCCGGTCGTCGACCGGGGCGGGCCCGTGCGTCTTTACGCCGGCCGCATGGCGTCACGTCGCGGCCGGATCGCGCGTCAGCGGTTCGACGGGAAGCTGAACACCGTCCCTTCGCGCACGCCGGCCGACGGCCAGCGCTGCGTGATCGTCTTGCGCTTCGTGTAGAAGCGCACCGCATCCGGGCCGTACGCGTGCAGGTCGCCGAACAGCGAGCGCTTCCAGCCGCCGAACGAGTGGTACGCGACGGGCACCGGCAGCGGCACGTTGATGCCGACCATGCCGATCTGGATGTTGTCGCTGAAGTAGCGCGCCGCTTCGCCGTCGCGCGTGAACAGGCACGTGCCGTTGCCGTATTCGTGCGCGTCGATCAGCGCCATCGCCTCGTCGAGCGACTTCAGGCGGATCACGCCGAGCACCGGCCCGAAGATCTCGTGCTGATAGACCGGCATGCCGGGCTTCACGTTGTCGAACAGGCACGGGCCGAGGTAGTAGCCGCCGTCGTGGCCGTCGACCTTCACGCCGCGGCCGTCGACGACGAGCGTCGCGCCCGCTTCCACGCCCGCGTCGACGAAGCCCGTCACCTTCTCGAAATGCTGCTTCGTGACGAGCGGCCCCATGTCGACGCCCGCACCGTTGCCTGGGCCGACCTTCATCTTCGCGATCTCGGCCTTCAGGCCGTCGATCACCTTATCGCCCGTTTCATCGCCGATCGCGACGACCAGCGGAATCGCCATGCAGCGCTCGCCGCACGAGCCGTACGCGGCGCCCATCAGCGCGTTCACCGCGTTGCCGATGTCGGCGTCGGGCATCACGACCGCGAAGTTCTTCGCGCCGCCGAGCGCCTGCACGCGCTTGCCGTGCGCGCAGCCGGTCGCGTAGATGTATTCGGCGATCGGCGTCGAGCCGACGAAGCTCACCGCCTTCACGCGCGGGTCGGTCAGGATCGTGTCGACCGCTTCCTTGTCGCCGTTCACGATGTTCAGCACGCCCGGCGGCAGGCCGGCCTCGAGCGCCAGCTCGGCCATGCGCAGCGTCGACGACGGCGTGCGCTCCGACGGCTTCAGCACGAACGTGTTGCCGCACGCGACGGCCATCGGCCACATCCACAGCGGCACCATCACCGGGAAGTTGAACGGCGTGATGCCGGCCGCGACGCCGAGCGCCTGGAATTCGCTCCACGAATCGATCGCGGGGCCGACGTTCTTGCTGTGCTCGCCCTTCAGCAACTCGGGCACGTAGGTCGCGTATTCGACGTTCTCGATGCCGCGCTGCAATTCGCCCATCGCGTCGGCGAGCACCTTGCCGTGCTCGGCGGTGATCAGCGCGCACAGCTCGTCCGCATGCTCCTCGAGCAGCGTCTTGAAGCGGCTCATCACGCGCGCGCGCTTCAGCGGCGGCGTGTTGCGCCACGCCGGGAACGCGGCCTGCGCGGACGCGATCGCCGCTTCGACGGTCAGCTTGTCGGCGAGCGCGACGCTCTTGTGCGATTCGCCGGTGGCCGGGTCGAACACCGGCTGGACGCGGCTGCCGCCGTCGACGCGCTTGCCGTCGATCAGATGGCCGACGGTGGAGGTCACATTGCTGTCGTGTTTCATGTTTCTGGCTCTGTCTCGTGAATTCGGTTGTCGCGCGGCACGGGCCGCGCTCAGTTCACTTCGTTCAGCGCGTCGGACAGCGCGTTCACGAGGTTGTCGATCTCGCGCTTCTCCGAGATGAACGGCGGCGCGAGCTGGATCGTGTCGCCGCCGTAGCGCACGTAGAAGCCCTTCGCCCAGCAGCGCATCGCGATCTCGTACGGGCGCCGTGCCGGCTCGCCCGGCAGCGCCGCAATCGTCAGGCCCGCCGCCAGCCCATAGTTGCGGATGTCCGTGATATGGCGCTGGCCCTTCAGCCCGTGCACGGCCGCCTCGAAATACGGCGCGAGATCGCGCACGCGGGCCACCGCGTCTTCCTTCACCAGCAGGTCGAGCGCCGCGACGCCGGCCGCGCACGCGACCGGATGCGCCGAATACGTATAGCCGTGCGGGAACTCGAGCATGTACTCGGGGCCGCCCGCGGCCATGAACGTGTCGTAGATTTCCTTCGTCGCGATCACGCCGCCGAGCGGCTGCACGCCGTTGGTCACCTGTTTCGCGAAGTTCATGATGTCCGGCACCACGCCGAACGCGTCGGCGCCCGTCATCGCGCCGGCACGGCCGAAGCCCGTGATGACTTCGTCGAAGATCAGCAGGATGTCGTGCGCGGTGCAGATGTCGCGCAGGCGCTTCAGATAGCCCTTCGGCGGCACGACCACGCCCGCCGAACCCGAGAACGGCTCGACGATCACGGCCGCGATGTTCGATGCGTCGTGCAGCGCGATCAGGTCGAGCAGGCGGTCGGCCAGATCGGCGCCGTGCTCGGGCATGCCGCGCGAGAACCGGTTTTCGGCGAGCTGCGTGTGCGGCAGGAAGTCGGCGTCGATCCCCTGGCCGAACAGCTTGCGGTTCGGCCCGATCCCGCCGACCGAGATGCCGCCGAAGTTCACGCCGTGATAGCCCTTTTCGCGGCCGATCAGGCGCGTCTTCGTGCCCTTGCCCTTGGCGCGCCAGTACGCGCGGGCCATTTTCAGCGACGTGTCGGCCGCTTCCGAGCCCGAGCCCGTGAAGAATACGTAGTCGAGGCCGGCCGGCGTCAGGTCCTTGATCTTGTTCGCGAGCTCGAACGACTTCGGATGACCGAACTGGAACGCCGGCGCGTAGTCGAGCTGCGCGACCTGGCGGCTCACGGCTTCCGTGATTTCCGTGCGGCCGTGACCGAGGCCCGTGCACCACAGGCCCGACAGGCCGTCGAAGATCTTGCGGCCTTCGCCATCCGTGAAATACGCGTCCTTGGCCGATACGATCATGCGCGGATCGGACTTGAACTGGCGGTTCGCCGTGAACGGCATCCAGTGGGCGTCGAGCCAGGCGGCGTCGGTGCGGAGGTTCGTCTCGTCCTGCTGGCTGGCGGTGATCGTGTCGGTCATGTCGGTCGGCGCGGCGCGCCCCTCCTTCTTGTGATGATGTTGCGCATTGTCGGGAGGCCAATTAGTCTCTTCAATATCGCAATATCAATGTTCACTTGCGCAACTATGCAAGCAAAGAAACCGAAGAGCCGCGCGCTGCTCGGGCAGCTCAGCGACATGGATCTGCGGCTGCTGCGGGTCTTCAAGGGCGTCGTGCAGTGCGGCGGGATGGCGGCGGCCGAACTCGAGCTGAATATCGGCATCTCGACGATCAGTCGGCACGTGAAGGATCTGGAAACGCGCCTCGGCCTCGTGCTGTGCCGACGCGGCCGCGCGGGCTTCACGCTGACCGCCGAGGGGCAGACCGTGTACGAGGAAACCTTGCGACTGCTTGCGTCAATGGAGGCATTTCGCAGCAGGATCGACGGCATTCACGACAAGATGGGCGGAGAACTGCACGTCGCCGTATTCGACAAGACCGCCACCAACCCGAACGCACGGCTCGGCGACGCGATCCGCCAGTTCACGGACGAAGCGCCCGACGTCGCGCTGAACCTGCATGTCGCGTCGATCAACGAGGTCGAGCGCGGGATCATCGACGGCAGCTATCAGGTCGGGATCATCCCCGCGCACCGCAGTTCGGGCAGCCTCGTGTATTCGGAACTGTTCGACGAACGGATGCTGCTGTACTGCGGCCGCCAGCATCCGCTCTTTGACGCGCCGCACGGCAAGCTCACGTGGACGACGATCCGCAACCACGCGTTCGCCGGCCTCGGCTTCCATTCGCCGAACATGGAGCTGAGCCATCGCGCGAAGCTCACGCGCAGCGCGACGGCATCGGACCAGGAATCGATCGCGACGCTGATCCTGTCCGGCCGCTATCTCGGCTTCCTGCCCGACCATTACGCGGAGAGCTTCGAAAACAAGGGGCTGATGCAACCGATCGCGCCGCACCGCTTCAACTATCGGTGCCGGTTCGTGAGCCTGCTGCGGCGCTCGCCGCGACCGACGCGCGCGGCGCTGCTGTTCCAGTCGTGCCTCGACGCGGCGCATGCGGTGGCGCGGCCGGGCGGCGACGGCAGCGACGCGTAGCCGCGTTCAGGTTTCGCTGGCGGCGCCGTCCGACGAGAGGCTGCGGCCCGATCCGGCTCTGCGATAATGCGCACTTCCCGTTTCCGCTCGCCTCCCGCCATGACGCAGCCGTCCGCCCCGCTCCCGACCAACCTGCCGCCGATTTCGTGCCTGCCCGGCGACGCGCTGCCATGGCTGCCGATGAGCGCCGACCTGCCGGGGCTCGCGATCAAGTATCTGCATATCAATGCGGCGGAAGACACGCTGACCGCGCTGCTGAAGATGCCGGCCGGCGGCACGCTGCCGCGCCATCGCCACGACGGCGAGGTCTTCGTCCATACGCTGCAGGGTGCGTGGCGCTACCGCGAATACGAGTGGATCGCGCAGGCCGGCTCGACGGTGCTCGAACCGGCCGGGTCGGTGCATACGCCGGAAACGCTCGGCGCGCCCGGCGACGACGTGATCACGCTCAACGTAATGCGCGGCGATCTGGTGCTGCTCGACGACGACGGCCGCGAGACCGCGCGCGAGAATTGCCGCGTCGCGCTGCTGCGCCAGCGCAAGCATGCACGCACCGCGCCGCACGATGCGGCGCCGTTTGTCACGCGGTAATCACACGGTAATCGCGCGGCAAGACGGGCGACATCGTCGCGTCACGATCCGCACGGCGCATGCACTCGCCGACACGCGCATGAATGACCGCCGGCGCACTTGGTCACCCAAGCCGCACCCGGCGGCATTAGCGAAAGCGTCGGAAAAATCGGCGAATATCGTCGGCCAGCAGTTCCGGCTCCTCCATCGCGGCGAAATGGCCGCCGCTCGGCATGTCGGTCCACTGCACGACGTCGAACACCCGTTCGACCCAACTGCGCGGCGGACGGCTGATTTCCTTCGGAAACCGCGCAAACGCGACGGGCGCCGCCACGCGCTGCCCGGCCGCGAAGCGCATCGGCTGCAGCCGGTTTTCCCAATACATCTGCATCGACGAACCGATGCAGCCGGTAAACCAGTAGAGCGAGATACCGGTCAGCAGCGTGTCGTGCGAAAACCGCTTCGCGACGTCGCCATCGCAATCGCTCCACGTGCGGAATTTCTCGGCGATCCATGCGGCCAGCCCGGCCGGCGAATCGTTGAGCGCGACGGCCAGCGTCTGCGGCTTCGTCATGTGCACGTGCGCGTATCCGCCCTCCAGCGCGACCCACTCTCCGCGCTGCGTCACGAAGGCGCGTTCGTCTTCGGTCAGCGGGGAAGCCGCGTCGGTCGGTGGCTCGTAGTTGCCGGGCAGATAGTTCAGATGGATGCCGCGCACCACGTCGGCATGTCGCGCGCCGAGCGCAATCGACACGCCCGCGCCGAGATCGCCGCCTTGCGCGCCGAAGCGACGATATCCGAGCCCGGACATCAACGTCGCCCAGCGGTCGGCGACCTGAAATGCCGACATGCCGGGTGCCGCGGGCGCGGGCGAGAACGCGAAGCCGGGAAGCGACGGCGCGACCACGTCGAACGCGTCGTGCGGATCGCCGCCGAACGCGGCCGGATCGCACAGGCGATCGATCAGCGCGTCGAATTCGAGTACGGAGCCCGGCCAGCCGTGCGTGATGACGAGCGGATACGGCTTCGGCCCCGCCCCACGCCGATGGATGAAATGCACACGCTGCCCGCCTGCGTCCGCGACGAACTGCGGCTGCCGGTTCAGCGCACGCTCCGCCGCCCGCCAGTCGAAGCCCTCGCGCCAGTACGCAACCAGTTCGTGCAGCCACGCGCCATCCACACCCTGCTGCCACGGCGCGGCCGGTGTCAGCACCGGTGCGCGCGTGTCGCGCAGGCGCCGATGCAGGTCATCGAGCGCGTGATCGGGAATCGCAATGCTGAACGGGGCGGCGTGCATGATGTCTCCTCGCGAGGAATGCCGGAGATTCTGCGCGATTTTTCCGACCCGCGCTGGCGGCGCGCCCGCGCGCGTCAGCCCGATTCGCGCGTGTCCGCCCGCGCGTCGCGCCGCACGGCCTGCGGCGGCACGCCGAAGCCGCGCACGAACGCATCGCGCAGGTGGCGCCGGTCGCGGAAACCGTTCTCCTTCGCGATCACATCGAGCGAATGCCGGCTCTGCTCGATCATCAGCCGCGCGGCCTCGAGCCGCAGCCGCTCGATCGCCTTCGCCGGCGACTGCCCGGTTTCGAGCGTAAACACGCGGCTGAACTGGCGCGGACTCAGGTGGACGGCCTCGGCCAGTTCCTCGACGGTCAGCGCGCGGCCGAGATTCCGCCGCGCATAGTTGAGCGCGTTCTGGATCCGGTCCGATTTCGGCGCGAGGTCCAGCATTTCCGAATGCTGCGACTGCCCGCCCGCACGGCGCTGGTGCATCACGAGCTTGTGCGCGACCGAGCGCGCGGTGTCCGCGCCGAGATCCTTCTCCACCATCGCGAGCGCCAGGTCGAGGCCGGCCGTCATCCCGGCGGACGTCCAGATCGGGCCGTCGACGATGTAGATCCGGTCCTCCTCGACACGAATGTCCGGAAACTGCTGCTGCATGCCGCGTCCGTACGCCCAGTGCGTCGTCGCGCGGCGCTGCGCGAGCAGCCCGGCCTCGGCGAGCACGAACGCGCCCGTGCAGATGCCGGCGATCCGCCGCGCGCGCGCGTTCGCGCGCCGCAGGAACGCGACGACGCCGGCCGGCGCCGGCGACGCGAGCGGATCGTTGACGCCCGCGACGATCCACGTATCGACGTCGATCCGCCCGCGCAGCGCGCGCGTCGCGACCGGCAATCCGAGCGAAGAACGCACGTCGCCGCCGTCGACCGAATAGTTGTCCATCACGTAGAACGGCTCGCCCGCGACCATGTTCGCGTACTCGAACACCGATTGCGCGGCGAGCGCCATGATCTGGAAGCCGTCGCTGATCAGAAAACCGATGCGGTGCATGCGTATCTCCAGTAGCGGGGCATGATCGTCACGACCAACCCGATGTCCGAAATCATACCCATCTACGTCATTTGTGTCGCCGCGATTCGAGGCCAGAATGCCTTCACGCACTCACCTTTCCTCGACATGGAGCGACATCATGACTGAAGCACATCGCGGTACCGCCGTCATTACCGGCGCATCGTCCGGCATCGGCGCGATCTATGCGGACCGCCTCGCGCGCCGCGGCTACGACCTGATCCTGGTCGCGCGCAACCGCGACCGGCTGGCCACGCTCGCCGAGCGCATCACGAACGACACGCAGCGCAGCGTCGAAATCGTCGGCGCGGACCTCAACGACCGCGCGGCGCTCGCCGCCGTCGAGGCGAAGCTGAAGCAGGACGCGAGCATCACGCTGCTCGTCAACAACGCGGGCGTCGGCACGCACGCGCCGCTGCTCGACAGCGACGTCGACGCGATGACGCGGATGATCGACCTGAACGTGACCGCGCTCACGCGCCTGACCTATGCCGCCGTGCCCGGCTTCGTCGCACGCGGCCGCGGCGCCGTGATCAACATCTCGTCGATCGTCGCGCTGTCGCCGGAAACGCTCAACGGCGTCTACGGCGGCAGCAAGGCATTCGTGCTCGCGTTCAGCCAGTCGCTGCACCACGAACTCGCGGAACAAGGCGTGCAGGTGCAGGCCGTGCTGCCCGGCGCGACGGCGACCGACTTCTGGCAAACCGGCGGCCTGCCGCTCGAACACCTGCCGAAGGAGATCGTGATGTCGGCGTCCGACCTCGTCGATGCGGCGCTGGTCGGCTTCGATCGCGGCGAACTCGTGACGATTCCGTCGCTGCACGCGGCCGGCGAATGGGATGCGTACGAGGCCGCGCGCCGCACGATGGCGCCGCACCTGTCGACGGATTCGCCGGCGCCGCGCTATGCGGTTGCGCGCTAGTCGCGCAGTACCCGCGTCGCGCCCGTGCTGTCCGGGCGCGACGCTTCCGAATCGAAGCGCGTCGACGGCGCTTGCGTCACCGCAGCCGTCGACGCCGCGACGCATTCCGGACCCTCGGCACGGCCGGCGCGTTCGTCGTTTTCGCCGAAGCCGGCACGCAGCGCGTGGCAGCGTCCGACGGAACGCTGCCCGCCACGCTGCCTGCCGTGCACTTTCCGCCGCGTATCGGGCGCGCCTCGGCGCCCGACCGCCGATTCATCACACCCGAGGCGAGTGGGCGCCCGCTCGACGCGCCGCACGTCGTCGCGGCCTGCGAACTGATTGCGGCCGACGGCAGCGACGCTCGCGGTCCGGGCGCCGCCGCGATCACGATCAGCGCCCGGCCGTGGTTCAGGCCCGCCGCGCGGGTTCGCCCTTCACGCCGAGCATCAGCGCGGCGCCGCTCAGCGCGAGCAGCACGGCCAGCAGATACACGGCGAGATCCATGCTGCCGGTGCGCGTGCGGATCAGCCCGATCACCCACGGGCTGACGATGCCGCTCGTGATCCCGATGCTGCTGATCAGCGCGATCCCGGCCGCGGCCGCGTTGCCCGACAGATAGCGGGTCGGCACGGCCCAGAAGATCGGCAGCGCGGCGAAGATCAGCGTCGCCGCGATCGACAGGCACGCGAGCATCGCCGCGAAGCTGTGCAGGTGCAGCGTCAGCGCCGCGAGTGCGAGCCCGCCGCCGATCGTGCAGCACGCGAAGTGCTTGCGGCGCTCGCCGGTGCGATCCGAGCGGCGCGCGATCAGGATCAGCCCCACCGCGCCGACCGCGTTCGGCACGACCGTGTAGAGGCTCACGGCCACGACGTCGGTCACGCCGAAATCGCGGATCATCAACGGCATCCAGAAATTGAGCGTCAGCGACGCGCAGGTCAGCGAGAAGTAAATGAACGCGAACAGATAGACGCGCGGGTTCGCGAGCGCGGCCATCAGGCTGCGTGTGTCGTGCGCGCCATGCGCACGGCCGTCGCCGCACAGCGCGGCGACGCGCGCCTTTTCGTCGGACGTGAGCCACGCGGCGTCCTGCGGCCGGTCGACCAGATACGCGAACGCGAAGCACGCGAGCACGATCGCCGGCGCACCTTCGATCGCGAACATCCATTGCCAGCCGTGCAGCCCGAGCACGCCGCTCATGTCGCGCATGATCCAGCCCGACATCAGGCCGCCGAGCACGCCGGCCACCGCGACGCCCGCGAAGAACACCGAGATCGCGGCCGCGCGGCGGTTCGCCGGAAACCAGTAGGTCAGGTACAGCACGATGCCGGGAAAGAAGCCGGCCTCGAACACGCCGAGCAGGAAGCGCAGCACGTAGAAATGCGACGGCTGCGACACGAACATCATCCCGGTCGACGCGATGCCCCACAGCAGCATGATCCGCGTGAACGTGCGGCGCGCGCCGAAGCGCGCAAGCAGCAGGTTGCTCGGCACCTCGCAGAACACGTAGCCGACGTAGAACACCGCGGCGCCGAGGCCGTACATCGCATCGCTGAAGCCGAGGTCGTGCTTCATCTGCAACTGCGCGAAGCCGATGTTGATGCGGTCGAGAAACGACACGACGTAGCAGAGGAACAGGAACGGCACGATCCGCCATGCGATCTTGCGGAACAGCAGCGCGTCGCCGGCGTCCGACGCCGGTGTGGATTCATATGCGGAAGCCGACGCCGCAACACTCGCGTGCGCGATCGTCGCTTCGGCGGGAAGCGATTGGGGCATGTCTCTCTCCAAACGGGCCGCGCGATTCGAGCGCGCAGCAGTCTCCGAGGGCGTACGTGCGCCCTGCTTTCTTGTGAGACCGGAAGCCGGCGCCCCGAACCGCGGCCCAATGCCGCCGTCGTTCAGGCGCCGTCAGAAAAACGGCGGGACGCCCGCCTGGACGCCGCGCCGCGGTGAGCCGCTCAGTCCTGCAGCGCGTCCCACATTTCCTTGTCGCGCTGCGCGGTCCAGATGCGCGGATGCGTGATGCCGCTCGCCTCGTCGAACGCGCGCGACACGTCGAACGGCAGACAGTGCTCGTAGATGAACACGTGGCCGAACTTCGGATCCATCGCTTCGCGCGTGAGCGCCATCGACGCCTTCAGGTCGAGCTTGCGCTCGACAGCCTTGCGGCCCTGCGCGAGCAGCGTCGTCACGAAATCCTTCGTGTAGTCGAGACCCTTGTCGACCTCGGCCGGATTCAGCAACGCGGGGCCGCGGCCCGGCACGAGCTTCTCCGCGCCGAGCGCACGCAGCGCCTCGAGCGTGGCCGGCCATTGTTCGAGCTGCGCGTCGCCGCAATAGCAGGCCGCGTCGTATTCGACCAGGTCGCCGGAGAACAGCACCTTCTGCGACGGCAGCCAGACGATCGTGTCGCCCTTCGTGTGGCCCGAGCCGACGTGCATGATCTTCACTTCGAGCTTGCCGAGAAACAGCGTGATCTCGCGCTCGAACACGAGCGTCGGCCAGGTCAGCCCCGGCACCGTCTCGACGCCCGCGAACAGGCGCGGAAAGCGCTCGATCTCCGACTTCATGTCGGCCTCGCCGCGCTCGACGATCATCTCGTACGTGCCGCGGCTCGCGATCACGTGCTGCGCGCCTTCGGCGAAATACGCGGACGCGCCGAGCACGCGCACCGCGTGGTAATGCGACAGCACGACGTGCTTGATCGGCTTGTCGGTCACGCTGCGGATCTTCGCGATTAGGTCCTGCGCCATCGCGGGCGTCGCGGTCGTGTCGACGATCAGCACGCTGTCGTCGCCGATGATCACGCCCGAGTTCGGGTCGCCCTCGGCGGTGTACGCGTACGCGTTCTCGGACAGCTGCGTCCAGGTGACTTTCTTCTCTTCCAGATCGGCTTGGGAGGCGAATGCTTTGGCCATGTTGCGTTCCGTGGCTGCGAGCCATGTGTTGAGGGGAGTAAGCGGATCATCTGCCTGCATCGATTATTTGTCAATGACAAATGCACTTGCTATTGTCTAATACGGGTAAACCTGCGGGCTGGCGCGTCAAATGGCGTCGGATACCATGCGGGGTTTCGTCAACGGAAGAATCATCGCGTGCAGAACCACGAAGTCAGCGCGGACGACGCGCCGCCCAAGGCGCAGCGCGGAATCCAGAGCGTCGAGGTCGGCGGCCGGCTGCTCGACGCGCTCGCGCGCCGGCGCAAGCCGCTCGGGCTGTCGGAGCTGGCGGCCGCGGCCGAGCTGTCGACCGCGCAGGCGCACACCTATCTCGTCAGCCTGACGCGGCTCGCGCTCGTGAAACGCGACGCGCTCACGGGCAACTACGAGCCGGGGCCGCTGTCGCTGCGGCTCGGGCTGATGTCGATCGAACGCCAGCCGGCCTATCGCGCGGCGCTGCCGCACGCGGCGCGGCTCGCGGAAGCGGTCGGCCTGAGCGTGGCGCTGTCGGTGCCGGGCGTGCTCGGGCCCACGATCGTGCGCATCGAGCACGGCGGCTATCCGCTGCACGTGAACCTGCACGTCGGATCGGTGATGTCGCTCGACACGACGGCGACCGGCCGCGTGTTCCGCGCATTCGGCGACCCCGCGCAGCTCGACGCGATGGCGGCCAGCCAGGCCGGCGCCGGCGACACGCTCGCCGGCGCGGAAGGCGTGCAGCCCACGTCCGACGCCGGCGCGTGGCAGGCCGAACTCGACGCGATCCGCGCGCGCGGGATCGAGCGCGGCGTGGACCGGCCGAGTCCCGGCGTCAGCGCGATGTGCGTGCCGGTGCTGGACGCGGACGGACACCTGCAACTCGCGTTGACGGTGATCGGCTCGACCGGATCGATCGATGTCGGCTGGGACGGTCCGATCGCCGCGGCGCTGCGCGATGCGGCGCGGCAAGCCACCGCGTCGCTCGGCGCGGGACGCGATGCCCCGCCGGTCGCGCCGGGCATGCCCCCGGCCACGCAGCGCATGCCGCCCGCGCTTGCCGACGATACGAAAGCGCAGCGCGGCATCAACGCGCTCGACAGCACGGGCGAGCTGCTGCTGGCGCTCGTGTCGGCGGGCCGTGCGCTGCCGCTGCGCGATCTCGCGACGGCGGCCGGCATGCCGGCCGCGAAGGCGTTTCCGCATCTGGTGAGCCTGCAGAAGATCGGCCTGCTGAGCCGCGACGACGCCGGCTGCTTCGGCGGCGGGCCGCTCGCCCAGGCGCTCGGCCTGATCGCGATGCAGCGCGTGTCGCCGACGCGCGATGCGGAAACCGAGATCGTCGCGCTGGCGGCCGCGACCGACATGAGCGTGGCGGCCGCGACGCTCGGCCCGCTCGGGCCGACCGTGATCCGCCTCGAGGAATCCGCGCGGCCGCAGCACGTGAGCCTGCAGGTCGGCACCGTGATGTCGCTCGTGAATACCGCGATTGGGCGGATCTTCGCGGCGGGCATGTCCGACGACGTGCTGGCCGGCCTGCTGGCCGACGAGCCGGTGCGCCTCGCCGGCCGCGCGACGCAGGTCGACGACGCGTTCCGCGCGCGGCTCGCGACGATCCGCGCGGACGCGCTCGATTTCGCGTTCGATGCGCCGGTGCCGGGCATCGGGACGATCGCCGCGCCCGTGTTCGATCACACCGGCAGCATCCGGCTCGTGATCGCGATCATCGGCTCGTCGCGCGGCTTCCCGCGCGGGCCGGACAGCGAACTCGCGCATGCGCTGCGCGCCGCGACGCGCCGCCTGTCGTGGCGCTTCGGATGGATCGGCGAGTAGGCATCGCCCGCTGCCGCACCCTTTCTCCGCGCCTGACTTCCCCTTCCGCCCGTCAATGCAAGGCCGTGCTCGCCACGGCCTCGTCACGCCTGTCCGCCACGCGGAAGCCGGTGCAATTCATGTTGCGCAGCAGCAACAGAAATTGTCAGTAATTCTCATATAACGAAATCGCATTTCACAGCGCGGTGACGTTCCTCTATGATTAGGGTTATCCCTAACTCGCCACCTACATGGGGCTTCGTCATGCAAACGTCTAATGTCTCCGATCGTTCCACCCAATCCGCTGGCTGGCTCGCACGTGTTGGCGAGCTGCTTGCAGAAGCATGGGCACTGCACCTCGAGAACTGCGAAGTCATCGCTGAAGCGCACGCACGCCTGCCGCGCTGAGCGCAGCGTCACATCATCCGTCTGACCCGCCTGCCGGGACGCGCGCCGTAAGGCCGCCGCGTCCGGCATCGGCGTGGCGGATGAACGCCGCAAAAGCCGGCGGAAGATTCATCCGTTTTCCCGCCCCGCAGGCATTTCCCGCCTGTTTCCGGCTCCGGGCCGCGCCCGTTCGACGCGACAGCCCGATTGCCGCTCCTTTCCGGCACACCCGCGAATCTCGTCGTCACGACGATCCGCGTGCCGTCTCCCCCTGTCGTCACACCTGAATCGACGGCACGTCTTTCATGCACCGCAGCGCGAACATCGAGCGGCTGTGGCGGATGCTCGAAATCCTGTACAGCTTCTCGCGCAAGAAGCGCTCGTAGCCGGCCGTGCCGTCCACCGCGACCTTGATCCAGTAGTCGTATTCGCCCGACACGAGGTAGGCCTCGAGCACTTCGGGCAGCGCCGCGAGTTCGGCGCCGAAACGCGCGAGCGCGTCGTCCTCGTGGCGATCGAGCGTGACTTCGAGGATCACGATGTCCGCGTAGCCGAGCATGCGCTGGTTGACCAGGGCGACGTAGCCGTCGATGTAACCGTCGAGCTCGAGCTGCCGCGTGCGGTTCCAGCATGCGGTGGTCGACATGCCGATCTGTTCGGCCAGTTCGGCATTCGACAGACGCGCATTTTTTTGCAGTGCACCGAGGATCTTGCGGTCCTGGTTGTCGAGGGTTTTGGGCGTGCGTTCGCGGGTAGCCATGATGGAAAGAATCTTCTACTGAAAATCGGCATTCTATCTGAACAGGATTCCGGTTTCGGGTGCGTTTTGCTGGAAAACAGGAAGCCTTTTAACCGGCCCGCTTGATACATTTTCTCCATGCCTGTTGTCCGGCACGCTCCCCGCGACAACCCCTTCGCGCCGGGACGCCCGGCCGCAATCACGAGTTGCGGCGCCGGACACGCAGGCATGCAGTGTCCCGCCTCCCGCGCGCCTATCCGGCTGCACGGGCCGGCGCCTGATCCATCGTTTTCCGCATATCCCGTCATGTCGTTCAGGCTTTATCTGTCGTTCCTCGCTGCGTCCGCCGTCCTCATCTACGCCCCCGGCCCCGTCAACCTCCTCACGATGAACCAGGCATTGCGCACCGGCTGGCGCCGCGCGCTGCCGTGCGTATGGGGCGGCACGCTCGCCGTGCTGCTGCAGCTCGCGCTGACTGCGCTGTGCCTGAATTCGCTGGTCCGTCTCGACGAGCACGCGCTGAACGTGCTGCGCTGGGCCGGTGCCGCCTACCTCGTGTGGCTCGGCTGCAAGCAATGGCTCGGCCGCGCGCCGATCGCCGCGCCCACCGCGTCGGCCCAGCCCGGCGGCACCACACCCGACGACAGCGAACGCGCGCTGTTCTGGCGCGGCGTCGCCACCTCCGGCCTGAATCCGAAGACGCTGCTGTTCTTTCCGTCGTTCTTTCCGCAGTTCATCGTTCCGAGCGCGGACTGGAGCCTGAACGCGCAGTTCCTGCTGCTCGCGACGTCCTTCGCGCTGCTGTTCGCCGGCGGCGTCGCGTCGATGGCGCTCTTCTCGCACCGGCTGAGCCGTGCGCTGCAGCGTCCGGCGCGGATGCGCGCGATGAATCGCGTGACGGGCGGGCTGCTGGTCGGCATGGGCGCGATCATGGCCGGCTGGAACTGAGACCGGGCGGCCTCACGCGCGGGTGCCGGGTCAGCCCCGTGCCCCGCGAAAAAGCAGCCGATCGCCGAATGCTTTAGGGTAGCGGCTGGTTCGTTGGACATGCCCGGCTCGCCCGGGCGATTGCATGAAGCACGTCACTACCCGCCTGCGGCGCCTGTTCGCGCCGATCGGCCTGCACTGGTATCTCGCTCTCCTCCTCGCGCTCGATGCACTGATGGTGCTGCGCCCCGTCGTCGCCCATGCGAAGCTCGGCGCGCATCATGCGTGGCTTACCGATGCGCTGAACCTCGTCGACAATGCCGGCCTCGTCGTGCTGCCGCAGGTCGTCGTCGCGGCCGGCCTCGCGACGATGGCCATCGGCATCGTGCTGCGTGCCCGCGTCGCGTGGGTGCTGTCGATCCTGCTGCTGGTCGCGGCCGCCGCGATCAGCATCCTCGGCGGCTACCGCAGCAACGCGGTATTCGTGTACACGGCCGTCCTCGCCGTCACGCTGATCTACTACTGGCGCCATTTCGACCGCGCGAGCGTCGCCGCGAGCAGCCTGTTCGCGCTGCTCAGCATCGTGTCGCTGCTGATCTACGCGACTTTCGGCGTGCTGTATCTCGGCGACGAATTCACGCCGCCGGTCCACGACCTCGCCACGGCCGTCTACTTCTCAATCGTGTCGATGTCGACGGTCGGCTACGGCGACATCGTGCCGCACGCACCCACCGCGCGCCTGTTCACCGCGTCGGTGATCGTGCTCGGCATCACGGTGTTCGCGACGTCGATCAGCGCGGTCATCGGGCCGGTGATCGGCGGCAGCCTGAAACGGATCGTCAAGGGAGGCATTTCGAACGTGATCCGCAAGCATCATTTCCTGATCGTCGGCGCGACGCCCGTCGCGCATGCAGTGCACGACGGGCTGCGCAAGCGCGGCTACGCCGTGACCGTCATCGTGCCGGCCGGCGTCGAGCACAACTATGCGGGCGCGACCGACCTGATCGTCGGCGACGCCACCGACCACGCGGTGCTGGAAAGCGCCGGCGCGGCCACGGCCCGCGCGGTGCTCGCGCTGCGCTCCGACGATGCCGAGAATGCGTTCATCATCCTCGCGATCCGCGAGATCGCGTCGACGGTGCGTACCGTCGCGCTCGTGAACCAGCAACGCAACCTCGAGCGGCTGCGCCTGCTGAAGCCGGACATGGTGTTCTCGCCGCAGCAGCTCGCGGGCGAACTGCTCGCCAGCACGCTCAACGACGAACCGGTCGACAAGTCGGTGATCTCGCACCTGCTGTTCGGCACCGACGCCGCCGCGTGAGCGGTGCCGGCCGGCGTGCGGCCGGTACAATCGCGCGATGTCCGAATTGCTCACTTACGGCGGCCTGTTCGCCGTGTCGATGGTCGCCGCGACCCTGCTGCCGCTCCAGTCCGAAGCCGTGCTCGCCGGCCTGCTGCTCGCCGGGCGCGAGCCCGTGTGGGCGCTGGTGCTGGTCGCGAGCGTCGGCAACGTCGCGGGCTCGGCGGTCAACTGGGTGCTCGGCCGCGGCATCGAGCACTTCCGCGACCGCCGCTGGTTCCCGGTCAAGCCGGCCGCGCTCGCGCGCGCCGAGCGCTGGTATGCGCGCTACGGCCGCTGGTCGCTGCTGCTGAGCTGGGCGCCGGTGGTCGGCGATCCGCTGACGATGATCGCCGGCGTGCTGCGCGAGCCGCTGCCGACCTTCCTCGCGATCGTCACGATCGCGAAGGTCGGGCGGTATCTGGCCGTCGCATGGCTCGTGATGCACTGACGCCGCCCGCCCGCGTGGGGCCAACCTGCTCGCCCCTTGCGGCTTCGCACCGCTAAAGAATTCGCCGAACCTGCCGTATTCCTTACGGTATGCGGTGGCGCGTGCGTTCCGCCTCTCTCCCTCTCCACTCAGGATTCGTATGAGATTGACCCAACTGGGCCGGGCGAGCGTCGGCGCGCGCCTGGCCGCGCTGGCATGCGTGCTGGTCGCGCTGCTGTTTACCGCCTTCGCATGGGCGCTCGCCCATTTCGCCGGCCAGCAACTCGCCGACGAGGCCCATGCGCGCATCGCGGACAAGGAGCAGTCGATCCGCGCGATGGTCGAGATGTTCGACAAGGCGCTGTCCGCCGAAGCCACGCGCTCGATGGCGCTGTTCGCCAGTTTCCTGCCGGCCGATTTCGCGCTCGACCCGGCCCGCACCGTCGACATCGGCGGCGTCGCCGCACCGACATTGTCCGCGGGCGGCCAGCCGCTCGACCTCGATTACGCGATTCCCGACCAGTTCCTGAAGAAAAGCGGCGCGATCGCGACGATCTTCGCGCGCGACGGCGACGATTTCGTCCGCATCACGACGTCGCTGAAGAAGCAGGACGGCACGCGCGCGGTCGGCACGCGCCTCGATCGCGCGGGCCCCGCCTACGCGCCGCTCGTCGCCGGACGCAGCTATACGGGCCTCGCGAAACTGTTCGGCCGGCCGTACATCACGCAGTACAGGCCGGTCACCGACGCGACGGGCCGCGTGATCGGCGCGCTGTTCGTCGGCCTCGACGTCGGTGCCGAGCTGCAAGTCGTGCAGGACGGCATCCGGGCGCTGAAGATCGGTGAAAACGGCTATTACTTCGTGCTCGACGCGTCGCCGGGTGCATCGCGCGGCACCTTCGTCGTCCATCCCGACGCGGCCGGCCAGCGCGCGGACGACGCGCGCGCGCCGTACACGCAGATGCTCGCCGCCGGCCATGGCCGGCTCGCTTACACGTCAGCCGATCCGGCCGCGCACGACACCGGGCCCACCGCCAAATTCGTATCGTTCACGACGATTCCGCAGTGGCAATGGCTGGTCGGCGGCATCGCGCTCGACGACGAACTGCTCGCGAGCATGCGCACCGTCCGCAACCGTTTCCTGATGATCGGGGCCGTGCTCGTCGCGGCGTTCGCGGCGTTGTTCCTCGTCGTCGTGCGGCGCGTGGTGAGCCGGCCGCTCGATGCGGCGGCGCGTGCGTCGGAACGCTTCGCGGCCGGCGACCTCAGCATCCGCATCCGCGACGGCGCCGCCGCGCGCGGCGCGGCGGGCAACGACGAGATCGGCCGGCTCGTGCAGGCGGTCGACGGAATCGGCGACGGCCTCGCGCGGATCGTCGCGCAGGTGCGCAGCGGCTCGTCCGACATCGCGCGCGGCACGGTCGGCATCGCGGCCGGCAGCGGCGACATCGCCGCGCGGATCGCGACGCAGGCGAGCAGCGTCGAACAGACGGCAGCCAGCATGGAGCAGATCACGGCCGCCGTGCAGCAGAACGCCGAACATGCGGCACAGGCAAACGCGCTGGTCGCCGACGCATCGGCCGCCGCGACCGACGGCGACACGGCGGTGCAACGCGTGGTCGCGACGATGGACGACATCGGCCGTGCGACGCGCCGGATCGCCGAAATCACCGGCACGATCGAAGGCATCGCGTTCCAGACCAATATCCTGGCGCTGAACGCTGCCGTCGAGGCCGCGCGCGCGGGCGAGCACGGCAGGGGCTTCGCGGTGGTCGCGGCCGAAGTGCGCGCGCTCGCGCAGCGCAGCGCGGCCGCGGTCAAGGAAATCGACGCGCTGAGCGCCGAATCGTCGACGACCGTCGAACAGGGCTATCGGATCGCGGACGCCGCGCGCGGCACGATGCGCGACATCGTCCAGCGCGTCGATCAGGTCAGCACGCTGATCGGCGAGATCAGCGCCGCGTCGCGCGAGCAATCGACCGGCATCGAGCAGGTGAACCAGGCCATCACGCAGATCGGCGAGGCGACGCAGCAGAACGCGACGCTGATCTCGGATGCCGAACGCGCGGCCGTCGCGTTGCGCGACCAGGCCGCGCAATTGTCGGAAGCCGTCAGCGTGTTCCGGCTGGCCCGCGACGCGTGACGCACGACGAACGACCGGGCAACCGCCCGGTCGCGTCGATCACTTCTTGTCCCCCGCCAGGTCGATCGCCTTGTCCGACCCGACCGCGTTGCGCAGCTGGAATTTCTGGATCTTGCCGGTCGACGTCTTCGGCAGCTCGCCGAAGCGCACGACCTTCGGCACCTTGAAACCCGCGAGCAACTGCCGGCAGTGCGCGATGATCTCCTCCTCGGTCGCGCTCATGCCGTTGCGCAGCTCGACGAACGCGCACGGCACCTCGCCCCATTTCGGGTCGGGCATCGCGACCACCGCGGCGACCTCGACGGCCGGATGCCGGTACAGCGCATCCTCGACCTCGATGCTCGAGATGTTCTCGCCGCCGGAAATGATGATGTCCTTGCGGCGATCCTTGATGCGGATATAGCCGTCCGGCGTCAGCACGCCGAGATCGCCCGTATGGAACCAGCCGCCGTGGAATGCCTCGTCCGTCGCGTGCGGGTTCTTCAGGTAGCCCTTCATGCAGATGTTGCCGCGGAACATGATCTCGCCGAGCGTCTCGCCGTCGGCCGGCACCGGCGCCATCGTGTCCGGGTCGAGCACCGTCGCACCCGCTTCCAGGTGATAGCGCACGCCCTGCCGCGCATTGAGCCGCGCGCGCTCGTCGTCGGGCAGTTCGTCCCAGTGCGCCTGCTTCGCGCATACGGTCGCCGGGCCGTAGACCTCGGTCAGTCCGTACACGTGCAGCAGGTCGAAGCCGATCTCCTTCATCTTCGCGATCACGGCCGGCGCGGGCGCGGCACCGGCGACCATCGCGTGCACCGTGTGATCGATGCCCGCGCGGAACTCGGCCGGCGCATTCGCGATCGCGCTCTGCACGATCGGCGCGCCGCAGTAATGCGTGATGCGTTCGCGGCGGATCAGGTCGAACACCGTCTTCGCGTCGAACTTGCGCAGGCAGACGTTCACGCCCGCGCGCGCCGCGATGGCCCACGGGAAGCACCAGCCGTTGCAGTGGAACATCGGCAGCGTCCACAGATACACGGCGTGCTTCGGCATGTCCCATTCGAGGATGTTGCTGATCGCCGCGAGATACGCGCCGCGATGGTGATAGACGACGCCCTTCGGGTCGCCGGTCGTGCCGGACGTGTAGTTCAGCGCGATCGCCTCCCACTCGTCGGCGGGCAGTGTCCACGCGTAGTCCGGGTCGCCGCCCGCGACGAACGCCTCGTAGTCGGTCGCGCCCGCGAAGCGCGCGGGGTCGGCCGGCATCGCGTCGGCGACGCTGACGATCTTCAGGCCCGGCACTTCGAGCGCCGCGCGATGCGCGAGCTCCGCGTATTCGGTATCGACGATCAGCACCTTCGCTTCGCCGTGACGCAGCATGAACAGCACCGACGAAATGTCGAGCCGCGTATTGATCGTGTTGAGCACGGCGCCGGCCATGGGCACGCCGAAGTGCGCCTCGACCATCGCGGGGATGTTCGGCAGCAGCGCCGCGACCGTCTCGCCGCGCGCGACGCCGGCCCGCGCGAGCGCGCTCGCGAGCTGCTTCGCGCGCTTGTAGGTCTCGCCCCAGGTGCGCCGCACGTCGCCGTGCACGATCGCGAGGCGCTCGCCGTAGACTTCGGCCGCGCGGACCAGAAAGTCGATCGGCGTGAGCGGCACGTAGTTGGCATCGCGGCGGCCGAGTCCGGCCTCGAACATCTGCGTCATGATCCTGTCTCCCGTTTTCTGCCGGCCGGCGTGCAGGCACCCCGATCGGTTTTGATGTGGTTCAATTGCCGATAGCCTAACGGGCGCTATTGTGAGCCGTCTGTCATCGAAACGACAGAGTGCCCGACGAACGCTGCGTGTTATCCCTATCCTCGCAAACCCGCACCCATGCACGACCACTCCGTTGCGCCGCCCGACGCGGCCGCTACGCCGGACCACTCGCCGGCCAACCCGCCGCCCGAACCGGGCCCGTTGCCCGCCCTGTCCGTGCTGTTCGGCCAGTGCGCGTGGTTCCGCGCGCTGGCGCCGGAACACCAGGCGCTCGTGCTCGCGCAGTCCCATGCGGAACGGCACGAAGCCGGCGACGTGATCGCGCAGCGGCTCGCGCCGTCCGAATACTGGATCGGCGTGCATCGCGGATTGCTGAAGCTGGCGATCTTCAACGCATCGGGGCGCGGCTGCACGTTTTCCGGCGTGCCGTCGGGCGGCTGGTTCGGCGAAGGCAGCGTGATCAAGCGCGAGCTGCGCAAATACGAAGTCGTCGCCGTCCAGCGCTCGATCGTGCTGTTCGTCCCGGTCGACACGTTCCATGCGCTGCTCGACACGAGCCTGCCGTTCACGCGCTTCGTGATCCATCAGTTGAACAACCGGATGGGCGAATTCATCGCGTCGATCCAGAACAGCCGGTTGCTCGATGTCGACGCGCGCGTCGCGCAGGCGCTCGCGCAGCTGTTCAACCCCGCGCTGTACCCGGACACCGGCCCGTCGCTCGCGATCTCGCAGGAGGAACTGGGGATGCTCGTCGGCGTGTCGCGGCAGCGGATCAACCAGGCGTTGCAGCAGCTCGAGAAACTCGGCGTGCTGCGGCTCGCGTACAACCAGATCGAGGTCGTCGATCTGGCCGCGCTCGCGCGGGTCGGGATGGAACAGATCTGAGCGGCGTCCGATGCGCGGAAGCGCCGCCGATGCGGCGTGCGCGTGCGGTCCGGCGGCGGTCTCCGCGCAGCTGCGTCCGCGCACGTTTCATCCGATGAATCGACCTTGCGCCGCCCCGCCCCAACCTGACAATTCCGCCAGTTTCGCGCCAGTGACCCGTTCCGCCCCGACGCCTATCATTCGGGTTCCCTTCACCGACGCCTGATCACCGCCTGTCCCGCTGCCTCCATGTGGATTGTCAATCTCGCGCTCAGGCGCCCCTACACGTTCATCGTGATGGCCATCATGATCGTGCTGGCCACCCCGCTTGCGCTGATGCGCACGCCTGTCGACGTCCTGCCGGCGGTCAACATTCCCGTCATCAGCGTGATCTGGAATTACACGGGCTTCTCCGCGAAGGAGATGACCAACCGGATCACGGCCGTCCATGAACGGATCCTGACGACGACCGTCAACAACATCCAGCACATCGAGTCGACCTCGCTGCCAGGCATCGCGGTCGTGAAGGTGTTCCTGCAGCCCGGCGCGAACGTGCAGACCGCGATCGCGCAGACGGTGTCGTCCGCGCAGGCGATCGTGCGGCAGATGCCGCAGGGCGCGACGCCGCCGCTCGTGATCACCTATTCCGCGTCGAGCATCCCGGTGATCCAGCTGGGGCTGTCCAGCAAGACGCTCAGCGAACAGTCGCTCGCCGACATCGCGCTCAACTTCCTGCGCCCGCAACTGATCACGATCCCGGGCGCGCAGATCCCGTTTCCGTACGGCGGCCGCACGCGCGTGGTCGCGATCGACCTCGACCCGCAGGCGCTGCTCGCGAAGGGCCTCACGCCCGCCGACATCGTCAACGCGGTCAACGCGCAGAACCTCGTTCTGCCGACCGGCACCGCGAAGATGGGCCAGACCGAATACCGGATCGACACGAACGCATCGGCCGACACGGTCGCCGACATCAACGGCCTGCCGGTGCAGACCGTCAACGGCGCGACGACCTACCTGCGCGAAGTCGCGTCGGTGCGCGACGGCTTCGCGCCGCAGACCAACGTCGTGCGCCAGAACGGCCAGCGCGGCGTGCTGATGTCGATCCTGAAGACCGGCGACGCGTCGACGCTGAAGGTCGTGTCGGACCTGAAGGCGCTGCTGCCGAAGGTGATCCCGACGCTGCCCGAAGGGCTCACGATCACGCCGCTGTTCGACCAGTCGGTGTTCGTGAACGCCGCCGTGCAGGGCGTGATCCACGAGGCGCTGATCGCCGCCGTGCTGACCGCGATGATGATCCTGCTGTTCCTCGGCAACTGGCGCAGCACGCTGATCATCGCGATCTCGATTCCGCTGTCGATCTTCACGTCGCTGATCGCGCTCGCCGCGCTCGGCGAGACCATCAACATCATGACGCTCGGCGGGCTCGCGCTCGCGGTGGGGATCCTGGTCGACGACGCGACCGTCACCATCGAGAACATCGAGCGGCACCTGCATCTCGGCACCAACCTGCACGACGCGATTCTCGAAGGCGCGGGCGAGATCGCGGTGCCCGCGTTCGTGTCGACGCTGTGCATCTGCATCGTGTTCGTGCCGATGTTCTTCCTGACGGGCGTCGCGCGCTTCCTGTTCGTGCCGCTCGCCGAAGCCGTGGTGTTCGCGATGCTCGCATCGTACGTGCTGTCGCGCACGCTCGTGCCGACGCTGGCGATGCTGCTGTTCCGCCCGCAGCAGGCCGGCACCGGCCCCGAGCACTCGACGTCGCGTTTCGCGCGGCTCCATCACGCGTTCAACGCCGCGTTCGAGCGGCTGCGTGCGTGGTACATCGTGCTGCTCAGCATCCTGCTGGTGCGCCGCCGCTTCTACGCGACGTGCTTCCTCGGCTTCTGCGTGCTGTCGACCGGCCTCGTGTTCGTGCTCGGCCGCGACTTCTTCCCGAACGCCGATTCCGGCAACATCCGGCTGCACATGCGCGCACCGACCGGCTACCGGATCGAGGAAACCGCGCGCCTCGCCGACCAGGTCGAGCGCGTGATCCGCGAAGTCGTGCCGCCCGACGAACTCGGCGCGATCGTCGACAACCTCGGGCTGCCGGTGAGCGGCATCAACCTGTCGTACAGCAACAGCGGCACGATCGGCACGCTCGACGGCGAACTGATGATCGCGCTGAAGCCGGGCCACCGCTCGACCCAGCACTACGTGCAGACGCTGCGCACGCTGCTGCCGCAGCGCTTCCCCGGCGTCGAGTTCTTCTTCCAGCCGTCGGACATCATCACGCAGATCCTCAACTTCGGTCAGCCGGCCGCGATGGATGTGCAGGTGCTCGGCAACGATCTCGCGAGTAACATGGCTATCGCGAGCAGCCTGATGAAAAAGATCAGGCAAATCCCCGGCACCGTCGATGTGCACGTCCTGCAGCGCAACGACGAACCGACCCTGGTGGCCGACATGGACCGTACGCGCATGCAGCAGCTCAGCCTCTCCGCGCAGAACGTCGCGCAGAACATGCTGATCTCGCTGTCCGGCAGTTCCCAGACGACCCCGTCGTTCTGGATCAACCCGCGCACCGGCGTCCAGTACCCGCTGCAGATCCAGACCCCGCAATACAACATCGCGTCGATCGACGACCTGCTCGGCACGCCGATTTCCGCGAGCGGGCGCACGGGCATGCCGCTGCAGCTGCTCGGCAACCTCGTGCAGATCCACCCCGTCTCGAACCCGGCCGTGATCACGCATTACAACATCCGCCCGGCGATCGACCTGTACGTGAGCGTCGAGGGCCGCGACCTCGGCTCGGTCGCGGGCGCGATCGACCGGATCGTGTCCGACGCGCGCGCGACGCTGCCGCGCGGCACCGACCTCACGGTGCGCGGCCAGGTCGAGACGATGCGCACGTCGTACATCGGTCTCGGCGCGGGCGTCGCGATGGCGATCGTGCTCGTCTACCTGCTGATCGTCGTGAACTTCCAGTCGTGGCTCGATCCGCTGATCATCATCAGCGCGATGCCGGCCGCGCTTGCCGGCATCGCGTGGATGCTGTTCATCACCGGCACGCACCTGAGCGTGCCCGCGCTGACGGGCGCGATCATGACGGTGGGCGTCGCGACCGCGAACAGCATCCTGGTCGTGTCGTTCGCGCGCCAGCGCCTCGCCGCCGGCGCGCCGCCGCTCACGGCCGCGCTCGAGGCCGGCGCGACGCGGATCCGCCCGGTGCTGATGACGGCGCTCGCGATGATCATCGGGATGGTGCCGATGGCGCTCGGTCTCGGCGAAGGCGCCGAGCAGAACGCGCCGCTCGGCCGCGCGGTGATCGGCGGCCTGCTGTTCGCCACCGTTTCGACGCTGCTGTTCGTGCCGCTCGTGTTCGGCGGCGTGCATTCGCGGCTGGCCCGCCGGCGCGCGCGCCAGGCCGGACACTGACTTTCGCCCCTAGCCTTTAGACCCGGTCAATTCATGGAAGAGAAACATCACAGCTCCGTCGGCATCCAGGTGGACGAACACGGCATGCACCTGCCGACGCGCACGTCGGTGTCGCGGCGCGGGCGGGTCGTGCTGATCGTGGTCGGCGTGCTGCTGGCCGCGGGCGCCGCGCGCACGATCGTCGTCAACGTGCTGAACCGCAACCGGCTCGACGCGGTGGCCGAGCAGAACACGCGCCAGTACGTGAACGTCGTGCATCCGGTCGATGCGGCCACCGGCGGCAAGCTGACGCTGCCCGGCACGCTGCGCGGCTTCGTCGAGGCGCCGATCTATGCGCGCGCGAGCGGCTACGTGCTGCGCTGGCAGGCCGACATCGGCGCGCACGTGAAGCAGGGGCAACTGCTCGCCGAGCTCGACACGCCCGAGCTCAACCAGGAACTCGCGCAGGCCACCGCGCAGCGTCAGCAGGCGCAGGCCGCGCTCGCGCTCGCGAAGACGTCGTTCGACCGCGCGCAGCAACTGCGCCAGCGCGATGCGGTGTCGCAGCAGGAGCTCGACGACCGGCAAGGCGCGTTCAACCAGGGCAGCGCGAACCTCGCCGCGGCCGACGCGAACATGCGCCGGCTCACCGAACTGAAGGGCTTCCAGCGCATCGTCGCGCCGATCGACGGGATCGTCACGCAGCGCAACGTCGACGTCGGCGACCTCGTCAATTCCGGCAACGCGGGCCGCTCGCTGTTCACGGTCGTGCAGGCCGACCAGTTGCGCCTCTACGTGCAGGTGCCGCAGGCGTACGCGCAGCAGGTGAAGGTCGGCCAGCACGTGAGCGTCGCGCAGGCCGAGCTGCCCGGCCAGACCTTCGACGGCACGATCACGCGCACGTCCCAGGCGATCGACGTCGCGACGCGCTCGCTGCAGATCGAGATCACGCTGCCGAACCCGGACGGACGGCTGCTCCCCGGCTCGTATGTGCAGGCGACGCTGCCGATGACACCGGTCGGCCGCCTGCAGATTCCGGCCAACACGCTGCTGTTCCGCGCCGAAGGGCCGACCGTCGCAGCCGTCGATGCGAACGGCCAGGTGCACCTGAAGGCAGTGACGATCGCGCGCACGATCGGGCAGACGCTCGAAGTCGACGGCCCGCTCACGCCGAACGACCGCCTCGTCGCGAACCCGAGCGATGCGCTCGCGAACGGCGACACCGTCATCGTGCAGGCGCCGCCGGCCGTGAAGCCGGCGTCCGCCGCCGCGGGAGCGAAGTCGTGAGCGCGATGCGCGCCCGCCTGCGCCCCGCCGCGGTCCTGGCCGCCATCGCGGTCGCGGCCCTTGCCGGCTGCACGGTCGGCCCCGACTACCGGCGCCCCGCCGTCGAGACGCCGGCCGCGTGGCGGCTCGACCCGGCCGACGCGTACTGGCACCCGGCCGCGCCCGCCCGTGCGCCGCTCGATCCGGCCTGGTGGACCGCCTTCGGCGACGCGCGGCTGGACGCGCTCGAAGCCGACGCGTTGCGCAACAACCAGAACCTGAAGGCCGTCGCCGCACGCTACGACCAGGCGAAGGCGACGCTCGCGTCGGTCGCGTCCGCGCAGTATCCGGCCGTCGGCCTGAACGCGAGCGGCCAGCGCTTCAAGATCTCCGCCGACCGGCCGCAGACCAACTACGCGACGCGCAGCATGTCGACCGTGCAGAACGACATCCAGGTCGCCGCAAGCGTCAGCTACGAACTCGACCTGTTCGGCCGCGTGCGGCGCAGCGTCGAATCCGCGCAGGCCAGCTCCGAGCAGGCGCGCGACGATTTCGCGAACGCGCGCCTCGTGCTGACCGCCGATCTCGCGTCGAGCTACTTCGCGCTGCGCGAGCTCGACAGCGAGATCGACGTCGTCAAGCGCTCGATCGACCTGCAGCAGAAGGCGCTCGACTACGTGAGCGCGCGCCACGACCTCGGCGCGGTGTCCGGCCTCGACCTGCTGCAGCAACGCGCGCAGCTCGACGCGACGCGCACGCAGGCGCAGCTGCTGATCCAGCAGCGCGCGCAGGTCGAGACCGCGATCGCGACGCTGGTCGGCACGCCGGCCCCGGAATTCTCGCTGCCGCCGCGGGTGGTGCCGATCAACGCGCCCGCGCTGCCGACCGGGATGCCGAGCGACCTGCTGCAGCGGCGCCCGGACGTCGCGTCGGCCGAGCGCGCGATGGCCGCCGCGAACGCGCAGATCGGCGTCGCGCGCGCCGCGTACTTCCCGCGCATCGCGCTGTCGCCGGACATCGGCTGGGACGCGACGCGCTTCTCCGGGCTGTTCACCGTGCCGGCGCTGCTGTGGTCGATCGGCGCGTCGGTCAGCCAGCCGCTGTTCGAAGGCGGCAAGCTGAAGGCCGGCGTCGATTTCGCGCAGGCCGGCTACGTGGCCGCGCAGGCCAGTTACCGGCAAACCGTGCTCACCGCGTTCCAGGAGGTGCAGAATGCGGTGACGGGCCTGGCGGTGCTGGCCGAAGCCGCGCAGCAGGCGTCGGCGGCCGTCGACGACGCGCGCAAGCTCGTGTCGCTCGCGCAGGACCGTTATGCCGGCGGCCTCACGCCGTTCATCGACGTGCTGACGGCCCAGCAGCAGTTGCTGACGAGCGAGCGCCAGGCCGTGCAGATCCAGGGTCAGCGTGCGGCGCTCGTCGTGTTTCTCGCGAAGGCGCTCGGCGGCGGCTGGGACGGCGGCGCGACAGGCGGCGCCACGCCGACCGACGTCGCGGCGGCAACCCTCCGGCCCGCCGCGAGCGTCGGCCCCTAACCCGGTTACAAGGACACACCCATGAAAGTCCTGATCGTCGAAGACGAACCGAAAGTCGTCGAATACCTGAAAAGCGGCCTGACCGAGGAAGGCTGGGTCGTCGATACCGCGCTGGACGGCGAGGACGGCGCGTGGAAGGCTGTCGAATTCGAATACGACGTGGTCGTGCTCGACGTGATGCTGCCGAAGCTCGATGGCTTCGGCGTGCTGCGCGCATTGCGCGCGCAGAAGCAGACGCCCGTGATCATGCTGACCGCGCGCGACCGCGTCGACGATCGCGTGCGCGGGCTGCGCGGCGGCGCCGACGACTATCTGACCAAGCCCTTCTCGTTCCTCGAACTGATCGAGCGGCTGCGCGCGCTCACGCGCCGCGCGCGCGTGCAGGAATCGACGCTGATCTCGATCGGCGACCTGCGCGTCGACCTGATCGGCCGGCGCGCGTCCCGCGACGGCACGCGCCTCGACCTGACCGCGCAGGAATTCCAGCTGCTCGGCGTGCTCGCGCGGCGCAGCGGTGAGGTGCTGTCGAAGACGACGATCGCCGAACTCGTGTGGGACGTGAACTTCGACAGCAACGCGAACGTCGTCGAGACGGCGATCAAGCGCCTGCGCGCCAAGCTCGACGGCCCGTTCGCGGAGAAGCTGCTGCACACGATCCGCGGCATGGGCTACGTGCTCGAAGCGCGCGAGGACGCCGACAGCGAGAGGCACGCATGAAACGCTCGATCACCCTGCGTCTGTCGGCGATGTTCGGCATCGTGTCGCTGCTCGTGTTCACGCTGGTCGGCTGCGGGCTGTTCGTGATGATGGAGCGCCAGCTGTTTGCCGAACTGCGCGCGACGATCGACACGCGCGCGAAGGTCGCGCAGATGATCGTGTCGCACGCGACCACCGCCGCGCGCGGCCGCCTGATGCAGGAAAAGCTCGCCGATCTCGAACCGCCCGACGGGTCGACGCGTTACCAGATCGACAGCCCCGACGCCAACTTCCGCTTCGGTCATCCGGTCGACGGCGTGCCCGTCGGCAAGCCGTTCGGTGCATTCCAGCAATACGCGCTCAACCGCAGCAGCTACGACGTGATGACGAAGACCGTCCCGATCGCGGGCAGCGGCGAGCGCCCCGACCTGAAGCTGATCGTCGCGTCGTCGTGCGAGCGCACGCAGCGGATGCTGCGGCGTTTCGTGTGGACGCTCGCCGCGCTGATCGCGATCGCCACCGTCGTCACGCTGCTGCTGAGCCGCGCGGTCGCGCGCTTCGGGCTCGCGCCGCTCGAACGGCTGTCGCAGGACGCGGCGGCGATCAACGCCACCGACCGCCGCCAGCGGCTGCACACCGACGCGTTGCCGACCGAGCTGCGCGATCTGGCCGCGTCGTTCAACGGCGCGCTCGAGCGCATCCAGCAGACCTACGCGCGGCTCGAGGCCTTCAACGCGGACGTCGCGCACGAGCTGCGCACGCCGATCAGCATTTTGATCGGCCAGACCCAGGTCGCGCTGACGAGCCGCGACCGCTCGGTCGACCGGATGCGCCAGACGCTGCAGTCGAACCTCGAGGAGTTCGAGCGTCTGCGCGTGATCATCAACGACATGCTGTTCCTGTCGCGCAGCGATCGCGGCGAGCGCGCGACCGACCTGAAGCACGTGTCGCTCGCCGACGAAGTGCGGCGCATGCTCGACTTCCTCGAGATTCCGCTGGACGAGGCGCAGTTGCGCGCCGAACTGCACGGCGATGCGCGCGCGGCCGTCGACCCGTCGCTGTTCCGCCGCGCGATGACCAACCTGCTGATCAACGCGATCCAGCATTCGGCGCCCGGGGCGACGCTGAACGTGACGATCACGCCGCGCGACTCGCTCGTCGACGTGTCGGTCGCCAACCCCGGCGAGCCGATCGACCCCGTGCAGCGCTCGCACGTGTTCGAGCGCTTCTACCGGCTCGAGGAAGCGCGCGCGAACAGCAAGGAGAACCACGGGCTCGGGCTGTCGATCGTCAAGGCCGTCGCGGAGATGCACGGCGGCAGCGTGTTCGTCGCGTGCTCGGGCGGCGTCAATACGTTCGGCTTCTCGGTGTCGACGCAGGCGTGCAGCATCGGCCCGATACGCTCAGCCGACGCGGGCGACGCGGGCGACCCGCACGCGCTGCGACCGACCCACGCGCCGCGCGCGATGCACTGACGGCACCGCGCCGCCCCAGGGCAGTTTTCTTCAATACGGACACGCGCGGCTTCTTTAGTCTCGATGCGACTTTCACATTCGCATGGAGACACATGATGAGCATGCTGGTTTCGATGGCCGCGTTCGCGCTGGCGTCGTCGATCACGCCCGGTCCCGTCAATATCGTCGCGCTCGGCGCGGGCGCGCGCCACGGTCTCGGCGCGAGCCTGCGCTATGCGGCCGGCGCGACGCTCGGTTTCGTCGCGCTGTTTCTGCTGATCGGCCTCGGGCTGCACGCGGCGCTCGCGCGCTGGCCGATGCTGACCACGGCCACCCAATGGTCGGGGATCGCGTTCCTGCTTTACCTCGCGCTGCGGCTGGCGCTCGACGACGGCCGGCTGTCGACCGATCCGGCCGATCCGGACGCGCCAAACGTCGCCGGCCCGTCGGCGGCGGCCGGCGCGGCGATGCAATGGCTGAATCCGAAGGCGTGGCTTGCATGCGTGGCCGCGATGGGCGCGTATGCGGCCGATGGCGATCGCGCGCAGGTGTGGCAATTCGCGGCGCTGTATCTGGTGATCTGCTTCGCGTCGATCTCGTGCTGGGGGTATGCGGGTGCGTCGCTGCGGCACTGGCTCGCGAACGCGCGGCGGATGCGGCTGTTCAACCGCGCGATGGCGCTGCTGCTCGCGGGCAGCGCGCTTTATCTGCTCGACGTCTAGCGTCGTCGCTTCGAACGGGTGTTGCTGCGGGTGGCGGGCAGCGGGCGGCGAGCCGTCGCCGGCCGCTGCGGCGCCGGCATGGGGCGGCCCTTCCCCCGCTCAGTTCGCGGCGCTTCGATATTGGCCCGGCGTGGCGGCCGCGATGCGCCGGAACGCGCGCTGGAAATGCGCCTGGTCCGCAAAGCCCGCATCGAGCGCGACCTCGGCGATCGGCCGGCCGCGGCGCAGTTCCGCGCGGCCGTACTGCACGCGACGGTCGACCAGGAACGCATGTGGCGTCATCCCGTAGCGGGCGTTGAACGCGCGGATCAGGTAGGACGGCGACAGGTCGGCGGCCGCGCAGATCGCATCGAGCGTGACGGCCTGACGGCAATGCGCGGCGATGTAGTCGGCCGCGCGCGCGAGCTTCGCGTTGTCGGTCCCGCGCCGCGTGTCGACGGGCAGCCCGCGATCGAGCGCGCCGTGCAGCCGCGTGAAGAATTCGACCGCCGCGCTTTCCTTGCCGAGCGGATCGACGCCGGGTGCCACGAGCGTGCGGTAAAAGCCGCCGAACTGCGCGAACAGGTCGCGCCGCTCCGTCAACTTCGGCGAAAAGCCGCGAAAATCGCTGTTCGGGTCGCGTCCGAGCGCATGCTGCAGCCGCGCGAGCCAAGGCACGTCGACATAGACCATCCGGTACGCCCATGCGTCGGGGCCATACGGATTGCACGCATGCACCTGCTCCGGATCGATGATCACGAGCACGCCGCGCCCGACGTGTTCCTTCGTCGCGCCGTTCAGGTAAGTGCTCGTGCCGCCGACGATCGCGCCGAGCGAAAACGTGTCGTGCGTGTGCTTCGCGTAGCAGATCGTCCGGCCGTCGTCGACGGTGCGCGCCTCGATGAACGGCAGCGCGGCGTCGCGCCAGAACGGCGACGGCACGGCGAGGGGGGTAGCGGAACGGCTCACGCGACGGGCTCCCGGATCGGATGGCGAACGCACACCGTACAAGACTGCGCGGCGCGATGCAACCGCGAACCGACGCTTCGCGGCCGGATCGCCTAAGCTTTGATTTCGGCCGCCACGGCAGACGCGGCGGGTTCCGTTTCCCTCTTCCAACCGGTAACTCTGCACTTCGATCTGCGCGGCCAACGGCATCGCAGCATGTCGTCGAATCCAGAAGCGGTGGTCACGGTCAACTCGCAAACCGCCCCTGGATTCGCCTGCAGCCGCCACCGTCCGAATCTCTGCATGAACAACACGTGGCCCCCTCAACGGACAGGCATCGCGATTTAGCTCTGCCGCGTGACGACAATCTCGACGCGTCGGTTTTGCGAACGCCCATCCGTCGTTTTGTTGTCGCCGACCGGATCGGCATCGCCCTTGCCGACGGCTTCGAGACGATTGGCCGGGATGCCAGCAGCTTGCAGCATCTGCATCACATGCGTCGCACGCTCGTGAGACAGTGCCTGATTCGACGCGAACTGGCGGCTGCGGATCGGTATGTTGTCCGTGTAGCCGGTGACCGTCACCTGGCCCGGCACCTTGGCGATCTCGCCCGCAATCTTCGCAATCAGTGGGGCGACCGTCGCCTTCACTGACGCATCGCCCGGCGGGAACATCGCATCGCCCCGGAACGTCACCGAGCTGTGGTGCGGATCCTCATCGACGCTCACGGTACCCGCTGCGATCTCGCTTTTCAGCAGCTGTTTCAGGTGCAGGGCCTGCGATGCGGATGGCGGCCCCATGTGGCCAATGTCGGCGATCTGCTTCTGGACTTCGGCCGCGCGGGTCGCAAGCCGGTACTTGTCATAGCCATACATGCCCAGCAGGATCACCGACAGCACCGCGACCGTGATCCATACGGGGAAGTTGTAGAACGACACGCGCCTGCCATTCGTATCCGGTCGCCAGTTCGGCGACAGTGCCACCGGCACAGGTTCCCGTCGCGACATGAACTCATCGTAGAGCCGCTGCCTCACGGCCTCGTGCTTGCGGTGACCGTCCGTTTCGAGTCGGTAGCGGCCCTCGAAGCCGAGACTCAGTACGCGGTGGATCACTTCGAGCAGATCACGGTGTTCGTCCGGATCGTTCATCAGCCGGCCGATCAGCAGATAAATCTTGTCGCCGCCCTGACGGTCTTCGTGAAAGACTGTTGCGAGGCCGTTCGTGATCCACGCCACCCCGTTTTCGCAGTTCTGCCCCCAGGCCGTCTGCATCGCTACCTCATCGAGCGCCGTGCACAGGCAGTAACGCGCGCCGATCATGTGATCGCGCCTAATACTCGCCTGCTCGCACAGCTTCTGGAATATGCGCATCTCCTGTTCGAGCAGCGAGCGCAGCGCGGGGATGGCGTCTGTATCAAGATATTTCGGCATATCCGCCTGGACGCGCAGCAGCGGCCGGGCCGCTTCCAGCAATGGATTCCGGTGGGCGCGAACCGCTGCCAGGCGTTCGATAAAAGGTTCCGGCGGTGGAATCTCCTTGGGCGCGTCAGGCGGTGTTGAGGCTTCGCTGGGTTGAGTGTTCATGGTTTCAGATGCGTACAGCGCCGGGTGCGGCCAGGCACGCAGCACGGGCTCTCTTGATGGATTGTTGAAACGCAGCGGGAAAAACGCGACACAGGCGGCGTTGACCCGAAGGTCATTGAGGCGGAATGACTGCCGGTGATGGAGTCGCAGCCGATGCAGCGCGAGCGCCATCGTCTGGCGCGTCGATGAACTCTATCGATTTGACTACGGTTAGAGCGAAAGGCAAGAGGTCGCTTTTCTGGTAAAAGGGACGAGCGATTTGTGGTGTGCCGCCGCATAGCATGACCGGGGGATGGCGCAAACAAAACGCAAACCGGCGGTCACGCGTCTTTGGATCACCGTTCGTCTGCTCTTGAGTTACGGCGATGCCCGTGCTATTTGCTGCCTCCAGAGGAAATATCCGAGTGACCGGCTTCAGCAAGGCTACGTCTTCAGCGGACAACGCAGAAAAATCCTCTTTCCATTGCTTTCCGTTTTCGTCAAATGATGCGGAAACGATATTTCGGATTGCCTCAGCGTCATTAGAATTCGCACACTCAAACTGTAGATAAAGTTCCCCGAGCCCCGTTCGTCGATACGGAAAGTGGTCGAGCACATATCTCGTTTCGGTAACACGGGCGTTATAAGGATCGACAAGTCTGATCGGGCATTGAACTCCATCCGTGGTAACGACAATCTGCTTGACTTCCTTGGTCGGCTGTTCAGCATGTCCGGAGGTAGCCCAGCACAACGTCAGGCAAAATCCAATCGCCGCTGTAATCACGGTCCTGATCATTTGAAGGAGCTTTAGTGCAACCTGTTTTCGCTTCGTCATACGCGCCTCAATATCTGATTTTCCGGCGTCTCGCCCGGCTGCCCTTGCGCCGGGAACTTTGTTTCGCCTAACACCGACAACGCGACTGTGGCGCGTCCGTCGCATGGTCATCCGCATGGACGAGAAACTGGCCGTCCGTGAAGCCGAGAATGCCCTTCGGGCTGATTTCGAGTTCAGTACCACCGCCATTCAGCCGGATGCCCTGCTTGGCAGTCAGGTTGATCCAGTCACTTGTGCTCATCAGTTCAAGTACCTTCTTCGCGACGATCTCGACGTTGTCGCCCTGTGCCTCGACACGCACATTGCCCGACGCCGCAACCAGCTTGATACCGAGCTTGTGGACAAACAGCGAAAACGCCTCCGCATACAAGTTGTACTCGTAGTCGATCAAATAGATTGAGAGGCTGCGCCAGAGCAGAGCCGGCGTAGCCTCCAATGGCACGGTGGTTACTGATGCGGGCGGACTGTCGGTGATGGAACTGTAGCCGATGCACCGCGCGCGCCATCGCCTGACGTATCAATGAATTCGATACTGCGCAGCAGTTGCATGACCTCAGGCTCGACGCTTTTGTGTTTGCCGTAGAGAGCATCGACAGACGTCCCTCCAAATAGGGTTGCTCCGCTGAGTGACGTTAAGCAGAAGCCCAGATTTCTGCCGCGGTTTTGCTCGTCGCCCGTTGTATCGCTTTCGATACGCACCGCGCCTGATCCATTGACGCTGCGAAGTTCGCGCACTTCTACGTGAGCGGCTTTGGGAGGCGGCCCCTGATCCAAGGTATCCCACGCGACCCAGCCGTGGGCGGTATGCTCCACACCACCGAATTCGTGGCAAACCTGCACCGGAGGGCGCGTGTCACATCCAAACTGAATATGGAAGGCGTTCGGAAGAGTCTTTCTTCTTAGCTCCACGTTATAGTCAGCATAGGGGGGCGATCCGTTAGGATTGGCTCTCAACTCTCCACCAAAGGTATCGGTAAGCTTGAATTCGCAGGCACCGACATTCGCCACGTGCACGATCGGTGAAATCACCTTTGGGTCATAAGCGGATGACGTCACGGCCAGAAATAGAAGGGCCATACATCCAAACAATATTGAAAGCTTTACCACGAAGTTCTCCGCTGGAAGTTTTCCGGCCATTCTTTCGCAACTCCATGTGCATCGGGAAATGATGGCGTATCGGTTAGTACTACGAGCGCGTTTGCATAAGCGCTGTAACGATCGGTAAGTCCGTTAACAGAGTAGTGGCCATAGACCGCGCCCGGAATGTTAACCATCGCGGCCGTCCTGCGTGCAGTTTCGTTGCTGTAGTACACCTGCTGACCATGCACCACCGACACGCTATGGCGCACGTTAGGGTGTAGTTCGTCCGCGTACTGCAACGCAGTTTCAGTCGCATGAGGCGAGGACGAGCTGAATTGGAACTTGGTCCAGTAAAAGCCTGCGCTTTGTGCGGCATCGTCCGGGTTATTAGCAACATCCTGACGCCATTGCAGAGTCTGACTGGTCGGTGGAATCGGAATTGGCGCGCGCCCACGCCACCGGAAGTAGTTGTAGTAGTTGTTATTGCCGTGATTCAGGTTGCCGTGAGGCGCGGTCAGTTGCAGGAAGCCCCGCCCGTACCAGCCGTTATGCAATGCGGCATTTCTTCCGCTCCCCTCTTCGAGGGACCTGAACCAGTCACTTTCAACCGTCGCCTGTGCAAAAAATGCTGCTATGCGAGATGGCGTGGTAATACCGTACTTCCGCAGCGACTTGTTTAGTTCGACACGATAGCGTTGAATAATTGCATCAGTACGGCCGTTATGTGGAACGGGTTCCCAATGGTGTTGACCATGCCCATCCTTGCGGACGATATGCATCGGCAGCAACTGCTGCATCTCGGCCTTGCTCAGCCATGTGCATTTTCTCAGGTGTTCGATGATTGCCTTCGGCGGCAGGTGCCAACATTCGGCAGCAGACGGCAGATCCGGAGTCTGGATGTCCTCCCAGAACGCGAGCGCCTCGATGTGCGCCGTCAGTGTGTCGAAGTCTTCCGCAGCAAGCGCAGTCGGCAACGCGTCGTGTGGCAATTTGAGCCATCCCCAGCGCGTATCGATATCCTGCTTCGCCCATTCAACAGGGAATTTGCAGATCGCCTGTGCCATGCGTTTCCGCACGTCCCTGTGATGCAGCGCTTCTTTCGCTTCCGCATGCGTAACCTGACCATCGCCGTCGAGGTCGAGCCACCGTTTGATCGTTGACGACTCGCACAGGCTATCGGGTGTCGCATCGTCGTCGATCAGGCTCCAGCCCGCCCAGTGTGGAAAATCCGCATCGCTGTAGACGCTGATTCCCGCATACGGCGTGGCACCGTGGTGACCGTCGTTCTTTGAAGCGTTCAGGTTGATCCAGCCGGTACCATCAGGCGTGGCAATCTTGCGCCAGTGGCCGAATTTCACGTTTGCGGGCATCGGCTCGCCGATCGCACGGCCAAGGCGCAGCATTTCGTAAATCAGGCTGGGCGCAGGTGCTGCAGGCGCGGGTGCGGCGGGATTGGTGCTGCCATCGCGGTACTGCCTGTTCAGACGCATGGCTTCGGCGTACAGGCTGTACTCGTAGCCGTGTGTTTTCACCGGTTCGCCGACTCGAACGCAACGACCGTCGCTGGCCAGCGTAAACGTCGTGAGCGTGCAATCGCCTCTTTCGTAATGCATCTGGATGAGCAGATCGACCGCCGTCGTACCGGCAGCCGGCTGTGTCTGCACCGAAGGGTGTGGCCCTTGAGGAGGCTCAGTGTCATCGCGCCGGTAAGGATGCGGCCGATTCGCAAAGAACTTGAGGCCCTTGGGCACCTTGAACCAGATATCGCCGTAGATCGCATCCGTGCGGCCCTGCGTTGCAGTGAGCGGCCCCGTCGTCCGTCCCACCAACTTCTTAAGGTTGGCCGTGTCGCAAACGATCTCGAAATGTATCTGGCCGCGCTGCCCATAGATCTGCCCAGGCATACCAAGCAGGTCCTTTCGGTAGACAGGCTTGCCAAGCTTGACCGTGACGCTTTGCAGATGCATGTAGATCGAGTAGAAGGTGACTTTTGCGCTATCGCCTTCGCCAATCTCTGTCGTATGTTTGATCACGACGCAACCATCGTCAGTGCGGACATTACGGTATTGCAGGGAAGGCTTCTCGCTTGCGTCGGTCTGGCGGACATAGACGACTTCGCCGTCGGCAATTGCGCGCACCGGCTCGGACTGGCCGTTCGCGGCCTTCGGCGCGACGAGATGAGGGCCGCCATGCCAACCGAGGCTATAGCTCACCGGATAGGCGCCGTTACCGGGAGCGCATTCCTGCATACCGGACTGACAGATGTCATGATCCGGCACGACAGTATTACCGGCGGTGGCCGAGTCCATTTCATGCCCGGTCCCGGACGGTTGGGATGACAGGAACGGTGGGCTGATGATCATTGATTAAGATTCCTTGATGGTCACAGCGAAAACGGGAATGCCTGATTCACTTTCCCGGACGGGAACGACGGAAAATCAGCAGGTTTCGACTGTGGTGCCTCTGTCGCATGGTCATCCGCATGAACGAGAAACTGGCCGTCCGTGAAGCCGAGAATGCCCTTCGGGCTGATTTCGAGTTCAGTACCACCGCCATTCAGGCGGATGCCCTGCTTGGCAGTCAGGTTGATCCAGTCTGTCGTGCTCATCAGTTCAAGTACCTTCTTCGCGACGATCTCGACGTTGTCGCCCTGTGCCTCGATACGCACATCGCCCGACGCCGCAACCAGCTTGATACCGAGCTTGTGGACAAACAGCGAAAACGCCTCCGCGACACTTGCGTAAAACGACTTGCGCGCGGCAATGCCGACGTGGCCGCCCGTCGTAAGCGCGAGATTTTCGTCACTCGCAATGTGTGTGCTGCCCGCAGTGGTGGTTTCGATACCGGCCGGACTGGCGAACACCAGATGCGGCGTGCTCATCTCGGGATGCGGCTCGTCGCTGGTCGGCGTGCCGCCCCGAATGGCATCGTTCTGCGCCTTGATCGCCGTCGTGACCTCGCTCTGGCCGGCGTCCACCTGCTGCGCTTCATGCCGCTGCGCGAGCCTGGTCAAGCTCAAGTGAATGTCGCGCGCCTGCGTCAGGCGCTGGACCGTCTCGCCCATATCCTTCGCGTGCGACCTCGCACCGTTGCGCGCTTCGGTCGTGATCAGCAACCCCATCGCCGCGCGCACGACTCCCCACAAGTCGGTGCGAAGATCAAAGCCCTTGCCACGTGCGTCTTGCCGTCCCTTGTTGCCCAGGATGCGCCGCACGAAACCGAGACTCAGTTGCGAGGTGCCATAGTCGCTTGATAGCTGCGTCTGGATTTCGCCGTTCGTGTCGTCCTGCACGAAGTGATTCGACTGACCGCATTTCAGTCCACGACTGCGGAAGCCCGAGAGCGCCTGATTGTCCGGCAGCGCCCAGGCTGGCTGGTTGAACGCGTTCACCACGCGCCCTGTCACCACCGGCAGGTCAGGGTCGCCGTTGATGTGTTCCACCAGTACTTCCTGGCCGATGCGCGGCAGGTGCGTCGCACCGAACTGGTTGCCCTGCCACGGTGACGATACGCGCACCCAGCAGCTTGACGTGTGATCGTGCGCTCCCAACCGGTCCCAAAGGAACTGGACTTTCACGCGGCCATATGCGTCGGTCCAGATTTCCTGATCCGCAGGGCCTGCTACGACCGCGTATTCCGGGCCGGACGTGCGCGGCTTCGTGAGGGTCTGCGCCGAGCGGAATATTTCGCTCGTGGGCTGGATTTCGAATTCCGTCGTGCAACGGTAGTGCTGGCCGATACCGCTCGCCTGGGCCACTTCCTCAATCGTAAGCGTGCTCGAGACGACCAGATATTCACGATTGGCCGCCTGCTGCGGGCAGCGTTCGAGCGTGAAAGTCTGCCCGGTCACGAGGCCGCGCAGATTGCCCACTCCCTTCGCGCGCAGGCCGGGGCAACGAAGCGCATCCATGCGCACCCGCACCAAATAGTCCGCCTCGCGCGTCGCATCGTTATGCACCCCGGACAGGCCGCTCACGCCGGCCTGAGGCTGCGCGTAGTCGCCCCATCCGTAGTGCTCCTGACCGGCATGCGCGGTGTCGCGCGGGTTTTCATCGCGGCTCGTGAGGTCTGCGCGCGGACCGGTATAGTCGTAATCGACACGCGTGACGCGTCCGGTCGTGAGATGGTTTTCTACCGACAGCTCATGGATGTGCTCTTGATCGATATGCTTGCCACCCGGCCCCTCGTAGCGGATCATACGGTACGCCTCGCCATGCGGTCGGTGCGCGCCAATCGAATCACAGAGGATCAGCCGGTGATGTCCGTTACCATGATCAAACCAGAAATAGATGCCCCATTCCTGCCACAGGCGGCAGACGAATCCGAAATCGCTCTCCCAGTTTTGCCGTTGAATGTCGCGCTTCGGGTAATTCCCGGCCAACCATTTTTCGACCGGAAACATATAGGCGGACAGTACGGCGTCCGTGATCTCCATGACATCCATGTCCTGGAACAGGCGACAGTCCTGGTTCTTCGTGGCAAGCCACAGCCACGGGCGCAGCGTTAGTTCGTACACCATCGCGCGACCTTCCTCGCGCACGAAGCGTGCGGAGGTGACCATGCCGGTGATCTCGCGTGTGCCCGCGCCGATATTGCCCATGCCGGTGTTGCCCGGCATGCCGGGAACAAAGTTGCCGCCTCCCTCGATCTCGACTAACACTGTGACCTCGGTGCCAATCAGTTTGTCCAGATCGACATTGGCAGTGATGCTCGGTGAGAACGCCAGCGTATCCGCGGTCTTCAGTTCGAGCGTGTAGCAGAACAGCTCGCCAAGCGTTTCGGTACCCGACAGACGTGCCGGCACCAGAACTGGCGTACCGTTGAATACCGGCAGTGCCGCGCCAACAACAGCCAGCGTGCGAGACTGAAGAAAGTCAGGCATGGGGTAGATCCTTGCAGAAAATCAGCCGCGATGGGCGCGCTTGCCGGTGGCGACGATAGGGAAGGTGCCGCCACACTTCGGGCACGCAACCGGATGGCCGTCAAGCGCGACGGTGATACACGGTGTTTCAGATCGAGGGTCGCCTCGAACATCTTGCCGCCGTGATCGGTCGCATTTGCCAAGCTGCGCCATGTCGCGACCCTGTTCGTTTCATGCAGACTTCCCTTTGGCGTTTACTTTCTGGCTGTTAAAGGCCAGACATGCAGGCTAGCCAACTACATGAAATCGTCGAATAAAACGTGCCCCAAATATTTCTCCATTTTTTCTCAAGGCACAATCGGACAATTCTGAAAAATTGGCCTCGAATCAATGCGCCCGGGCCGCTTTACATTGATTGACCTGCGCCAGATTCTCGCTAATATGATTTCTATCGGGATGGTCAAAATTTGATCCCAAACAAAAAGCCCGCGTGTAGCGGATTTTTTATTTCAAAATCTCTTGGGCGTCGGAGCCGCTCGGCTTTCGTATTCGGTTACACGCCTTCCAGGAAGATTGTCTAGAAGCACGTTCGTCGCAACGGACCTCAATCCACTACGCGAGATGCTTGCCTAAGCTTTGATTTCGGCCGCCGCGGCAGACGCGGTGGGTTCCGTTTCCCTCTTCCAACCGGTACATTCATGCATATCGATCTGACAGGCAAAACCGCGGTCGTCACCGCTTCCACCGCCGGCATCGGGCTGGCGATCGCCGAAGGGCTCGCGCAGGCGGGCGCACGTGTCGTCGTCAACGGACGCAGCGACAAGTCGGTCGATGCCGCGCTCGCGCAGCTGCGCAGCGCGGTCCCCGGCGCGGACGTCGACGGCGTCGCCGCCGACCTGTCCGATGCCGCCGGCGTCGCGCGCGTCACGCAGCACACGCCGGAGGCCGACATCCTCGTGAACAACGCGGGCATCTACGGGCTGAAGGCGTTCTTCGACATCGACGACGACGAATGGGCCCATTACTTCCAGATGAACGTGATGTCCGGCGTGCGTCTCGCGCGGCACTACCTGAAGGGGATGCTCGCGCGCAACACGGGCCGCGTCGTATTCATTTCGTCGGAATCGGGCCTGAACATCCCGGTCGACATGATTCACTACGGGTTCACGAAAACCGCGCAGCTCGCGATCGCGCGCGGCCTCGCGAAACTCGCGGCCGGAACCAACGTGACCGTCAATTCGGTGCTGCCGGGGCCGACGATGTCGGAGGGCGTGCGCGCGCTCCTGAAGGAAACGGCCGACGCGACGGGCCGCAGCATCGACGACGTCGCGGTGGATTTCGTGCGCAGCGAGCGCGCGAGCTCGATCATCCAGCGGCCGGCAACGACGGAGGAAGTCGCGAATCTGGTCGTGTACGTCTGCTCGCCGCAGGCCTCGGCGACGACGGGCGCGGCGTTGCGCGTCGACGGCGGCGTGGTCGACACGATCGCGTGACGACTGCGTGACACGCTCGCGCGGCGCATGGCGGCCGCGCTATCGCGAGGCCGCCTTGTCCGGTTGAAGCGTGCCCTTGCGATCGGCGTCCATGCAGGTATCGAAGCCGTATTGCGTGACGGCCCCGGCCTTGTCGAACACGACGAAGTACGCCCGGTGTTCGTTGCCGTGCTCGATGAAGTAGTTGTAGCAGACGCCGCTGCCGTTACGGACCATCCACACGCTGCGCGGGTTGCCGCCCGCGCGGACAACGTCGGCGCGCGTCGCGCCGTGCCGCGACGCGGCCCGCGCCAGCGGCGTGCGCGAATAGGAGAACGGCAGCCACGAGTCGAACCACGCGCAACCGTGCAGCATCAGGCAGCTGGCGGCCAGCGACAGCGTCGCTGCGGGACGGGACATCGGAATCAATCGCATGCTTGGAAAAATCTGCCGCGCCATGCCGGCGTGATCGAAAGCCCCATGCTACTAGACCTTTGGGTCCGGATCGAAAAGAAATGTAGAGACTTGTGTCCGACGCCGCGCTCGGCGCGGCCCGGCGCGTGCCCGATCGTCGCGAACCGTGAAGGCGCCGCGCGGGCTCGCACACGCGTCGATGCCGTTGCGCCGATGGCCCGGATCGGCACAACGAGCCTCGCCGTCACGCGACCCACTCGGCCCACAGCATCGTCAGCACCGTCATCAGCGCCGGGCCGACGAACAGTCCGATCAGGCCGAACGTCTCGGCGCCGCCGAGGATGCCGAACAGCACGAGCAGGAACGGCAGGCGGGTCGAGCTGCCGATCAGCACCGGCCGCACGAAATGCTCGGCGACGAACACGACCACGAAGCCGAGCGCCAGCACCACGACGGCCCACGCGGTCGCACCCTGCACGAACAGCCAGAGCGCCGCGCCGCAGAACACGATCGGCGCGCAGAACGGCAGCATCGCGGCGACGGCCGTGACGAGGCCGAGCAGCGCCGCATGCGGAACACCCGCGAGCGCATACGCGACGCCGAGAATGGCGCCCTCGCCCAGCCCGACGACGACCAGCCCCGTCACCGTGCCGTACACGGCCGCGACCATCCGTTCGATCAGGTGCGCGCCGCCGCGGCCGAACGCACGCCGCGCGCCCTGCAGCAACGCACCCGACAACTTGTGGCCGGCCCGCATGATCACGAACAGCGTGACCAGCATGAAGCCGAACTCGAACAGCGCATGCGCGAGCTTCGTGCCGAACTGCCGGCCGAACGCGATGAACTTCTCGCCGCTCGCGCCATGCATCGCGGTGCCCGCGTGCAGCGGATGACCGAGATTGGCCTGCCACCACTCGGTGACCTGCGCGGCACCGTACGGCAACCGGCCGACGACGTCCGGCAGCGGAATGCCGTTGTCCTGGATCGAGTGCAGCCAGATGCGCAGGTCATGCGCCTGCGAGATCGCCTGGCCCAGCGCGATGGCGACCGGCAGCACGACCAGCAGCGACACGCCCGCGGTGATCGCGGTCGCGATCAGGGTTGGCCGGTCGCGAAACCAGCTGTCCGATTCGAAGCGTTTCAGCAACGGCCACAACGCGATCGCGATCACGCAGGCCCACGCGATGGCGGGAAGAAAATCGCGGATGACCCACAGCGCGAGCACCAGCAGCGCCGCATACAGCACGGCGCGGGCGATCTGCTGGGCACGCGGCCGCGCGGCGGATTCCTGGGAAGGCGAGACATGTGCGCGCATGGCACCTCTGTCGAAATGAAAAAATGGCGGTTCGCGCGGGCCGAGGGCCGGTGCGAACCGCCATTCTATCCATCGATACCGCCACGGCACGCGGACGCGATGCCAAGCATTGTCAAATGCATGGCGCGAACGTCGCGCCCGCCGCGCGGTGCGACCTGCGCTCAGGCCACCTTGTCGGCGACGCGATAGCGTTCGAGCCAGTGCGCGTACGGCGCAGGCAGCGTCCACGACGGGCGCTCGACGTCGAGCTGCTTGGCCGCGTAGTACGGCCAGTGCGGATCGGCCAGATGCGCGCGGCCGACCATCACGAGGTCGAGCTGCTGTTCGGCGACGACGCGCTCGGCCAGTTGCGGCGTGTCGATCCCCCATGCGGACGACACCGGCAAGCCGGCCTCGCGGCGCACGCGTTCCGCGATCGGCGCGAGGAACGCCGGGCCCCACGGAATGCGCGCGTCGGGCGTCGAGAAGCCGACCGACACGCTCAGCATGTCGAGGCCTTCCTGCTTCATCCGCTGCGTGAGCGCGATGGATTCGGCGAGCGTTTCCTCATCGCGGCCGTCGTATTCGATCACGCCGAGACGCGCGGTCAGCGGCAGATGCTCCGGCCAGACCTGGCGGACGGCCTTCAGCGTGTCGACGAGGAAACGGCCGCGGTTTTCGGCGGAACCGCCGTACTCGTCGTCGCGCCGGTTCGAATGCACGGAGAAGAAGCTCTGGCCGAGATAGCCGTGCGCGAAGTGCAGTTCGAGCCATTCGAAGCCGAGGTCGCGGGCACGCTTCGCCGACGCGACGAAGTCGGCCTGCACGCGTGCGATGTCGTCGTGCGTCATCGCGCGCGGCGTCTTCGGCAAATGCGCGCCGAACGGCACGGCCGACGGTGCGATGGTCTGCCAGCCGCGCGGATCGCCGTCGGCGATGTGGTCGTCGCCTTCCCACGGTCGGTTCGCGCTCGCCTTGCGGCCCGCATGCGCGATCTGGATGCCCGGCACCGCGCCGGCCGCCTTGATCGCCGCGACCGACGGCGCGAACGCCTCGGCCTGCGCATCGGTCCACAACCCGGCGCAGCCCGGCGTGATGCGGCCTTCCGGCGACACGGCCGTCGCCTCCGCGATCACGAGGCCCGCGCCGCCGCGCGCGATGCCGGCCAGATGCACGTGATGCCAGTCGTTGACGACGCCGTCTTCGGCGACGTACTGGCACATCGGCGGCACCGCGATGCGGTTGCGCAGCGTGACACCCTTGAGTTTGAACGGTTCGAACAGGGCAGACATCCACCACTCCTTTGCTTGGTTCTACGAAACGACTGGATGAGCCGTCGTGCGGTGCGCACGACGGAACGGTTCGGGCCGTCGCCGGGCCGGATGCGCCCGACGACGGAAACGGCCAGGTGCCGGTCATGCCGGCACCGCGCCGGCTTACTGACGGCCGAGCTTCGCGAGCAGCGCCTCGGCAGCGGGTTCCGACGACGCGGGGTTCTGCCCCGTGATCAGCAACCCGTCGGTGACGACATGCGGCGCCCAGTCGGCGCTGCGCTCGAACTGCGCGCCGTTGGTCTTCAGCATGTCCTCAACGAGGAACGGCACCACTTCCGTCAACTCGACGGCCGCTTCCTCGCTGTTGGTGAAGCCCGTCGCACGCTTGCCGCGCACGACCGATTCGCCGGTCTTCGGATCCTTCACGTGGCGCAGCACGCCCGGCGCGTGGCACACGGCCGCGACCGGCTTGCCCGCCGCCAGCGCGCGCTCGATCAGGCCGATCGAGTGCAGGTCCTCGGCGAGATCCCACAGCGGGCCGTGCCCGCCCGGATAGAACACCGCGTCGTAATCGTCGACCGACACGTCGGCCAGCTTGCGCGTGGCCGCGAGCGCGGCCTTGGCCGCCGGATCGGCGTCGAAGCGGCGCGTGGCGTCGGTCTGCGCGGCCGGGTCGCTGCTTTTCGGGTCGAGCGGCGGCTGGCCGCCCTTCGGCGATGCGAGCGTCAGCTCGATACCCGCATCCGTGAACGCGTAGTACGGCGCGGCCAGTTCCTCGAGCCAGAAGCCGGTCTTCTTGCCGGTGTCGCCGAGCGTGTCGTGCGAGGTCAGGACAACCAAAATCTTCATGATCGGACACTCCTTCGAAATGGGGGAACGGGGCCGCGTCGCGGCGGCAGCCCACGCGACGCACGCCGCGTGCCGGCGACGACGGCGCGCCTGCCGGTTAGGCCGCCGGCACGCGTCAACGTGCCGGCTCCGTGCCAAAAATATTGCTCGAGTCTATTAGACCAGTCGTCTAGAGTTGGCTCGAAAAAAAACGACGGCATCTCCTGCACCACCAGCATTGCAGCGCGATATGGCATCTTCGCGTCCGTTGGCAGGAACGACGTCGCATTCATGAGGCTGGATGATAGCCCCGGATTAGACCGGTCGTCTAGAAACCTGGCATTCAGCCCTGCCGCCGTCATGGCTTTTGCGCCGGAGCGCGCCCCGCAACGTGCGTTGCCGATCGCGCCCCACGGGGGCGTGCCGCCGAAACGGCTAGCCGTGTACCGGCCCGTCCGTATCGCCTGCCTCGATGATCGGCATCTCGAGCCGATGGCCGCGCACGCCGTCGGCGAGCAGGCCCAGCATCAGATCCGCCAGCGCACGCCCGGTCGCATGCCCGGTCGGCTGCACCACGGCCGTTACCCGATGCGGACACGCGACCTCCGGCGGCACCCCGTCATAGACGATGAGCGACATGTCCCGCCCCAGGCGCAAGCCGCTGTCGACCAGCGCCCGGAACGCGCCGCCCCCCGAAATGTTGTTGTCGACGAGCAGCGCAGTCGGCCGTTCAGCCTGTGCGAGCAGCGCCTGCGCGCCCTGCTGGCCGCCGTCGCGCGTAAACGGACACTCGACCAGCAGCGCCGGATCGGGTTCGATGCCGGCCTCGCGCAGCGCCGCGAGATAGCCGGCGCGGCGCTGCATCGCGAAATTCAGCGACAGCGGCGCACTGATCATCGCGATCCGCCGATGACCGAAGCCGATCAGACGCCGCACCGCATCGCGCGCGCCCGCTTCGTTGTCGAAATCGAACCACGCGTAAGGCTCGGCGGTTTGCGTACGGCCATACGCGACATACGGAAACGCATTCGAGCGCAGGTACGCGAGGCGCGGGTCGTCGACCAGCGTGCGCGCGACGATCAGCCCGTCGACGAGCCGGCCGTCGACGAGCCGGCGATACGAGTCGAGTTCGGCGTTCGGCCGTGCGGCCGCGATGATGAAGTCGAGATTGCGCTCGCCAAGCCGCTCGGTGATGCCCGCAACGACTTCACCGAAGCGCGGGTCGCCCAGATCGCCGGCTCCGAACGGATACACGATGCCGATCGCATCGGCACGCCCCGTCGCCAGCCGCCGTGCGGTCGGATCCGCGACATAACCGAGTTCGCGCGCAGCCTTCATCACGCGTTCGCGGGTCGCCTCGCTCACATCGTCGTAGCCGTTCAGCGCCCGACTGACCGTCGTGCGCGACAGTCCGAGCGCATCCGACAGCGCCTTCAGATTCACCTTCACGTCGCTCCTCGCGTTGTGCATGCCATTCGTTCAATCCGCGCGTAGCGGCAATTATTTCCGAATGGTAGTTATTACCGTCAAATATTTATCTTTTGACGTCCAAACCGGTTTGAAATAGCATCCAAACCGGTTTGGATATCAATGCCACCTCAGCAGTTCCTTTTCACCGTCAACGGAAACAATGCCGACATGACTTACTTTCCTTTTTGCCGCGCGACCGCGGCCAAACGTTTGCTGTTCGCTGGCGCGGCACTGGCCGCCTTCGCGTCCGCGTCATCCGTCGCGCACGCGCAAAACACCGGCGCCCCCGCGCCCACGCCGCATACGCAGCAGGCCTACGATCCCGAAGGCAACTTCACGATGCGCTGGACCCGCGCGGACATCCGCCAGATCGTCGCGCAGTCGCACACGGCCGGCGCGGACAAGAATTCGCTGCCGCAGTCGCTGACGATGCCGGAAATCCCGCAGGATTTCCCGCTGATCAACTCGAACGTGTGGGTCTGGGATACCTGGCCGCTGGCCGACCTGCGCGCGAACCAGCTCAGCTACAAGGGCTGGGAAGTGATCTTCTCGCTCACGGCCGATCCGCACGCCGGCTACACGTTCGACGATCGTCACGTCCATGCGCGCATCGGCTTCTTCTATCGCCGCGCCGGGATTCCCGCGTCGCAGCGTCCCGCGAACGGCGGCTGGACCTGGGGCGGCCACCTGTTCCCGGACGGCGCGAGCGTCAAGGTGTTCGGCACGTCGCCGATGACCAACAACGCCGAATGGTCGGGCTCCGCGCGCCTCACGCAGGGCGACAACGTCAGCCTCTACTACACCGCGACCTCGTTCAACCGCTCGGCCCCCGGCGGCGCCGACATCACGCCGCCGCAGGCGATCATCACGCGCGCCGATGGCCACATCCATGCCGACGACAAGCACGTGTGGTTCAGCGGCTTCGACGATCACAAGGCGCTGCTGCAACCGGACGGCAACTACTACCAGAGCGGCCAGCAGAACACGTATTTCTCGTTCCGCGATCCGTTCGTGTTCACCGACCCCGCGCACCCGGGCAAGACCTACATGGTGTTCGAAGGCAACACCGGCGGCCAGCGCGGCGCCCGGACCTGCACCGAGGCCGACCTCGGCTACGCGCCGAACGATCCGCACCGGGAAGACCTCAACGCCGTCATGAACTCGGGCGCAGTGTATCAAAAGGCCAACGTCGGCCTGGCGGTCGCGACGAACCCGCAACTGACCGAATGGAAGTTCCTGCCGCCGATCCTGTCGGCGAACTGCGTCGACGACCAGACCGAGCGCCCGCAGATCTATCTGAAGGACGGCAAGTACTACCTGTTCACGATCAGCCACCGCACGACGATGGCCGCGGGCGTCGACGGGCCGGACGGCGTCTACGGCTTCGTCGGCAACGGCATCCGCAGCGACTTCCTGCCGCTGAACGGCGGCAGCGGCCTCGTGCTCGGCAACCCGACCGACTTCTCCGCACCGGCCGGCGCGCCGTATTCGCAGGACCCGAACCAGAACCCGCGCGAATTCCAGTCGTATTCGCACTACGTGATGCCGGGCGGGCTCGTCGAGTCGTTCATCGATGCGATCGGCCCGCGTCGCGGCGGCACGCTCGCGCCGACGGTGAAGGTGAACATCAACGGCACGTCGACGGCCGTCGACCGCACGTACGGACGTAGCGGCCTCGGCGGTTACGGCGACATCCCGGCGAACCTGCCGGCGACGGGCGCCGACCACAACGGCGGCCCCGGCACCCGTCCGTAACGGGTCCGCTACGGACGCAGCGGGCATCGCCCGCCGGCGTCGAGGCGGCGCACATCGCGCGTGTCGCGTGCGTGCCGCCTCCCTCCTTCGCAGAATCGCGCATGCTGCCGTCGCAAGCGGCATGCGCCACCTTTCCCGCTTCGCGCGCCGAAGCACGGAACCCCGCATGAGATCGACGTTTCTTCGCTTTCCCCGCCTGATTACCCGGCTGCTGCTCGCGTGTGCGGCAAGCGCGGCCTGCACGCACGCCGCCGCCGCGCCCTGCGACGCACCGCCCGGGCACGGCACGCCGCAATGGCGGCCGGCCGTGCACTACACGCCGCAACGCAACTGGATGAACGATCCGAACGGCCTCGTCTACGAGAACGGCCGCTATCACCTGTTCTATCAGTACAACCCGCTCGGCCACGACTGGGGCAACATGTCGTGGGGCCATGCGACCAGCACCGACCTCGTCCACTGGCGCGAGCAGCCGGTCGCGATGCGCGCGAACGCGACGGAGGAAATCTTCTCCGGCTCGATCGTCGCCGACACGCGCAACACGTCCGGCCTCGGCGCGCCGGGCGAGTCGCCGCTGGTTGCGCTTTACACGAGCGTCTACAAGGACGGCTCGGGTCACGCACCGGGCACGCAGGCGCAATCGCTCGCGTACAGCCTCGACCACGGCGCGACCTGGCGGCCCTACGCGCACAACCCCGTGCTCACGCTCGATCCCGAATCGAAGCAGTTCCGCGACCCGAAAGTGTCGTGGTACGCGCCTGGCGGCTACTGGCTGATGACGACCGTCGTCGCGGACGCGCAGGTCGTGAAGCTCTATCGATCCGCCGACCTGATTCACTGGTCGTTCCTGAGCGACTTCACGCTGCCGGACGTGCCGCATGCGGGCGTGCTGTGGGAAATGCCCGACCTCGTGCCGCTGCCCGTCGACGACGATCCGCGACACGTCAAGTGGGTGATGATCGTCAACGTCAACCCGTGGTCGGTCGCCGGCGGCTCCGGCGCGATGTATTTCGTCGGCGACTTCGACGGTCGCACGTTCACGCCCGACCACGTCGCGCCGGCCGGTTCCGATCCCGCGCGATTCCGCTGGGTCGATCACGGCGCCGACTTTTACGCCGCCGGCACGTTCTCCGGCGCCCCGGGCGCGCGGCCTGTCGCGATCGCATGGATGAGCAACTGGGATTACGCGGCGAAAGTGCCGACGGCGCCCTGGCGCGGCGCGACGACGTTGCCGCGCGAGTTCGCGCTGAAGACGATCGGCGGCGAACCGACGCTCGTCGTGACGCCGGCCGCCGCGTTCGATGCGTGGGCCGACGGGCGGCCCGCCGTGCACGAAGGCAACCTGAACGTCGAGTCCGCCACGCGCGCGCTGTCGGACGCCACGCGCGGTGTCGTCCAGCGCATCACGGTGACGATCGCGCCGCGGCATGCGGCCCGCGCGGGTGTGATCGTGCGAGGATCGGCGGATGGCTCGATCGGCACCCGGATCGTGTACGACACGGCGAAGCGCACGCTGACGCTCGACCGCTCGCGCGCCGGCTCGACGGATTTCGCGGGCACGTTCAGCCGCGAGCACATCGTCGATCTGCCGCTCGATCATGGGCAACTGCGGCTCGAAATCGTCGTCGATCGCGGGTCGGTCGAGGTGTTCGCGAACGGCGGCCGCGTCGCGCTGACCGATCTGATCTTTCCGCCGCTCGATGCGGACCGCGTCGCCGTGTTCGCCGAGCACGGCAGCGCGACGTTCTCGGGGCTGACGGTGACGCAGCTCCACGGACGCGATCGGGCCGACGAGGTTCGTGACGCCTGCACATCGCGCTAGCGATACGATCGCCCGGCGGGGCTGCGCCGCCCGACGTCGCGTCGGGTCGTGCGGCCCCGCCGGTCATCCGCTCAAAGCAAGCCCATCCCGCCCGACGCGATGATTTCCGCGCCGACGATGAACGCCGATTCCGGCGCGCTCAGATGCAGCACCGTCGACGCGATTTCGTCCGGCGTGCCGAACCGGCCGATCGGGACGAGCCCCTTGATCTTCTCGGCCGTCTCGTCGAGCGAGGCCGCGTCGAGCCCGAGCTTGCCGTACAGCGGCGTCTGGACCGGGCCGGGGCTCACCACGTTCACCCGCACGCCGTGCGGCAGCAGTTCCGTCGACAACGTCTTCGCGAACGAATTGACGGCCGCCTTGCTCGCCGCGTACAAGGACGAGCCCGGCATCCCGATATGCGCGTTGATCGAGCCGTTGATCACGATCGACGCGCCGCGGTTCAGCAGCGGCACGAGCGCCTGGATCTGGAAATAGGCGCCCTTCACGTTCGTGTCGAACACGAGGTCCCACAACGCCTCGTCGATATCCGCGAACGGCGCGAGTTTCGCGACGCCCGCGTTGACGAACACGGCGTCGAGCCGCGCGCCGGAGGCCGCGATCGCATCCGCCAGCGCCCGCGCCGACGCGACGCTGCCGGCCTCGTTGCGGATCGCGAGCGCGCCGTCGCCGAGCGACGCGCGCGCGGCGGCGAGCGTCTGCTCGTCGCGACCGGTGATGATGACCCGCGCGCCTTCGGCCGCGAATGCCCGTGCGGCCGCCAGGCCGATGCCGCTGTTGCCGCCCGTGACGAGGACCGTTTTTCCTTCGAAGCGTTGCATGATGTTCTCCTGTGAACCGGTGAGTTGACCGTGAACACAGGATGCGCTCGGCGCCCGCCCTTGCCGTACGACCGGCGCGGCGGACACGTTCGAAATCTTCGAACGTGTTTGTCGGGACCTGTCCGCCCATTGCACGGCCGACGCACTCAGCCCGTCACGTCGATCCCGTCGAGCAGGCGCTGCGCGAGCCGCGGTTCGCGCAGTTGCTCCAGCCACCATTGCAGCGCGCGGCCGTCGCGGTCGCCGCGCCACGCGACGTACAGCACGTTCGGCTCGCGCGGATCGGCCGTTTCCTTCTCGACAAGCTCGCCGCGCGCGAGCAGCGATGCTACCCGCCGGCGCGGCACCCAGCCGACGCCGAGCCCGTCGCGCTGCGCGAGGATCTTGGCGCGCATCGACGGCACCGCGAGCACCGCCTGCCCGCCGAGCAGCCCGTACGCGCGGCCGACGGCCCGCCGCGACGAATCGGCGACGACGACCGCGCGATGCGCGCAGATCGCGTCGCGGGTCAGCCGCTCGCTTGCCGCGGCCAGCGGATGGCGCGGCGATACGGCGAACACCCATTCCATCGCGCCGAGCTCGAACCATTTGAAACCCGGAATCGCCGGCGGCTCGTTGGTCGCGCCGACGACCAGATCCGCGCGACCGTCGCGCAGCGCTTCCCAGGTGCCGCCGAGCACTTCGTTCGTGAAGCGCAGCGACACGCCCGAATCGAGCGCATCGAATGCGCGGACGACCGGCAGCAGCGTATCGAACTCCAGCACCTCGTCGCTGACGATCCACAGCCGGTCCTCCCAGCCGCTCGCGACCTGCCGCACGCGCTGCGTGAGCCGCGCGACGTCCAGCGCGAGGCGCGACGCCTCGTCGGTCAGCAACTGGCCGGCCGGCGTGAGCTGCAGCCGGTAGCCGCGCCGGTCGAACAGCAGCGCGTCGAAGCGCGTTTCGAGCTGCCGCGCTGCGTGCGAGATGGTCGACGGCGCCTTGCCGAGCCGCGCGGCCGCCCGCGACAGGCTGCCGGTGGCGCGGATCGCATCGAGCAGCGCGAGTTCGTCTTCGGACAGCATGGGGGCACTCCGGTCGGGGATTGTGATGGATCGTAAGGCACCGGCGGGCGGCGGTCCAATCGAATGGCGCCGTGCCGCTGCGTTCGGCGGATGCCGGGCCGGCCACGAACTTCCGGTATGCTCATCGACATCAAATTGCCCTATTCGAGGTAACCACTGCGATGGACATCGCGATCCGCATCGAAGGCCGTCACGACCTCACCGGGCAAATCTTTCGGCAGCTGCGCACCGCGATCGTCGACGGGCGGCTCGAAGGCGGCGCCCGGCTGCCGTCGACGCGCGACCTCGCCAGGCAGCTCGGCGTGTCGCGCAAGACGACGCTCGACGCGTTCGAGCGTCTCGTCGCCGAGGGCTTCCTGAACACGCGCGCGGGCGACGGCACGTTCGTCGCCGACGGCCTTGCGCGGGTGCCGCACGCGGCAGACTCGACGCCGTCGCTCGTCGAGGCTGCACGGCCCGTCCATGCCGTCGACGCACGCGCGCTGTGGGACGAACTGCCCGACGCGCTCGCGATGCCCGCGCCGCAGGACACGCCCGCGTTCGACTTTCGCGGCGGCGTGACCGACAAGACGCTGTTCCCGTTCGACGCGTGGCGCCGCTGCCTGCATCACGCGTTGCGCCAGCAGGCGCGCGGCCCCGGCCAGTACCACGACCCGGCCGGCGATCCGCAGTTGCGCGGCGCGATCGCGCGCTACGTCGCGTTCAGCCGCGCGGTCGCGTGCGGCTGGGACGACGTGCTCGTCACGCAAGGCGCGCAACAGGCGCTCGACCTGATCGCGCGCGTGGTCGTGCGGCCGGGCGATGTCGTCGCGGTCGAGAATCCCGGCTATCCGCCGGCGCGCGCGGCGTTCGCGTCGCTCGGCGCGACGGTGATCGGCGTGCCAGTCGATGCGCACGGCCTCATCATCGAGCGGCTGCCCGACGACGCGCGCCTCGTCTACGTGACGCCGTCGCACCAGTTCCCGCTCGGCATGCCGATGACGCTGGACCGGCGCGTCGCGCTGCTCGAATGGGCGCAGCGACGCCGCGCGGTGATCATCGAGGACGATTACGACGGTGAATTCCGCTTCGAAGGCCGGCCGGTGGAGTCGCTGAAGAGCCTCGACCGCACGGGCCTCGTCGCGTACGTCGGCACGTTCTCGAAGACGATCTTTCCCGAACTGCGGATCGGCTACGCAATTCCGCCGCGCGCGCTGCGCGGCGCACTCGCCAAGGCGAAGCAGATCGTCGACTGGCATACCTGCACGCTCACGCAGGCGGCGCTCGCGCGCTTCATGCATGAAGGCGATTTCGCGCGACACCTGCGGCGCGTGCAGAAGCATTACGACGCGCGCCGCAAGATGCTGCTCGCGCATTTGCGCGGCAGCCTCGCGCCGTGGTTCGACCCGATCGTGCCGACTGCCGGCATCCACCTCGCCGCGCACCTGAAACCGGGGCTCGACGAAGCCGCGCTGGTCCGCGCCGCCCGCGAGCACGACATCGGCCTGTACGGAATCTCGGCGTTCCACGTCGGCTCGGCGGCGCGCGCGGGGCTGCTGTTCGGCTATGGCGGGATCGACGCGCTGCGCATCGACGCCGCGCTCGCGAAACTGGCCGCGCTGCTGGACTCGGGCAACATCGGCGGCGGGCCACTGGTTACCTGAATTTTCCCGGAATTGGCCATTCAAGCAGGCCAGTGCCACGCTTAAAGTGGGTCCTGTCGCGCCACCGTGCGCATCAACCGGAAAAAGGACCTGCCATGCAACCGCGCCTGAACTTCTATACCGCCAGCCCGAACGCCATCAAGGTGATGCGCAACGCCGAGGAATTCATCGCGAAAAGCTCGATCGAGAAGCCGCTCGCCGAACTGGTCCGGCTGCGCGCGTCGCAGATCAACGGCTGTGCGTTCTGCGTCGACATGCACACCACCGATGCGCGCAAGGGTGGCGAGACCGATCGCCGCCTGGCGACGGTCGTCGTCTGGCGCGAAACGCCGTTCTTCACCGAGCGCGAACGCGCGGCGCTGGAGTGGACCGAAGCGCTGACGCTGATCGCCGACAACCACGTGCCGGATGCCGTCTGGGAAGCCGTGAAGCCGCACTTCAACGACACGGAGCTGTTCGAACTGTCGATGCTGATCGCGACGATCAACACGTGGAACCGCTTCGCGATCGCATTCCGCAAGATGCCCGAGTAAGGAGACGACGATCATGCGCTCCCGCTTCACGCTCCGCCGCGCGATGCTGTGCACGTCGCTCGCGCTCGTCGCCGCGCTGCCGGCCGCCGCCATTGCGCACGATGCCGCCGACAACGTGCACGCGATCATGCAACAGGCCGTGCCCGAAGCGCCCGGCAAACTCGCCGTCGTCGCGACTGTCGACTATGCGCCTGGTCAGGCATCCGAAGCACACAAACACCTCGGCTCGGTGTTCGCGGTCGTGTCGAAGGGCGAAGTGCTGTCGCAGGTGAACGACGGCCCGGTGCGCCGCTATCGCGCCGGCGAAGGCTGGTACGAGCCGCCCGGTTCGCGCCACCAGGTCTCGCGCAATGCGAGCGCGACCGAGCCCGCGCAACTCGTCGTGTTCGGGCTGACGGGCGAGCACCAGCCGCTGAAGTCGCCGATCGATCAGTGACGACGTTCGGGGTGCGTGCCGTGTCGGGCACGCACCCGTGACGCGCGGCGTCCTCGCCAGCCTCGGGCGCTTCTTCCCCCGGCTCCCCGTGGTTTCCCCATTAGCCGCTTCCTACATTCCGCCACTGGCATACGCCCCGTCGTCACGCCGCCACCCCGCTCGTCCGCACCGCCGTTCGACACACGCCTGATCTCGATCAACGCGGGCGAAAACCCTTCCTTGAAATTAACTAACTCGTCAATTAGCGTCGTCTGCATGAACGCGAAATCCACCGTCGCCAGGCCGCGCGGGCGTCGCCCGTCGGTGGACGACTTCGACCTGCGCGACCATATGCTCGACGTCGCGATGCAGTTGTTCGCCGAGCGTGGCATCGCGGCGACGACCGTCGCGCAGATTGCCGCGGCCGCCGGCGTCACGTCGGCGATGGTCCATTACTACTTCACGAATCGCGAGCAGCTGCTCGACGCGATCGTCGAGGAGCGGCTCGCGCAGGTCATCGCGTTCGTGTGGCGGCCAACCGCCCCGCAGATCGAAAACGATCCGTTCGCGCTCGTCGCCGAACTCGTCGACCGGTTCTTCGACGTCACGGATCGCATGCCCTGGCTGCCGTCGATCTGGCTGCGCGAGATCGTCCACGAAGGCGGCCTGCTGCGCGAGCGGATGATCCGGCGCATTCCGCTCGAGCACGTCGGCCGCTTTGCCGAGCGCATCCGCGCCGCGCAGCAGGCCGGCACGCTGAACCCCGCGCTCGAACCCGCATTCCTGTTCCATTCGATCATCGCGCTCGTGATGCTGCCGCTCGCCACCGCGAAGCTGTGGCAAAGCGCGCGCGGCCTGCCGCCGGTCGATCGCGACGTGCTGCATCGCCACGTCCGCGCGCTGCTCGATTCCGGCTTGCAGCCGCCCGCCGCCGTGCCGGATGCCGGCGCACATTCGCCCCGGAGGCCGTCGTGAACGTGTCCCGCCCGCCGCCGCTCGCCCTGGCCGCCGCCGTCGCGCTGCTCGCCGGCTGCGGACGGCCGGCGAACGACGTGGCAACTTATCAAGGCTATGTCGAAGGCGAATTCGTGTACCTGTCGTCGTCGCAAGCGGGCACGCTGACGCAGTTGTCGGTCGAACGCGGCCAGGCCGTCGCGGCCGGCATGTCGGTGTTCTCGCTCGAAGCCGTCAACGAAACGGCCGCATTGCTGCAGGCGCAGCATCAGCTCGCGGCCGCACGCGCGCAACTTGCCGACCTGCGGACCGGCAAGCGTCCGCCGGAAGTCGCGGTCACGCGGGCCCAGCTCGCGCAGGCCACCGCACAGGCCGCGCGCGCCGCCGCGCAACGCGCGCGCGACGAGCGCCAGTACGCGGCCGGCGGTCTGTCGAAGCAGCAGCTCGACGATTCGCGCACGTCCGCGCAGACCACCGCCGCGCAGGTGCGCGAGTTGCAGAACCAGGTCGACGTCGCGCGCCTGCCGGGACGCGCGCAGCAGGTGGCCGCCCAGGCCGCGCAAGTCGATGCCGCGCAGGCGGCCGTCACCGAAGCGCAATGGAAGCTCGACCAGAAGCGCGTCGCCGCGCCCGCCGCCGGGCGCGTGTACGACACGCTGTACCGCGTCGGCGAATGGGTGCAGGCTGGCAACCCGGTCGTGCAGATGCTGCCGCCGCAAAACCTGAAGGTGCGGTTCTTCGTGCCGGAAGCCGCCCTCGCATCGATCGCCCCGGGGCGCACCGTCGCGATCCGCTGCGACGGCTGCCCCGCCGACGTCCCCGCGCACGTCACCTACGTGTCGCGCGAGGCCGAATACACGCCGCCCGTGATCTACAGCAACGAGAGCCGGACCAAGCTCGTGTTCATGGTCGAAGCGCGCCCCGCCGTCGCCGACGCGCCGAAGCTGCACCCGGGCCAGCCCGTCGCCGTGAGGATGCGATGAACGCGCCGCCCGCTCCGTACGCGATCGACGTCGACCGCCTGAACAAGCGCTTCGGCGACAAACACGTCGTGAAGGACGTCTCGCTGCGCGTCGCGCGCGGAGAAATTTTCGGCTTTCTCGGGCCGAACGGCAGCGGCAAGACGACGTCGATCCGCATGATGTGCGGCCTGCTCACGCCCGACTCGGGCAGCGGCACCTGCCTCGGCTACGACATCGTGCGCGACAGCGCGCAGATCAAGCGGCGTGTCGGCTACATGACGCAGCGCTTCTCTTACTGGGAAGACCTGTCGATCCGCGAGAACCTCGATTTCGTCGCACGCGTGTACGGGATGCCCGATCGCCGGGCGGCCGTCTCGCGCGCGCTCGACGGGCTCGGCCTCGCGAGCCGTGCGGACCAGCTCACGGGCGCGCTGTCGGGCGGCTGGAAGCAGCGTCTCGCGCTCGCCGCGTGCATGCTGCACGAGCCGGAACTGCTGCTGCTCGACGAACCGACGGCCGGCGTCGATCCGGCCGCGCGCCGAGACTTCTGGGAAGAACTGCACCGGCTGGCCGCGCAAGGCATCTCGGTGCTCGTCAGCACGCACTACATGGACGAAGCCGAACGCTGCCACAAGCTCGCATACATCGCGTCCGGCGAACTGCTCGCGCAGGGCACGTCCGAGGAAATCGTCGCGTCGCAGCACCTGTCGACACGCTCGGTCACCGGCGGGCATCTGGCCGAACTGTCCGCGCGCCTGCGCACGCTGCCGGGCGTCGACCAGACGGTCGTGTTCGGTTCGACGCTGCACGTGAGCGGCCGCGATCGCGCGCTGCTCGACGCAACGCTCGCGCAGGTCGCGTCGCAAGCCGACGCGCAGACGGACGGTCGCGCACCGCTGCAGGTCGCGCCGATCGAGACCGGGCTCGAAGACGTCTTCATCTACATGATGGGCCGCGCGTCCGGGCCGCCCGGCGGAGCGGCGACATGAACGCGTGGACGGGCCTGCGCGAATCGTTCTCGGTCGCGCGCTGGTGGAGCATCGTGCTGAAGGAATTCCTGCAGCTGCGCCGCGACCGCGTGACGTTCGCGATGATCGTCGGCGTGCCGATCATCCAGCTCGCGCTGTTCGGCTTCGCGATCAACACCGACCCGAAGCATCTGCCGACCGCGGTGATCGTCGCCGACTCGAGCCCGTTCGCGCGCAGCTTCATCGCCGCGATGCGCAATTCCGCGTACTTCGACATCGTCGCGACGCTGCCCGACGAATCGGCCGGCCGGCATGCGCTCGCCCGTGGCGACGTGCAGTTCGTGCTGAGCGTGCCGGCCGATTTCTCGAAGCGGCTGCTGCGCGGCGAGCGCCCGGCGCTGCTCGTCGAGGCGGACGCGACCGATCCCGTCGCGACCGCGTCGGCGATCGGCGCGCTGCCGGGCCTCGTGCAACCCGTCGCCGACAAGGACCTGACCGGCCCGCTCGCGCACCTGAACGGCCGCCCGGCCGCGTTCGACGTGGTGCTGCACCGCCTGTACAACCCCGAAGGCATCACGCAGTACAACGTCGTGCCGGGGCTGATGGGCGTGATCCTGACGATGACGATGGTGATGATGACGGGCCTCGCGATCACGCGCGAACGCGAGCGCGGCACGATGGAGAATCTGCTGGCAACGCCCGTGCGGCCGCTGGAGGTGATGACCGGCAAGATCGTCCCGTACGTGTTCATCGGGCTGATCCAGGTGTCGATCATCCTCGCCGCCGCGCGCTACGTGTTCGACGTGCCGTTCGTCGGCGGCGTGTTCGCGATCTACCTGTCCGCGCTGCTGTTCATCGCGGCGAACCTCACGGTCGGCATCACGCTGTCGTCGCTCGCGCAGAACCAACTCCAGGCGATGCAGCTCGCGGTGTTCTACTTCCTGCCGAACATCCTGCTGTCGGGCTTCATGTTTCCGTTCGCCGGGATGCCGCGGTGGGCGCAATTCATCGGCAACCTGCTGCCGCTCACCTACTTCAACCGCCTCGTGCGCGGCATCCTGCTCAAAGGCAACGGCTGGGCCGACCTGTGGCCGTCCGTGTGGCCCGTCGCGCTCTTCACGCTCGTCGTGATGGGCATCGCGCTGCGCTTCTACCGGCGCACGCTCGACTAGGGGCCGCGCGATGAAACCGGCTTCGCGTCACGCCTCACACACCGCCCGCGGCAGCGCATTGGCGGCCATTGCGCTGCTCGTCGCCGGATGCGCGGTCGGGCCGGATTTCCGCACGCCGGACGCGCCGGCCACGCAGCGTTACACACGTGACGAAGCGCCCGCGGCGACCGGCGACGCGCAGACGTTCGCGCCTGTCGCGCACACGCTGCAACGCTGGTGGACGCGGTTCGATTCGGCGCCGCTTAACCGGCTCGTCGATACCGCGTGGCAAAACAGCCCGACGCTCGCCGAGGCCCGCGCGCGGCTCGACGAAGCGCGACAGAACCATGCGGCGCAAGCCGGCGCGACGATGCTGCCGCGCGTCGACGCGAACCTGTCCGCCACGCGCCAGAAGGTCGACGTCGCCGCGTTCGGGCTGCCCGCCAACGTGCCGAATCCTGGGCCATTCACGCTGTACGACGCGTCGGTGAGCGTGTCGTACGTCCTCGACGTGTTCGGCGGCAACCGGCGCGCGCTCGAAGCGCTGCGCGCCCAGATCGACTATCAGGCATACACGCTCGACGCCGCGCGCCTGACGCTCGCGGGCAACGTCGTCGCGACCGCGATCCTGCGCGCGTCGCTCGCGCAGCAGATCGCGCTCACGCGCCAGCTCGTCGACGCGCAGGCGCGGCAGTTGCGCATCGTCGAAGCGCGCTTCGCGGCGGGCGGCGTATCGCAGGCCGACGTGCATGCGCAGCGCACGCTGCTCGCGCAGACGCAGGCCTCGCTGCCGCCGCTCGCGGCCCGCTTCGCGCAGGCCGGCCACCGGCTCGCGATCCTGCTGGGCGCGCCGCCGTCCGACGCCGCATTGCCCGACCTCACGCTCGATGCGCTCGCGCTGCCACACACGCTGCCGGTCGCGCTGCCGTCGACGCTCGCGCGCGAACGGCCCGACATCCGCGCGGCGGAGGCCGTGCTGCACCAGGCGAGCGCGAACGTCGGCGTGGCGACCGCGAACCTGTATCCGCGTTTTTCGATTTCGGCGGGAATCGGTTCGGAACGCACGCGCATTGCGGATATCGTGAGCGGGCTCAATGTCTGGAATGTCGGTCTCGGCCTGACGCAGCCGCTCTTTCACGGTGGCGAACTGCGCGCGAAAAAGCGCGCGGCCGAAGCCGCATACGACGCCGCGTTCGCAAGCTATCGGGAAACCGTGCTGCTGGCGCTCCAGCAGGTGGCCGACGCGATGCGCGCGGTCGAACACGATGCGGCGGAGCTCGAGGCACGAGACACGGCCGCACGGGAAGCGGCGGCAGGCAACGCGATTGCCGGCGACCGTTACGCGGCAGGCGGGATCAGCACGTTCGCGCTGCTCGATGCGCAGCGGCAGGCACTGCAGACCGCACTCGACCGCACGCGCGCGCAGGCCGACCGGCTTGCCGATACGGCGGCACTGTTTCAGTCGCTGGCGGGGAACTGGTCGGACGATTCGAGCCGCTGACGATCGGGACGGCTTGGGCATACGTCGTCGGACGCTGCTCGGCCGACGACGGCACCCGCGCCACGCGTGCGGCGCGCACCCACGAAAAAAAACCGGCCCGAAGGCCGGTTTTTCATACCGCATGCCGTGAGCGGCGCTCACGCGCCGCGCGACATCAGAAGCGGTGGATCAGGCCGACGCCTGCAGCGATCTGGTTCTGCTTCGAACCCGCGCCCACGCCGTCGCCGATCGACGTCGTTGCGTTGACGATGCCGCCGGTCAGGCCGCTGATCGTGTTGCCGCTAGCGTGCTGGTACGCTTCAACCGCGTACAGGCCCGTGCGCTTCGACAGGCTGTAGTACTGCGACAGCGTGACCTGGTGGTACTTGGCCGCGCTCGAGACGCCGTTCGATTGGGTCGCACGCGTGTACGAGTAGCCTGCCGCGAAGTCCCACTGCGGCGCTGCCTTCCAGTGCAGCACTGCGCCCGCCGTGTTGAAGATCGCCGTATTGTGGAATGCCGACAGGTTGCCCGGGATGTACTGGACGTTCGAGTACGACACCGAGATGTCCCACGCCGGCGTGAACTGGTAACCGGCCGTCACGGCGACACGCTGCTGCGACTGTGCCGTCTTGTAGCCGCCGTTGATCGACGACACGGCCTGCTCGGCACCGTTGCCGTTCGAATCCAGACCGTTTTGCGCGGTCGAGTTCGCGCCCCACACGCCGCCGCCGAGCGTCGCGTTGTTGATGCGCTGATAGCCGACCGCGATGCCTGCCGGGCCGTTCAGGTACTGGATCGCCGCGCTCCAGGTCGAGCCGCGGTTGAAGCTGCCTGCCACGCCGCCGAGCGAGTACGAACCGCCGACCGTGAAGCCGTAGAACTTCGGCGACATGTAGACGAGCGAGTTGTTCGCGCGGTAGCTGGTGTCCAGCGAGTCGATATCGCCCGGGTGCGCGCCGTAGTAACCGGTCAGCCAGGTCGTCGGGCTATACGGCGACAGCAGCGTGTAGTACGCGGTGTACTGGCGGCCGGCCGTCAGCGTACCGTACGTCGGGTTGGTCAGACCCACCCACGCCTGACGCGTGAAGATGCCGTTCGTCCATTGCGACGAGCCGTTGTTCGCGTTGAAGCCGGCTTCCAACTGGAAAATCGCCTTCGTGCCGCCGCCGAGATCTTCGCTGCCCTTCAGGCCGAAGCGGCTGCCTGCCCAAATGCCGGTGGCCATCTGCACCTTCGAGTGACCGCCCGAAACCGCGCTGGTCGCCGACGAGTTGTTCTGCCAGGCGATGGCGTTGTCGACGATACCGTACAGGGTCACGCTGCTCTGGGCGTGGGCGGCGGTAGCGGCTGCGAGACCCACTGCCGTCATGGCGAAAGCGACGCGCTTTTTCATTGATTCTCCGTCCTCAAAGAATGATTTCTTTTCTGGTGTGGTTTTATGACTGACACATGTGCGAGTACATGCCGGTGCGATTCTGACGGATTACCAATCGTTTCCCAACATGTGCAGTCGGTCATCGTATGATCGACGCAACGCAGGGGTTCACCAAACGGTTACATAACACCTGAAAACGCTTACGCGGTGGGCCTTTCCGGCATTTCCCGGTGAAAACCCTAGCTTTACATTTTTACTGGTGCATCGCGACCGTCCAATGTCGTCAGACGCCTTCGGCAACAACCTTCTTACAAATGCGCGACCGCGGCGGCTGCCACGATTCAACGCCGCCGCGCAGGATCGCTGACATTCATGACACCCACGTTTCGGAAAGCGAAATCGTGAAAACGTTTCAGTGCGTGTGGGGAGAATCGGACGGAAGCGGCCCGGCGAATGCGGGCCGAGGGGCGATGCCCGCGCCTGTCGCGCCGGCATCGTTCAGCGAGAATCAGCGCGCGGACGGCTGCTCGATCCGCGCGTTCACCGCGTCGACGAGCGCGTTCATGCGCGCACGGATCGCCGCGTTCGAGCCGACGAGCGCGAGCGACGACGCCATGATCCGGTAGATCCGCTTGCGCGGCACCTTCGCCGGCCTCGCCGGATCGAGCCACGCGTCATGGCCGGCCAGCCGTTCGAGCGTTTCGAGGCCGATCATGATCGGCCACAGACACGCGAGCCGCAGACGCACGAAACGGCGCGGAATCGCCAGCGTGTACCGGCACGCGTCGCGATACTGATCGAGCGCCACGCGCAGCAGGTCGACCAGCACGCCGCGCGCGCGCGCCGACGCGTCGGGCGACATCAGGTCGGCGACGCCCACGCGGTGCGCGGCCAGCACGTCGTCCGGCAGGTAGCAGCGGCCGATCCGCAGGTCCTTCGCGCAGTCGCGCAGGATGTTGGTCATCTGCAGCGCCTTGCCGAAACGAATGCCCTTCTCGCGCATGTCCGCCAGGTCCCAGCCGCGCGCGGCCCGCGTGTGCGCGCCGGTCATGTCGGTCCAGAATTCGCCGACGCAGCCGGCGACCAGATACGTGTAGCGATCGAGCATGTCGCGGTCCGGCAACGACGCGACCTCTCCCGACTGTTCGTCGGGGAACGTGCGCAGGTCGAACTCCATCCCCGACGTCAGCGTCGCGACGACCTTGCGGATCGATGCGCGATCCGCCTCCGGCTGCGCGCGCAGCAGCGCGAGCATCGGCTGCATCGAGCCGAGCAGCACGTGCTCGTGCGAATCCGTCTGCATTCGCGTCACGTCCTCCAGCGCACGCGACAGCGCCGCGCCGTCGCCGAGCCGCTCGACCTCGTCGCGCAGGTCGGTCAGCAGCGCCGCGCGGCGATCGGGCGCGACGAGCGCCGTGTCGGCGATCGTGTCGGCCGCGCGCGCGAGCAGGTAGGCCAGGCCGACCGGGTCGCGCATGCCGTCGGGCAGCACGCGCAGCGTCAGGTAGAAGGAGCGGGAAACGTTCTTCAGCAGGTCGCCGAGCAGGTAGGCGGGATCGGTATGGGTCGTCATGGGTCGGTAAAAATCGGCCGGCGCGGGCCCCGGACGCACACGGGCGCCGGGCGCCCGCGCCGGCCCGCGAGTCGCCGCATCGTCGCGCGGGCGGGCGTCGGCCCGGCGCGGCGATGCAAAAGTCCCGCAAGTTTAGTGCATCCGGCGCGCCGGCTCCCGGCGACGGCCGGATCGCACCGCTCGCACGGTCGCGCGATCCGACCGTCCCGTGCGTCTTGCGCGGCAACACAAAAGAAAGGCGCGAGTAATACATATGTAATTATTCGATGCGACGATCGCGTCCCGTTCGATCCCGCTCGGCCCGCCGAGACAGGCCGCAGCGCCGGAACGACGCCCCTTTCACCGACTTCCGTTTCGAAGGTTCACCGACATGCTCTTCACGCGCCCGACCGCCCTGCGCTGCATCCCGTTCGCCTGTGCCGCCGCCCTCCTGCTCGCCGCCTGCGGCGGCGACGACGTGTCGGCATCCGATCCGACGCAGCCGATCTCCGCGAAGGTCCAGGTGGTCGGCCATCGCGGCGCGAGTGCGCTGCGCCCCGAACACACACTCGCGTCGTACCGCAAGGCGATCGAGGACGGCGCGGACGTGATCGAGCCCGACCTCGTGTCGACGCGCGACGGCGTGCTCGTCGCGCGCCACGAGAATGAAATCTCCGGCACGACGAACGTGTCGACGCTGCCGCAGTTCGCGAGCCGCAAGGCGACCAAGACGATCGACGGCGCGCAGCTGACCGGCTGGTTCACCGAGGATTTCACGCTCGCCGAGTTGAAGACGCTGCGTGCCCGCGAGCGCATTCCGCAGGTCCGCCCGGCGAACACCGCGTACAACGACCAGTTCGAGATTCCGACCTTCGACGAGATCGTCGCGCTCGCGAAACAGATGTCCGCGCAGACCGGCCGCACGATTCATCTGTATCCGGAAACCAAGCACCCGACCTACTTCCAGTCGGTCGGCCTGCCGCTCGAGGACCGTCTCGTCGATGCGCTGCTGAAGGATCCGTACACGGCACGCACGGCGACCGTCTACATCCAGTCGTTCGAGGTCGCGAACCTGAAGGCGATCCGCAACCGGATCAAGTCGAGCCAGCCGAACTGGAAGCTCGTGCAGTTGATGGACGAAGCCGGCCAGCGTCCGTACGACTTCGTGATGGCGAACGACAAGCGCACCTACGGTGACCTGTCGACGCGCGACGGCATGCGCGAGATCGCGTCCTATGCGAACGGTGTCGGCCCGTACAAGACGTCGATCATCGCCGTGGCCGCGGACGGCACGCTGCAGCAGCCGACGCCGTACGTGCGCTACGCGCACGAAGCCGGCCTCGTCGTGCATCCGTACACGTTCCGTCCGGAGAACAACTTCCTGCCCGCGTCGCTGAAGGACGGCGGCACGCCGGCCACGCGCAACACCGCGGGCTCGGTGCGCGAAATCCAGGCGTACCTGCGCGCGGGCATCGACGGCTTCTTCACCGACGATCCGGCCGTCGGCCGCACGGCCGTCGATACGTTCAAACGGTGAGCGTACCGAACGTGTCGGATGCGCATGCGATGCGCCGCTGAACGCGCGGCAACCGGGCGCGGCGCAAGGCGTGCCGCACACCGGATGCCGCGCCGCGCTCAGATCACGCGGAAGTGGTGCGTGCCGTCCCGCTTCAGTTGGTCGACCAGCCCGTATTCCCAGTCGAGATACGCCTGCATCGCGGCGGCCGCGTTGTCCGTGCCTTCATACGGGCGCCGGTAGCGGTCGACGCGCGGCGACGCCAGATGCGTCTCGCCGTGCTCGAGCGGCAGCCCCGCGTCGATCCACGCGGTCGTGCCGCCGGTCAGCACCGAGATCGCCGCGGAAGCCGGCAGCAACGCGCGCGCGTCGTCCGCCGCGAACCGCGCGAGCAGGCTCGATCCGCACGTGAACACATAGCGCTTCGCCGGCGGAATCGCGGCGAGCGCGTCGCGCAACCGCGCGCGCACGACGAACCACGCGCCGGGAATATGCCGCTTCACGTAGTTCGCGCTGGTCGTCACGTCGACGATCGCGATCTCGCCCGCCCCCGCCTCCTTCAGCCAGCCCGCGAGCGTCGCGGGCGACACCTCGGCCACCTGCGGCGTCGCCGGCACGTCGCGCGGCGGCTGGCCGCGCTCGGTGAAGGCCGCCGTGCCGGCCGGCTCGATCACGCGCACGTCCCAACCCATCTGCGCGAGCCACGACGCGGTCATGTCCGCGCGCACGCCGTCGTCGTCGGCGAGCACGATGCGCGCGCCGCGCACGGCCGCGTGATGGTCGGTCTCCTGGACGAGCTGGCCGCCCGGCGTGCCCAGGAAGCCTGGCAGATGGCCGGCCTCGTATTCCTCCGGCGTGCGCACGTCGAAGCGATACAGCGTGCGGCCCGGCTCGTCGAGCGCGGCGACGTCCGCGAGCGCGATGCGCGGCACGCCGGCGCGCTCGGCCACCGCGCGCGCGGCGCGCCGGGCTTCCTCGCGCTGCGCGGGTTCGACGTCGTCGGGAAAGCGTCGCGCGGCGCCGTGCTCGAGCGTCTGGCCCGCGAGCGTCCAGCCGATCGTGCCGTTGCGCAGTGCCGCGACCGGGTTCGGCAGCCCCGCGTTCACGAGCGACTGCGTGCCGATGATGCTGCGCGTGCGGCCCGCGCAGTTCACCACGACCCGGGTCGCGGGGTTCGGCGCGAGCGCGCGCACGCGCAGCACGAGTTCCGCCCCCGGCACGCTCGTCGACGTCGGGATGTTCATCGTCTGATACTCGTCGAAGCGGCGCGCGTCGACGATCACGACGTCGGCCTTCTCGTCGATCAGCGCCTGCACTTCCTGCGCCGACAGCGACGGCGTATGGCGCTCGGCCTCGACCCATTCGCCGAACGACTTGCTCGGCACGTTCACGTCGATGAACAGCTCGCCGCCCGCGGCGAGCCAGCCCGCGAGACCGCCGTCGAGCAGCCGCACGTCGGTATAGCCGAGCTGCGCGAGCTTCGCGGCCGCGCGCGGCGCGAGATCCTCGCCGTCGGCTTCGCCGAACACGACGATCGGCGTATCGCGGCGCGGAATGCGCGTCCACGCGTCGAGTTCGAGCTTCGACAGCGGAAAATTCGCGGCCCAAAGCGGATGGCCCTGCGCGTATGGATCTTCCTCGCGCACGTCGATCAGCGCGAGCTCGTCGCGTGCCAGGAGGCGTGCGCGTACGTCCTGGTACGACGCGACGGGGAAACGGGAAGTGGAATCAACGGATTGCGTCACGATGTCTCTGTCGGATTCTGTTGAAGGCGGTGAAGAAAGCAAACGGAAAACGGATGAAGCTCGGGGCTGCGGGCGTGTGCGCTCGCAACGGGACGCCCGCGCGTTGCGGCGTCACACGTTCGATCACACGTTCGAATAGCCGGACACGAACGGCTTCACGGTGCCGTCGTCGAGGAACACCGCGCGCTCGACCTTGCCGATGTTCGCGCCGTACACGTGGATGCTGATCGACACCTGGTCGGCGAACGCGTTGGTCACGCGATGCACGTCGCCGATATGCGGCGACACGGCCTCGACGTCGCCCGGCTTCAGCCGCACCGCATCGCCCGACGGTACCGGCTTGCCGGTCGCGTCGAATCGGTACGGCTGCGAAAACTCGCCGCCGCGCAGCATGCCGATCAGCCCCCACACCGTGTGATTGTGGATCGGCGTCGTCTGGCCGGGCCCCCACACGAAGCTGACGACGGAGAACCGCTCGTCGGGATCGAGATGCAGCAGGTACTGGCGGTAGCGCTCGGGATCCGGTTGCGCGAATGCGTCGGGCAGCCAGTCGTCGTGCGCGACGAGCGCGGCAAGCAGCGCGCCGCCCTCGTCGAGAATGCGCGCCTCGTTCGCGCCGGACGCGAGCAGCGCGCCCAGCCCGTCGACGAACGGACGCAGCGGCGTCTGATGCAACGAAAGCGTACTCATCGGCTGCCTCCTCGAATATGATGCCGAATATGATGAATCGTCATGATGCACCCGAAATACCATGCAGAACAAACATGAAAATTAGCGATATCGACGCTTTTGCAGCGGTCGTCCGCTGCCAGACGCTGAGCCAGGCCGCGGCCGAGCTCGGGATGACGCAGCCGGCGATCACGCGGCGCGTGCAGAATCTCGAGGAAGCGCTCGGCGCGACGCTGCTCGACCGCAACACGAAACCGCCGCGTCCGACCGACATCGGCCTGCAGGTGTTCGAGCAGTGCCGCGCGATCCTGCGCGAGGTCGATGCGCTGCGCGAACTGACGGCCGGCCAGCGGCCGCCCGCCGGCGAATTCCGCGTCGGCCTCACGCAAGGCCTCGGCGAACTGATGCTGCCCGGGCTGATCGCGCGGATCGCCGCGCAATGGCCCGCACTCGCCACGCAGGTCACGACCGCCTGGGGCGGCATGCTCGTCGAGCGCGTCGCGCGCCGCGAACTCGATGCGGCGCTGGTGTTTCTGGCCCGCGAAATGGTGCTGCCGCCGCACGTCGAGGGCGAACGGCTGCTGGCCACCCGGCTCGTCGCGGTCGGCCGCAAGGGCGACTGGCCGCGCCGCAGCTACCGGCTCGCCGACTGCCAAGCGCGCGGCTGGGTGCTCAATCCCGACGGCTGCGGCTTTCGCGCGGGCCTGCGCCGCGCGCTCGACGCGCAAGGGCTGCCGATGCCCGTCACGCTCGACGTGTATGGTCGCGACCTGCAATTGCAGAGCGTCGCGAACGGCTTCGGCATCGGGCTGATGCCGCTGCCGCTCGTCGAAGGCAGCCCGCTGCGCGACGCGGTCGAGATCGTGCCGCTCGCCGATTTCAAGCCGCAGATCGATCTGTGGCTGCTGCACCGGCAGGATGCCGCGCGCATCAAGGCGCCGCTCGCGGCCGTGGGCGCGCATGCGCGCGCGGCATTGGCGCTGCCCACGGATGCCACCGCGCACGACGAGGCCGCTTGACCGAGGCCGGCGACGCCGGCACCGCGCTGTCGCGTTTGCGCCGACCGTCCTGCGGTCCCGCTCACGCATCGCTTCGACCGGATGCCGGTGCGTCGCGCGACGTCCCGCCAGTCTCCGCGTTCGCGTTCGCGGTTGCGCTTCGCGCCGCAGCGTCGAGCGCCGCACGCCCGGCGGCGACCGCGATCGCATCGTCCTGCGGCGTATGCACGCGGCTGCACAGCACGTCGCGATAATGACGTTCGAGCGGATTGTGGCGACTCAGCCCGTGATTGCCCGACAGCTTCAACGCGTGCTCGACCGTGCGGATCGCCTGCTCCGTCACGGTTCGCTTGACGAGGCCGCTCGTCGTCACCGTCGGCGCGTCACCCGCATCGGTGCGCGCGATGTGCTCGTCGAGCAGCACGCGGTTCGTGTGCAACCACCCTTCGATCTCGCCGACGGCCTCCTGGATGCGCGGCAGCGTCGCGAGCGGGGCGCCGAGCCCGCTCGGCGCGCGCGTCGTCGCGAACGCGAGCAGCCAGTCGCGTGACGCGCGCGCCACCGCATCGTAGAGGCTGCCGAGCAGCGCGACCATCCACGCCTGCTGGTCAGCCTGCGCGTCGACATCCGCATGGCTCGCGGCCGATACGGCCCACGCATCGGGCGCGCGCACGTCCACCGCATGATCGGCGGGCAGCCGCACGTCGTCGAACACGACCTCGTGGCTGCCCGAGGCGCGCAGGCCCAGGTGATTCCAGCTTTCGATCACGCGGATGCCTGCGTCGTCTTCCACATCGCGCTCGCGCCGCACGAGGAATACGCCGACACGCGGCTCGGGTTCGTCGGTGCGTGCCCACACGGCGAGCCAGCGCAGCGCCGGAATGCCGGTGCTGTACAGCTTGTGGCCGGACAGCCGCCAGCCGTCGCCGTCGCGACGCGCGATCGTTTCGGGCAGGCCGCCGCGCGACGGCGACCCGAGCGCCGGTTCGACGCGCAACGCGTTGATCAGCGCGCCTTCGGCGACCGCACTGTCGAACACCGCACGTCGCACGCGCGCGGGCCAGCGGTTGTCGGCACGGCCGAGCGCGCGATGCTGCAGATACGTCATCGTCAGCACCAGCGCGGTCGCGGGATCGGCGCGGGCGACGGCGGCCACGATCCGGCTCGCCTGCGCGAGCGTCGCGCCCGCGCCGCCATGCTCGCGCGGCACGACCTGCGCGATCAGCCCGGCGCGATGCAGCCGCGCGAAGTTCTCGTGCGGGAAGCGGCCGTCGACGTCGTTACGGGCCGCGTCGGCGGCGAGTTCGGGCGCGAGGCGCTCGAGCAGCGCCGCGACGCGCGCATCGTCGGCAGGCAGGTGGCGCAGCGACGACTGCGGCGGTAGCGGCGAGGAAGCGGCAAGGCTGGCGGACATCGGTACGGATTCCCTCGGTGACTGGGTAGCTGGGTAGCTGGCTAACGGATCGGCGGTCATGGCGAAGATCGATCGGCGGATGGCGCGGCGGCGCGTGAAGCCGGCGGCGACCTGTTGCGCACTCGCGCGCCGTGCCGGTTCGCGGACGTTTGCCGCGAATGCGTGCGCACGCATCGGCATTCGCACCGCGCCGCGCATCCCGGGGCGCATGCCGAGCCGGTTCCCGCCCGGCGCGAAAGCCCCGCCCGACACGCCCCCGACGCCCTTTCGACGCCATCGCGAGCCCACAGCGTATGCGCAACGCACACGCGACCAAACCATGCAAATCTGATATTCAAATCGGGATTGATTATTTCCGTTCTGCATGATCCCGGCGGTAATCTGCGCTCCATTCCCGCCCCGCCGTCCGTTGCCGGCCACGTGGGGCCGTCCTTGCATCGGAGACCCAGATGAGCGTCGAATTCATCGGCATGATCCAGAGCCAGAAGCAGTCGGAAATCCATCCACCTGCCGGCCCCGTCGTCGACCCCGACTACGTGCGCGACTTCGCCCGCGCACATGAAACGGCCGGCTTCGACCGGATCCTCGTCCCGCACCATTCGACCGGCCCGTCCGCGACGCTGACGATCGCGTTCGCCGCCGCCGCGACCGAGCGCATTCACTTCATGCTCGCGCATCGGCCGGGTTTCACCGCGCCGACGCTCGCCGCGCGGCAGATCGCGACGCTCGATCAGTTCAGCCGCGGCCGGCTCGCCGTGCACTTCATCTCCGGCGGCTCGGACAGCGAGCAGCAACGCGACGGCGACTTCCTCGACCACGACGCACGCTACGCACGCACCGACGAGTATCTCGGCATTCTGCGCCGCATCTGGACCGAAACGCAGCCGTTCGATCACGACGGCGCGCATTACCGCTTCACGCAGGGCTTTTCGGAAGTGAAGCCGTTCCAGCAGCCGCACGTGCCGATCTACTTCGGCGGCGCCTCGGAAGCGGCGCTGCAAGTCGCCGGCAAGCACGCGGACGTCTATGCGCTGTGGGGCGAATCGCTCGACCAGGTGCGCGACCTGACGACCCGCGTGCGCGCCGAAGCCGCGAAGCACGGCCGGCAGGTGCGCTTCTCCGTGTCGTTCCGGCCGATCCTCGCGGCGACCGAAGACGAAGCATGGGCGCGCGCGCATCGGATCCTCGACGAAACGCGCCGGCTGCGCGAAGCGGCCGGCCTCGGCAGCGGCGGCCCGCAGCAGAGCGAAGGCGCGCGACGCCTGCTCGCCGCGGCCGAACGCGGCTCGCGCGTCGACAAGCGGCTGTGGACCGAGATCGCAAAGCTCACCGGCGCGCGCTCGAATTCGACCGCGCTGGTCGGCACGCCCGAACAGGTCGCCGACGCACTGCTCGACTACTACGACCTCGGCGTGACGACGTTCCTGATCCGCGGCTTCGATCCGCTCGAAGACGCGATCGACTACGGTCGCGAACTGATTCCGCGCGTGCGCAGCGCCGTCGCCGCACGCGACGCGGCGCGCCGCGCGGCCTGACGCAAAGGGAGACGCCGACCATGTCCGCCGTCCTGGCTTCGTCATCGCCCGTGCGCACCGCGTCGGGCCTCGTCCTCGCCGACACGCCGCGCCAGCATTTCTGGTTCGATCCGCCCGCGCCGCGCGTCGACGTCGCCGCCGAGCGCCGCCACCGGCAGGAGCGGCTCGCGGCCGCGTTCCGCCTGTTCGCGCGCTTCGGGTTCGCGTCGGGCCTCGCCGGCCACATCACCGCGCGCGACCCCGAACTGCCCGACCACTTCTGGGTGAATCCGCTCGGCGTGCATTTCTCGCGGATCAAGGTATCGGACCTGCTGCTCGTCAACGCACGCGGCGAAACCGCGATCGGCAACCGGCCGCTGAACAAGGCCGCGTTCGCGATCCACGCGGCGATTCACGACGCGCATCCGCACATCGTCGCCGCCGCGCACACGCATTCGACCTACGGCAAGGCGTGGTCGACGCTCGGCCGCCCGCTCGATCCGCTGACGCAGGACGCGTGCGTGTTCTACGAGGATCACGCGCTGTTCGACGACTTCACGGGCATGGTCGTCGACACGAGCGAAGGCGCGCGGATCGCGGACGCGCTCGCGAAGCCCGACGGCACCACGCACAAGGGCGTGATCCTGAAGAACCACGGCATCCTGACGGCCGGCCCGACGGTCGAGGCCGCCGCGTGGTGGTACATCGCGCTCGACAACGCCGCGCACACGCAGTTGCTGGCCGAAGCGGCCGGCACGCCGCAACCGATCGATCACGCGACCGCGCGACACACGCACGGCCAGATCGGCGGCCCCGACGGCGCATTGCACGCGTTCGACAGCCTGTTCGCACGCGTCGTCGCCGACGAACCCGACCTGCTCGACTGAGCGCCCTGCCGCACGACCGGAACCGGAGACCACACGATGACCGAACCCACCGCACCCGCGCCGACCGGCGCCCATGACGACAAGCGCCGCCGGCTGCTGCGCGCGGCCGGCGCCGCCGCGCTCGCCGCGCCGGCGATCACGCTCGGCCGCAAAGCATGGTCCGCGCCGCCGCTGAAGAAGCTCACGTTCGCGTGGAATCAGAACGCGTTCTGCCTGACGCCGATCGTCGTCGCGCAGGAAAACGGCTTCTTCGAGAAGAACGGGCTGAAGGTCGAGCTGATCAACTACAGCGGATCGACCGACCAGTTGCTCGAATCGATCGCGACCGGCAAGGCCGACGCGGCGGTCGGGATGATTCACCGCTGGCTGAAGCCGCTCGAAGCCGGCTTCGACGTGAAGATCATCGGCAGCTCGCACGGCGGCTGCGTGCGGCTGCTCGGCGCGAAGACGGCCGGCGTGACGACGCTGCAGGCGCTGAAGGGCAAGACGGTCGGCGTCAGCGATCTCGCGGCGCCCGGCAAGCACTTCTTCTCGATCCTGCTCGCGAAGAACGGCATCGATCCCGAACGCGACATCACGTGGCGGCAGTATCCGGCCGATCTGCTCGGCGTCGCGGTCGACAAGGGCGAGATCCAGGCGATCGCCGACGGCGACCCGAATCTCTATCTGCTCGAAAAGCGCAGCAACGGCGCATATACGGAACTCGCGACGAACCTGTCCGGCGAATATGCGCGCAAGGTGTGCTGCGTGATCGGCGCGCGCGGCGACCTCGTGCGCAACGACCGGCCGGCGGCCGCCGCGCTCGCGCGCTCGATCGTGCAGGCAACCGAATACACGCACGACAACCCGAACGAAGCCGCGAAGGCGTTCGCGAAGTATTCGCCGAAGATCAATCCGGAAGATCTGCGCAAGCTGTACGCGACGCTGACCTACACGCACCACCCGACCAACGTCGATCTGCAGCAGGAAATCGCGTTCTACGCGGACGATTTCCGCCGGATCAGCGTGCTGAAGAAGAGCACCGACCCGCAGCGCTTCGCGCAGCAGGTCTATGCGAACGTGCTGGGGTGACGCGATGTCGACGATCGAACACGCGGCCGCCGCGCGCACCGCAACTGCAACCGCAACCGGCGGTACCGCCGCCGCGCCTGCCACGTCCCGCGCAGCGTGCACGGCCTGCGACGCGACGCTCGCGGCCGAAGCCCGCCGTGCGCGTATCTGGCCGACCGGCGTCGTCGCGGCGCTCGCGTGGGCCGCGCTCGGCGCCGTGACTGACGTGTGGCCGAACCGCGTCGTCGGTTTCACCGACTGGGCGTACACCGACACGTTCGGCATCGCCGCGTGGGCGATCGCCGCGCTGCTGCTGGTCGCCGCGACGCTCGGCCATCGCGTGCCGGCCACGCGCGCGCGGCTTGCCCGCGTGCGCCCGGCCGGCCCGTGGCTCGTCGCACTGCCGCTCGTGCTTGCCGCGTGGGAAATCGTCACGGCCAAAACCGGCTGGCTGCCGACGCCGTTCTTCGCGCCGCCGCAAGCATTGATCGAGGTCTACGTCGACGACTGGCCGCGCCTCGCCGGCAGCGCCGGCAATACGCTGAAGCTGCTTTCGCTCGGGTTCGCGTACGGCGTCGCGGTCGGGTTCGCGGTCGGCGTATCGATCGGCTGGTCGCGCCGCATCGGCTACTGGGTGCATCCGGTGCTGCGCGTGCTCGGCCCGGTGCCGGCCACCGCGCTGCTGCCGCTCACGTTCTACTTCTTCCCGACGAGCTATTCGGCCGCCGCGTTCCTGATCGCGCTGTCGACCGGCTTCCCGGTCGCGGTGCTGACGTGGTCGGGCGTCGCGAGCGTGAACCGGCAGTACTACGACGTCGCGCGCACGCTCGGCGCGAACGCGCGCTTCCTGGTGCTGCGCGTCGCGATTCCCGCCGCGCTGCCGCACGTGTTCGTCGGCATCTTCATGGGGCTGAGCGCGTCGTTTACGGTGCTCGTCGTCGCCGAGATGATGGGCGTCAAGTCGGGGCTCGGCTGGTACCTGAGCTGGGCGCAGGGCTGGGCATCGTACGTGAACATGTATGCGGCGCTGATCGTGATGGCGCTGCTGTTTTCCGGGCTGATCGCGCTGCTGTTCGCAGTGCGCGACCGCGTGCTCGCGTGGCAGAAAGGAACCGTCAAATGGTAAGCGCCGCCGTTCCCGAATCGTCCGTCTCCGCGGCGCCCGCCACGCCCGATGCCACGGCGCCACGCGGCGCGCGCATCGACATTCGCCGCGTGAGCCATGCGTTCGACGGCCCCGGCGGCCCGCTGCCGGTGCTCGACGACGTCACGCTGTCGGTCGCGGCCGGCGAATTCGTCGCGCTGCTCGGCCCGAGCGGCTGCGGAAAATCGACGCTGCTGCGGCTCGTCGCGGGCCTCGATGCCGCGCGACAAGGCCGAATCGCGCAGGACGGCGTGCCGATCGAGCGGCCCGATCCATCGCGCATCGTCGTGTTCCAGGATCCGACGCTCTACCCGTGGCGCCGCGTGCGCGCGAACGTCGCGCTCGGCCTCGAGGCGCGCGGCGTGGCTCGCACCGCGCAACATCGTGTCGACGATGCGCTCGCGCGCGTCGGGCTGCAGGAATTCTCGAACGTGTTTCCGCATCAGTTGTCGGGCGGGATGGCGCAGCGTGTCGCGCTGGCGCGCGCGCTCGTCAACGATCCGCGCCTGCTGATTCTCGACGAGCCGCTCGGCAAGCTCGATTCGCTGACGCGGTTGACGATGCAGGCGGAGCTGACCGCGCTGTGGCAACGCGACGGCTTTTCCGCGCTGCTCGTCACGCACGATGTCGAGGAAGCGCTGTTTCTCGCGCAGCGCGTGATCGTGTTCGGCCCGCGTCCCGCGCGGATCGTCGCGGAACTGCGCGTCGACCTGCCCTATCCGCGCCATCGCGGCGACCCGCGTCTCGCCGAACTGCGCCACGAAGCGCTGCGGCATCTCGGACTCGATGCGAGCTGGTAGATGCCGAGTGCCGCTGGCAGGATGGCCCGCGCACGGCAAAGGCTGCGCCGATGAATGCACCGCCGTTCGCCGACTGGGCGCTGCTGTTCCTGCAGATGCTGTATCGCGCGCAGATCGCATTCGCCCGCGCGCTGCATGCGGCGGGCCTGACCGGGGACGCCGACGGACAGGCCGCGTGGCCCTGGGCACACCGGATCGCGCTCGAAACGCTGCGCATCGATGCCGGGCTCACGCGACAGCTTGCGTTCGCTTGCGCGGCAACCGCGTTCGCCGTGGCGCTGGGCTGCATCGCGCTCGTTTCGCGCAAGTGGCGGGCGGCATCGGCGATCGCCGCACTGGCCGTCGCGTGGTTCGCGCCGTGGCCGCCGGCATCGCTGTGGCTCGCACCCGCCGTGCCGACCAGTTTCCAGCGCAATCCCGCGCCGCTTTCCGTCGCGAACGTGACGCGCGGCGCGCACTTGTATGCGCGGCATTGCGCGGCATGTCACGGCGCGGACGGTCGCGGCGAAGGGCCGCTCGCGGCAACGCTCGCGCATTGGCCGCCGACCTTCGCGGGTGCGCTGCTCGCCCGCCGGCTCGACGGCGAACTGTACTGGCGCGTGCGACACGGTACGCACGACGCGCGCGGCGCGTCGTCGATGCCGGGCTTTGCCGCGACGCTCGGCCCGGCCGACACGTGGGCCGTGCTCGCTTACCTGAAGGCGCTGTCGGCCGGCAGCGGCGCACGGGCGGAAGGCGCGTGGCCCGTGCCCGTTCCGCTGCCCGCGCTCGACGTGCGTTGCGGCAGCGCCGCGCCGCAACCGCTCGAGCGCTGGCGCGAAGGCCAGCGCGTGCGCGTCGTTGCGCTCGCGCCAGGCACCACGCCGCCGACGGAGGATCCGCGCTGGCAGACGCTGCTCGTCACCGCCGACGACACGCCCGCGCCACCGGCAACCGGCCCGCGCGCGAACTGCGTCGCGTCGACGCCGGGTGCCTGGCAAGCGTTCGCGACGATCGCCGGCGTGCCGCCCGAGACGTTCGGCGGCACGCAACTGCTTGCCGACCGGCGCGGCTGGCTGCGGGCGCGCGCGTTGCCCGGCAGCGCGGGCTGGTCGGCCGACGATTTGTTGTGCCGCTCGGACGCGACCGCCCGGCCGTCCGCCGCCCGCGCGAACGTCGATCCGCTGACCGCGCTGCTGCTGCGTGCGGACGCTGAACCCGTGCGCGACGTGCAGGCCGGGCTCCCGCATTGAATCCCTGAACCGTTTCCTCCGATCGACCGAACTTCACGATGAATCCGACCCGACGCCACTTTCTCGCGCAAGCGAGCGCCCTCGCCGCCGCCACCCTCGCCGTCGCGCCGACCGCATTGCACGCGCAATCGGGCACGCGACCGCTGCTGCGTGCCGGCGACCAGAAAGGCGGGCTGCGCGCGCTGCTCGAAGCGGCCGGCGAACTGAACGGCCTCGCATACGACATCGCATGGACCGAATTCCCGGCCGCCGCGCCGCTGGCCGAGGCGCTGAACGCGGCGGCCGTCGACTGCGGACCGATCGGCGACGCACCGGTGATCTTCGCGCTCGCATCGGGCGCGCGCATCAAGGTGATCGGCGCGAACCGCTCCGACCCGTACGGCACCGCCGTGCTCGTGCGGCCCGACGCGACGCTGAAGGACGCCGCCGACCTGAAAGGCAAGCGCATCGGCACCACGCGCGGCTCGATCGGTCATTTCGTCACGCTGAAAGCGCTCGACGCCGCGGGCCTGCCGCCCGACGCCGTATCGTTCCGCTTCCTGCCGCCGGCCGACACGATGCTTGCGCTCGCAACCGGTTCGATCGACGCGTGGGCGACGTGGGAACCCTATACCGCGCTCGCCGAAACGAGCGGCCGCGCGCGCGTGCTCGTCAACGGCCGCGGCCTGTGGTCGGGCCTCAGCTACGTCGCGGCGACCGACGCGGCAATCGCATCGAAGCGCGACGTGCTGCGCGACTTCCTGCAACGCGTCGTGCGCGCGCAAACCTGGTCGTACCGGCACGTCGACGCGTATTCGGCGGCGCTCGCGCGCATCGTCGGCATCCCGCCGGCGGCCGCGAAGCTGCAGTTCGAGCGCCGCAACACGCGTTGGCAGCCGATCGACGCGACGGTGATCGCCGGCCAGCAACGCACGGCCGACTTCTACCTGAAGGCCGGGCTGCTGCGCCAGCCGCTCGACGTGCGCACGACCTTCGACCGCGGCTTTCCGCTGGCGTGACCCGACGCGCGGCGCGGCGCGACGGCCTGCAACCGCCCAAACGGCTTCCGCATGATCTGGCACAATCGCGATTCGACCATCCCGCCTTCAGCCAGCGTCATGCCAGCCATCTCCGAACTCTTCGTCTATCCGATCAAATCCTGCGCCGGCATCGCGCTGTCGCGTGCGCAGCTGCTCGAAACGGGCCTCGCGTACGACCGCCACTGGCTGATCACCACCCCGGACGGGATGATGATCACGCAGCGCACGCACCCGCGCCTCGCGTTGATCCGCACCGCGCTCGAGCACGATGCGCTCGTGCTGAACGCGCCGGGCATGCCCGAGATCCGCACGCCGCTCGACGGCGATGCGACGCCCGCCACGCCGAAGATGGCCGCGACCGTCTGGCGCGACACCGTCGACGCGATCGACACGGGCGCCGAGACGGCCGCGTGGCTCACCGAATTCCTCGGCGTGCCGTTGAAGCTTGCGCGCTTCGGCGCCGAGTCGCGCCGCGGCTGCAACCGCAAATGGACCGGCGACATCGACACGCACACGCAGTTCGCGGACGGCTATCCGCTGCTCGTGATCGGCCAGTCGTCGCTCGACGACCTGAACGCGAAGCTCGTCGCGAAAGGCGCGCCGGCGATTCCGATGAACCGCTTCCGCCCGAACATCGTCGTGTCGGATCTCGATGCATACGAAGAAGATTTCGTCGAGCATCTCGACGCCGAAGGCGACACGCCCGTGCGGCTGCGCCTCGTGAAGCTGTGCACGCGCTGTCCGATGCCGACGATCGACCAGGTGACCGGCGCGCCGAACCCGGAATGGCCGCACGAGCCGACCGACACGATGCAGACCTATCGCGCACATCCGAACTACGACGACGCGCTGACGTTCGGCATCAACGCGATCGTCGTCGAAGGCGCGGGCGCGTGGCTCGAGGTCGGGCAGTCGCTCGAAGCGGAGATCGGGTTCGGCGACTGAGCATATCGCGCCGACGCTGCGCGACGGCGCATCGCTTTCGCCGTCTCCATTCACCGCGGTTGCGTCGAGCGCGGCCCGCCTTCTACTGCGCCGCCGGAACCGTCGGCAGCATCACCGTCACGACCAGCCCGCCGCCCGCCGCATCGGTCAGCGTCACGCTGCCTTGATGCACGCGCGCGATCTCCCGCACGATCGACAGCCCGAGCCCTGTGCCTTCGACAGTCTGCGTCTTACTGCCGCGATGGAAGCGCTCGAACACCGCGTCGCGCTCGGCTGCCGGAATGCCCGGCCCGTTGTCGATCACGTCGAGCCGCGCATGTTCGCCGTCGCGCGACACGCGCACCGTGATCACCGCACGGTCGCCCGAATAACGGATCGCGTTGTCGATCAGGTTGCCGATCATTTCGCCGAGCAGGTCCGGCTGACCGTGCACGTCGACGTCGGCCTCGTGCTCGAAGCCGAGATCGATGTCGCGCGCCCGCGCCACCGGCGACCAGTCGAGCGTCACGCTGCGCGCCAGCCGATGCAACGCGACCGGCTGGTGCGCGACCGCATGGCCGCTGTCCGAATCGAGCCGCGACAGCGACAGCAGCTGCTGGACGATCTTCGCGGCCTGCCGCACCGCACCGTTCACACGCCGCAAGTGCACGTTCACGCGCGGTTGCTCGTCCGGCCGCAAGGCCAGTTCGACGCCGGCCTGCACGGCGGCGAGCGGCGTCTTCAGCTGATGGGCCGCGTCCGCGAAGAAGCGCCGCCGCGCGACCTGCATCCGCTGCGTGCGGCCGATGTACTGGTTGATCGACTCGACGAGCGGCGCGAGCTCGCTCGGCATGCCGCCGGTGTCGAGCGGCGTCGGATCGCCGTCGGTACGCGCGGCGACCTTCGCGGACAGCCGGTTCAGCGGCCGCAGCCCGCGCCCGACGCCGAGCCACACGATCCCGAGCGCGAGCACGACGAGCAAGCCTTCCTGCAGCAGCGAGCCCATCAGGATTTCGCGCGCGAGCGCCTGGCGCCCCTCGATCGTTTCGCCGACCATCACCCATACGATGCGCGTCTGCGCGGTCGGCACGTCGTGCACCGGCACGCGCAACGCGGCCATGCGCAACTGCTCGCCGCGATAGACGACGTTGTAGTAGCGCGTGACGAACAGCGCGCCGTCGCCCGACGGCAACGGCAGGTCCGGATAGCCGGTGATCGTGTGGCCGTTGTCCTCGCGGATCAGGTAGTAGATCTTGCCGCCGTCGCCCGACTCGAACATCTCGAGCGCGAGATACGGCAGGTCGACCTCGATCTCACCGTCGTTGAGCCGCACGCCTTCGCGGATCGACTTCAGCGACGACGACAGCGTGCGATCGAACGCGACGTGCGCGGCGCTCATCGCGCGCTGGTACGTGAGCCACGAGTCGAGCGCGAGCAGCCCGAGCAGCGGCAGCAGCAACCACAGCGCGACTTGCGTGCGCAGGTTCGGACGGCGGATCATCATGTCTGCCACCGGGCCGCCCCAAGCGCGGCATGCGCCCCTTCGGCGGGCAGCGGACGTGTCGATCCGGAATGGCGCTTCAGCGCATACACCGGTCCCGTGCAAGGCTGGCGAGCGTGGGGTTGGTTCATCCGGCGGCCTTCGCTTCGAGCAGATACCCGAGCCCCCGCAGCGTGACGATCGCGACGCCGGTGTTTTCCAGCTTCTTGCGCAGCCGGTACACGTAGATCTCGATCGCGTCCGCATTGACCGATTCGTCGAGCCCGAAGATCTTCTCCGACAGCGTCTCCTTGTTGATCGCGCGCCCGTTGCGCAGGATCAGCACCTCCAGCACCGAGCGCTCGCGCGGCGTGAGCGGCAACGCTTCGCCGGCGAGGTGGAAGCTGCGATCGATACTGTCATACGAAAGCGGCCCGCATTCGACCCGCGAATGCTCGTGACCGAGGCTGCGCCGGATCAGCGCCCGGGCGCGCGCCTCCAGTTCGGTCAGTTCGAACGGCTTCGCGAGATAGTCGTCGGCCCCGAGATCGAGCCCCTTCACGCGGTCCTCGACCGAGCCGTGCGCGGTCAGGATCAGCACCGGCACCGGATTGCGGCGCGCGCGCAACCGTCGCAGCACCTCGAGCCCGTCGAGCTTCGGCAGCCCGAGATCGAGGATCACCAGCGCGTAGTCCTGGGTGCGCAGCACGTGATCCGCCGCCTCCCCGTCCGCCATGTGATCGACCGCGAAACGCGCGGCGCTCAGCGCGTCGTTCAGCGACTGCGCCAGGTTCGGGTTGTCTTCGACGAGCAGCACACGCATGGGGACCTCGGGAAATCCATGACACAAAGGACGCTATTGTGAACCGAAATGAAAGCAGGCTGAAAGTGCTTCGCAATTAACATCCGCGTCACTCGAACAACACACACGCATCACTGGAGGAAGACATGCCGTTTGCACCGAAGCAGCTCGCCGCCGCGCTGGCGATCGTCCTGGGCACCGCCGCCGGCGCCGCCGTCGCGCAGGTTCCGGCCGGATATCCGGGTAACTACCAAGGCGTCGTCGACGCCGCGAAGAAGGAAGGCAAGCTGATCGTCTACTCGACGACCGACACGGGCCTCGTGCGCCCGCTGATCAAGGACTTCGAAAGCCTGTACGGCGTGAAGGTCGAGTACAACGACATGAACAGCACCGAGCTGTACAACCGCTACATCAGCGAGAACGCGGCGAGCAGCACGAGCGCCGACGTGCTGTGGAGCTCGGCGATGGACCTGCAGGTCAAGCTCGTCAACGACGGCCTGATGGCGTCGTACGATTCGCCCGAAAGCGCGAACGTGCCGCAATGGGCGCAATACCAGAAGCAGGCGTACGGCACGACGTTCGAGCCGCTCGCGATCGTCTACAACAAGCGCCTGATCCCCGAGAACGAGGTGCCGAAGACGCGCGCCGACCTGATCAAGCTGCTCACGTCGCAACCCGACAAATTCAAAGGCAAGCTGACGACGTACGACGTCGAGAAATCCGGCGTCGGCTTCAACGCGCTGACGCAGGACGCGCACCTGAACGAGAAGGTCACGTGGGAGCTCGTGAAGGCGATCGGCGCGACCGGTCCGAAGCTGCAGTCGAGCACCGGCGCGATGATGGAGCGCATCTCGTCGGGCGAGAACCTGATCGGCTACAACATCATCGGCTCGTATGCGTACGCGAAGGCGAAGAAGGACAAGTCGATCGGCTACGTATTCCCGAAGGACTACACACAAGTCGTGAGCCGCCTGGCCACGATCTCGAAGAAGGCGAAAAACCCGAACGCCGCGAAGCTGTGGGTCGACTACCTGCTGTCGAAGCGCGGCCAGACGCTGATCGCGAACCAGGCGAACCTGTACGCGATTCGCACGGACGTGACCGGCGAAACGTCGGTCGCGAGCCTCACGAAGGAACTCGGCGATTCGCTGAAGCCGATCCCGATCGGCACCGGCCTGCTCGTCTATCTGGACCAGTCGAAGCGGCTCGCGTTCCTCAAGCAATGGCAGCAGGCGATCAAGAGCTGATCCGCTGATCGGCTTCGGCCGACCGACGGCCGCCCGCCGCACGCCGCGCGGGCGGCCCCTTCCCCTTACCGACTTCCTAGAGGCGGCCATCCGGATGGCCGCAGGGGCGAACTCATGCTTTCAACCAGCACACGCGGAGCGGCGCCGGCCGTTCCGCCCACCACCGGCCCGGGCGGCGCGATTCCCGCGCTGCAGGCCAGCAACCTGCAGCCGCTCGCCGGCATGCTGCGCTGGATCGTCGTCGCGGTGCTCACCGTCGCGGTCGCGCTGCCGCTCGGCTTCATCCTGTTCCAGAGCCTGCTGTCCGCGCCGTTCTTCGATGCGAACAAGACGCTCGGCATCGAAGGCTTCCGCTTCATCTTCACCGACCCGGACTTCTGGTCCGCCGTGAAGAACTCGTTCATCATCGCCGGCGGGATGCTGTTCATCTCGATCCCGCTCGGCGGCATTCTCGCGTTCCTGATGGTGCGCACCGACCTGCCCGGCCGCCGCTGGCTCGAACCGCTGCTGCTCACGCCCGTGTTCGTGTCGCCGATGGTGCTCGCGTTCGGCTACGTGGTCGCGGCCGGCCCGGTCGGCTTCTACTCGGTGTGGTTCAAGGAACTGTTCGGGGTGCAGAACGTTCCATGGAACGTCTACTCGATCTTCGCGATCACGGTGATCGTCGGCCTCACGCACGTGCCGCACGTGTACCTGTACTCGTCGGCCGCGCTGCGCAACCTCGGTTCGGACGTCGAGGAAGCCGCGCGCGTGACGGGCGCCCGCCCGTTCCGCGTCGCGCTCGACGTGAGCCTGCCGATGACCATGCCCGCACTGCTGTTCGCCGGCGTGCTCGTGTTCTTCCTCGGCTTCGAGGTGTTCGGTCTGCCGCTCGTGCTCGGCGATCCGGAAGGCCACCTCGTGCTCGCGACCTATCTGTACAAGCTGACCAACAAGCTCGGCGTGCCGTCGTATCACCTGATGGCCGCGGTCGCCGTGTGCATCGTTGCGATCACGTTCCCGCTCGTGCTGCTGCAGCGCCGTTTGCTGAAGACCGCGAACCGCTTCGTCACCGTGAAGGGCAAGGCCGGTCGCGCGACGGTGCTGCCGCTCGGCGTATGGCGCTGGGTCGCGCTCGCGCTCGTCGCGCTGTGGCTGATGCTGACGGTGATCGTGCCGATTTCCGGCATCGTGCTGCGCGCATTCGTGACCAACTGGGGCGAAGGCGTCGCGCTCGCCGAAGTGCTGACGCTGTCGAACTTCATCGAGCTGTTCGAGCAGGACAACCTCGTGCGCGCGATCGTCAACACGCTCGGCATCGGCGTGATCGGCGGCGCGCTCGCGATCGGCTTCTACTCGCTCGTCGCGTTCGCCGGCCACCGCCGGCACGACTGGGCGACGAAACTGCTCGATTACCTCGTGCTGCTGCCGCGCGCGGTGCCCGGCCTGCTCGCCGGTCTCGCGTTTCTGTGGATATTCCTGTTCGTCCCGGGCCTGCGCGAGCTGAAGAACTCGATGTGGAGCATCTGGATCGCGTACACGGTCGTGTGGCTCGCATACGGGATGCGGCTCATTCAAAGCGCGCTGCTGCAGGTCGGCCCCGAACTCGAGGAAGCCGGCCGCAGCGTCGGCGCGACGCGCAGCCGCGTGTCGCTCGACGTAACGCTGCCGCTCGTGCGTTTCGGCCTGCTCGCCGCGTGGCTCCTGATCTTCATGATCTTCGAGCGCGAATACTCGACCGCCGTCTACCTGCTGTCGCCCGGCACCGAAGTGATCGGCGCGCTGCTCGTGTCGCTGTGGGCGACCGGCGCCGTCGACCAGGTGGCCGCGCTCTCTGTCATCAACATCGCGATGGTCGGCGCCGGTCTAGGCGTGGCCCTGCGCTTCGGAGTGAAACTTCATGGATAAGCTCATCGTCGACGACCTGCATCTCAGCTACGGCGCCAACCCGATCCTCAAGGGCGTGTCGTTCGAACTGAAGGCCGGCGAAGTCGTGTGCCTGCTCGGCGCATCGGGCAGCGGCAAGACCACGCTGCTGCGCGCGGTGGCCGGCCTCGAACAGCCGTCCGACGGGCGCATCCAGCTCGACGACCGCGTATTCTTCGACGGCGCGCGGCACGTCGACCTGCCGGTCGAACAGCGTTCGCTCGGCCTCGTGTTCCAGTCGTACGCGCTGTGGCCGCACCGCACCGTGGCCGACAACGTCGGCTACGGGCTCAAGCTGCGCCGCGTCGCGCCGGCCGAACAGAAGCGCCGCGTGCAGACCGCGCTCGATCAGCTCGGCCTCGGCCATCTCGCCGAACGGTTTCCGCATCAGTTGTCGGGCGGCCAGCAGCAGCGTGTCGCGATCGCACGCGCGCTCGTCTACAACCCGCCCGTGATCCTGCTCGACGAGCCGCTGTCGAACCTCGATGCGAAGCTGCGCGAGGAAGCACGTGCGTGGCTGCGCGAGCTGATCGTGTCGCTCGGGCTGTCGGCGCTCTGCGTGACGCACGACCAGACCGAAGCGATGGCGATGTCCGACCGCATCCTGCTGCTGCGCAACGGCCGCATCGAACAGGAAGGCACGCCGGCCGAGCTGTACGGCGCGCCGCGCTCGCTGTACACGGCCGAGTTCATGGGCAGCAACAACCGCATCGACGCACGCGTCGCGGCCGTCGACGGCGAACGCGTGACGCTCGCCGGCGACGGCTGGGAACTGCAGGCGCTGGCCCGCGACACGTTCGCACCGGGCCAGGACGCACAGGCCGTGATCCGTCTCGAACGCGTGCAGGTCGCCGACGGTCCGGGGGCGAACCGGCTGCAGGCCGATCTCGTCACGTCGATGTATCTCGGCGATCGCTGGGAATACCTGTTCCATTGCGGCGAGATGCGCCTGCGCGCGTTCGGCCACGTGCCGCGCGCGGCCGGCAAGCACTGGATCGAATTCCCGACCAACGACTGCTGGGCGTTCGCGAAAGCGGGCTGACCCGGGCGCGGCGTGCTCTGTGCGCCGCGCACGTCGAGCAAGGCAATGACAGACCGTCCGGCGAACGCTTTCCGGCGTTGGCCTCGACCGCGTCACACCCGTTTCACCCAACCGACAATAAATCAGGAGACACCGTCAATGAAATTTCGCGCAGCAGTCCTCACCAGCTCGGCCGCCGCGGCCTGCATCGCAGCCCCCGTCGTGCACGCGCAGTCGTCTGTCACGATGTACGGGATCATGGATGCCGGCATCGAATACACGAACCATGCGGCGCCGGAGGGCGGCAGTTCCGTCAAGCTGAAGTCCGGCAACAAGAATACGTCGCGCTGGGGCCTGCGCGGCGTCGAGGATCTCGGCGGCGGGCTGAAGGCCGTGTTCCGCCTCGAAAGCGGAATCGATCTCGCGAACGGTGCGTTCGACGACGGCCCCGACTCGATCTTCGCGCGTCGCGCGACGGTCGGCCTGAAAGGCAAATGGGGCGAGCTGACGCTCGGCCGCAACTACACCGTCACGTACGACTACATGCTGCCGTTCGATCCGATGGGTTACGCGCAGAACTACTCGTGGGCGACATCGTCGATGGCGACGGGCGGCCGCAAGGACGGCATGTTCACGCGCTCGTCGAACGCGGTGCGCTACGACGGTGAATTCAGCGGCGTGAAGTTCGGCGCGATGTACGGCTTCGGCAACGTGCCGGGCAGCGTGAAGACCAGCTCGAAATACGACTTCGCGCTCGGCTACGAGACCGGCCCGTTCGCGGCGGTGCTCACGTTCGATCGGCAAAACGGCGCGGCCGACAGCGTCACGCCGGCCGATACCGTCAACTACATCCAGGGCATTCACGCGGGCTTGAGCTACGACTTCGGCGACCTGAAGACGATGGCCGGCTATCGCAACTACAAGCGCACGTTTCGCACTGCGGCGGCGAACCAGTTGAGCGACACGTACTGGGTCGGCGGAGCGTACCAGTTCACACCGACGTTCTCGCTGATCGCGGCCGTCTATCATCAGAACGTCAAGGGTGGCAGCGATGCCGATCCGACGTTGGTGTCGGTGCGCGCGAATTACGCGCTGTCGAAGCGCACGGTGCTGTACGCGGCCGGCGCGTTCGCGATCGCGAAGCATGACCAGAAGGTCGGCGTGTCGCGCGATTTCGCCGGGTACGGCACCACGCAGGTCGGCGTGACGGCGGGGATCCAGCAGCGGTTCTGATCCGGTGCCCGGGCAGGCGGGCGGCGGTCGGCCGCCCACCTGCCGCGCAATGCCATGAGCAATGACCACGGGCAGCCGGCCGTTGCCGCGGGTGGCCCCGCGCCGTTCCAGGCATCGATCCGATCGCCGCTCAGTCGCTGCGCATCGTGAACACCGGCCGCACCGAGCTGTCCGCATCGCCCCAGTGTTCGGCGACCGCCGAAAGCGGCACGATACGCGTCTCGATCGCGAGACCCGCCGCTCGCGTCGCGCCGAACACACCGCGCACCGACGCCAGCAAACGCGGCAGCGACACGCTGCCGAGCCCGCTACCCATCAGTTCGATCGCGGTGGCGCGCAGTACGGCACCGGGCAACGCCACGTTCGCGCCGCCGATCGAGCCGATCTGCACGAAGCGCAGCCGGCGGCCGTCGGGCGTCGCCTTCGCGGCGGCAATCAGCAGCGCCTGCGCACTGGTGCCCCACAGATAATCGAGGACGACGTCCACGCCCGCCCGGAAATGCGGTTCGAGCGTCCGCGCCAGATGCGCATCATCCTGCTGCAGCGACACGACGGCGTCCGCGCCGGCATTCAGCAACGCGTCCAGCGCGGCCGCGTTGCGGCCCGTGGCGATCACCTTCGCCGCGCCGAGATGCTTCGCAATCCGTACGGCCAGCCGCCCGGACGTTCCCGTCGCGCCGTTGACGAGCACCGTCTCGCCCGCCACGAGCCGCGCGCGTTCGATCAGCGCCGCCCACGAGGACATGCCCGGAATCGCGATCGCCGCGGCCGTGACGTCGTCGAGGTCATCCGGCAATGGCACGCACAGCGCGTCGGGCACGATCGTGCACTCCGCCATTGCACCGAACGGCGCCGGCGCGCCGAAGAAGTACACACGCCGACCGTCATCGCCGTACCCGACACCATCCACGCCGGCGACGAACGGATAGCCCGTGCCGGCCGAATAATGCGTGCCTGCCGCGCGTCCCTGAGCGAGTCGGCTCAGCGCGGATGCGCTCACCTGGATCAGCCGATGGCCGGCCATTGCTCGCGGCGCGTCGAACGTCATGTAAGCGGGACGCTCGCCGAAGCCCGTCACGACTGCGGCCTTCATGTCGATTTCCTCGCATGGGCGGCTGCCGTCGCAGGCCGTGCGTCGATCCATGCGCGCAGCGCCGGGTCGCGCACCTCGAGCAGTTCGAACAAACCGATCGCGCGTAACGCGGGCAACGCGTCGACGAGATCGGCTTCGGCCGTTGCGCGCTCGGCGGGTGATGCGCCCGGGTCGGTCAGCACGCGCGCATTGACGAGGAACGCGCCCACGGTGCCCTTGCGGATCGTCGTTGCGCCGGCCTCGATCCGGTCGGCATGGTCGGGAAGTATCTGTTCGGCTCGCATGGCCTCTCACTCCGGTTGACGTCGATGCACGCAGTGTAGGCGTGCGATTTCGGCCAATCTCCGGTATAACGGCCAATCGATACCGATATCCGGCCATGTCCGATCCGCTCCTGCCCGCCCGATTCGTCACGTCCGACGACGGCCCGTTCGTCGTCGCCGCCGTCCTGTCCCAACGCGATCCGCGCGTGACGCCATCGCACGCGCATGCGCGCGGCCAGCTCGTGGGCGCGTCGAGCGGCTTGGTGACGATCGGCCTCGACGACCAGGACTGGGTCGTGCCGGCGATCCATGCGATCTGGATTCCGCCGCATTACCGGCATTCGCTGCGCTCGTTCGGGCCGATTTCCGGCTGGTCGGCGTTCGTCGCCGAAGCGCGCTGCGCGGCGTTGCCGCCGACGCCGCGCGCGATTCGCGCATCGCCGCTGCTGCGCGAAGCCGTGCTACGCGCGGCAAGCTGGGGCGATACCGCGTTGACGGCCGCGCAAACGCGAATCGCCGACGTGATTCTCGATGAAATCGCGGCATCGAAGGCCGAAGCGCTGGGGCTGGTGCGGCCGCGGGATCCGCGGCTCGTGAAGATCACGGATGCGCTCGCCGCGGATCTGGCGGACAACCGGCGGCTGGAGGAATGGGCCGAATGGGCCGGTATCGGCGCACGAACTATGAGCCGCCGCTTCGTTGCGGAAACCGGGCTGACGTTCGCGCAGTGGCGTCAGCAGGCCCGGCTGCTGCGGGCGCTCGAGAAAATCGCCGACGGCGTGCCGGTGACGACGATCGCGCTCGATCTCGGATACGACAACGTCAGCGCGTTCATCGACATGTTCCGGCGTGCGCTGGGGACGACGCCGGGAAGATACATGCACGCGGGCCCGCTCGCGGCGGAATAGACGCGGCCATCCTCGCGCACGGCCGCGCATGACGGCAAGCGAGCGCTCGCCGGGCCGACGTCCGCTGCGCGCCGCCGCCTGGCTCAATACGTCCCTGCGCCCTCTTTCGCCGCGTCATTCTTCCCGTTGAACCGCGCCGCCAGTCGCTCCGCACTCCGCGCCAGCAGCGTCGTATCGACTCCCACCGCAACAAACAGCGCCCCCGCTTCGAGATACCGCCGCGCCGCCGCCTCGTCCGCGCTGAGAATGCCCGGCGCCTTCCCTGCCGCCTTGATCGCTCGGATCGCGCCGTCGATCGCCATCTGCACGTCCGGATGCCCGGGATTGCCGAGATGTCCGAGGTCGGCCGCCAGATCCGCCGGCCCGATGAACACGCCGTCGACGCCATCGACCCGCGCAATCGCGTCGATCGCATCGAGCCCGGCGCGCGTCTCGACCTGCACGAGCACGGCCATCTCGTCGTTCGCGCGATGCAGGTAGTCGCCAACGCGATTCCAGCGCGACGCGCGCGCGAGCGCGCTGCCGACCCCGCGAATCCCGTGCGGCGGATAACGCGTCGCGGCCACCGCCGCGCGTGCTTCCTCGGCGCTCTGCACCATCGGCACGAGCAGCGTCTGCGCGCCGAGATCGAGCACCTGCTTGACGATCACTGGATCATTCCACGGCACGCGCACGACCGGATGCGACGGATACGGCGCGATCGCCTGCAACTGCGCGAGGATCGTCGGCACCGTGTTCGGCGCATGTTCGCCGTCGATCAGCAGCCAGTCGAAACCGGCACCCGCGACGACTTCGGCGCTGTACGGATTCGCGAGCCCGAGCCACAGTCCGACCTGCGCATCGCCGCGCGCGAGCGCGGCCTTGAAGACATTCGACGGAATCAGCATCGTTCGCTCACCTCACTCGAAATGACACTGGATCGTCCCGAGCGGACCGTAGTCGACGCTGAACGTATCGCCCGAACGTGCCGCGCACGGCCGCGTGAACGAACCGCCGAGCACGATCTGCCCCGGTTCCAGTGCGACGTCGAAGCGCGACAGCCGATTGGCGAGCCACGCGACGCCATTGGCCGGATGGTTCAACACGCCGGCCGCGACGCCCGTTTCCTCGACCACGCCGTTGCGCGACATGATCGCCGCGACCCAGCGCAAGTCGACGTCCTGCGGCCGCACCGGCCGCCCGCCGATCACGACGCCCGCGTTCGCCGCGTTGTCGGCGATCGTGTCGAACACCTTGCGCGGCCGCTTCGTATCGGGGTCGATCGACTGGCTGCGCGCGTCGATGATCTCGAGCGCGGGCACCACATAGTCGACCGCGTCGTACACGTCGAAGATCGTGCAGTTCGGGCCCGTGAGCCGCTTGCCGAGCACGAACGCGAGTTCGACTTCCACGCGCGGCACGATGAAGCGGCCGGTCGGAATCGTGCCGCCGTCGTCGAAGAACATGTCGTCGAGCAGCGCACCGTAATCGGGTTCGTCGATTTGCGACGTGTTCTGCATCGCCTTCGACGTGAGGCCGATCTTGTGCCCTTTCAGCGTGCGGCCTTCCGCGAGCTTGAGGGTCACCCACGCGCGCTGGATCGCGTAGGCGTCGTCGATCGTGATGTCGGGATGGTCGAGCGAGATCTGGCGGATCTGCTTGCGCTCGCGCTCGGCGTCGTGCAGACGCTGCGCGAGCTGGTCGATGATGGCGGGTTCGAGCATGGTCGGATCGGGAATGGTGTTCAGCCGGCCCGCTTGTAGCGGGCGTGGATGTTGTTGTGCTTGTACGAGCCGCCTTCGCTGAACTCGGTCAGCTCCATCGACAACGCGAGATAGCGTTTCGCGTACAGCTCGGCGAAATGCGCCTTGATCGCGTCGAACAACGCGTCGCACGCGGCCTTCTTCGTTTCGTCGCTGCGGCCCGAGCCGATCTTCAGCGTCACGTGGACGAACGCGTCGTCCCCGGTGCCGTCGGCGATGCAGTAGTCCTGCAGCTCGATCGCGCGCGAGCGGATGCCGCCCGTCGGAAACACGCCGCCCTGCGCGATCAGCGTCGCGTTGATCGTGCGCAGCAGCGCGGGAATGCGCGCGTCGTCGCGGATGTTCGCGGTGTACTCGACGACGATGTGTGGCATGGCAACGCTCCGGATAGGTGATGCGGCGCTCAGGCGAGCGGGAAGATCGCGTTGATCTGCCCGGTGCCCGAGCTCGCGAAATAGTCGGTGACGATCTCGACGGGCTTGTCGTAGCGATCCCAGCCGAGCAGGCCGAGCAGCATCGCCGTGTCGTGCATGCCGCCTTCGCCGTGGCAATGCGTGTTGTACTCCGGCAGCATCGCGCAGAAGGTCTTGAAGTCGCCCTGCTTCCACAGCTCGACCACGCGCAGGTCGACCTGCCGGAAGAATTCGCGGCTGATCTGGTGGATCGATTCCTCGGGGCTGCCGTTGTCGTTGAAGCGGTGCGACAGCGAACCGCTCGCGAGGAACGCGACGTTCGAATCGCTCTTTTCAATGGCCTCCAGCAGCGCCTCGCCGAAGCGCCGGCTTTCGTCGAGCGTGTGCCACATGCACCAGCCCGCGATCGACACGACCTTGAAGTGCTGGTCGCCGTTCATGTAGCGCATCGGCACGAGCGTGCCGTATTCGAGTTCGAGGCTGTTGATCTCGTGCGCGCGCGTCGCGATGCCGCGCGCACTGGCCGTCTCCGCGATCAGGCGGCCGAGCGCCGGGTTGCCCGGATACGCGTACGCCATGTCGCGGATGAAATGCGGCAGTTCGTTGCTGGTGTACGTGCCTGCGAACCGCGCATTGCAGTTCACGTGATAGCCGGCGTTGACGAGCCAGTGCACGTCCGACACGACGATCGTATCGACGCCGAGCGCGCGGCAGCGCTCGCCGATCAACTGATGGCCGCGGATCGCCGCTTCGCGGCAGCCATGATGCCTGCCGGGCAACTCCGACAGGTACATCGACGGCACGTGCGTGATCTTGGCGGCGAGGGACAGTTTGCCCATCGTTGAGTCTCCGTATCGTTCTGGCGTTCTGACGGCGTTCCTGCGGCGAAACGATCCACGCCCGTTACACGCCCCAGCGGGGAATGTGATGCGAACCCATCGAGATGCACACGTTCTTGATCTCCGCGAACACCTCGAAGCTGTATTCGCCGCCCTCGCGCCCGGTGCCCGACTCCTTCACGCCGCCGAACGGCTGGCGCAGGTCGCGCACGTTCTGGCTGTTCACGAACACCATCCCGGCCTCGATGCCGCGCGCGAGGCGATGCACCTTGCCGACGTCCTGCGTCCAGATATACGACGCGAGCCCGTAGGACGTGTCGTTCGCGAGCCGCAGCCCTTCTTCCTCGTCCTCGAACGGGATCAGGCACGCGACCGGCCCGAAGATTTCCTCTTGCGCGATGCGCATCCGGTTGTCGACGTCCGCGAACACGGTCGGGCGCACGAAGTTGCCGTTGCGCAGATGGTCGGCGAGACCGGCCGGCTTGTCCGCGCCGCCTGCCACCACGTGCGCGCCTTCCTGCTCGCCGATCCGGATATAGCCCGTCACCTTCTCCCAGTGCTGGCGCGTGATCATCGCGCCGAGCTGCGTCGCGGGATCGGTCGGATCGCCGACCACCAGGTTGTTCGCGCGGCGCGCGAATTCCTGCACGAAGCGATCGTAGATCGTGCGCTGCACGAAGATCCGCGAGCCCGCGGTACAACGCTCGCCGTTGATCGAGAAGATCGTGAACAGCGACGCGTCGAGCGCGCGGTCGAAATCGGCATCGTCGAAAATCAGCACCGGCGACTTGCCGCCAAGCTCCATCGAATACTTCTTCAGCCCCGCGCGTTCCATGATCCGCTTGCCCGTGACCGTGCCGCCCGTAAACGACACCGCGCGCACGTCCGGATGGCGCACCAGCGCGTCGCCGGCGGTCGCGCCGTAGCCCTGCACGACGTTCAGCACACCCGGCGGAATGCCGGCCTCGAGTGCGAGCCGGCCGAGCTGGTCGGCCGTCAGCGGCGACAGCTCCGACATCTTCAGCACGGCCGTGTTGCCGAGCGCGAGACACGGCGCCGTCTTCCACGTCGCGGTCATGAACGGCACGTTCCACGGCGACACCAGCGCGCACACGCCGACCGGCTGGTACAGCGTGTAGTTCAGCATCTGGTCGTCGACCGGATACGTGCGGCCGTTCATCTGCACGCACACTTCAGCGAAGAAGTTGAAGTTCTCGGACGCGCGCGGAATCAGCTGCTTGCTCGTCTGAGCGATCGGCAGGCCGGTGTCCTGCGTCTCGAGCGCGGCGAGCATCGGCACGTTCTTCTCGATCAGTTCGCCGAGCTTGCGCATCAGCTTCGCGCGCTCCTTGGCCGGGGTGTTCGCCCATTTCGGGAATGCTTCCTTCGCCGCACGCACGGCCGCGTCGACTTCGGCCTCGCCGGCGGACGCGACGTCGGTGATCACGTCGCCCGTCGCGGGGTTCAGCGTCGTGAACGTCTCTCGACTTTCGACTTCGCGGCCGTCGATCCAGTGCTTGATGGTCATGTGCTCTCCTTGGGCGACGGGCTCAGCCGGCGCGATAGTAGTCTGCTTCGCCGACGACCGTGTTCACGAGCCGGCCGATCCCTTCGATTTCGGTCACCACCTCGTCGCCCGGCTTCGTGTCGGCCAGCCCTTCCGGCGTGCCGGTCAGGATCAGGTCGCCCGGCGAGAGCGTCATGAAACCGCTGATGTGCTCGATCAGCGCGGGTACGTCGAAGATCATGTCGCGCGTGCTGCCGCGCTGCGTCTCCCGGCCGTTCACCGTCGTGCGCAGCATGAGGCCGCCCGCATCGCCGATCTCGTCGCGGCTGACGAACCACGGCCCGAGCGGCGTGCAGGTGTCGCGGTTCTTCACGCGCAGGTTCGGGCGGTAGTAGTTTTCGAGGTAATCGCGGATCGCATAGTCGTTTGCGACCGTGTAGCCGGCAACGTAGTCGATTGCCCGCGCCCGGCTCACGTTGCGCGCCGGGCGGCCGATCACGACGGCCAGCTCGCACTCGTAATGCATGTGCGTCGCGTCCGCCGGGCGCACGGTGTGCGACCGATGGCCGATGAACGTGTTCGGCCCCTTCAGGAAAATCAGCGGCTCGCTCGGTGCCTTGAACGCGAGTTCCTTCGCGTGGTCCGCGTAGTTGAGGCCGAGCGCGAACGTCGTGCGCGGTGCGACGGGCGGCAGCCACGTCACCGCGTCCTCGGCGAGCACGCGCCCCGTGTCGAGGCGGATCGCGCCGTCGCCGGCCGGTTCGGCCGCATGCAGTGCGCCGTTGTAGATCACGCGCGCCGTCTTCATCGTGCTTCCTCCGCAATCAGCGTATGCCGCAACGTGCCGATGCCGGCAGCGTCAATCTCGACCGTGCTGCCCGCGCGGGCACGCGGCGCGCCACCCGCGACGCCGAGCAGCAGCATGTCGCCCGCGTCGAACGACATGAACGCCGTCACGTCGGCGATCAGCTCGCGCACCGGGCGGATCAGCGTGGCGGTCGATGCGGACACCGCGGTGCGGCCGTCGATCCGTACCGTCAGGCCGATCGCGTCGATGTCGCCGAGCGCGGCCGCCGGCACGATCGCCGGGCCCAGCGGGCAGAAACCGTCGCGACATTTGAAGCGCACGGCCGGACGGTAGTAATCGGGATGCGGAACCGACACGTCGCTCGCGAGCGTGAAGCCATGCACGTAGTCGAGCGCCTGCGCGGCCGGCACGCGCGTCGCGCGCCGCGAGAACACGACGGCCACCGATGCGCCGATCTCCAGCGCATCGACGCCCGCCGGCACCACGACGGCCGCGCCATCGGCTGCGTGCGTGTTGGCCGGTTTGATGTAAAGGATCGGTGCCTGCGGCGGACGGCCGTAAGGCGGAGCGTGCACGGCGTCGCCGAGCGCGTCGAGTGCGGCGCGCTCGTTGAGCAGCGCACCGTAGACGGTACCGATGGCGACCGGCAGCGGCGGCGCCGCGGCGGTCATGCAGGACAGCTCCATGCGTCATTCCCCTGCCGCGCGTCGCGGCGCAACGTCAATAGTTAACATCTTAAGTAAACAATCGAATGCCCGCAACCTCGATTACCCTGATACGCGAAATTCATCACCATCGGCTGTTAAGATTGATGCGTCCCCGTCCTCTGCACCTCTACCCACCCCGATGAACCGTACGCTCGACCATCGCAACCTGGCCATGCTGCTGCTCGAGGCCCGCGAAACGCTGATGGGCCTGTTCCGCCCCATTCTCAAGGAATTCGCGCTGACCGAACAGCAATGGCGGATCATCCGCGTGCTCGACGGCGAGCCTTCGCACGCGCTCGAAGCGGGACAGATCGCGCGCCGCTGCTGCATCCTGAGCCCGAGTCTCACGGGCGTGCTGGAACGGATGGAGCGTGACGGCCTGATTACGCGCACGCGCGCGCAGGAGGATCAGCGCCGGCTGCTGGTGAGCCTGACGCCGCAAAGCAGGAAGTTGGTCACGGAAATCGGTCCGCGCATCGACGAGCAGTATCGTCAGCTTGAAGCGCGTTTCGGCCAGGACGGCCTGGACGACATCTACCGCGCGCTCGACCGGCTGATCGAACTCGGCAGCGCGTCGTAGGGCCTGCCGTCGCCGGACCGCCGCGAGCGGCGGCGAACCGGCCGCCGGGAATCGGCAGGCCCCGAATCGCGCGGGCGCTCAGTGCAGCGTGCCGCGCATCAGTTCTGTCACCGCGACGCCGCGCGACGTGCGCATGCACTCCTCGACGTAGTCGATGAACGGCAGCGGCTCGAAATCGATTTCGTCGCGCACGCGGCGGTTGTCGAACACGCGATCGACCATCGCGAACTCCGCGCAACGCTGCAACGCGCGGCCGATCACGCGTTCGAGCGCCGGATCGGACCGCCCGAGCACGTCACGCACCACGAGCGGCAGTTCGGCCGGCGCACAGGCCACGTAGCGCGGCGCGCCCGTCATGCCGGCCGCCTCGTCCATCGCGCGCACGATCTGCGCGACCTGCGGTGCCTCTTCGCCGGCCGACACGTGATACACGTCGTGCATCAGCGTCGGCTTCACGGCCAGCAGCATCGTCGCGCGCGCGACGTCGTCGACCGACACGATGTCGATGCGCGTCATCGGCCGCGCGGTAAAGCGCCGCGCCGCGTGCGCCACGCGGAACATCCAGAACGAATTCGGTGCGGGCCGCGTGCCGAGCACCGTGTGGCCGACGACGTGCGACGGACGCACGACGACGAGCGGCAGCCCGAGCGCGCGCAGGCGCTGCTCCGTTTCCGCCTTCGCTTGCAGGTAGTCCGCCGCGAGCACCGCGCCGTGCAACCCGTCGCCGCCCTGCGCCGCGTCGCTCGCCGACGCGCCCGCCGTCGCCTCGTACACGATCCCGCCACGGCCCGCGTGCGCATAGGCGGTGCCGACGTACACGAAACGCTGCAGCTGCGGCGCATGCGCGAACCGTTCGGCAAAGCGCAGCGAATCGGCGATGTCGGCCTGCAAGTGCGAGCCGTCGGCCGGCGACGCATGGCCCGCGCAATGGATCACGTGCGTCGCGCCGGCGAGACGCGACGCGTCGGTGCCCTGCCACACGTCGCCGAGCGCACCGACGACCACGTTCGCGTCGCCGAGACGCGATGCCCAGTACGGCGCGAGCCCCGCGCGCAACGCCGCTTCACGCAAACGCGCGACCGCGTGGCCGCGATTCTCCGCACGCACGACACACACGATGCGCTCGAGCAACCCGGCGTTGACGAGCGCCGTCAGCACGGTACTGCCGATGAAGCCGGTGGCGCCCGTCAGCACCAGCCGTCCGACGTTGGCCGCCGCGACCGGTGCGCTGGCCGGCGACACGAGGCTCGTGCGCCAGTTGAGCGACAACGCGGTTTTCCAGATCAGCACGATAGTCTCCTTCGAAGAATCGGCCGGACGGCGCGGCCGCCCCGGATCGCGGAGCGGCGCGCGGCTGTCGGCCGGGCCGGGGCCGACGCTCGCCCCGGCAATCCCGATCGGGCTGCGGCCCGCGATCGCGTCGATCGCGTCTCTGGCACGAGGCGGCGGCGGCCCGCCGCGGACGGGCGTCCACGGCGCAGGATCGGAAAATCCAAGTGTGGGGCCTGATCGCCCGCAAGTCTGTCCTGAAAGTTTCGTGAAAGTGTGAGGATTTGTACGCGAATGTCGGAGTGTGTCGCGTCGGCCAGGCGCTCAAATCGTCGAAACGTCCGGGCCGGCAGCATTCGGGATGCGTCAGCGGCCGGACGGCCGATGCGCGCGGAGCCCTCGTTTCGGCGCGACACTTCGACGCGGCCGCTCACGGGGTCATCGCATGTCCGGGACACGCCAGGGTCCGATCGCGGTGCGCGGATCATGCTGCGCTTGCGTTTGCGCGCGCCGTCACGATCGCGGCGGATCGTCAGACATCGTTTCATCGGGAAACGCCTATAGGCGCAATTCGGATTTATTGCGGATTATCACTTGCGTTTCACCGCAGTCTATCTAGACTGGTCAAACCAAAACGGTCGAATGTGTCATTTTCTTCAGGAGACGATCCAATGCGCCTCACTATTCGGATTAATGGCAGCGAGTCGGCAACCCGTCACTCCTTCGCGGTGCTCTGGGTCGATACCGACGAGGGGCTGTGGTCACGCGAGGCTCACCAGGGGATCGATCTTCCGAGCTGGGGCAAGGTTCGGGACGTGGAAGGCGCAATGGCCCTCTGCGCGGCCGACAGCGGGAAGGCCGTGTGCCAGTTGAAGGGGCTGTCGTTCAGCGCGACGCAGCGCGAACAAGGTCCCGCGGTGCTCGCCGGCGAGCACCCCGACGGTGCATGGCGTCTGCAAGCGGTCGATCGTTCCACGGCAGAGCCGGAATACCATGAATTTATTTCCGTCGCGCGATAGGTATTTTTGACGGCAATCCTCTGCGGTTTTCGGGTTTATTCCGGTTTCCGCGATATTCATTTCGATATTCATCAATAAGGCGCCTCTCTTCAAGGCGCCTTTTTATTTTTCCAGTCCCTGAATTAATCGGGGCCGGGTTAATCGAACCGCGGCGACGGTAACGATCCGCCCCCTCCATTCCGGCTCCGTTGCGTCAGCACGTCAGGCCGCGCCGCCATTTCGCCCCGCTCCCACCTTTTCCCGACCGTGCCCGGGCGGAAACGCCAATCTTTTACGGGGCCGAAACACACTTTCCCCACATGATGTTTACTCATTTATTACAATCGCATTATTCCGACTGACTCGCCGCCGTCCGGCGGCCCGACCCGGCCCTTGCATGAGCGTGAAAAAGAAGACCCACCCCGCCGATCCATACGCCGCCGCGACCAAGCATCCGATGCTCGCGTCACGCCTGCCGATGTGGCGCTCGAAGCTGGTCGTGATCATGGTGTCCCTCGGTTTCGCCGCGCTGATCGGACGCGCCTTCTGGGTGCAGGTCGCGAACCAGGATTTCTACGTCGGGCAAGGCCAGAAGCGCTACCAGCGCACGATCGAGCTCGACGCGATGCGCGGGCGCATCGTCGACCGCAACGGCGCGATGCTCGCGGTCAGCCTGTCGACCTATGAAATCTGGGCAAATCCGAAACAGGTCGCCGAAATCGACTATCCGCAGATCGCGAAGCTGCTCGACATGCCGCTCGTGGAAGTGAAGCGCCGCCTGCGCAACGACCGGACGTTCGTGCTGCTCAAGCGGCAGATCGACGCCGACACCGCGAGCCGGCTCGACAAGCTCGAGATCGACGGCATCACGCAGATCGCCGACTCGAAGCGTTTCTATCCGGAGGGCGAATCGGCCGCGCACGTGGTCGGCTTCACCAACGTCGAGGACAAGGGCCAGGAAGGCGTCGAGCTCGCGGCGAACGGGCGGCTGTCGGGCACCGCCGGGCAGCGCGAGGTGATCCGCGATCGACTGGGCCGCATCGTGTCCGACACGCGTCCGCTCGTGCCCGCGCAGCACGGCGCGACGATCGAACTGACGATCGACCGACGCATCCAGCAGCTCGCGTTCAGCCAGCTCAAGGCCGCGGTGCTCGAGAACAACGCGGTAGCCGGCAGCGTGGTCGTGCTCGACGCGCAGAACGGGGAAATCCTCGCGCTCGCGAACTACCCGACCTTCGACCCGAACGACCGCGCCCGGCTGACGGGCCAGCAGCTGCGCAACCGCGCGGTGATCGACACGTTCGAGCCGGGTTCGACGATCAAGCCGCTCGTCGTCGCGCTGTCGATCGACGAGCGCAAGGTCACACCGAACACGATCATCAACACGTCGCCCGGCACCTACAAGATCGGCCCGGCCGTGATCCACGACACGTCGAATCACGGCTCGCTGACCGTCTCGCAAGCGCTGCAGAAGTCGAGCAACGTCGCGCTCGCGAAGCTGGCGCTGAACCTGCCCGCCGAAACGATCTGGAACAAGTACCAGGAATACGGGATCGGCCGCGCGCCGGAGCTGACGTTCCCGGGCGTCGCGTCGGGCCGCCTGCGCGGCTACAAGCGCTGGCGGCCGATCGAGCAGGCGACGATGGCTTACGGCTACGGGCTGTCGATGTCGCTGCTGCAGATCGCGCAGACCTACACCGCCTACGCGGGCGACGGCACGCTGCACCCGGTGTCGCTGCTGAAGAACGGCTCCGACCCGCAGACGATCAATGCCCATCGCGGCCACCGCGTGACGTCGCCGCAAACCGCGGCGGCGATCCGCGCGATGCTCGAGTCGGCCGTCGGCGAAGGCGGCACCGGGCGCCGCGCGCGGGTCGACGGCTACCGGATCGGCGGCAAGACGGGCACGGCGCGCAAGCAGGTCGGCGCGACCTATGCGAAGGGCAAGTACCGCGCATTGTTCGCCGGGATGGCGCCGATGAGCAACCCGCGCCTGATCGTCGCGGTGATGATCGACGAGCCGCGCGGCAAGGGCTATTACGGCGGCACGGTGGCCGGCCCGGTGTTCTCGTCGGTCACGAGCGGCTCGCTGCAGTTGCTCGGCGTGCCGCCCGACGCCCCGGTCGAGCCGACGCCGAGTGCGCCGGTCAAGGCCGCGCCGCAGAAGACCGTCGCGGCGCCGAAGGCCGCGGCGCAACCGAAGACGGCGGCCGAGCAGAAGGCATCGGCGCCCGTGAAAACGGCCGGGCAATCCGGCGCGGCCGTACAGGCGAAGGCGGCGGCAGGCTGAAGCCGCCGGGGCGCACTCGGCGCCGCGCGCGGCGAACAGGTCGATCGTTCGCCGTGTCGAATGCCCGGCACGCCCGCTTTCCGCTGGCCGATATGCTCCCTCTATCCGCGCAAATCCGCCGCGCGACCGTCAGTGCGCGTGCGCGGCAGCCACCGGCTTCACCATCCTGCCGAGCACGTGCTCGGTCATTCCGCGCGCGAGTTCGCTCTCGCCCATGAACACGGTGCCGACGCCCTCGCTCGACAGCAACGCGGCCTCGTCGCTGCTGTTCGTGCACAGCACGACCTCCAGCGTCGGATTCAGCGTGCGCGAGATCTCGACGATCTGCCGCACGTCGAATACGTCCGGCAGCGTGACGACCAGCATCCCGGCGCGCGCGATGTGCGCCTGGACGAGCACGATCGGCTCGATCGCATCGCCCGACACGGCGGCGACGCCGTCCGCGCGCAGCTTCTCGACGAGCTCGCGATTCTGCTCGACGACGACATACGCGATTCCGCGCTCGTCCAGCGCATGCGCGATCCGCGTGCCGACCTTGCCGTAGCCGACGATCACGACCTGCCCGGTCAGATGCGTCTGCGGCGTCGACATCGGCAGCGCGGCGAGCGGATCGTCGCGTGCCTCGAGCTTGCGCGCGAACGCCGAATGCTTGCGGATCCACGCGAGCGCCGGATCGATCATCGCGAACAGCAGCGTGTTCATTGCGATCGAGATCAGCGCGACCGCGAGGATCAGGCTCTGCCCTTCGGCCGACAGCAGCCCGAGCGCGCGACCGAGCCCCGCGAGAATGAACGAGAATTCGCCGATCTGCGCAAGGCCCGCGCCGACCGTCAGCGCGGTGTTCAGCGGATAGCGGAACGCGATCACGAGCGCGACCGCCGCGAGCGTCTTGCCGACCAGCACGATCGCCGCGACCTCGATCACGTGCAGCGGCTCGGTGAGCAGCACCGTCGGGTCGAACAGCATCCCGACCGAAATGAAGAACAGCACCGAGAATGCGTCGCGCAGCGGCAGCGTCTCGTCGGCCGCGCGCCGGCTGAACTCCGACTCGCGCATCATCATCCCGGCGAAGAACGCGCCGAGCGCGAATGACACGTCGAACAGCTTCGCCGCGCCGAACGCGATGCCGACCGCCGCGGCAATCATGCACAGCGTGAACAGCTCCCGCGAACCGGTGCGCGCGACGAGCCACAGGATGCGCGGAAACACGCGCTTGCCGACCACGAGCATCAGCGCGATGAACGCGGCCACCTTCAGCATCGTGACGCCGAGCGTGCCCCATACGCTGCCGCCGGCCGCGTGCGCGTCGCCGGGCGGCGTGCCGCCGAGCAGCCCCGCGACGGGCGGCAGCAGCACGAGCACGAGCACCATCACAAGATCCTCGACGACGAGCCAGCCGACCGCGATGCGCCCGTTCACCGTCTCGACGAGCCCGCGCCCCTCGAGCGCCCGCAGCAGCACGACCGTGCTCGCGACCGACAGCGCGAGCCCGAACACGAGCGCCGCGCCGAGGCTCCAGCCCCACGTGAGCGCGAGCCCGCCGCCGAGCAACGTCGCGACGGTGATCTGGACGACGGCCCCCGGCAGCGCGATCCTGCGCACCGCGAGCAGGTCGCCGAGCGAGAAATGCAGGCCGACGCCGAACATCAGCAGCATCACGCCGACTTCCGCGAGCTGCTGCGCGAGCGACAGGTCGCCGACGAAACCGGGTGTGCCGGGGCCGATCACGATCCCGGCGAGCAGATAGCCGACGAGCGGCGGCATTTTCAGCAGTGACGCGAGGTAACCGAAGATCATCGCGAGACCGAAACCGGCCGCGAGCAACGCAATCAGGCTGACGTCATGAGGCATCCTCCCTCCCAAGTTCTTGTAACTATTTAGTAAGGTTCAAGAATGAAAGGATAAGGGATGAGATGGAAAAATGGCGGGCCACCGCGAAAAATTCACGCGATGGCCCGCCATTGCGGGGTACTACCCCGGGTGGTCGGCTCGTGAGGCGGATCGATCGGGCGGGGCCCGGCGCCCCACCGTGCGCGTCAGCGCGACGCCTGCGGGAACCGCGCGCCCGGCGGCGGCTCCGGCCGCGTCGACGGCGTGCTCTTGCGCACCTTCGCGACCTGCGCGGCCGTGATCGCCGCGCCCGTATTACCCCAGCTCGTGCGCACGAAGTTCGACACGTCCGCGACTTCCTGGTCCGACAGGCGCCAGCCGAACGGCGGCATCGTGAAGGTCGACGGCGCCGTGTGCGTGCCCTGCAGCGCGCTGCCTTCCAGCACGACGTGGATGAGCGACGTCGGGTCCTCGCTTTGCACGACCGGGTTGCCCGCAAGCGCCGGGAACACGCGCGTGTAGCCGTGGCCGTCGCTGCGGTGGCACGCCATGCAGTTGTCGCGATAGACGGCGGCGCCCGGCTTGCTCGCATCGCCGGTCTGCAGCGCCTTCGCCGCGGCCGCGTCGTACACGTGCGGCTGCTCGCCCTGCACGCGCGGCGGCAGCGTCTTCAGGTAGCGCGCGATCGCGGTCAGGTCGTCGTCAGTCATGTGCTGCATGCTGTGGCCGACCACGTCCGTCATCCCGCCGAACGCGGCCGTGCGCAGCGTGCGGCCGGTCTTCAGGAACTGCACGATCTCGGTTTCGTTCCACGTGCCGAGCCCGGTGCGCGGCTCGCCGCGCAGGCTCGTCGGCACCCAGCCGTCGATCGCCGCGCCGCCGGCCAGGAAGTCGAGGCCGCCTGCATCGGTCAGCGCGCGCTCCTGCATCGTCGCCGCGCGCGGCGTGTGGCACGCACCGCAATGGCCGAGACCCTGCACGAGATACGCGCCGCGCGCGACCACCGGATCGGTGTACGACGCCGCATCGAACGGCTTCGGCGCCGGCGCGAACATCTTGCGCCAGAACGTCAGCGGCCAGCGCATCGACAGCGGCCACACGATGTCGACCGCGCGGTTCTCGCGTTCGACCGGCGCGACGCCGTGCATGAAGTACGCATACAGCGCCTTCACGTCGTCATCGCTCAGCCGCGCGTAGGACGGATACGGCATCGCCGGATACATCGTGTCGCCGTTCTTGCGGACGCCCTCGCGCACCGCGCGGGTGAAGTCGTCGAGCGTCCAGCCGCCGAGGCCCGTCTTCGGGTCCGGCGTGATGTTGGTCGAATAGATCGCGCCGATCGGCGTGTCGAACTTCAGCCCGCCCGCGAACGGCTTGCCGCCGCTCGCGGTGTGGCACGCGATGCAGTCGCCCGCGCGGGCGAGGTATTCGCCACGCTTGACGAGGTTCGCGTCGGCGGACTGTGCCGCCGGCGCCGCCGGTTGCGCGACGGCCGCGCCGCCCGCGAAACCGAACGCCGCCCATGCCGTGCCGATCGCCAGTGCACGCCGCAGCGGGGAAATTCGGCGCGCGGCGTTGTGATGGTTCACTGTCCTCTTCATGCGGTCACCAGCGGGGCGGGATTTTTCAGGTATTGCTCGCGGATCGCACGTGCCGACCAGTAGGCCAGCGCCGCAATGATCCCGGTCGGGTTGTAGCCGATGCCCTGCGGCAGCGCCGACGCGCCCATCACGAACACGTTGTGCACGTCCCAGCACTGCAGGTAGCGGTTCAGCACGCTCGTCTTCGGATCGGTGCCCATGATCGCGCCGCCGACGAGGTGCGTCGTCTGGTACGCGCGCGAATCGAAGTGCTTGCCGAACTCGCGCGTCGACACGCCGATCGCCTTCGGCCCCATCGCCTCCGCGATCTTCTTCATCTGCCCGGTCACGTACTGCGCCATCTTGATGTCGTTGTCCTTCCAGTCGAAGGTCATCCGCAAGAGCGGCTGGCCGTACGAATCGCGATAGGTCGGATCGAGGTCGAGGTAGACATCGCGGTACGACATGTTCGTGCCGTGCGCGTCCATCGAGATCGTATGCGCGTAGTTGTCCTTCACGGCCTTCTTCCACGCGGCGCCCCATTGCGGCGTACCCGGCGGCGTCGCAATGCCGCTGATCGGCTTCACGCCGGCCTGGTTCACCCACAGCGGCGAACCACCGACAAAGCCGAGCGGGCCATGGTCGAAGTTGTCCGCGTTGAAGTCGTCCACCGCGACGCCGTTGCCGCCCGCGCCGATGAACGGGTTCGTGAAGGTGTCCTTGTCGAAGAACGCCTTGATCGTCGACAGGTTCTGGTACGCGAAATTGCGGCCCACGACACCCTCGCCCGAGATCGGGTCGTACGGCTTGCCGATGCCCGAGAGCAACAGCAGGTGCACGTTGTGATACTGGAACGCCGCGACGATCACGAGATCGGCCGGCTGGTGCACTTCACGGCCTGCCGGGTCGACGTAGGTGACGCCCGTCGCGCGCTTCTTCGTGTCGTCGAGGTCCACGCGCAGCACGTGGCACTTCGAGCGCAACTCGAAGTTCGGCACCTGCTTCAGCGCGGGCAGGATGTTCAGGTTCGGCGACGCCTTCGAGTACATGTAGCACGCATAGCCGCTGCAGTAGCCGCAGAAGTTGCACGGCCCCATCTGCACGCCGTACGGGTTCGTGTATGGACCCGACGTGTTCGCCGACGGCAGCCGGTACGGATGCAGCCCGAGCGACTTCGCCGCATCGAAGAAGCGTTGCGCCGAATACGTGTTGAGCTGCGCGGGCAGCGGGAAGTTGTCGCTGCGGTTCGCCTCGAACACGTTGCCGTCGCCGACCACCTTGCCGCCGACCTTGTATGCCTGCCCCGACGTGCCGAACACCTTCTCGGCGAAGTCGAAATACGGTTCGAGCTCGTCGTAGCTGACGCCCGTGTCCTGGATCGTCATCCCTTCCGGGATGAACTTCTTGCCGTAGCGCTCCTCGTAGTGGCTGCGCAGGCGCAGCTCTTCCGGCGTGATCCGGAAATGCACGCCCGACCAGTGCAGCCCCGCGCCGCCGACGCCCTCGCCCGGCAGGAACGCGGCGAGCTGCCGGTAAGGCAGCGCGGTGTCCTGCACGCCGTGGCGGATCGACACGGTCGTTTTCGACAGGTCGAGGAACAGCTTCTTGCGAACGTTGTAGGTCAGCTCGTCGATCGTGTTCGGATACGCGCCGTCCGGATAGGTGTCGCGATACTCGCCGCGCTCCAGCGCGACGACGTTCAGGCCCGCTTCGGTGAGTTCCTTCGCGAGAATCGCGCCGGTCCAGCCGAAACCGACGATCACCGCATCGACGTGCGGCTTCTTTTCCGCTGCCATCAGGTGCGCTCCCCGTTGATCGAGACCGGGCCGTACGGGTACGGCTTGCCGTTCTGGTTGACGAAATCCATGAAGTCGGCGCGCGCGCCCGGAAAACCGATCATCTTCCACGCGGCCATGTCGTGATTGCCGCCATGCACCGGATCGCAGAAGTAGCCTTCGCGCGTGTTCTGCAGCAACTGGCCGAAGAACACGACGGACGGCACGTCGTCGATCTGCGCGCCGCCTTTTTCCAGTACGCCGAGCACGGTGTCGCGAGTCGGCGCGTCGAGGTCGGCGAACACCTTGCCGTGGGCCTTTTCGCAGTAGCGGTTGACCGCCGCGATGCCGAGCCGGTAGATGTCGCGCGGCACGAGCTTGAGCTGGTAGCCGAGCTCGGGCACGCCCTGCTGGAACGGCCCCTGCATGTACCACGTCGCGCCGTGTGCGTACGGGGTTTCCATCTGGCGGTCGATGAATTCGGGCACGCCGGATTCGAGCGCACCGGGGCCTTCGGCGTCGGCCGGGATCAGGCGGTCGACGGCGGCCTGGACGAACGCCCACTCCTTCGCGTCGAAAAAGGTCGGCTTGTACGGCGCGCGTTCGACACTGGCCGATGCGGTGGACGCATTGCCGGCCGTGGTCGCGGACGACGACGAGCGCAGGTCGCAACCGGCGACCGACGCGATCGGCACGAGCGCGACCGACGTGCGCAGGAAACGGCGACGCGAATTGGGTTTGTCGGGTGGCGTGGACATGGTCGGATGGTGATCGTTGGGGAACGTGGTTCGGGGCGCGCATTCCGCATGCGGCATGCCCGGCACGGCAGCCATGCCGCGCGCGGCTGGCCGTCCTGTTCTTGCGGTGTTGCGAACAACCTCGATGCGGGCGCGCCGCGCGTTGCGCGGTGGCGCCGTCATGCAGCCGTGCAGCGCGCCGGTTGTCGGCGCGCTGCATGGAGTCGACCTCTTCGCGGGTCTGATCTTCGGACAAATACCGGCTTACCGCCCGCATCTGCCCTGCATCGCCATGGCCCTATCCAACTTAGACGCCGCGCTGGCCGGCGGCAAGCGCTTCGTGCACGACCCTCATTCCGGGCCCGGCGACAAACGTCGCGAATTATAGATGGAACCGGTTCCATCTCCAAAGGGTTCGATGCAATTCATTACATCGAAAATCGCAATAATGGGGAAATCGTTTTCTGGTTTGCGCAAGAGCCGTGGTGCGGTCGTGTCGTCGCTCACCCCGCCGGCGCGATGCGCGCGCGGGCTTCGCCCGCTTCTCCCCGGTCTGCGCGTTCCATCTCGACGCCGCGACGAGCGTCAGGGCTCCCGTCGCTGCACACGGCCTGCCGCGCCGGGCGCGACGCTCACCACGGCCACAGCATCGACGCGATCGACCACGAGAGCGCCACGCACAGCGGCGAGTAACACACGCTGTCCATCCGCGCGAAACGCGACCCGCGAACCCGCTTGAAGAAGCCGACGTAGCGGAAATCGCCGACCGCGCGCACCGCGAAGATCAATGCGAGCGCAACGATCGCGAACGCGATCGCGCCGGGATACCGGTTCGGCCACAGCCAGCCCGCGCGCGACGCCACCACGCATGCGCCGGCCAGCAATGCCGTCGCGACGGCGAGCGTGCCGAGCATGGTCGGCCGCAGCAGCGGCACTCCGTCCTGTTCGGGAATGGCCGCGCGCCTGCCGAGCCGTCCGCCGAACGCCCAGTAGACGTGAACGAGTGCGATCGCACAAAGCGTCGGCACGCTGAAATACGCGCCGGTCATCTCGGTAAGGTTCCTTGTCTCATCGTGTCGTCGTGTCGTGATCCGGCCGGACAGGCTCCGGCCGCGCGCGGCCCCGGTTCCGCGCAACACGAGACGATACCCAAACCACGTGCCGCATGCATTGCGACGTCCGGTCGCAATGCGCCATGCCGCGTGCTGCGGTGCAGTGCGCGCGCCGTCTCGCCGGCCGCCGCTTGACTTCCCTCCGGGCACCACTACCCTTTTATTCCAGTACGGCACTCGAACCGTGCATGCGCGACCGTCGCACACGTGCCGTTCGCCGGCACGCTCGATCGGACGATCGCTGCGCACCCGGGCACGACGACAACGACGAATACCCATGGAGACGACTCATGCTGATCGGTGTGCCGAAGGAGATCAAGAACCACGAATACCGCGTCGGCCTCACGCCGGCCGGTGCACGCGAACTCACGCGGCATGGCCACGGCGTGCTCGTGCAGCGCGGCGCGGGCACCGCGATCGGCCTGCTCGACGACGACTACACGGCCGCCGGCGCGGCATTGTGCGACCACGCGCGCGACGTCTTCGCGCGCGCCGACATGATCATCAAGGTCAAGGAGCCGCAGGCGGCCGAGTGCGCGATGCTGCGGCGCGGACAGATTCTTTATACGTATCTGCATCTCGCGCCCGATCCCGAGCAGGCGGCCGCGCTGGTGAAGTCCGGCGCGGTGTGCATCGCGTACGAGACCGTGACGGGCCCCGGCGGCGGGCTGCCGCTGCTCGCGCCGATGAGCGAGGTCGCGGGACGCATGTCGATCCAGGTCGCGGCGACGCACCTCGAAAGCCCGCGCGGCGGCCGCGGCGTGCTGATGGCCGGCGTGCCCGGCGTGCCGGCCGCGCACGTCGTGGTGCTCGGCGCGGGCGTGGTGGGCACCGGTGCGCTGCAGATGGCGGTCGGCCTCGGCGCACGCGTCACCGTGCTCGACACGAACGTGGGCCGGCTGCGCCAGCTCGACCTGGTCTTCGCGAACCGGATCGCGACCGTCTGCTCGAACGCGCACACCATCGACGAAGCCGTGCGCGACGCCGACGTCGTGATCGGCGCGGTGCTCGTGCCGGGCGCGTCGGCGCCGCGGCTCGTCACGCGCGACATGATCGCGACGATGCGCACGGGGGCGGTCGTCGTCGACGTCGCGATCGACCAGGGCGGCTGCTTCGAGACATCGCATGCAACGACCCATGCGCAGCCGACTTTCGTCGTCGACGGCGTCGTGCACTACTGCGTCGCGAACATGCCCGGCGCCGTCGCGCGCACGTCGACGTTCGCGTTGAACAACGCGACGCTCGGCCATGCGCTCGCGCTCGCCGACAAGGGCTGGAAGCGCGCGATGGCAGACGATCCGCATCTGCGCGCGGGCCTGAACGTATGCGACGGCCGCATCACGTACGAGGCCGTCGCGCTGGCGCTCGGCCTGCCGTACGTACCGGCGGAAGACGTGCTGGCCTGACTTCGGCGCGCGCCGTCACGCACCCTTCGGGCGGCCGCGATTCGACGCGCCGCTCGCGCGCATCGTGCGCGCCAGCAGCGGCCGCAGTTGCGCGAGCGTGCGCGTGTTGAGCACGTCCTGCCGCGTGAGCCAACCACGCCGCGCCTGGCCGATACCGTATCCGAGGTTGTCCAGATCGTTCGCGCACAGCGCGTCCGAGCCAATCGCCACGGCGACGCCGGCTTTCGCGGCCTCGCGGCACCAGACGTCCGGCAGATCGAGCCGTCGCGGGTCGCCGTCGAGTTCGACGAAGCAGTGGCGCGCGGCGGCCGCGGCGAGCACGCGCGGCACGTCGAGTTCGCATGCGTCGCGTTCGCCGAGCAGCCGACCGGTCGGATGCGCGAGGATCGTGAAATTCGGTTGATCCATCGCACGCAGGATCCGCGCGGTCTGCGCGTCGCCCGACAGGTCGAAGCCGTCGCGCACCGCGCCAACGACGAGGTCGAGGCGGCCAAGCACGTCGTCGGGCACGTCGAGGCTGCCGTCCGCGCGAATGCCGGCCTCGACGCCCTTCAACAGCACGAAGTCGTCGAATGACGCGTTGAGGCGGTCGATCTCGTCGATCTGCCGCACGAGCCAGTCGCCATCGGCGCGGTGACCTTTCGTATCCGGTGCGCGATCGGTGACGGCCAGATAAGCGAGCCCGCGGGCCCGGGCCGCATCCGCCATTGCGCGCAGGCTGTCGCGCCCGGCCGACGCTGCGGTATGCGCGTGCAGATCGCCATGAACGTGCCTGCGCTCGACCAGCGCCGGCAGCGTGCCCGCGCGCGCCGCGTCGATCTCGCCGCGGTTCTCGCGCAACTCGGGCGGCACCCAGTGAAGACCGATCGCCTCGTAGACGGATGCCTCCGTCGCGCCCGCGATCCGCTCGTCGCCGCGGAATACGCCGTATTCATTGATCTTCAGCCCGCCGGCCTGCGCGATCCTTCGCAGTGCGATGTTGTGCGCCTTCGATCCCGTGAAATAGACGAGCGCCGCGCCGAACGCGTCGGCATCGACGACGCGCAGATCCACCTGCAGCCCGTTGCCGAGCATGATGCTCGAACGCGTCTTGCCGTTCGCGAGCACGCGCGCGACTTCACCGTTGCCGACGAACGCATCGGCCACCGCGGCCGGATCGCGGGCCGTCACGAGGATGTCGAGATCGCCGACCGTCTCGCGGCTGCGGCGAAAGCTGCCGGCCGGCACCGCTTCGCCGACGCCGGCCACCTTGCGCAGACGCTCGAGCAACGGCATCAGCGATTGCGCGGCATCCGGCAGCAGGAAGCGTTGCGGCTCGCGCTTCAGGCGATCGTCGATCGCGTCGAGCAGATGGGCTTCGGTCCTCGCGCCGAAACCCGGCAGCGCACGGATGTGCCCACTCTTCGCTTCGGCGCGCAGCTGTTCGAGCGAGTCGACGTGCAGTGCGTCATGCAGCGCCTTGACGCGTTTCGCGCCGAGCCCCGGCACGTCGAGCAGTTCGACGATCGCGCCCGGCAGCGCATGGCGCAGCGTTTGCTGCAGTTCGCAGGTGCCGGTCGACGCGATCTCGCGCAGCTTCGCCGCGAGATCGGCACCGATCGATGGAATCCGGCCGAGATCGCCGCCGCTCGCGATGATCGCGGGAATGTCGCGCCCGTAGTCGGCAATCGTGCGGGCCGCGTTGCGATAAGCGCGCACCCTGAATGGATTGGCGCCCTGGATCTCGAGCATGTCGGCGATTTCGGCGAAGACGGCCGCACACTCGGCATTGTGGATCGGCATGGTCGGCGTGGCTCCCTTCCACGTGGATGGCGCCGTGCGCCGGCGCGCCGGTGTCTGCCCGCCCGGCACCGCTTGTCGACGACGGCGGGCACCCGTTGGTCATCTCGCACCGATTGCCCGTGTCGTGTCGCGCGCGACATGCGGCTTGCGCGGCGCCTGCGCCGATACCTCAGAGCGATGCGCGCGGTGTCGTCGCGTAGCGGCGCTCGTACAGGGACTGGCAATGCGTGCAACGCTCGGCAGTCGGGCGTGCGAGCAGCCGCTCGTAGCCGACCGGCGCATCGCAGTCGATGCATTCGCCGTAGCTGCCGTCGCGCATGCGCTGCTGCGCGCGCCCGATCGCACGCAACTCGGTCAATTTCATCCCGATCAGCGCGTGATCCATGTCGACGAACAGATCGGCGTTCGCCTCGTCACCCTCGTCCGGCGCCGCGCCGGCGAGCTCCGCGTAGGACTCCGACGCGCGCTGGTCCTCGCTCGTGCGGATATCCGCCCGCAACGCCTGCTCGCTCTCGGTCAGTCGCTGCTGCAGCGTCCGCCGTTGTTCTTGATCGAGCGCCATCGCCGTCTCTCCTTTTTCGGGTTCCGCGCAACGAGCATACGGCGCGCGGTTGTCGCGCCGGTGCGCGGCGGACCGGAACGCCCCGGCTCGCCGCGCCCGGATGCACGTCCGGCCGCACGAAGCGCCGGACGCCTTCGACGCAGCATAAACCCAATGCACACGCGTGTGTTGACCGGCGTCAGCGCCCACCTCGTGCGCGCGAAAACGGGGGACCGACGCGATAATCGCGCCCACCCGCATTCGTCTGACGCAGCCGCCGTTGAGGTCGATCAATCCCCTGTAAAAAGTTGCGACATAGATTGAAAACATGCGCGGCGAATCCGCTGCTTCGAGGGAGAACGTCATGTTGTTCGGCGTCGTCATCTGGGTGGCCCTTGCGGCCCTGTTCCCGACGATGGTCGTGCCGACGATCCAGCACGCCATCCAGCCGTCGAGCGCGCAAGCCGCGCCCGACGCCAGCCCCGCCGCCACGCCCGCTGCGTTGCCGGCGGCCGCTCAGCCGCCGTCGGACGGTTGACGCGCGGTTTCAGGTGCGCCGTCGCGGGGCGCATCCCATCGACGACGAAAACGCCGCACAGAATACTTCGCAATCCTCTTCGTCAGAATGCATTGCGTCCGACGAAGCCACGCACGACCGTCATCAGGATGATCTTCATGTCGAACCAGAAGCTCCAGTTCTGCATGTAGAACAGATCGAACTTCACGCGTGTGGCCATCGCCTCGACCTTGCGCGTCTCGCCGCGATAGCCGTTCACCTGCGCCCATCCCGTGATCCCGGGCCGTACGCGATAGCGATACATGTAGCAGTCGACCAGTTGCCGGTAGAAGTCGTCGTGTTCGATCGCATGCGGACGCGGACCCACCACCGACATCTGGCCGAACAACACGTTGAAGAACTGCGGCAGCTCGTCGAGCGACGTGCGCCGCAGAAACGCGCCGACGGGCGTGATGCGCGCATCGTTGCGCGAGGCCTGCCGCACGACACCGGGCTGTGCGCGATGCACGCGCATCGTCCTGAACTTGAGGATGTGAAACTCGCGGCCGTCGGCACCCTTGCGGCGCTGTCTGAACAAGACGGGCCCCGGCGACGACAGCTTCACCGCGATCGCCAGCACCGCAAGCAGCGGCAGCAGCGGGATCAGCACGGCGACCGCGAACAGCCGGTCGAACGCGAACTTCGCCCACAGTTCCGGCGCGGAACGCGGCGTGGTCGCGAGGTTGATTGCCGGCATGCCGAGCACATCGGTCGCGGATCGCTCGACGACCGCCATCTGCCGCACGTCCGGCAACAGTCTCAACTCGACGAACTCGTCGCGCAGTTCGCGCACGATGCGCTGAATACGCGACTCGTGCGACATCGGCAGCGTGAGCCACACTTCGTCGATCTCGCCGCCGCGGATCATGCGCCGAAGCGCGACCCAGTCGCCGATCACCGGCACGCCGCCGATCCCGGCGGTGGCTGCCGCGGCCGGCGCGTCGTCGTCGAACACGCACGCCGCCGCGAATGGGCCGGTCGGCTCGAGCTGCATGCGCTCGATCGCCACCCGTCCGTAAGCGGTCGCGCCGACGATCGCGACCCGCCGCTGCCGCGTGCGCGAATCGCCGCGCTTCATCGCCAGCGCGCACAGTGCCAGCCTGCCGAGCAGCAGTGCCGCGTCGCCGGACAGCGCCGTCCGCGCAATCCAGCGCGTCGTGACCGTGCCGCCGCGGTTCATGATCCACATCGTGCCGGCCACCGTCAGCGTGCCCGCGCACACGACAGCCACCACCGTGCGCGTCAGCACGGTTCCGCTGTCATGCGACGACGACGCCCCGCGCGACACACGCACACTGCGCGGCAACAACGCGACCGTCAGCGCGCACAGCAATGCAATCGCGCCGCGCTGCGCATCCGACAGATCGCGCCACGCGAGCCCCGTCGCAACCTGCGCGGCGAGCGCGCCTGCCAGCACGAGCGCGACATCGGCCGCGGCGATCGCGGCGCGCCGCATCGTATTCGTTCCACCCGCCGTCGCGTGCATCGTCACGCACCATGCACCGGAAATCCGCCGTGCACGTCGTGCATGCGCGGTCGCACCGGCATCGATCGCGCGCCGTTCCGCGTGCCGAGCAGCCGGCGAAAGTCCGCACGAATCAGCTCGTAGCATTCGCACGCCTGGCGCTCGAGGCCGTCGCGGTCGAGCACCGTGATGCGGCCGCGACGCTGACGGATCAGCCCGGCTTCCTGCAGGTGGCCGGCTGCTTCCGTCACGCCTTCGCGGCGCACGCCGAGCATGTTCGCGATCGTCTGCTGCGTGACGGCCAGTTCGTCGCCGTCGATCCGGTCATGCGCGAGCAGCAGCCAGCGGCTCAACTGCTCGCTGACCGAGTGATGCCGGTTGCACAACGCGCTGCGCGAGATCTGCGCCATCGTCGCCTGGCAGTAATTCAGCAGCAGCCGATACGTCGCCGGGGAACGTTCGAATTCCGAGCGCATCACGCAGGTCGGCACGCGATAGGCCATGCCGCCGATACGGACTTCGACGCGGTTCGATATCGCGGTACCGCCGACGAGCGTCGCCAGACCGACCACGCCTTCGCGGCCGACCACGGCGACCTCGACCATCGCACCGTCCTCCATCAGGTGCTGCACCGACATCATGGCGGTCGTCGGGAAATGCAGGTGGCGCATCGGTTCCCCGACACGGTCGAGCATGCCTGCCTTGATCCTGACCAGTTCGAGGTGCGGAGCGATGGCGCGGATGCTGTCCTCCGGGAGGGCATCGAGGATGGCGTTCGCCGAGTAGCTCGAGTGAAGATGAAGCATGTCTGTATCCCATTTTGTCGTCCGCGCCGCATGCAGCCGCGTCAGCGGAACTCGTTATCGCGATGCGCGTCCCGACGGCGACTCGGGTTGCGGCCCACAACCCTCCTTCCAATCGACCGTCGGCTTCGCGCCGCCGGATCGAATCGGCAGTCCCGTTTCGATGCGCCCATCTCAATAAGCGATTTACGTGCCAATACCCGCTTCATCCTTAATATATAAATGACCCGCGATTTTGCACCCCCGAATTGCCGACTGAAAACCGCAAAAAGCGTCTCATTTTCGGACACCCTCTGCCGCAGCGGACACAGCCGGCGATTCGACTGATCAATGACCACCGAGTATGCGGCGGCTCCGGCAGCGGGGCCGCGAAGCTTATCGTTCAACTACTTACGGCCCGTTTTCAATTGTTTCCGTGACGTCCCGCGCGACACCCGAGTGGCGCCCGACACCTCGAATGATCGTTTGAAACTGTCTCAAATATGAATCGTTATATTAATTTACGACTCTGTAAGCAAACGCACACAACCACCGCAACCCCATGATTCAATTGATAAATTCATGACTAAAATCTCAATTGTCAAATAATGTTCAATGCATTCTTAATGTTTTACCTGTACGATATGCATCGCTTCCCGATTGATTCCAGATCGTCATCGAATTCCCGACTTAACCATCTATCCATATCAACTCGATTAACTCGTGAAAACATGATCTTCAAATCCATATAACGTTTTCGTTTATTCCGAATCGTCAAACTTTGTGAAGTTACGCAGTGCGCAATTTATCGAATTCAATTGCGTGCTAGCCTTTTCCCGCCATCGGCATTCGAATTCCGACGAACTCAAATCCGCACGCGCGTGCTAAATCCCCATGGATGCCGCCGCGCGACGTGCGACCGCCCCCTACGAGGATGCGCCGTGACCCACCAGGCCAATGACGCCGTCGCCCACGCGAGCGGCATGATCGAGCTCTCCCACAGCTTCGACGCCAACCGGTTCCTCGCGGCCCTCGACCGCGAGGAACGCGCCACGCTGATCGCCAATCTTCAGCTCGTTCACCTGAAATCGGGCCAGGTGCTGTGCGAACCCGGCGAAATGCTCACCGCGGTTTACCTGCCCGTCACGACGGCGATTTCGTTGCAGTACGTATCGTCCGGCGGCATGACGCTGGAAGTGGCCGAGATCGGCAGCGAGAGCGTCGTGTGCGACGACGTGATCGGCGGCAGCGGCCGGATGCCCTGCCGTGCCGTCGCATGCCGCGACGGCTTTGTCTACCGGCTGGACCGACGCATCTTCGCCGCCGCGTTCGATGCATCGCCGGTGATTCGCCATCTGGTGTTTGTCTGCGTGCGACTGCTGATGGCCCAGGTATCGCAGATCACGTTCTGCAGCCGCCATCATGTGCTCAAACATCAGTTATGCAGATGGTTCCTGCTTGCCTACGACCGGTCGCGCAGCATCGAGATCCAGGTGACTCACAGCATGCTCGCGCAGATGCTCGGTGTGCGGCGCGAGACGGTCACGGACGCAGCCGGCGAGATCCAGAAACTCGGCCTGATCCGCCAGTACCGGAGCTCGATCGAGCTTGCCGACCTTGCGGGCCTCGAGAAAATGTCGTGCGGCTGCCGCGCGATCGTGCGCGACGAGATGAAGCGCATCCTGTCGGCCGACTCGAGCGTGGCCGCTGCGGCACGCGCGTGATGCGCACGGCGTTTCGGCGCACGCGTGCGATCCGAGTCAGCCGATTGTAGGGTGGCGAACAGAACACCGTGCTTGCGAATGGTCTACTGATGCCGGACTGCCGGGGGGATGTCAGCGCGCTGCGCGCGTCCGCCCGTGCGGACGACACCACACACGCCGGAGCAGCACGTGAAAAACGAAATCAGAACCATCCTCAAGCACGTCGCCCACCTCGAAGCCGCGATCGATTCGATCGGTGACGGGGACGACCTCTACGAAGCGGGCCTCTCCTCGCTCGACACGATCCAGTTGATGCTCGCAATCGAGAAGCAATTCAACATCGAGATTCCCGACGAGATGCTGAACCGCAATCTGTTCCGCAGCATCGACGCGCTCGCGGATACGATCGCGACCCTGCAACGCTCCGAGCATTCCGCATGAGCGCGCTGCTTCCCGAACTCGCGGCCGACGACGAAGCACGCCGGCTCGACGAGGCCGCGCATGCCGTCGCGCATATCGCCGCCCAGCATGCGGATGCGGTCGATCGCGATGCGCGCTGCCCCGTCGAAGCGATCGAGGCCATGCGCGCGCGCCGCCTGCTGAGCGCAATGGTCCCGACCCGGCTCGGCGGTGCCGGCGCGTCGCTGGCCGACATCGCATCGGCATGCTCGATCCTCGGGCAAGCGTGCGCATCGTCGGCGATGGTGTTCGCGATGCACCAGATCCAGGTCGCGTGCATCGTCAATCACGCTGCCGACCAGGGCTGGCACAAGCTGTTCCTGCAGCAGCTCGTGCGCCATCAGTGGCTGCTCGCGTCGGCGACATCCGAAGACGGCGTCGGCGGCAACCTGCGCGCGAGCCAGTGCGCGCTCGAAGCCAACGGCGGCGCATTCCGGCTGCACAAATCCGCACCGACGATCTCGTACGGCGACTATGCCGACGGCATCCTCGCGACCGCGCGGCGCGACGCCGACGCGCCGGCGTCCGAGCAGGTGCTCGTCACGCTGCTGCGCGACGGCTACACGCTCACGCGCCGCGGCGAATGGGACACGCTCGGCATGCGCGGAACGTGCAGCAACGGCTTCGTGCTCGACGCACAGGGCGCGACCGAACAATGCCTGCCCGTGCCGTTCGCGCAGATCGCCGAGCAGACGATGGTGCCGGTTTCGCACATCCTGTGGGCGGCGGTGTGGATCGGCGTGGCCGGCGATGCGTTCCATCGCGCGCATCAGTTCTTCCGCGCGCAGGCACGCCAGACCGACGGCGCGCCGTCGCCCGCGTCGCGGCGAATCGCCGAATCGCTTGCGCTGATGCAGGCGATGCAGGCCCGCGTCGACAACGTACTGCGCCTCTATGCCAGCGCGTCGCCCCGCTCGTGGTCGGCCGGCATGGCCTGGGCCGCCGAGATCAACACGCTGAAAACCTATGTGTCGTCGACCGCGCTCGAAGTCGCACAGCAGGCGATGATGATCTGCGGGATGGCCGGCTACAAGCACGGCACGCCGTTCAGCATCGGCCGCCACCTGCGCGACCTGCACGCGGCGCCGCTGATGATCAGCAACGACCGCATTGCCGCCAATACCGCGAGCCTGCTGCTCGCATTGCGTCCCACGACGCTGGAGAAACATTCGTGAACGACCGCCTGTCCGTGCCCTCTGCCGCCACCCCGTCCGACGCACCGCTCGACCGCGCGGGCGTCAATCCGCTGCGCGACGCGCTGATCGATGCGGGCCTGCTCGTGTCCACCGGCATCCAGGGCCTGTTCGGCCGCAGCGAACGGTTCGAGCGCGTCGTCGAAGCGCTCGACGCCTTCGTCACGCGCCTCGGCGCCGACCAGCAGGCCGAAGTGCTGCGCTTCCCGCCGGCGATGAGCCGCACCGAGTTCGAGCGCAGCGAATACATGAAGAGCTTCCCGCAGCTCGCGGGCAGCGTGCATGCGTTCTGCGGCGACGAGCAGCGCCACCAGCGCGTGCTGCAGTGCCTCGACCGCGGCGAGGACTGGACCGAAAGCCAGAAGCCAACTTACGTCGTGCTGACGCCGGCCGCCTGCTACCCGGTCTATCCGGTCGTCGCGCGCGCGGGTGCGCTGCCCGACGACGGCCGCATCGTCGACGTGTTCTCGTATTGCTTCCGCCACGAGCCATCGCTCGACCCGACCCGCATGCAGCTGTTCCGGATGCGTGAATACGTGCGGATCGGCACGCCCGAGCAGATCGTCGCGTTCCGCGCGACGTGGATGGAGCGCGGCACGCGGATGATCGAGGCGCTGCGCCTGCCGAACGCGATCGATCTCGCGAACGATCCGTTCTTCGGGCGCGGCGGCAAGATCGTCGCGAACAGCCAGCGCGAGCAGAACCTGAAGTTCGAGCTTCTGATCCCCATCGAGCACGACGATCGCCAGACCGCGTGCCTGAGCTTCAACTACCACATGGATCACTTCGGATTGCTGTGGGACATCCGCACCGCGACGGGCGACGTCGCGCACACGGGCTGTGTCGGCTTCGGCCTCGAGCGGCTGACGCTCGCGCTGTTCCGTCATCACGGTTTCGACATCGACGCATGGCCGGCCGACGTTCGCGACGTGCTGTGGGGTACGCGATGAAATTCGTGTCCCGCGACGGCGAGGACGCGTCGTTCGAGGACGTGCGCCACCGCGCACGCCACTACCGGCCGCACCCGCTGCACAGTCAGGAGATGGTCTGGAAGCAGACCAACTGCTACGTCGACATGTGGCTCGAGGTGCTCCGCTGGTGGGGTCTCAATCCGTACGCGGCACTGCCGTTTACGATCGCGCTCGATTTCGAGGGCGACCAGTTCACGTTCTTCAAGTTTCCGCACGACGAACTGGAGCGGCTTTACGGAATCGTCGTGCAGGAGCATTCGATCTACGAGCCGCTCGACCAGCACGTCGAGACGCAGGTCGCACGCGGTCACCTGATGATCGTCGAGGTCGACGCGTGGTTCCTGCCGGACACGCGCGGCAGCAGCTACCGCGCGCAGCATACGAAGACGACGATCGGCATCGACTCGATCGATCGCACGCACCGCCAGATCGGCTACTTCCACAACAGCGGCTATTACGTGGCCGAGGATGTGGACTACGACGGCCTCGTCGGCGGCGGTTCGCCGATGCCGCTGCCGCCGTACGTCGAGTGCGCGAAGCGGCGTTTCGCGCCGCTCGACGAGCGCGCGCTGTGCGAAGCCTCGCTCGCGGCGCTGCAGCGCCATCTGCGCCGCCTGCCGGTCGTCAATCCGGTCGCGGCGTTCCGGCGCCAGTTGCAGATCGATGCGAAATCGCTCGCCGATTCGCCGCTCGAACGGTTCCATGCGTACTCGTTCAATTCGGTGCGGCAACTCGGTGCGAACTTCGAACTGTTCGGCCATTACGCGCGCTGGCTGCAGGCAAGCGGCTGCGTCGGACCGTTCGCCGAGATTCGCACCGCCTGCGACCGCATCGCGTCCGAGGCGATGGTGCTGGAGTTCCGGCTGGCGCGGGCCTGCGCGCGCGGCAAGGAAGAGCGCGGCGACGCGACGCTCGAAGCGATCGAAGCGGCCTACGCCGACCTGATCGACTGCGCGCGGCAGATCACCCCGCCGCTTCAGCGCGCGGTGCCCGTTCGCGCCGACGCGGCCTCCGTGCCGTCGATGCGGTGAGACGCGCGCCCGCCGCGCTCGCGTGGTCGATGCTCGCCACGGCAGCGGGCGCCACGCGCGGGCCGCGCGATCTTCCCGCCGACGGCTGGATCGCCGCCCCCGTTCCCGGCACGGTCGCGCAAGCGCTCGTGCAGGCCGGACGCCCCGACGATACGGCGTCGCTCGACGAGCGCGACCACTGGTATCGCGTCGAACTGCACGGGCACGGGCCGCGCGTGCTGCGCTTTCACGGCCTCGCGACACTCGCCGAAGCCTGGCTCGACGATACGCCGATCCTGCGCTCCGACAGCATGTTCGTCGCGCACGACGTGCCCGTGTCGCTCGATGCCACACACCGCCTGACCGTCTGCTTCCGCGCCCTCGCGCCGCACCTGCGCGACGTGCGCGCACCGCGCCGTGCACGCTGGCGCACGCGACTGGCCGAACCGGCGACGCTGCGCACCGTTCGCACGTCGCTGCTCGGGCACATGCCCGGCTGGTTTCCGCGCTGCGTGCCGACCGGACCGTGGCGGCCCGTCGAAGTGCTCGATCCGGCCGACGGGCCCGTTCTCGTTCATTGCGACCTGCATGCGCGCATCGATGGCGACACCGGCTGGCTCGACGCGGAACTCGCGTTTGCCGGGCCGCTACCCGATGCGTTCACGGCCCGGCTGTCGTGCGGCGAGCACCACGCGACGCTCGAGCGCAGCGGCGCCGACCGGCTGCACGCGACCGTCGCGGTGCCGAACGTGCGCCGCTGGTGGCCGCACACGCACGGCGAACCGGTGCTCTATGAAGTCGCATTGCACATCGGCGCCGATCGACGACCGCTCGGCGCAACGGGTTTTCGCACGATCGAGCAGGACGCGGGCGACGACGGCAAGGGTTTCGGCCTGCGCGTGAACGGCGTGCGCGTGTTCGCGCGCGGCGCCTGCTGGAGCAGCGCCGCACCGCTCGCGCTGCACGCCGACGACGCAACCTATGGCCGGCTGCTCGGACTCGCGCGCGACGCCGGCTTCAACATGATTCGCGTCGGCGGCACGATGGCGTACGAGGCCGACGCATTCCACGCGTGGTGCGACCGGCTCGGACTGCTGGTCTGGCAGGACTTCATGTTCGCGAATTTCGATTACGCGCTCGACGATCGCGCGTTCGCGGACGCCGTCGATCGCGAAGCCGAACAGTTCCTCACGCGCCACCGCGCATCGCCATCGCTCGCGGTTCTGTGCGGCGGCAGCGAGATCGCGCAGCAGGCCGCGATGTCTGGGCTCGGGCCGAAGCAGCGCTTCCTCGAACTGACCGCCGAGCGCCTCGCCGGCCATGCGGCGGCGCGACGGCCCGACACGCTTTACGTCCCCGACTCGCCCGACGGCGGCGTGCTGCCGTTCATGCCGCGCGAACGCGTGTCGCACTATTACGGCGTCGGCGCGTACCTTCGCCCGCTCGACGACGCGCGTCGCGCCGACGTGCGCTTCGCAAGCGAATGCCTCGCGTTCGCGAACGTGCCGTGCGATGCGATGCTCGCAAGCCTCGGCTGGCCGGGCGTCCATGAGCCGCGCTGGAAAGCGGCCGTGCCGCGCGATCCCGGCACGTCGTGGGATTTCGACGATATTCGCGATCACTATCTGCAGACGTTGTACGACGTGGCACCCGACCGCCTGCGGCGCGAGGATCCGTCGCGTTACTTCGAGCTCTCGCGCGCGGTGATCGCGGACCTGATGCGCGACACGTTCTCGGAATGGCGGCGCACCGGCTCACGCTGCGCGGGTGCGCTCGTCTGGCAGTTCCAGGACGTGATGGCGGGCGCCGGATGGGGCTTGCTCGATGCGACGCAGCGGCCGAAATCGGCATGGTATGCGCTGCGCCAGGTACTTCAACCGGTGCAGGTCCTGCTCGTCGACGAAGGGTTGAACGGGCTCGACGTGCATGTGATCAACGAACGGCCGGCGCCGCTGTCGGCAGCCGTCGAGCTGGTCGCGCTGCGCGACGGCCGTACGCCGGTCGCGCGGGCCGGCGGGGCCCTCCGGATCGCCGCGCACGACGCTGTGCGGCTCGAGTCGGCCGAATTGCTCGGCCGCTTTTTCGACTGGACCTATGCGTATCGCTTCGGCCCGTGCGAGCACGATACCGTCGTCGCGACGCTGCGCGCCGAGGACGGCACGCTGCTGTCGCAGGCTTTCTACTTTCCGTCCCGCACGCATCCGGCCGTGTTCGCCCGCCGCGAACCCGGCATCGAGGCATGCGTGTCGCGCACCGGCGACACTTGGCACGTCGACATCGATACGCGCCACGTCGCGCGTCATGTGCAGATCGACGCACCGGGCTTCGTGCCGCGCGACGACTGGTTCGATCTCGCGCCCGGCACGCCGGCACGCGTCGCGCTCGTGCCGCTGGATAACGCCGGCGACCATCCGGCCGCCGGCGCGCCACCGACTGTCGAGATCCGAGCGGTCAACGCCGCGCGAACCGTGCGCGCCGCGTTGGCCGGCTGACGCGGGCGGGACCGCTCACACGGTCGCACGGCCGCGCCGCGCACGTCAGTCCGACGAGCCCGTGCCGCGCGGCCGCTCGATTCCGTACGCTTCCATCCAGCGATAGAGCGTGGCACGCGACACGCCGAGCTCGCGTGCAGAAGCGGCGACGCGCCCGCGCGTGCGCAGCAGCGCGGTTTCGATCGCTTCGCGTTCGATCGACTTGCGGATATCGGCAACGGACGGCGACGCCGCGTCGAGACAGTATTCGAGCTCGAGGTCCTGCGCGGTGATCAGGCGCCCTTCCGTCATCACGACCGCGCGCCGCACGCGGTTGATCAGTTCGCGGACATTGCCCGGCCAATCGTGCTTGTAGAGCGCCGTGATCGCATCCGTCGAGAAGCCGCGCACGCGATGGCGCGCGTCGCCACGAAAGCGTTCCAGCATGTGATGCGCGAGCAGCTCGATGTCCTTGCCGCGCGCACGCAGCGGCGGCTGATCGATGCGCATCACGCAAAGACGGTGGAACAAGTCCGCGCGGAAACGCCCTTCTTCCATCGCTTCGCGCAGGTCGACGTGCGTCGCGGAGACGATCCGCACGTCGACCGGCACCGGATCGCTGCCGCCGAGGCGATGAATCGCACGCTCCTGCAGGAAGCGCAGCAGGCTCGCCTGGCTCTCGTGCGGCAGGTCGCCGATTTCGTCGAGCAGCAGCGTGCCGCCGTTCGCGGCCTCGACGTAGCCGATCTTGCGTGCGTTCGCGCCGGTAAACGCGCCGCGCTCGTAGCCGAACAGTTCCGATTGCAGCAGGTGGGGCGGGATCGCACCGCAATTGACCGCGACGAACGGGCCGTTGCGCCGTTCCGAATGACGATGGATCGCGACGGCCGTCAGTTCCTTGCCGGTTCCCGTTTCGCCGAACACGAACACCGGTGCGTCGGTGCGCGCGAAGCGCCGCACCGTATCGAACAGCCGCAGCATCGCGCTGCAGGTGCCGACGATGCCGTGCTCCCGCGATTCGAGCGCTTCGCGATCGCGCGCGAACAGGCATTCCATTCCGTACGCATGGCCGACCGTATCGGCGATTCGTTGGTGCGACGCGGGCAACGTGATGTAGTCGAAGCAATAGTCGCGCAACAGTGCGCGCACGTTCGGCGACGCCGTCTGACCGGTTTCGACGAGCGCGACCCATACGACATCGCGCATCGACGCGCAGGTCGACGCGATGCTGCCGATCGCGTCGGCGTGGCCGCCGCTCAGGTCGAGGATGCCGCAGGTGATTTCGCCGGAGGTGTCGCGCAATTCGTTTGCGTGCGCAACGACCGTCACTTTCCAGTCACGCCGGGCAAGTTCCTTGCGCAGCATGACGGACGGCGACCGGGTCCAGTAAATCAGAGGACGCTGCCCGGTAGTCCTCCCCCCGCCGGCGCTCTTATCGCGCGTTATTGGCATATTCATAACGAACCATCACTTTCTCCACTCCGCGAACCGTTCGCGTGCGCTGCGGACGGCGGCGCATGGCCGCCTGTCCGCGCTGCGTTTCCGCAGCTTTGGCGAAGATCGAAACTGCACACGGCGAGAGCCCCCGGAGGTCGAGCCGGATGTCATCCGGCCTCGTTGTCATCGAACTCGAAGGGAACGCACGGCCGCGGGAGCCGCGGCGTTCCGGCTTTCATGCGACGCGCCGTCAGGCGGAGCACGTCGGCAAACGGGAATTCCGTCCGCATTTGCGTCGCGTCGTACACGACAGTCGCGCCCGATGCTGAACCGGATGGCCGCCAACCCGCTTTCGGAATGGTGACCTCATTTCATCCGCTCCTGAATTTACACCCCGTATCGAGATGCCCTTGTTACCAAAAGCTAAACATCGATTCAGCCGATTACGGTGCCGCTCCGCCTGCGCGGCGCGCGTTTAGCGACTCAGATTTGATTATCTACGACCATTCCCGTCAATCAGTGGCAAATCCCACTTTTCTGCAAGATCGGCCCCTCCCATTGCCCGCGATTCTCGCCTGAATCGCACAAAAAGTCCGCACAGCATGTTCCACACGTCGGTAATCGTGCGTCGCGCGCGACGCAGCATGACGCATCGAACGCGGGGAAACCGGGCTGTTCGTTACAACATCGTAACGAAGCAGCCGGCCGGACCATCCGTCTCCTGCCGCGATGCAGCATGACCGCCATGCCTGTCGCTGCCGACGTGCCGATGCGACAGGCACCGCGCTGGTGCAAGCCCGCATGCAGCCCGAAAAGAGTCGCGCAGCAATAAATGGCAAGTATGCGCGTGTTGACCGGCGCGTCGAAATGATCGCGGCCCGATGAAGGATGTGCGCACCGCGCGGAAACCCGCGATGCGATGGACGTTGGCTTGCGAGCGACAGCCGATCGCGAGGCGCGACCTGCCTGCCGTGAACGATCGCAATCTTCAAGTACGGCCCCGGTTCTTCAATCGCTTCGATGCGGACGACATCGCTGCGGATTTTGCAGCGGTGCGTCGCGACGATTCAATTATGGGAAAGCCGCCATACGGCCACCGTGTGCTACCGCACATTGCCCCGTTCGCGGCACGCGGCCCGTGTCGCGCAGCCGGCATCGGCCGCGCGAAACAGGAATAACGGGAGCGTGAGTACGCTTTCGAACAGACCACCGCGCGCCGCATCCGCATCATGGATATCGTCGAGCCCCATGGAACGAACGCGTTCATGCGGCACGGCGTGCTGAAGGCTTCACACGAGGACCGCATCATGGAATGGCATTGTTGTGAATTCGAACATCTTAGCCCGATCGATCTCTACGCAATCCTGCGCTCGCGAAACGCGGTGCTGGTGGTCGAGGACGCGCACACGCATCTCGACATCGACGGCAAGGATGCACACGCACTGCACGTGTTCGCGTGCATGCACAAGGGCGACACGACGGAAGTCGTCGCCTATGCGCGCGTCCTCCCCGGCGACGACGCCGATCCGGACGTCGTGATCGACAAGGTGCTGACAAGCGAGGCGTGTCGCGACGACCGCACCCTCGAACAACTGATGCAGCGCGCGCTCACGGCCGCGCAAGCCGCATGGCCCGACGTGGCTGTGCGCACGCACGTGCCCGCACAACGCCAGTCCTTCTACAAGCGTTTCGGATTCCGCAAGGCCTACGGCCCCTATCTCGAACAAGGCGCGCCGTTCGTCGGTCTCGTCCGGCCGGCAGACCGCGCCGCCGGCGCGCTGCGCCAGCTCCTGTCGCGGGCCATCTCCGCGCCGCGATCGCGAAACGAGGACGCGCGCGTCGACGGCCGCGCGCACAACCGGCTGTCCGCCGATACCGGAGCCAATCGATGAGCGCCACCCTTCGCCCGGTTCCCGAACCGGAGCTGCCCTGCATCCTGCCCGTCATTCTCGCCGGCGGTTCGGGCACGCGCCTCTGGCCGTTGTCGCGAGAGCAGTATCCGAAGCAGTTGATCGAACTGACCTCGAACGAATCGCCGCTGTCGTCGACCGCGCGCCGCCTGAACGGCATCGCGAACGCGGCACTCGGCGACACGCTGCTGCTCGTATGCGGCGAACAGCATCGCATCATGAGCGCCGCTCAGGTGGTCGGGCGCGCGGCGCCTCCCCGAATCCTGCTCGAACCGGCCGCGCGCAATACGGCACCTGCGCTGACGCTCGCGGCGCTCGACGCCAGTGCGCTTGCGGACGATCCCATCCTCGTCGTCATGCCGGCCGATCACGTGATCGGCGACGTCGCCGCATTCCAGGACGCGATCGGACGCGCGGCGCGCTACGCTCAGGAAGGCGCAATCGTCACCCTCGGCGTGCTGCCGCGCCGCGCGGAAATCGGCTACGGTTACATCCAGGTCGGCGAACCGCGTGCCGGTCGCCTCGGCGGACAAGGCGGCTATGCAATCGGGCGGTTCGTCGAGAAGCCGAACGCCGCACTCGCCGAACGCTACCTGCATTCGGGCGATTATTGGTGGAACAGCGGGATTTTCATCACGCGCGCATCGATCTGGCTGAAGGCCATCGGCGCGCTCGCACCCGACATCCATGCGGCCTGCGACGCCGCATGGCGCGCGGGCACCGCCGAGGATCCGTTCTTCCGCATCGACGCGGCGGCTTTCGACGCGTGTCCGTCCGACTCGATCGACTACGCGGTCATGGAACGTCTCGCGGAGAACCCCGAACTTGGCATCGACGGCATCGTGGTCCCGCTTTCCGCAGGCTGGTCGGACGTCGGCACCTGGGATGCGATCTGGGAAATCATGCCGAAGGACGATCACGGCAACGTCGCGCGTGGCCCGATCGTGTTCGAGGACACGCAGGACAGTCTCGTGCGCTCGGAAGGCCGGCTGATCGCGTGCGTCGGGATGAAGGACGTCGTCGTGATCGAGACACCCGATGCGGTGCTGGTCGCGAACAAGCACGACGTCCAACGCGTGAAGAACATCGTCGCGCGCCTGAAGACCGAGCAGCGCCCGCAGGCAAGCGAACACCGCAAGGTGCAGCGGCCGTGGGGACACTACGATTCGATCGATCTCGGCGAGCGGTTCCAGGTGAAGCGGATCGTCGTCGAGCCCGGCAAGCGATTGTCGCTGCAGATGCACTATCACCGTGCCGAGCACTGGATCGTCGTGCGCGGCACCGCGAAGGTCACCCGCGGCGACGAAACCTTTCTGCTCAGCGAGAACGAATCGACCTACATCGCCGTCGGCGAGGTTCACCGTCTCGAGAATCCCGGCCGGATTCCGCTCGAGATCATCGAGGTGCAGTCGGGCGACTATCTCGGCGAAGACGATATCGTGCGGTTCGACGATCAGTATGGACGGCCGGTCGTCGAGGCTGCGCGGCAGCGACCGTCGCTCGCCTCGCGCGAACCGGACGAGGAAGCCGCGGAACGCGACGTCATCCGGTAGGCGCATGCGAATCGCGGCGGCGCGCGTGACGATGACGGGCGCCGCCGCGCGAACAAGCGGCGGCGGTCCGTTCGCCGTATGTCGCCTCGGACCGGCGGCTCACGCGTCGCACCATCAGTCGATTCCGCCTTGCGACCAGCGCGCCTGCCTGACGGACTCGCGCACGCGCGGCAACAACGACGTATCCGCGCCGACCGCGTCACCCGCCACCGACGGCGATTGATGCCCGGCCGCACACTGCGTGCCCTTCGCCCGCCCTCCCGATGCCGTCGCCGGCCGGCTGGTCGCGCAATCGTGCGCCGGGTCGATCCGGACCGGCATTCCGCCGATCTCCGATAATTCGTTGTCCGCAAGACGCACGCCCGACACGTTTCCCCACAGACGAATGCCGTCGAATCGCGCATGCGATACGCGGTTGCCGATCACGGTCACGCGCGACACCGAACCCGACCAGGTGCTGACCTCGATCGCCGCCTGCTGTGTGATCGGGCGAGGATCGGGCCGGCCCTTCGCGGTCTGGATATCCGCGATCGAGTTGCTCTCGATGCGGATGTCGGACGAGCCGGCGGTGCGGTTGCTGTCTTCCTGCGCGACGAGAATCCCCGAGCTCACCTGCACGTTGCGCACGATGTTGTTCGAGATGGTGACGTTCGCGCCGCCGACCACCGTGATGCCCCGGCCCCACGGATTGCCCTCCAGCGAGTTGCCGGTAATCAGCACGTTGCGCGTCAGCACGCCTTCCGCCTGGTAACTCACCACGGCGATCATGTCGTCGCCGGTGCCGCGCACGACGTTGCCTTGCACGAGTATGTTGTGCGAGCCGTGCGTCATGTGAATGCCGTCCGCCAGCGTCGACAGCACCTCGTTGCCGACGATCGCGACGTCCGCGCCGCCGAACACGAAAATGCCGGCGCCGGCGCCGCCGTCGATCACGTTGTCGAGCACCTGCACGCCGCGCCCCGTGACCTCGACCTTCGTCGATGCGGGCGTCGTGAGCCGAGTCGTGCCGGTTCCCGCGAGCCGGAAGCCGACGAGTGTCGTACCGTCGCCGCGCATCTCGATCGTCTGGTCGTCGGGGGTTGTCGCGATCAGCGTCGCACCGTAGCCCGACAACACCACATTCGGCTGCCGCACGACCAGCGAACGGCCGATCACGTACCGCCCCGGGGCGAATATCAGTCGCTGGCCCGGCTGCAATGCGTCCAGCGCACGTTGCAGCATGTCGGCCTGATCCGCCGCGTTCGCGGCGGGACGCACGTACGCATCCGGTACGTTCGCATGAAGCGCACCGGGTGCGGGCGTGCCGGGCGCCGCCATGGCACTGCTCGGCCACGCCAGCCCGCCTGCCATGCACATGCCGGCGATCGCCGCGCATGCGAGGAACGGGCCTTGTGATCTATACATATCGAATCGACTCCCTCGAATGACTTCATGCGCGTCGGCTGGCGCATCCGAAAGCGGGATCCCAGCCGGATTGCCTGCTCGTGATACCGCCGAAGCAGGCGACGCGATACGTTCGATTAGATCATTCGAACCAGGTGCGTTTCGGTGCGTCAACAGACCAATGCATCCCTCGTGCGCGGCGTGCGCTCACGTACCGTTGATCATTCGTCGCGCCTCCCGTGATGCGAATCGCCGAACGGTAGGCTCGCGAACCGAGTGCACATCGGCGACGCGTATCATGGTCATCATGCGACGCGACCGCGCTGCGGCATAACCCAAAGGCACCGGCCGCTGCCGATCCGGCGTCGTGGTCCCGACGGGGTCCCATGCGCGCCGCACCCGCATCGTCCGCTCTTCGCTCGTCCAGAACCCGTTCATGACCGACCTGACCATCGCAATCTGCAACTACAACCATGGCGCTTACTTGCGTGACGCGATCGATTCGGCGCTCGCACAGACCGCGCACGGTGTACGCGTGCTGGTCGTCGACGACGGTTCCACCGACGATTCGCGCGACATCATTCGCTCGTACGGCGAGCGGGTGACGGCGGTGTTTCAGGAGAATCGCGGTCAGGTCGCCGCATACAACCGCGCGCTCGAGCACGTCACGACGCGCTACGTCATCCTGCTTGACGCGGACGACCTGCTCTATGACGACGCCGCGATCCGCGTGCTGGCCGCGTTCGCGTCCGGCGACTTCGTGAAGGTGCATTTCCGGCTCGACGTGATCGCGCGGGACGGTGCGGTGACCGGGGCAAGCGTGCCGCAGTCGGCCGTCGACACCGATTGCGGCCGACTGTTGCGCGCGGGCTGGCTGTACCCGTCACCGCCGGCATCCGGCAACGCGTATCGGGTCGATGCGCTCAAGCGCATCTTTCCGGTTCCCGTCACGCCGGACAATCTGCATGGCGCCGATTTCTACGCGATCTACGGTATCGCGTTGCTCGGCGCCGTGCACATGATCGATGCAACGCTCGGCGGTTATCGCGTGCATCAGCAGTCGGATACGCGGCCGGCCGAGGACACGCCGTCACTTGCCCTCACCAATTCGGAAGACGCCGCGACCGGCGCGCTGAAAGCTGAACGCCGTTGGTCGACGCTGCGCATGATCGCCGGCACGCGGCTGCACGAGACATTGCCGATCGCGCCGCTCGACTTCGCGATCGAGAAGGCCCGCTTCGCAAGCACGCTGTATCGCGCGCCGCTCGTGCGGCGCTGGCGCTGGTTCCTGTGCGAATCCGGGCGCTACTGGCAAACCGTGCTGCGCAATCCGTTCTGGGGTCCTGCCAAGAAGGTGGCCATCGCCGGGCTTTCACTGGCATGCCTGCTGCCGTCGGCAACGCTCAGCAATCGCGCGATTCACTACATCTCCAACCCTCTCGCACGCGTGCGCAAGTCATCCGGGCATCGCGCCGACGCTCGATAGTCGCGTCGGGCCAGCGCATCCAGCGCCAAATCGCTCCTTCGGTAAGCCATCGCACCCAGTGGGTCGCGCATGGGCTGCACAATGATCCGGACCAGTGGATTCACGCGCGCTGACCAGATCTCGCCGTGTTCTCTCCAGTCGTCGTAGTCGAACGCCGGCATCCGATGTTCGGAGGAATCCGGCCGACGCGTAGCGCGCCGCATGGATTCTCCGTACCGCATCGTGTTCGGTGCTCTCCGGCTACGTCTACCCGATATTGCATCGGCTGAAATCATCCGGCCGCCTCGCCAGCTCATACATGCGACCGCGACTCCAGGATCCAATGGTCAAGGACACCATGCATTTATCAATCAGGAATGCATAGTTTAACGAACCGGACACCGAGACCGCACGATTTGCAGGCGACTCATCGTCACGATGGGCGATGAGTGTGCGATCGGATCGCCAGACCCAAAGATGACCAAAGAAAAGATCGTTCATATTGCCGAGGCATTTGGCGGCGGCGTGCTTTCGATGCTGACCCATCTCGCGAACCATGCGGCGGCATCCGGTGTCGACGTGACGGTGCTGCATTCGATCCGACCGGAAACTCCGGCCGATTTTCCAACGCTGTTCCTGCCCGATGTGAAGCTCGTATACGTCGAGATGGCGCGCGAGGTGAGCATCAAACAGGATCTGCGGAGCTTGCGTGCGCTGATCCGGAACCTGCGCGACTGCAAGCCGACCGCGATTCATCTGCACTCGTCGAAGGCCGGCGTGCTGGGGCGAGTCGCCGCCCGGATCGCCGCACCGGACGCAAGGGTCCTCTACTCGCCGCACGGACTCTCGTTCCTGCGCCGAGACGTATCGCGCATGAAGCAATACGCTTATCTGAGCTTCGAACGCATCGCGGCGCATATCGGCGGAACCATCGTCGCGTGCTCGGGCAGCGAACTCGCCGAGATCAGGGGAAGAGTTCGTGCGAAGTCAGCCGTCCTGGTGGAAAACGGCGTGAATGCGGCGGAGATTCCGCTGCGTCGAACGCGCGACGATCGCAAGGTCGTCATCGGGATGAGCGGTCGGGCGTCGTTCCAGAAGAATCACGAAGCATTCGTGCGTCTGGCCGACGCGCTGCACGGCGCGGACGTCGAGTTTCTCTGGATCGGCGGCGACGCCGCCGAGATTCCGGACCCCCGCCAGCGCCGCGCTGTCGTCTGCAGCGGCTGGGTAACCCGCGCACGCGCGCTCGAGCTGACGTCGGAACTGGACATCTACGTCCAGACTTCCCGCTGGGAAGGCATGCCGGTCGCGCTGATCGAAGCGCAGGTCGCCGGCATACCGGCCGTGGTGACGGACGTCGTGGGCAATCGCGACGTGGTGATTCACGGCGTGACCGGCTACGTCGCGTCGAACGCCGACGAGATGACCGCATATCTGAGCCTGCTCCGCGACGACCGGCAGCTTCGCGAGGAAATGGGTGCGGCTGCCCGGCAACGGGCGATTCAGCGATTTTCGATGAACGCGATCTTCCGTCAGTGGCACGCCCTTTACGGACTCGACACCGACGAGCCGCGTGTCGACACGCGCGACTTCAAGCCGGTTGTTCCGGATCACGTCAAAGCCTGATTCCGAATTCGACATTCCCTTATCGACATGACCGCTTTCAAGAAATCGAAGCAACTCGTCTACAACGGCCGATTCACGACGCAAAAAACAACCGGCGTGCAACGCGTCGCGCGCGAACTGATCGCCGCACTGATCAAGTTTCAGCCGCAGGATCCGGTGACCGTTCTGGTGCCGCCGCAGCCGGGCGTCGAGGTAAGCGGCGCGAAGACGGTCAAGGTGGGGTTCTACAAGGGCGTGGTCTGGGAGCAGCTGATTCTCCCGCTATTCGCGCGCCGCGGCTGCATCGTCAATCTCAGCAATTCGGCATCCATTTTCATCGGCAACCAGATCATCTACATGCACGACGCGGCGGTGTTCGACACGCCCGCGCATTTCTCCAGGGCGTTTCGCGCGTGGTACCGGATCATGTTCTGGATCCTCGCGCGAACCTCCGTTTGCGTGCTGACCAACTCCCGTTTCTCGCGGGATCGCCTCGCGCATCACTGCGGCGTTTCCGCGGAGAAGATCAGCGTCGTGCCGCTCGGCGCGGATCACCTCGACGCCCTGGAACCGGACACGAGCGTGCTCGGTAAGCATGCGCTGACGCCGGAGCGGTTCGTGCTCGCGGTCAGCAGCATGAATCCCACCAAGAACTTCGGACGGCTGATCGCGGCGTTCCGGCAGATCAACGATCCGTCTGTCGATCTCGTCATCGTCGGCATGCAGAACGCCACCGTGTTCGGCAAGCAGGATCAACTCTCGGCAGCCGAGCCGAACATCAAGTACGTGGGCTACATCAGCGACGAGCAACTGAAGGCGCTGTACCAGAACGCGGCATGCTTCCTTTACCCGTCGATCTATGAAGGCTTCGGCATACCGCCGCTCGAGGCGATGCGATACGGCTGTCCTGTGGTGGTCGGCAAATCGGCCGCACTGCCGGAAGTCTGCGCCGATGCGGCGTTGTACTGCGATCCGTATTCGCAGGACGACATCGCGCAGAAGTTGCGGAGCCTGCTCGATTCCGCCGATCTCAGGGCCGAGCTCAAACGCAAGGGAAGCCTGCACGCGCAGAAATATCGCTGGAGCCGAAGTGCGGAGATGATGAAGGAGATCTTCGAGTCGCTGTAGGTCGATCGCGGCGTGTCGTCATCGGAAAACGTTCGATCGACACGCCCTTCTCTCATGCACCTCCCGGCGTCCCGATCGACACTAGCAGTTTCATGTAGTCGCGCCGCCACCGGCCGACATGCTCGGCGAATCGACGCAATTACGCGACGTTGACCGTGCTGCCGGTCGCGGCCCGTCGATTTCCGAACAGGCGCTTGCCGAGATACGACCTGATCGGCTCCTCGACGAATTTCGCGAGGACGGCAGCGGAGACGATCGAAACGCACGCCGCGAGCATCGCCGTTCTGACGACGTGGATGTCGCCATGCGGTGCATACGCGAACACCAGCCTTCCGATCGGGTAATGCACGCAATAGAGCGGGTAAGAGATCCAGCCGAGGAATGCACTGATACGGGCAATGACCCTGCCGCTCGGAGCCAGCGTGGCGCCCCGATAAACCAGCGCAGGCGCGACGAACCACAGCACGGCCAGCGCGTAAATTCCCTTGATCGACGTCGGAAACACGACAACCAGCAGGAAAGCGGCAAACAGCATGTAATCGTTCTTGATGAGCCCGACGACAAACCAGTGCGGCCTGGCCGAGAGACTGGCGTCGTGCATCTTCCCGATCGCCACTCCCAGCAGGAACCCGTAGCCGACCCTGAAGAACCCGCCGATGAAGTTATCGGCCGACCAACCCTGATTCAGGATGACGGTCAGCTTGTCGTTGTCGAGGCCCACGAGCCATCCATAAACGACGAAAGCGCCGAGACACGCATACGCCAGTCGCAGCAGATTCCGCGCATTCGTCCTGATCGCCGCGATCAGGACGACACTCGCGAACAGCTCGAAGAACAGCGACCATGCAGGCGGATTCAGAGGAAACACCCCCGGGTCATCGACCGCCGGCAAGCCGTGGTTCGCCGCGCCGACGAAGCCCGACACCGAGAAACGACCGAGATACGGAACGAGGAAATAGTTCTGGCCGGTGGCTGCCGCCAGGTTACCCAGCGAAAACGCAGCCGACGCGTGGATACGCATGACGACGAGGCTCACGAACCCGATCGTGAGCCCGAGGCATATCATCGGATACAGGCGTATCACGCGGCGCTTCAGATACTCGCCCCACCACGACTCCTGCCGCAATCTTTCGCCGTAAGAGTGCGTCAGGATGAATCCACTCAGCATAAAAAAAACGTCCACCGAAAGATACGCGCTCTGCAGTATCGGAATCGGCAGATCCTGAAGGAAATGCATGAACATCACGCTGATTGCCGCAATACCGCGCAATCCGTCCAGAATTTCAAACTTCTGCTTGTGAGTAGCCATGAAAAGTGGTGGCTCCGGGAAATATTGGTTTTGGGACCCGGCAATCTATGAAGCGGTCGCATGCCCCGTACCGCGCGACCCTTGCTGTTATCGCGACAACACTGGATCGATGTCCGCGGCGCGATTCCCGCGCGCGATGGCGCGCCTGCTTCCGTCTCCATCTGATCCGGCGCCGGCGGCCTCGGGCGCCGCGCGTGCCCGAACCTTGGCGAACCAGTGAAATACGGCGATGAGCAGTACGACCGGAACGAAATTCCGCCCGCCGAACAGGTTCGGAGTCCGCATGACTTCCATGACCGACACGAACAGCACCGCGTGTACGCAGCACCAGAAGCCGTTCCCGCTCCGCCAGCCCGCATAACTGCGGCCGACCGCCCAGCCGAGCACGAGCGCGTCGAACAAGCCGAACCAGCCCCACTCGTAGAAGTGAACGAAAATCCCCGACGGATTATTGAACTCCGGATCGGCGTAGCCGTTCAGGAACAGGTTGATGCTGTCTCCCGAGTCGAGCCACGGCTGCAACGTCGCGCCGATGATCGGGAAACGCAGCAGCCAGTCGAACGTGAACATCGGGTGGCCCTGGTCCCAGCCCAGCACACTCAGTATTCCCGCGCCGTTGTTCAACGACGTCGAGTAATACAGGCCGAGACGTTCGAGCGCGAAATCGAACAGGTTGTCGTAGATGTTGACGTAATAGGCTTCCCACGACCGGTTGTACTCGTTCGCGATGAACAGCCCGAACAGGAGCGGGATCGCCGCATACGGGCCGAACGTCAACAAGCGCGAGTACCTGCCGCCGAGGCGGAATCGCACGACCATGAGCGCAAGCGGCATCACCATTTCGATCAGCGCGAGCCGCTCGGCGAAGATGAAACTGCGCAGCAGTGTCAGTACCGCAAGCACGGCGAAGTAGATCTTGTAGCGATTCAGTCCCTTTACCGGGGTCCTGAACACATAGAAATACAGGACAACATACGGTGCGGTCGCCTGCGTGAACGTGCTGAGGCCCGTGATGCGACCTTTCAGATCGAGCATGTCGTATGCATTCGCTTCACCACGGACGAACGCGACCAGCAGTGCGGGATGCGTGACGATGCCGCTCAACAACAAGGCGTAGCCGAACAGCGCAAGCGCGAACACGAAATCGAGCACGCGAGGCGACAGTTCGACCTCGGCGGGCGGCGGGCCGCGTCGCGTCCGCACTTCGGTCGTCGCGAGCCACGACGCCGCCATCACCACCACCAGGAACAGCGCGCCGACGAACGCGTAGTAGCCGTCGAAGTAGATCCGCGCAATCGACTTCTGGTCACCCAGCAGGCTGAGCGACAGCAATCCGTACAACGGCAGGATGAAGATCAGCACGAGGCGCGCCGGATCTTCCCACCAATAGCCCGTATAACCGCCCGCGCCACCGCGCACGCGCGCCATCCTGCGCATCGTCGCCGGGCGCTGTCGTGGCTCGCCCCGTGCGCCGCCCGCTCGCCGGTTCATGACACCCGTTCCACCCGTTGCCGCGGCGCGATCACCCCAGCATATCCGGACGCGGCCTGATGCGTGTTCGTATCCGTATAGCCGTAGTCGTACCGTCCCGGCGCGCCCTTGTAATCGTTCAGGACCACACCGCGCACGTCGATATGCGCGTGTTCGAGCCGTCGCGCGCTTTCGTCGAGTTCGGCGAGCGTCGTCACGCCGCTGCGCGCGACGAGGAACACGGTTCCCGCGAGGCGGCCGAGCACCAGCGCATCGGCCACCGGCAGCAACGGCGGCCCGTCGATCACGACCATGTCGTAGCGCGATGCGACCTGCTCGATCAGTTCGGCGAGCGCGGGCTGCAGCAGCAGTTCGCCCGGATCGAGCACGACGCTGCCCATCGCGATGAAATCGAGACCCGGCACGACGCCGCGCTTGATCGCCTCGTCGAGCCTGTGGGTGCCTGCCACCACGTCCGACAGGCCCGGTGAGCGGCTATAGCGGAACCGCTCGTGCAGCGATCCCTTGCGCAGATCGGCATCGATCAGCAGGACTCGTCGCTTCGCCGCGCCGACGAGCGATGCGATATTCGCGGCGACGAACGACTTGCCGACGCCCGTCGTCGGCCCGGAGATCAGCACGACGGGATTCGACGCGCCCGGCATCGACAGTTGCAGCGCCGCGCGGAAATTGCGCAGGCTTTCGAGCGCCGCGTCCTGCACGGCCACCGGCGGAACCTGCGCGCGCGCGCCGCGCCGTCCGGCCTTCGGGCGCAATTCCGCTTGCGCCGCGGCCGGGCTGTGCGGCACGGTCGCGAACACGGGCAGCCCTGTCGTCCATTCGATTTCCTCGGCATCGCCGATCGTGCCGACGATGCGCTGCCGGACGATCACGATCGCCGCGCCTGCCAGCAGGCCTACCATCAGCAGGGCGATCACGGCGACCCCGCGATGCGGACCGATCGGCTGCTCGGCGACCTTCGCCGTATCGACGATCCGCACGGTGCCGGTCTTGCTGGCCCGCGCGAGGATCATCTGCTGACGCGTATTGAGCAGGTTCGTGTACAGCGCCGTGTCGACGGCCACATCGCGCTGCAGCTGCAGCACGCCCTGCTCGACGGTAGGCAGTTGCTGAATCTGCTTGCGTGTCGTGTCGAGCGAACGCTGCGCGTCGGAGAGCTGGGCATCGACGGCCACCACGGCCGGATGCTTCGGCATGAAGCGCGTCAGCAATTCCTCGCGCCGCTGCTGCAGCGTCTGCACGCGCGTCTCGATGTCGACCGACTGCTGGCGCAACGCCAGCGCCTCGTCGCTCGTATTGACCGTCCCGTGCGAGGCCCGGAATGCGTTGAAGCGGCTTTCCGCCTTTTCGAGCTGCGCCTTGAGCTGCGGCAACTGGGCGTCCATGAAGCGGATCAGCTTGTCGGCCGCCTCGGACTTGCGCTGCGTGTTCTGCGCCAGGTACGCGTCGCCGATCGCGTTCAGCACACGGCTGTCGTGTACGGGATCGGTCCCGTCGAGCGTCACGCCGACCATGTTCGACTGCTTGCCGCGCTCCGAGATCAGCGCGTTCTTCTGCAGCCAGGCCGTCGCCTCCTCGTCGCTGTAGCGCGTCAGGTCGAAGCGTGCGCCGGGCTTGCCGGCCACTCCGCGCACGAAGATGTCGAGCGGCCCCTGCGGCGTCTCGACATGCAGCGGCTGCCCGATGCGCCCCTGCCATGCCGGGCCGCTTCGGCCGAACCAGCCGGTACGCTGCAGCGTGTAGGCGCCGTCGTCGCCGACGGTCAGTGCGAACCGCTTGCCGAGAAGGCGCTTGGGCACGTCGAAGGTCGGCACGTCGATGCGCTCGGTGCCGTACACATAGCCGCCCGGCAACGGCGACGACACCCCGTCGGCCGCGTTCACGAGCCGCCAGCCGATCAGCGGCAGGTAGTGCGGCCGTGCGTCGACGGCCAGATTGGTGCTGTCGATCGCGCGATCGAGCACCGCGCGGGATTTCAGCACTTCGATCTCGGTCGACGCGTCCGTCTTCAGGTCGAACACCGACGACGGATCGCCTGTGGGCGACGTCGATTTCGAGTCGGTCGGGCTTTGCTCGACCTGGAACAGGATGTCGGTCCGGTAGACGGGAGCCGCACACAGCGCATACACGGCGCCGATGAGCGCGCCTGCGAGCGCCGTGCAAAGGATCAGGCGCCGGCCGCCGTACAGCATGCTCCAGTAGCGGCGCACCGGATAGGACGGCCGCAGGGCGGGCCCGCCGTGCGGGTCGGGCAGGGTCGAAGAAGTCATACGGCATCAGTCCCGTAGGCGCGACGCGCGGTCGCGATGACGAAATGGGTCACGAGGGTCACGGCGAAATCGCCTTGGCCGTCAGCGCGCCCTGCGCGGACGACGGAATCAACAGGTTGACGACACGGCTCCAGCGCACCAGCGACGACGCATCGACGAACACGACGTCGCGACGCTCGAGCGGAAACTGGTCGGCCAGCGCGAACGACGCGGGCGAACTGCCGTCGAGGTGGTACACCCGCGGACGGTTGTCCGGGCCGCGCCGCACGACGAACACCTGGCGCGCGTCCGACGTGTACTGGCTCGCGCCGCCCGTGTCGCCGAGCGCTTCGCCGAGGCTCATCCGGCCGTCGGTCAGCGTCAGCGTCGCGGGCCGCGACACCTCGCCGAGCACGAACACCTTCGCGTCGCTCGCCGCGCGCACGCGCACGAGATCGCCGTCGCGCAGCAGGATGTTCGACGGGTTCACGCCCGCGGCAATCAGCGCGGGCAGGCTCACGTTCACGGTCCTGTCGCCGCGCGTGACCGAGACCTGCGAGCGGTCGGCCGTCGGGGTGAAGCCGCCCGCGCGGTCGATCGCCTCGGGCAGCGTCATCGGCATGTCGTTGACGATCTGCAGACCCGGCGTGCGCACCTCGCCATCGAGATAGACACGCTTGCTGCGATAGGTCTGCACGCGCAGCGCGATCTGCGGCTTGCGCACGTATTCGCCGAGCCGCTTCGTCAGCAGCGCGCGCGCCTGCGCCTCGGTCAACCCCGCCACGTGCACGAGGCCGGCGTACGCAAACTGCACGTTGCCGTTGGCGTCAACCGTGTAACCGGTCGCAACCGAACTGGCGCCGACACCGTCGCCGCTCCCCGTCGTCTGCGTCGTCGGCAGATTCAACTCGGGGTGATCCCACACGACGATGCCGAGCACGTCGCCGGGGCCGATCGCGTACGGCTTCGGCTTGCCGAACAGTTGACGGATTTCCGCGTCGACATCGGCCGGCCGGCCCGCGTGCTGCTGCGCGACGAATGCCGGCGTGATTTCGATCAGCTCCTCGCTCGACACGTTCTGCACGCCGTCGAGGCCGCCCGAGCCCGACGCATCGGCGCTCACGCGCGCGTTCGCGTCACGGTCGGCAGGCGCCCGGTACGTCATGCCCGGCGACAGCACGCATGCGCTCAGCGCGCACGCGGCCGCCACGATCGCCATGCGCGACAGCCACGGTGCGCGACGGGTGCCGCCCGTGCATGGCCGCGGCGTCCCTGGCGTCGATTCGGGTTGCGTGGTGATTGACATCGTGCCCTTCCAAAACTGTGTGGTAACCCGCCGAACGCGGCGAATTCCGGCATTACGCTTGCCGGCGCGGCTCGCATCGCGGCGCCGCACCTCCCTCTACACCGCACGTCATTCCGTACGATTCGTCATGAACTGCTCTTCGTCGCTTTCGTCACTCGTCTGCATCGTCTCGGCCGGCATTGCCTGCGCCGTCAATGCGCAGACGTTGCCCGCCGTCCCGGCCGACGCGCCGGCGCTCGCATCGTCGGCGGTGCTTCCGCCGGCACCGCTGCAACGTTCGGCGCAAGCCGCCGCGACAAACGACGCCGCCGATCCCGCAGCAACCGCCTCCGGGGTCGCGACGCCCGCCTTCATGCGTCCCGCCGCCAGCGCCGCGGTCCAGCCCGACACGCGCGCCCGTGGCATGCTGCGCCGGCCGCTCGTGCCGGGGCGGCCGCATCGCTCGCGCGTGGCCGTTGCTCCCGCCGACGACGTATGGCGCAGCGACAGGTTGTACGAGTCGCCCTACGCGAAGTCGCCCTATGAGCAACCGGATGTTCCGGACTGACGCATCCCGGCCGGTCATGTCGCGACGTGACCGGCGATGCGCCGATACGGGATTGGACACCACGGCGAACGGCGCGTCTGTGAGGGACCCCACCGAACGCCGATCTTCATATGTAACGGGGATCGCACCCCGAAGCGCCCGACGCGTACGACGCCGCACGCATCACGACTGGCCGACCGACACGCTCGCGTACGATCGCGCGGCCGCTTCGGGTGTGGCCGGATCGGCGACGCGCGCGACCGGCCGGGCCGCGTCGCGGCCCAGCGCCTGCATGCACCGGTCGATCACGATGTCCGTGCCGACCGCGCCGTACACCGCATGGTCGACCTGCGGCTCGAGGTGCAGACGCACGTGACGCGAGCGCCGGAACGCACACTCGATTGCGCCGAAGTGACGCCGGACATCGTCGATGCCGGGATCGAGCGCGCCGTATACCAGCGTCGTCCATACGTCGCGCCGCGCAAGCTCGTGCATCACGCCGCGTGGCGTGCCGATGCCCGGCTTCCAGCCGACGCGCGCGGCGAGTTCCTTCACCGGCACGCTGACCCGCGCAATCGCATTCGCGGCGACGGCCCGCACGATGGGCCGCAGGTCGCGCCGTTCGCGCACGAGACGCTTCCACTTCTGCCAGTCGCGCACCGACAGCCAGTAGCCGCGCACCGAGTTGTTCCGCTGCTTCTGCACCACCTCGAGCGAGAGCCCGGCGGGCCAAACGAAGCGGGCGAGATTGATCGCGATCACGCCGCCGAGCGACGGTGTCTTCACGGCCGCATGCAACGCGGCATAGGCGCCGGAACAAATGCCGGCCGCGGCGACCTCCGGGTGACCGAGCGCGCGCAGCCAGTCCGCGGCAGCGGCCACGTCGTCGCTCGACTGCGCCGAATACACGACGCCCGACTGATCGTCCAGCGCAGCGGGCCCGCTATCGCCGACGCCCTGCACGTCGATCCGCAACGTCGTCACGCCGGCGCGTGCCAGCGTGCGCGCGAGGCGCACGCTGAAGCGCCCTTCGCCGCTGCGCGGATTCGTCGACGTGTTCGCGATCACGACCGCCGGCCCCACCGGATTCGTCGGCCGCGTGTCGGCGGGACGGCATAGCACGCCGACCAGCCGGTCCGGACCGACCGCGACGACCTGCTCGGTCATGTCGTGCAAGTCGAGCGCGACGGCCGATTCGCCATTCCACGCCGGATCCGCTCGCGACGGCGTCTCGACGCCAGTCGCCATACCCGGCGCGCGTGCGACGATCCAGTTCGCGAGTGTGTCGATCGCCGCGAGCGGCAGGCGCGAGCGCGTGCCGTCCAGCATCGTCGTCGGCCATTCGCGGAACGGATCGCTCGCCACGTTCACGCCGCGCTCGAGCAACGCTTCACGCAATGCGGGCCCGTCGCCCTGATCGGGCTGGATCAGCAACATCGCGCCGGGCAACGTCGGCGCATCGCGCACGACGTCGCACAGATCGACCGCCTTCAGCGCGTCGACGAAATCGGCGGGAAAGCGGTGCCCCAGCACGTTCATGCACGGTTCGTCGCGATGCGCGACGCGGATGGCGGGCGACGTGGTATCGAGCCACTGGCGATGCACGAACGACAGCTCGCGCAGGTAGGCGCGGCCGCGCACCACGGGCGCCAGCGCCACCAGTGCGTCGACACGCGGCGCCGGGCGCGGGCCGAAACCCGCGGCGGCCAGCATCGCGAACAGCGCGCCCGCGCGGATCCCGACGAGCGTCAGCGCGGTGACGCCGGCCTGATCGCGCAGCAGGTCAATCGCGTCGTGAATGCTGGCGATGCTCGCGGCATGTCGACCGGCATCGCGATCGTCGCCCGCCGAGTCGCCGGTGCACGGATAGCTGAATCGCAACACCGTGACGCCCTCGCGGGCCAACCGCTCAGCGATCGCCCGCATGAGCTTGTGCGTCCATGAAGCTTCGTGACCCAGCGATTCGCACAGGATCACGCCTCGTGTCGTCTGTCCTTCGTGCAGCCACCCCACGCAGCTGCCGAACGTTATCGGCTTCAATCGGTACTCCTCGGATCGGTATTTGTTATCGGATGCGAACGCGCGTTCCGGCGGCTCCACCGGAATCGGCCACTCCACGATCATGTGACTGCGCGACAAGCACGGCCTTCAGGCGACAGACCTTCGCCGCGCCCCTGCGCGACTCGTTCGACCTTCGCCATGCGTTGTCCCGGTCCCGCTGCGGCAGGTTGCCGGCCTGAGTCGTCGTCAAGCCTTTCCGCCGCGAACCCAAACAGTCGTTCGATTAGAGCACTCGGCCCGAGCATTCTTCGGTGCGCCAGCTTACAAATGCATTCATCACTGCGGCGATACAACGAGGCGCGCGCGGTCGCGATTCGCGCCGCACATGCGCACCGAATCCTCGAAAGGTAGGCTCGCGAACACTGCCGTCCCGCTCGGCCCGTATCATGACCGCCATACGATGTGGCCGTATCCGGCATCGCCGGATGAAACCGGCGCCAGCCGGAACGGGCCGCGAACCCACGCAGCCGGGTCAGCGCCGACCGGCCGCGCGAGCGCACGGCGGCACGCGCGCCGCCGCCCAGCGACACCCACGGCGCCGACCAAGCGAATGTCAAACATCAAGAAGAATTTCCTGCTGCTGCTGACGCTGCAGATTTCGATGTATGCGGTGCCGCTGCTGATCGCACCGTTGCTCACGCATGCGCTGGGCCCGGAAGGCTACGGACAGCTCGCGTTTTCGCTTGCGGTCATCGCGTATCTCACCAACTGCACGAGCTACAGCTTCGACCTGACCGCCACGCCGCGCATCGCGCTCGCCCGCGACGACCGCGCCGAACGCTCGCGCATCTTCTGGGCGACGCTGTATGCGCAGATCGGCATCGCGGTGATCTGTTTCGTCGTGCTGGTCGGGCTGATCGTCCTCGTCGGCCGCTTCGGCGAGGACCGCGACCTGCTGCTGATCGGCTTCGGAATGGTGGCCGGCGTGGCGTTCACGCCAGGCTGGTATTTCCAGGGCATGGAGAAGTTGCGCGCGCTGAGCGTGATCCTGTTCGTCGGCCGCATCCTGAGCCTGCCCGCGATGTTCGCGCTCGTGCACAGCCCGGCGGACATCGATCGCGCGATGATCGTCAACGCCGCCGTCCCGACGCTGTCCGCGCTCGTGCTGGCCGTCTATCTGTATGCCCAGCGCGAAATCGATTTCGTTCGCGTCGGTTTCGCCGACATCGCCGAATCGCTGAAAGGCGGCTGGCAGGTGTTTCTCGCATCGACGTCGATCGCGTTCTATGCGTCGACCAACACCGTGCTGCTCGGCTTCGTGTCGGGCAACGTCGCGGCCGGCTATTTCGCCGCCGGCGACAAGCTGATCCGCGCGGCGCTCAGCATGCTCCAGCCGCTGAAGGCCGCCACCTATCCACGCATCAGTTATCTGATGCGGCATGCTCGAAACGATGCGTTTTCCTTCCTGCGCAAGCTGTTCGTCGTGCAGGTCGCGATGGTGCTCGGCATCTCGCTCGCGATCTTCTTCGGCGCGCCGCTCGCCGTGCGCATCCTGTACGGGCCTTCGTACGAACCGACGGTCCAGGTTCTGCGGTGGATGGCCTTCATTCCCTTCATGGCCGGGATGACCGACCTCTTCGGTGTGCAGACGATGCTGCCGCTCGGGATGAAGTCCGAATTCACTCGCGTGCTCATGTCATCGGGCATTCTGAACATCGTGCTCGTGCCTGTGCTCGCGAAGTACTTCGCCGAACTGGGCGCCGCCGCCGCCGTACTGACGGCCGAGGCTGCCGTCGCCGCGGCGCTCGCGATCGTCGTCTATCGCGCCGGGATACCGCTGCCCGGCAGCCCCGTCGCGCGACGCGGCTAGCGAGTCCGGACGAGCCGCCGCGATTTCGCCGAAGCGGCCGGATCCCCGCGGTGTCGCGTTCGATGCGCGCGCAACGAGCGGCGTCGCACGGGCACACACCTCTGCGCCTCTCTCCCCCTTCCAAACGCTCGCGCGCAGGTACTTCTTACTCTGCTGCATACGCACAATCAGGAACGCTTACTGCCTTTTCCCCACACCGCGCGACCATCTCGAAAAAAGATCATATGTATCGGTAGAAATACCGATGCTGTAGTCAAACTACATTCGTACGATTGGTCGCTGCAGAGAATCGCTACATCCGATTCGGCAGCGTCGGACGGTCCGCGTCGCCGTCCGCGTTGTTCGATCGGGCCCAACCGGCCGTAACGATTCCCCGCCTGGCCTGGCATGCCGACGCGCAACCACCCTGCATCGCCAGCCGAATGCGTCCGGTGCGAATCCACCGGGCGTGCGCAGCTCCAGACATCATTCGAACAACCGGCAATACGATCATGGAGAGCAACATGCGGGACACACTCTGGCCGGCCGCCGTGCTGGCAGCGACCCTCTGCACCACCGCTTACGCGGGCAACGCCGATTTCAATGCACCGGGCGACGCCGCCGACGCGTTCGCGTCTTCCGCCGTGCAACGACGCGCCGACCTCCTCGTGCGCAAGATGACGCTCGACGAGAAACTTCAGTTCATCCATTCGCAATACGAAATGTCGAAGGTGCCGGGCGGCGGGGCCGGCTACATCCAGGGTGTGCCGCGGCTCGGCATTCCCGATCTCAACATGGTCGACTCGGCGACCGGTTCCGGCAGCACGTCGCAGGCCAGTACGACGTTTCCCGCGACGATCGCCGTCGCCGCGAGCTGGGATCGCCGCCTGTCGTACGACTTCGGCAAGCAGGTCGCGATCCAGTTGCGCGCGCAAGGGTTCGGCATGGGCCTCGCCGGCGGCACCAATCTCGCTCGCGAACCGCGCGGCGGCCGCCTGTTCGAGTATCTCGGCGAGGATCCGTTGCTCGCCGGCGACCTGCTCGCGGAGCGCACACTCGCCACGCAGCGGCAGAAGGTCATCGCGACCATCAAGCACTATGCCGGCAACGAACAGGAGCATGGCCGGATGGGCGGCAACACGCAGATCGACGAGCGCACGCTGCGCGAGCTCTACCTGCTGCCGTTCGAGATCGCCGCGAAACGCGGGCAACCCGGCAGCGTGATGTGCAGCTACAACCGCCTGAACGGCACGTATGCGTGTGAGAACAATCACCTGCTCAACGACGTGCTGAAAAACGAATGGGGCTTCCAGGGGCAGGTGCAATCCGACTGGGGCGCGACACACAGCACGGCCGCCGCGATCAACGCCGGGCTCGACGAAGAAGAGGACGTCGGGCCGTCGGTCTACCTGACGCCGGCCGCCGTCAAGCAGGCGATCGCGAACGGCTCGGTGTCGACCGCGCGCCTCGACGACATGGTGCGCCGCAAGCTGGCCGTGATGATTCGCGTCGGCGTGATGGACGATCCGGCCAAGGGCGGCGGCACGATCGATTTCGCGGCCGCGAATCGGTTCGCACAGGGGGTCGCCGAGCAGTCGATCGTACTGCTGAAGAACGACGGCAACCAGTTGCCGCTGGCGGCCGCGGCGTTGTCGCGTATCGCCGTGATCGGCGGCCACGCCGACGCGGCCGTGCTGTCGGGCGGCGGCTCGGGCAACACGCGCGATCCGGTCACGGGTTCGTTCGCGGGCTGCGGCGGGCTGACGTTCGGATCGTCGACGGGCTGCAGCTGGTGGCGCAATCCGTGGCTCAAGGTCGACGTGCCGATCGTCGCGGCGATCCGCGCGCTCGCGCCGGCGGCACAGGTCACGTTCGCGGGCAACAGCGATCAGCAGTCGCCGTTCCGCGCGTACACGCAACAGGAAATCGACCAGGCCGCGGCACTCGCGGGCCGCTCGGATGTCGCGATCGTCGTGGTCGCGCAGCCGGCCGGCGAGGATTTCGGTGACCTGCAAAGCCTGAGCCTCGCGAATCCGTCGAACCAGGATGCACTCGTCGAAGCGGTCGCGCGTGCGAATCCGCATACGATCGTCGTCGTCCAGAGCGGCAATCCGGTGCTGATGCCGTGGAAGGACAACGTGTCGGCGATCGTCGAGGCGTGGTATCCCGGCGAAGGCGGCGGCAAGGCCATCGCGAACGTGCTGTTCGGCGCTGTCAATCCATCGGGCAAGCTGCCCGTCACGTTCCCGGCGCGCGACCAGGATTCGCCGGCGTGGGGGCAAAACGGCGCGTTCGAGAACGATCCGGTCTATGCGGAGAAGCTGAACATGGGCTACCGCTGGTACGACGCGCGCAACATCAAGCCGATGTTCGAATTCGGCTACGGGCTGTCGTACACGCACTTCGCGTATTCGGGCCTGTCCGTGTCGCGGCAACGGGACGGTTCGCTGAGCGTCGCGTTTACCGTGCGCAATGACGGCCGCGTCGCCGGTGCGGAAACGCCGCAGGTCTATCTCGGCGTGCCGTACAAGGACGAACCGCCGAAGCGGCTGGTCGGCTGGGAAAAGATCCGGCTGAACCCGGGTGAGGCACGGCATGTCCGCGTGATCGTGTCGCCGCGGATGCAGAGCGTGTGGGACACGTCGCGCAACGGATGGAAGGTCGTGCCGGGCGGGACGGTGTATGTGGGCGCGTCGTCGCGCGATATCCGGCTGCAGGGGAGCTGATCGGACAGCCCGGCGGCCCGCGCGCACCGGCCCGCTCGGCTGACAGGTGAAACGGGAAGCCCGGACGTCTCACGACGTCCGGGCTTCCCGCATCGCACATGCGGCTCAGATGAATCAGCCGAGGCCGCCGGCACGGCAGAATTCGGCGAGCACGTCGAGGCCGCGCGCCGGTTCCCGCACAAACGGATTCGACTCGTCCCACGCGTAGCCGGCCAGGATCGAGCAGACCATGCGCTTCACGTCGGATGCCTTGTCTTCATGAAACACGATGTCTTGCAGCGGCCCTGAATACCAACGCTCGACGAAGGCGCGGAAGGTGTCGATGCCCTTGCGCAACGCGACGTCGTAATCGCGCGCCCAGTCGACGGTCTCACCGCGCAACTGCCGTTCGAGCACGGCAACGGCCAGATGAGCGGACCGCAGCGCGATCGTCACGCCCGACGAGAAGATCGGATCGAGAAATTCGCCCGCGTTACCGAGCAATGCATAGCCGCGGCCGTGCAGAGACTCGACATTCGACGCATAGCCCGAAATGCGACGCACCGGCATCACGAAGGGCTTGCTGCCGACCAGCCGCGACAGTGTCGGCTCGCTCTGCAGCAATTCGCGCAACAGCGATTCCTGCTGCGCTTCCGGCACGTCCAGAAATCCGGCATCGGCCACACACCCGACCGACGAACGTCCGTTCGTCAGCGGAATCATCCAGAACCACACATCGCGTCGCGCCGGATGGACAGCAATGCAGATCTTGTCTCGATCGGTCGATCCGGCAGGCAAGCTGTCTTCGACGTGCGAAAAGATGGCCGCGCGCGTCGGCAGGCCGGTGGGCGCCTCGAGCCCCAGCAAGCGCGGCAACACACGACCGAACCCGCTCGCATCGAGTACGAACGACGCCTGAACGGAATATTCGTGGCCTGCCTCGTCGACGACGTCGAGCCGCGGCGTATCGCCGGGCTCGAAAGCGCGTACGGTATGGCCAAATCGCACGTCCGCGCCCTGTTCGGCCGCACACCGGATCAGCAGATCGTCGAACGTTGCGCGTTCGACCTGATACGCCGTTCCCCAGCCCTCGGAAAACTTCTCGCGGAAATCGAATGACGACATCCTGTCGCGATAAACGAAATACGCGCCGTTCTTGAACTGGAAGCCGGCCTCGACGACTGCCTGCAACATGCCCGCCTCTTCGAGATACCGCATGCTCTGGGGCAACAGGCTTTCCCCGATCGAAAAGCGCGGAAAATGCTGACGTTCGAGCACCAGCACCGAGCGACCAGCCTTGCGCAGCAGCGCGGCTGCGACTGCACCGGACGGCCCTGCCCCGATGATCGCGACGTCGATCGAATTCGATTTCATTTCACTCATGCTTGCCAATTCACTTCGATTGATTGGGTATCTTACGTTTCTCACGCCACGATTTGACGTTGCAAATTACAATAGGCGCTCAACAAATCCAAGATTCCGACGAGAGGCCCATGACGTCCTACCGCACGCACGCTCCCGCCTATGTTCCCGAAACCCGATTCGGCATCTGGTTTCTTCGCACGCATACCTGGGAACATCACGTGCTCAGGGTGGCCATCGACGATCTGAAGCGGCTTGTCGCGGCGCCGCTGCCGACGGCGCCCGTCATCCTCGATGCAGGCTGCGGCCAGGGTAAATCGTTCCGCCTGCTGTGCGAAGCGTTCTCGCCCGGCAAGATCATCGGCATCGATTGCCACGATGACTCGCTCGAGCATGCGTCGGAAGAGGCGCATCGCTGCGCAACGCCCGTCGATCTGCATCACGCCGACTGCACGCAGATTCCGCTCGCCGATTCGAGCGTCGACATCGTGTTCTGCCATCAGACCTTTCACCACCTCGTCGACCAGGAACATGCACTGGCCGACTTTCGACGCGTGCTGAAACCCGGCGGGCTGCTGCTGTTCGCCGAATCGACCGATGCGTACATCAAGTCATGGGTGATCCGTCTGCTGTTCCGTCACCCGATGCAGGTTCAGAAAAGCGCTGACGGCTACCTTGCGATGCTCCGCCACGCCGGGTTTGCGTTCGAACCGTGCAACGTGTCGTTTCCCTACCTGTGGTGGAGCCGCGCGAAAGACTTCGGCCTGCTCGAGCGCATCGGCCTGTATGCACCGAAGCCCGGCAAGCGCCGCGAGACGCTCGTCAACGTCGCTGCACGCAAACCTGCCTGAGCGAACAAGGCCGCCGTCTGGCGGCCCCTTCCCGACGCGTGCCGATTACGGCTTCAACGTCACGATCTCGCCGGTCAGTGCTGCCCCGGCCACGATCGCACCGGCACCGCACGTGAACTCGGTCGCGCTGGATCGCAACACGTTGCGGTAATTGCTCTTGATGCCGATGACGGCATTGCCGCCCTCCTTTCGCGCGCGCGCCTGAAGCTCGATCACGGCCGACAGGAATACGTGCTGGCACGCCGCCTCGTCGCTCTTGCCGAACGAATTGGTCTTCTTGTTGGTCGCGAACGAACCGTACGACTTGATGACGCGCGGATGCGCCTGATCGCCGAAATAGAGCGCGATGCCATTGTCGAGCTTGCCTTCCTCGCTCTTCAATGCGCTTTCGATCGGATAATCGTTGATCGTGTCGCGTGCGTGTGCAACCGAGACCGCGAACATCGTGCCGAACAGCGCCAGTGCAATGCGATATTTCACGTGCGCTCCCGTTATTGCGCGTTCAGCTGCACGACGTCGCCCGACACGGCGATCGCACCCGCACTGCCGCTCACGCCGCACGTATATTCGCTCGTCGAATTTGAGCGCTTCTCATGAAAGCGTGTCGTCACGTTGATGACCGCATTCCCGCCATGATTCTTCGCATAGACGCGCAGACGGTTCAGCGCTTCGGCCAACGCCTGGTCGCACGTCGGCTGTTCCGCCTGCGTCCCGCGCGACACACGGACCGATTCCGAACGCGGACCGATGCTGGTCTTGACGTCCGGGTGCGGTTGCGCGCCGAAATAGATCGCGACGCCGCTCGTGTCCGATGCCGTCGCCGCTGCCGGCAGAGGCAGCGAACGGACCACGGTGCCGCACCCCGTCAGCAACGATGCCGCGACCAACATGCCGGCCAGATGTCGTTTGTGCTTCATTGTTATCGTCCTCTCAGCTCAGTAAGTTCACATCAATCGCCCTTCCAGGCGTCCAACAACACACTTGCACAGCTGCCGCCGAATCCGAACGAAACCGACAGCGCCCGCTCGATCGTCCATTCGCGTGCGTCGCGAACGAGCGGCATGCCGTCGATTGCCGGATCGGGCTCGCGGCCGACGGCCGTGCCCGCGACAAATCCGTCGCGCATCATCAGGATCGTATAGATCGCTTCATGCGCCCCGCTCGCGCCGAGCGGATGCCCCGTCATGCCTTTCGTCGACGAGAACGCCGGCACGTCGCCCCGAAATACGTCGATGAGCGCCTTCAGTTCCTCGATGTCTCCGAGCGGCGTCGATGGCGCGTGCGTATTGACGTAGTCCAGACGCCGTCCGCCGCCGTCGAGCGCGCCGCGCATCGCCCGCGCGATCCCCGCCGCGTGAGGCGTCGCCATGCCGGCGCTGTCCGTGCATTGGCCGAACCCGGCGACCTCCGCGTAAATTCGCGCACCACGCGCACGCGCGTGCTCGAGCGATTCGAGCACGAGAATGCCTGCGCCGGATGCGATCACGAAGCCATCGCGGCCAAGCGCATACGGACGCGACGCGCTATCCGGCGTACAGTTGAAACTGCCGGACAACACACCCATCGCGTCGAACATCAACGTCATGTTGTCGTGCAGCGCCTCGCTCCCGCCAGCAAGCACGATGTCCTGGCAACCGGACCGGATCAATTGCGTCGCTTGCCCGATCGCGAGCGCCGCGCTCGTGCACGCGGACGACGGCGAGTACGACACGCCCTCGATGCCGAACAACTGCGCGACGCATGCCGACGCCGTGCTGCCCATCGCCTTCGGAACGACATAAGGTGGCGTCTTGTCGATACCGCGATGCTGCGCAATCGTCATCGCATCGTCGTAATCGGCCATCGATCCGATGCCCGACCCCACGATCGCGCCCGCGCGCGGCGAACGAAGCAGACCGGCATCGATGCCTGCATCGTCGAGCGCCAACGCGGCCGCATGCGCCGCAAAGCGCGCCGTGTCGCCCATGAACCGTTCGTGCTTGCGCGAAAAACGCGCCGCCGATGCGACCGACGCCACCCCTGCGACCTGGCTGCGAAAACCGCGCTCGCGCCATGCGCTCACGTGACTCACGCCCGAGCGACCGGCTCGCAGCGCGGCCGATACTTCGTCCAGCGAATTACCGAGGCACGACACGATGCCGAGCCCGGTGACGACGACGCGCGCCGTCATCGGCCGGCCCGCCGGAAAATCAACGACGTGTTGATTCCGCCGAATGCGAAGTTGTTGCTCATCGCGAATTCCACGTCGATCCGGCGCGCGTCGCCGACGATGTAGTCGAGCGGTGCACAGGCCGGATCGACTGTCTCGAGATTGAGCGTCGGTGCATACCAGTTGCGCTTCATCATCTCGATCGTCCACCACGCCTCGAGCGCGCCGCACGCGCCCAATGTATGACCCACATAGCTTTTCAGCGAGCTGATCGGCATACGCTCACCGAACACGGACGCCGTCGCGTGACTCTCCGCCACATCGCCTCGATCGGTCGACGTACCGTGCGCGTTGACGTAGCCGATCGCATCGGCATCGAGCCCCGCGTCACCCAGCGCGAGACGCATGGCGACCGCCATCGTCTCGGCCGTCGGCTGGGTGATGTGTGCACCGTCGGAATTGCAGCCGAAGCCGACGATCTCCGCATGGATCGTCGCGCCGCGCGCGATCGCGTGCTCGTATTCCTCGAGCACCAGCGTCGCCGCACCTTCCCCGACAACCAGGCCGTCACGAGCGGCGTCGAACGGGCGCGGCGTCAGGTTCGCGTTATCGTTGCGCGTGCTGGTCGCGTACAACGTATCGAACACCGCCACCGCCGGGCCCGACAACTCTTCTGCGCCGCCCGCCAGCATCAGCGTCTGCTTGCCCGTCGCGATCGCCTCGTAGGCATAGCCGATCGCCTGGCTGCCGGACGCGCAGGCGGACGACGTCGGCACGATCCGGCCTTTCAGGTCCCAGAACAGACTGACGTTGACCGCCGTCGTGTGCGGCATCATCTGCACGTAACTGTTCGATGTGACGTCCCGCATCGAACCCGTCTCGATCATCGTGCCGAACGCCCGGATCGGTTCGACCGATCCCGACGACGACCCGTACGCGACGCCCATCCGGCCGTCCCGGATCGACGGATCGTCGGTCAGCCCCGCATCCGCCAGTGCGAGTTCGCTCGCTCGCACCGCGTACATCGAAACCGGCCCCATCGAACGCGTCTTCTTGCGCGGATACGTGCCCGGCAACTCGAAGGCCGGCAACGGACACGCGAGCCGCGTATGCAGCGCTTCGTAGCAATCCCATTCCGGCATGCGCCGCACCGCATTGCGCCCGTCGCGCAAGCGCGCCTCGATTTCCGGCCAGCTTTGGCCGAAGGCGGTCACGCCACCCATCCCCGTCACGACCACTCGCTTCATCACACCATCCCGCCGTTGACGCCGATTACTTGCCGGGTGACGTAGGTCGCCGCATCCGACATCAGGAAGCCGACTACCGCCGCGACTTCGTCGGGTTGACCGACGCGGCCCATCGGCACCGTCTTCAATGCGTGCTCGAGCGGCACGTCGTCGAGCATGCCGGTGTCAACCAGCCCCGGAGCAACGCAATTGACCGTGATTTTGCGCGATGCCAGTTCGACCGCCAGCGCCTTGGTCGCGCCGATCAGGCCCGCCTTCGCGGCGCTGTAGTTGACCTGGCCGCGATTGCCCATCACGCCCGACACGGACGCGATCGTCACGATGCGTCCGCCGCTACGCAGGCGCACCATCGGCATGGTCAGCGGATGAACGATGTTGTAGAACCCGTCCAGCCCGGTTTCGATCACGACGTCCCAGTCCTCTTCGGACAACGCCGGAAATGCACCGTCCCGCGTCACGCCTGCGTTGCAGACGATCCCGTAGTAAGCGCCGTTCGCTTCGACGTCGGCCTCCAGCTCGCGCCGGCACGCCGCACGATCGCGCACGTCGAACTGCAACACGCTGGCCGTGCCGCCCTGCGCGCGAATCGTCGCGGCGACCGCTTCCGCTGCCTCGCGCCCGGTGCGGCAATGAACCGTCACGGCGAAGCCGTCGGACGCCACGCGCAGTGCCACGGCGCGGCCGATGCCGCGGCTCGCCCCTGTCACGAGAACTCGCCGAGTCATGAATTGAAGCTCCCTTCGATAAAAGATTGGAAATCGTTTGGTTGGTAGACCTTGACGACGGCTTCCGCGAAACATTGACCTTCGGCATGAATCGCGCATTCGTATGCGCCATGCCCCTCGTCGCCGCGCAGCAGTTCCCGCGCGACGATGCGCAGCACCGTGTCCGCGCCGAACGTCGTGCGATGCGCGACATAGCGGTTGGCCCCGAGCAGCACGCCCGGCTTCGCGCGGCCGCCCGCATGTGCCGCGAGCAGGCCGACGTGCGCGGCAATCGCCTGCGCCATCAGCTCGATGCCGATCCACGCCGGCATCGCCCCGCTGCCGTCGGCATACCACGCATCGCGGCGCACGGTCGCGCTCACTTCGATGCCGGTTTCCGAGCAGCGCTCGATTGCATCGAGCAGCAGCATCGTGCCGCGATGCGGCAATACGTCCGGCACGTTCCCGACCGGGATATCCGCACCGCCGTGCAACGCGTCGATCAATGGTTCGGCATGCATGTCAGGCTCCCAGAATCAGGCTGGCATTGCTGCCACCGAAAGCGAATGAATTGCTCATTACATAGCGCCCTGTTGCATCGCCCGCGAGGCGGCGCGCGCCGTGGACGAGATCGAGTTTCGGCAGCGCCGGATCGTGCTCGCCGTCCCAGACGTGCGTCGGCAGCGGGATCCCGCGGGCCAGTGTCAGCCAGCCGAATCCGAGTTCGGTCGCGCCAGCCGCGCCCAGCATGTGCCCCGTCAGCGGCTTGGTCCCGCTCGCCGGCACGCCGTGCGGAAACACCCGCGCCGTCACGTTCGCTTCCATTTCGTCGTTCAGGCGCGTCGCCGTCGCGTGCAGGTTCACATAGCCGATCGCGGACGAAGCCACGCCGGCGTCCGCGAGCGCGGCGCGCAGCGCGTCCTCCGCGCCATATCCTGCCGGGTCCGGCGCCGAGATGTGATGCGCATCGCTCGACTCGCCAACGCCGGCCAGCCGCACCGCGGCTTCATCGCGGCACATCACGAACAGCGCGGCGCCTTCGCCGATATTGATGCCGCTCCGGTTCCGGCTCATCGGATTGGTCCGCCCCGGGCTGACCGATTCGAGCGAGGCGAAGCCTTGCAACGTCAGCTCGCACAGCGAATCCGCTCCACCGACGACGACCGCGTCGCACAGCCTCAACTGCAACAGGCGGCGCGCGGCTGCAAATGCCTTCGCGCTCGATGTGCAGGCCGTCGACAGCGTGTAGGCCGGCCCGGCCACACGCAGCGCCGCACGCACGAACGGCGCCGCCGTGCCGATTTCCATCTGCCGATAATCGAATCCGGCTGGCATCGCGCCCGTTGCGGCACGCTGTGCGAGTGCCTGCTCTGCTGCCTGGATCCCGGACGTACTCGTGCCGATCACGACACCGACCCGGCGCGGGCCGTAACGCGCGATCGCCGCGTCGATGCAGGATCCGATCTGCGCCAGCGCCGCAAGCAGCAGGCGATTGTTCCTGCAATCGAAATGCGCGAGGGATTCGGGCGGCGCGACATCGAGCGCCGACCGCACGCGCCCGACCCAGCCGCCGGCGGGAACATCGGTGCGCGGCGCCATGCCCGGTGCGATGCCGGCGCACAATGCGTCGACGATTTCGTCCGTGGTTGCGCCAAGCGCGTTGATCATGCCGGGTGCCGACAGATAAACCGGCGCCTGCTTCGAATTCATGCGCGACACTCCTTCGTGGACGGCGTGGCAAGCGGCGCGAACAGCACCGAAAACACGATGCCCATCGCGAGGGTCGTGCCGAAGCTGCGCAGCGCGGGCATCGCGCTCGCTCCGAGCATCCCGAACGACAGCAAGGTCGTGGCCGCCGACAGCAGCACGCCGGTCCACACTGCGCCGATGCCGGCACTGTCTCGCATGCAGCCTTCGCGGAGGAACACCGCGTAGTTGGCGCCCACGCCGAGTACCAGCATCAGCGCGAGCCAATTGAACAGCGTAAGCGGCACCCGTGCATAGCCGAACGCCGCAAGCGTCAACGCAATGGCGAACACGACCGGCAACGTCGTTGCGATGCCGCCGCGCACGCCGTAGCGCCACATCAGCAGCCCGGCGACCACGACGAGCGCGCCGGCCAGCCACAGGCCGCTGTCGACCCGATAGGCACCGAACAGGCTCGACACACTCGATGCCTTGTCTACCCACGATACGCCCGGCAGCGTGCGCGCGACGGCCGCGAAAGTTTCGGCATTCGCCGCATCGACCCGCTCGGGAATCGCTAGCGCCGCATCGACGGGACCCGCGCCGCCCTCGATTCGTCCGAGCCACAAATAGCGGAACGGCGCCGACCAGCGTGCCGCCAGCCACGTGTCGATGGAGAGCGTCTCCGGGGCACTGCGGGAATACGCGTTGATCCACGCGTCGACCGCCTCGTCGCGGAAGCCCGCGCGCGCCAGCGTCCCGCGCAGTGCGGCGGTATCGGCAAACACGTGCGCGTCCAGCACCGCACGGTCATGCGCCTGCTGCTTGGCCGACGGCACGAACGTCGTGATCGACTGGACACGGCCGACCCGCTGCTGATCGAGCGACCCGATCAGTGCCTCCGAACGCTCGAGCACCTCCTCCGGCGTTGCGCCCTGAACGACGAAGAACTGTGCCGTGTTCGCCAGCCCGACCGCCGCGCGAATATTGTTCTCCTGCCGCGCGAGGTCCGCATCGCGCTGGATCAGCAGATGAATGTCGTCGTCGCTCTTCAAGAGGGTCCAACCCGGGATCGCAACCAGCGCAACCAGCATGGCAGCGAACAGGGCGCGCCGACCGGCCAGCAGCGATTGCCATCCGCGCAGCAGGCGGGCCGCGCACGCGAAAACACCGGACGGCACGCGCCGTGGCCCCTTCGTCAGCATGAGCGGCAAAAAGCCGGTGACGGCCGCGAACGCGCTGAGGATTCCGACGATTGCAAAGCACGCGATCTGCTTGAGCGCGGGGAACGGCACCCACATCAGGATCGCGTAACCCAGCAGACTGGTCGCCAGTGCCACCATGAGTGCCGGCCTGACCGCCGCCGCACCGCGACGCGCATCCCATTGCCGCCCCGCGGAGAGATACGCGACGAAATACTGGATCGAATAATCGACGGCTTCGCCGATCAGACTCACACCGAACACCAGCGTCAACAGGTGCAGCTTGCCGAATACGAGCAGCGTTGCCGCCAGCGCGCACACGATGCCGAATGCCGTCGACGCGAACGCGAGCACCAGCAGGCGCGGCGAACGGAATACGCTCATGAGCAGCAGCGCGATGCCGCCCAGCGATACCGCGCCGATCACGTGTACGTCGCGCTCGGCGCTGGCACGCGCGGCTTCCGCATGAAAGACCGCGCCGGCACGGTCGACGCGAACGCCCCGAAACTCAGCCGCGAGCGCATGTTCCGCATCGTCCGTCGCGACGCGCACAGCATGCTGGATCTTCGATTCGTAAGCCGAGCCCGGCAACGACGTCATCACGAGGACGCCAGTTGCGCCATCGCGATGCGACACCAGCATGCCGTCCTCGAGTGACAGATTGGACGCCGCGAGCGGCAGTTCGCCGAGCCAGTGCTGCAACCAGCCGAACGGGTCGTCCGCCACGGCGGTCTGCAAGCCGTCGACGGGCGGTGCATAGAGACGCCGGACCAATCGTTCGTCGAGCGTGGCCCCGCCTTGCTCGAGCGACCGGCGATCCGCATCCGTCAGCAGACCGAAACGGGCCGGCATGTAGGTGGCCGAGATATCCGACAGATTGAATGGCGGCACCTCGACCGTCACCGAACGAAATGCTCCGCTGGCGTCGAGCCGCGCACCGAACTGCTTCGCGGCGGCCTTGGCGCGGGCGGCGTCCGGGTCGGTCACCAGGTAGACGGTGCGATTGCCGAGCGCATCTCCGAGCATGTCGACCGCTCGCTCGGCAACCGGGTTTGCCTCGGTAGCCGGCAGCAACGCGAGCAGGTTCGTCTGCAGCGGCACGGCCCCGCTCGAGAAGCGCCATAGGATGTACGCAGCCGCCACGAGCGCAACGAGCAGCCATGCAGCACACAGTCCGCGCCGCCGTGCGCGTTCGCCCGATGCGTCGACGACATCACGCGCCGCATCCATCACCGGGCCTCCAGCCACGCGCGCTCAAGCGGCGCGGGTGCGTCGACCGGCGTCGGCCGAGCGAACTCCAGCGATGTCACATTGCCGTTCGCAAAAGTCAAGTCGAGCCGGCCGAGATAGGTGCCTCCGCTCATTTCGAGCACACGAACCGCCTGGGCGAGCTGCGGCTGATTCGGCCGCAGCACCATCCGCCACCGTTCCGGCGTTCCGCTCGCATCGACGTCGAATTGCGCGTACAGCGCCGACAGGTCGCCCCCGAGCATGTCGCGCATCATGCGCGACACTTGCGCGACGCCGCGGCCGCCGCCGCTTCCGGGCGCGACGAGGTGCCCGTCCGCGCCGACCTCGCGCACGCCGCTATCGGTGATCACGTAAGTGGCCTTGTAAGGCGTCTCGATTCGCCAGACGACACCCGACCTGCGATCGAACAACATCGATCCGGTGCTGACGAGCGGCTGCTTCATCGCCGACAGCGTCTGAGTCTGCCGAAAATCCGTGCGAATCGCGCCCACGCGCGCGAGCCGCGCAGCGACGTCGGACACGAGCGCGGCATTCGACGGCCGCGACGCCGCAACCGGCGCCGGGGCGGCCAGCACCGTGCCGCCGGGGAGCGTCATGCATACGGTCAGCGTCACCGCCGCAAACCATCGGTAGTGCGAATTCAGGCCCATTGTGCATGCACCTTTTCGATCAGGGTCGGCGGCGACACGAACTGCAGTTCGCGCGTCGTCGCATCGACGGCCAGTTGCACCGTATACCCCTTCGTCAAGCGCTCGCCGGACGCTGCGTCGACGATTTCGTACCCGATCTTCAGCCGGTTCTCGAATTCGAGCAGCGTCGCGCGCACGTCGAGCTGCTGACTGTAATGGGCCGGACGAACGTACTTCAGATGCGCCTCCACCACCGGCCACATATAGCCCGACGCCAGCATCGCGGGATAGTCGTAGTCGATCATGCGCAGCAACGCAGCACGGCTGCTCTCGAAGTACTTCAGGTAATGGCCGTGCCAGCAGACGTTCATGGCATCGACGTCGTGAAACAGGACCTCGACACGGGCCGTCGCGGTCAGCGGCGGACGAGATGCGTTCATGCCGCCTCCCCGTGCCGGATTCCGCCGTACGCGCCGCCGATCGCCTCGCACGCGGCAAGACGCGCGGTCAGCGCGCGCAACTCGGCTTCGAGCGGCCGGTCCTCGACCACCAGCGGCGATTGACGATCCACATCGTCGACGAACGCGCGAAGCGCGGGCGAAAGTTGTGTCTGCTGATTATCGCGAAGTCGCAGCCGGGTAGCCTGCACGGTCGCGAGCACATGCGCCGCGGCAACTTGTTCGGTCAAGGTCAGAACGCGCAGGCAATCGCGCGCAGCAATCGTCCCCATGCTGACCTTGTCCTGATTGTGCGACTCCGTTGAGCGGGAGAACACGCTCGCCGGCATCGTGAGCTTCAGCGCCTCCGCCGTCCACGCGGAAGACGAGATCTGCACGGCCTTGAAGCCATGGTTGATCGCCGCGCGTTCCGGCCCGGCGCCCGTCAGGTTGCGCGGGAGTCCATTGCTGAACTTGTCGTCGACCAGCAGCGCAAGCTGGCGATCCATCAGGTCCGCGAGGTTGGCGACCGCGGTCTTCAGCGCATCCATCGCGAACGCGATATGACCGCCGTAGAAATTGCCGCCATGCAGTACGCACCCTTCGTCCGGGTCGATCAGCGGATTGTCGTTCGCACTGTTCAGCTCGTTCTCGATATCGCGGCGCATCCACGACAATGCGTCGCGCGCCACGCCGATCACGTGCGGTGCGCAACGTACCGAATAGCGATCCTGCAACCGGCGTCCGGGCAATTCGTCGCGCCCGACCAGGTCGGCGCGGATCCACGCCGCCGCCTCCGCCTGCCCCGCGTGGGGTTTCGCGTCGAACAGCCGCGCATCGAAGTGCCCGGCCCGGCCGTCGAGCGCGACGGTGGTCAATGCCGTCAGGCGAGCGGCCACACGTGTCAGGTAGTCGGCGCGCGCAAACGCGAGACAGGCCAGCCCGGTCATGACCGCCGTGCCGTTCATCAACGCCAGTCCTTCCTTCGGCGCGAGCGTCAGCGGCGTGCGATCGATCGCATGCCACACCTCCCGCGCGTCCCGCTCGGCGCCGTCGAACACGACGGTGCGCTCGCCGACCAGCGCCGCGGCTACGTAGGACAGCGGTGTGAGGTCGCCGCTCGCGCCGACCGAGCCTTCCGATGGAATACGTGGCAGGATGCGGTGATTCACCATGTCGGCCAGCCGTTCCAGCAACGTGAACCGAACGCCCGAGTAGCCGAAGGCGAGCGAGTTGAGCCGGGCGACGATGATGGACAACGTTTGCGTCGCATCGAACCGGTCACCCATGCCGCACCCGTGATAGCGGGTCAGCTGCAGCGGCAGCGCTTCGACGAGCGACGGCGGCACCTCTACCACGCAGGCGTCGCCATATCCGGTGGTTACGCCATACAGCGTGCCGCCATTCGCAAGATAGGCGCGTAGCCAGGTCGCACCGCGCTCGATCCGCGCGCGCCATTCGGGTCCCGCGTTCAGTGCGACGGGCGCACCGTCGCGGGCGATCGCGACGATGTCCTCGATCGTCAGATGGCGGCCTCCGACCACCACGGCCGGCCGATTCGGATCCGCGGCGGTGCATGCCGCGACGTCGTTCATGTCATGCTCCGCCACGCGGACCTCCATCGGGCCGCGCCCAGAAATCGAAGAAGTTGAACCATTGGTAGGGAGCCTTGCGGCAATAATGTTCAAGCCGCGCGGCGTAGCGCTGCGCCCATGCCGCGACGTGTTCGGCGCGCTCACGGCGCGGTAGCTCGATCCGGTCGGCGAACGGCTCGAAATAGAGGCGGTAGCCGTGCGCCTCCTTCAGGCAGAAGAACAGGTAGACAGGACAACCAAGGGCGTGGGCGAGGATATACGGGCCCTGCGCGAACGGCGCAGTCGCGTCGAGAAAACGGGCGTCGACCGTTTTACCGGAATCACGCGGCGGCACGCGGTCGCCGACGATCACGAGCAACTCTCCCGCGTCGATGCGCGACTGCATCATCATCGCCGTATCGGGTCCGAAGTTCGACACCTCGACGAGCTGTTTGCCGAATTCCCGGTTCGCACCGGCAAGCACGCCGGCAAAACGCTTCGCATGCTCGGTGTAGACGATTGCCGTCACTTTCGTGTGTGCGTCGCGCAGCGCAAGCGCCCGTGTCATTTCCAGGTTGCCCAGATGCGCGCCGATCACGAGTGCGCCGCGCCCGCTCGCCGCGAGCGCATCGAACGCGGACGAATCGTCGAAACGCACGTCGAGCTCGTCGAGACGGCCGGACCACGCGACGAACTTGTCGAATCCTGCCTGTGCAAAGGCAAGCATGTGCCGGTAAGCACTGCGCCATCCCGGCTTCGGCACGGCCGCCGCCTCCGCATCGCGCAGGCGCGCGATATACGCATGCGACGCGGTGCGCGCCGTGCGATTCGTCAGCACGAAATAGCCGACGATGGGATGCAGCCAGAACGACGTGAAGCCCTTGCCGAACCAGCGGCAGCTGAGCGCCAGCAACGCCATGCCGATCCGGCTGCCGCGCTCCGGCATGCGCCACCATGCGCGCGTGCGGCCCGTCGGCGCCGCGCCGCGCCGCCCGGCCAGACGGCGTGTCAGGAGCATCGGCGCGCGGACGAGCATCCCCGCGACGAGCCGTGTGTGGCTCAGGCTGATGCGCACGTTGTCGCGCCAGACATCGAAATGGGACACACCGTCGACCGGGTAGATGACTCGCGTCGGAACCGTCCTGAACGCGAGGCCGCGCCAGTGGAGACGGACCAGGATTTCGCTGTCGAAAGCCATCCGCGTGGGCATCGATACCGCGTCGATCAGTTCGCAGACGACGTCGACCGGATAAAGACGAAACCCGCACATCGCATCGGGAATGTCCAGCGACAGGGTTTCGATCCACACCCATGCATGCGTGAGGTAGCGGCCGTACAGGCGCGCCTTCGGAACGCTGTCGTCGAAACGCGGCCGGCCGAGAATCACGGCGTCCGGCTCGGCCTGTGCGGCCGCGACGAACTTCGGCACATCGGCCGCGTCGTGCTGGCCATCGGCATCGATCTGAATCGCGTGCCGATAGCCCCGGGCACGCGCGGCGCGCAATCCTTCCATGACCGCCGCACCCTTTCCGCCGTTGACCGGCAACCGGAGCAGCGTCACGAGGCCGGCGTAGCGCGTCGCCAGCGTGGCCAGCACCTGTTGCGTCGGCTCGTCGCTGCCGTCGTCGATCACCAGGATCGGCAGGCCGTGCACGACCAAGCGCGCCAGCGTGCCGCCGATCGCGGCGCGATGGTTGTAGATCGGAATGACGATGCAGGTGTCGCTCATCGGACCGCCGTGCCATAGACCAGAACGCCCGATGTGCATTCGCGGTCGCCGCAACGGAACGCGAAGCGCGTGGAGCCGCGTACACGGTCATGCGCGATACGCAGCGACAGCACCGCGCCCGGCGGCACCGGTGCCTTGAACTTCAGGTGTTCGACGGAACGGATTTCGCGCACGGTCGGCATCTCGCGGCCAGCCAGGCGCGCAGCCCAGTCGATTTGCACGACTCCGGGCAGGATCGGCAGGCCCGGAAAATGACCATCGAAATGCGCGAGCGTGGGCGGCACGCGCAACTCGTAATGCAACGCGTCGTCGCTGCGCCATGACGCGAGCAGTTCAAAGCCCTCCGGCGTAGCCGTGAATGCGGCCGCCAGCGCGGCGGCGGGCAACTTGCCGCGTGCATCGAACGGCATCGCGTGCAGGAACCGCCAGTAGCGCGGTAATGCGGCCGCGTCGAAATATGCACCGAGCGCTTGCCGCAAGGTCGTGGCAACGGCAACCCGTCCATCCGCCGCCAGCGCATCGCGCCCCGCCGCGGTCAATACCGCCACGACGCCGACGTGCGCGCGCGTCGTGCCGTCGACCACCACGGCCGCCGCTTGCTCGACGTATGCATGCGCGAGTATCCGCGCCTCGAGCTCCGGCAGCGACACGCGCTTGCCGTCCAGCTTGACGACGCGATCGCGTCGTCCTGCGAGCGTAAAGCGACCGTTCGTGTCGAATCGTGCGGTGTCGTCGGTGCGGTGCCAGCGATCGTGGCCGAGATGGGCAGAGCGAACGCACAGCACGCCGTCGTCGTCGCAGCGCACGTCGACGCCATTTAGCGGCTGCCACGCGTGCGCAACGTCCTGGCGACGCCATGCAATGCCACCGGTTTCGGTACTGCCAAATATCTCGAGCGGCGCAGCGCCGAATGCGTTCGAATAGGCCGAAGCCGCATCGGCCGGCAACGGGCCGCCCGACGAGAAGAACGCGCACGGCATGGGCGCCCGCATCGGAAAGCCGGGCAACGCCGGCCAGCGCATCAGTTGCGACGGCGTGGAGACCACGACACCGCCACCGTATTCGGCCAGCCGCTGCTGCAGTTGCAGCGGTTCAAGCACCGTCATCCGGTCAAACGCGCGGCCGGCCGCCAGCGGCCAAAGGATCCTGAAGAGCAGTCCGTAGATGTGATGATGCGGTACGCTCGACAGTGTCACTGCCGCGCCTGTCCGGTCGCCCCATTCGCGCTGCAACGTGCGCACTTCGGCATCAAGCTGCGCGAGCGACTTTCGCACCGGCTTCGCGGTGCCGCTGCTGCCCGACGTGTAAAGCGTCACCGCTGCGACAGCATCGATCGGGCGGGTGAAGCGCGCAGATCCGGCATCCGTGTCGTGCCCGCACGCGGCCAGTGCCGGCGCATCCAGCACGAGGTCGTATGCATGCGCCAGTGCATCAAGATAGCCGGGTGCGCTGCTGGCCGGAATCACGACTTCCCCGTGCGCTGCCGCAACCGCAAACAATGCACACGCGAACTCGTACGGATCATCCGTGCAGATCGCGACGCGTCGCGCGCCGCTCGCTTCCACCACCCTCGCAATCGCGCCGGCGCGAGCGCGCAGATCACCCAGCGTCAGCACCTCGGCGCCATCGCGACAAACCGCCACTCCGCTATCCGCTTCGGCACACAGGATCTCGTGCAGCGCAATCATGCGACACCCGTTCGCTTTCGCGCGACGGCGATGAAGCGCCTGCGCCACAGCCACTCGCCTGCTATCAACGCACCGATCAGCACATACGCGATCAGCCCGTTGTAAAGCGCCCATCCCCCACGGCTCCAGTACAGCGCCGTATAAACCGAAAAACTGCCGTTTACGATAAAGAACGCGCACCACACCTGTGTGACGCGCCGCGTGTACCGGACGATTTCCGGATTCGGCTCGGGATAAGTCAGTCGTGCGAATTTTTCGATCATGGTCGGACCGTGCCGCAACGTCGCGCCGAACGCGACCAACAAGCCGACACTCACGCATGCCGGATAGAGATGAAGAAGTCGTTCGCTATCGGTCACGGCAATCGCGGCCGACAACACGGTCAATGCACCGGCCACGCCCCAGTCGAGTAGCGTGAGGCGTTTGAGCGCCTTCGCCAGCGTGCCTTTGCCGACCGTGCGCTGCAGCCACAGCAATGCGATCAACAGGCAACCGACGTAACGCGGCGACATGCTCTGCCACGCAAACAGGATGACGAGCGGATAGGCAAGGACCAGTGCAGCCCTGGTCGCGACACCTGCCCAGCGCGGCAGGACCGTGCCCGTAGTAGCCCGCATGCCCGTCACCACCATCGTCAAGCGCGCGCGAGCAACACGTGAACGGCGGCGATAACGTCACCGACGGTCCGTACGGATTTGAACTCTTCCGGTTTGATGCGCCTGCCTGTCATTTCCTGAAGCTTGATGGCCAGATCGACCGCGTCGATGCTGTCCAGATCAAGCTCTTCGAACAGGTGCGTATCGGGCGTTACCCGCTCCGGCTCGATCGCGAAATTCTCATGAAAGATGGCGCGGATGCGCTCCAGGATTTCTGCGTCGGTCACGAGTGACTCCCTTTTTCCAGCACGGCTTCTTGCGATGCCTGATGAGACTGCTGGTCGGCAATGAACGCCGCCAGCGTGTTGATCGAACGGAAATGCGCTTTCGTGCGTTCGTCGTTCGCGGCGATCGTCAGGTGAAATTTCTTGCGCAGCATGATGCCGACTTCGAGCGCATCGACTGAATCGAGTCCGATTCCGTCCGTCGAGAACAGTGGCGCATCGTCGTCGATGTCGTCGACCGCCATGTCGCTGAGATCGAGCATCTCGATCAGAAGCTGCTTAATTTGCAGTTTTAAAGTATCCATGCTGAAACAGGCTTTGAGTAATGTGCACTTCCACCTCGCGGGCGATGCTGCGAGCGGCAATCGACGGTGATGTCACGTTCGGCGCCAGCCGGTTCAGGTCCATCGGCTCGAGGACGTCGATGCGCATACGAAATGCTCGAGCCGGCACGTGATACCAGCGCAGCGCCTTGGTAAATACCGGTGGGTCGCAATCGATCAGCACCGGCTGGATCCGGGTGCGGGACTGCAGCGCCATATGTGCGAAACCGCGTGAGAACGAATGCAGGCGATTGCCGCCCGGACTGCGCGTCCCCTCCGGGAAGATGATCATCGTGTAGCCCGCCGCCAGTTGTCGCGCGCCAGCCTCGACAAGATGGACGGCATCGGCATTGCTCACGTACTCGGCCGCGCGGACGATACCCCAGAAACAGGGGTTGCCCCAATGACCACGCTTTACGACGCAGCACGCCTTCGGCGTCAGCGACAGCAGCACCATGACGTCGAGCCAGGTCGGGTGGTTCGCGACGACGATCGCAGGGCCGTCCTTTGCGAGGCGCTCCGTGCCGCTCAGCTCGAGCCTCATCACGCCGATGTGTTGCAGCATCGCGACCAGCGCGCGGAAGAAATAATGGATGACAAGCGTCACCCCGCGCTGGCGCGAGCGCCGATGCGGCCATAATCCGCCGACGACGATGGCCAACAACGAGAACGCCGATCCGCACAGCGCGAAAAACGCCAGGCTCGCACCGGTCGCGAACAGACGCCAGCCGTAGTCAAGCCGCGCGATCATGCAAGCTCCATCGCCAGGATGCGTGCTGACAGCGCCACGACGCCGTGGTGCGCGCGGACAAGCAACGCAGCACCGCCTCGCTTTGCGTACCGGCCGCATCGTCGGCATCGCCCGCGTCGCCCGCCGCCATCTCACAGGTCAGATAGTCGGCCGATTCACCGGCGCCAATCAGAATGGCCAGCCCGACACTTTCAGGATCGTCATCGACATCGCCATAAACGGGATCGGCTGGCTCGTGCGCATAGACGAGCAGCACCGGCGAGCCCGGCGACGTTGCGTACTGGGAAAAGGCTTCGAGCAGCGCGTAGCCTAGCGTTTCATGGCCGGCCGCGATCGCCGTGGCTGCCGTTCGGTCGCGACGGGCGATTCCGAAAATACCCGTAACGGCATTGAGAACCGAGAGACTGAAGGCCGTCGGCGAGACAGGTTCCGAGGCGCCGATGTCGGCAAGAATGCCGGTGGTGCGCACCAGTTCACCGTGACGCGATGCGAACACCATGCGCAACGGATTTTCCGTTCCGGCGCAATCGTAGGCCGCCTGGAGCGCGAGCCGCGACAGCCGGCTCAAGCGGCGTCGCACCATCGGATCGAGGGCTTCGACGCCCGGCACCCCCGCGGTCGAAATCGACGTCCATCTGGCGATTGGCATGGTCCAATGCAAATCGGCCATTGTTGTTCTCGTTAGGATTGCTTCTCTTGGGTGTCTTTATATCGCGCCACCCAGCATCAGGCGGTTGCGCTCCGCTTTCGATGAAAGCCGCCCATCGCGTATTGACCACCGGACTCGCGCCATCGACTCCCCCTTCCGGTACGATCTGGAAAAATCGGGAATCGTAATGTTTGCGAAGCCGGCACCCGGATTGTCAATCGCTGCGATTGAATGAGCGGCATATCAGTGCGCCGGAACTGTAACAGGGCCGTTACAAAAGATCAACGCCACTGCGCGAGGCGCCTTCCAGATTTAACCATTTATCAATTTCTCGAGAAAATCGCGCATCGTCGGTTATCGAGCCGATCCCCGACCCGGCGTGCCTTGCGTCGATCCTGCACCGGAATGGCTCATAATGCGCTCGATGCCGCCCCCACACGACCTGCTTTCCGTTCAATGAGTTATTCACTCGCTACTGTTTACACGCGCGAACTCGAAATCCGCAAGAGCCGCTTCATCGCATTCGCGATCCCCGTCGAGGACCGCGATGCCGCCATGCAGGCGTTGCAGCGCCTGCGCGACGAGCACCCGACGGCCACCCACGTGTGCTGGGCGCTGCTTGCGGGCGGTCAGTCCGGCATGTCCGACGACGGCGAACCGTCGGGCACCGCCGGCCGGCCGATCCTCGAAGTGCTGCGTCATCACGATCTCGACGGCGTGCTCGGTGCGGTCGTCCGCTACTACGGCGGCGTGAAGCTCGGTGCGGGCGGCCTGGTGCGCGCCTATACGGATGCGATCGCCTCGGCGCTGCTCGACGCCGAGCGGGTCGAACGCATTCGCCACACGCGGTTCGCAATCGAAATCGGCTACCCGGACGAGGCGCGCGTGCGCCGCTGGATCGAGCAGGCGGGTTATGAGCTGGTGGACAGCGCGTACGGGATGACGGCGAAGCTCGTGATCAAGCTGCCGGAAACGGCCGAGGCGGCAGCCAAGACCGAGCTGTTCGACTTGACGCAGGGGCGCTCCGGCTTCCCCGACCTGTGAGGCGGGCAGCCTCCCCGGCATCGCCATCACGGTTTCACACAGATGCCCGTGAAAATTCAGATACGTCCGATAGAAAATCCGCGCGCCGAAACTTAATCTCTCCCGTGTTCCTCGCGACGCGCCCTGCAAACGTCTGGCCGAATGTACAGACACGCGGCGCATCGCGCGACAGCCAACAATCACAATTCAGCTACGGGGATATCGACGCATGCAACTGCAGCAACTACAAGCCCAACTCACGGAACTCGATCAACGCATCCGGGCGGCGCGCCGCCGCGAACGCCACGCGGCGCTGGTGCAGGTACGCGAGCTCGTGAAGACCCATGCGCTGACCGCTCGGGAAGTCTTCGGGCAGGGCTACAGCAATCGCGCGAAGCTGTTCACTGTCGGTGCGAAATATCACGATCCGGTGACCGGCGCCACCTGGAGCGGACGCGGTCGTGCGCCCGCGTGGATCGCCGGCCGCGACCGCAGCGCGTTCCTGATCCGGGAGTAACGCGCGCCGCGTTGCACGGCGCGCCTCAGTGGTCGATCCGGCCGGCCCGGGCCGCTCAATAAACGTCCGGGACGATCATGCTGTCCGGCGTCGGACGGCGAATGTAGTCCTCGTGGTGCTCACGCTGCGGCAGATCGATCGTCGGCCGCGGCACCTCGTGATACGGCACCTGGGTCAGCAGGTGGTGGATGCAGTTCAACCGCGCGCGCTTCTTGTCGACCGCCTGCACGACCCACCACGGCGCCTCGGGAATATGCGTGCGCTGCATCATCTCTTCCTTCGCGGCCGTGTACGCTTCCCAGCGGCGGCGGCTCTCGAGGTCCATCGGGCTCAGCTTCCACTGCTTCAGCGGATCCTCGATCCGGCTCTGGAAGCGCAGCTCCTGCTCGTGGTCGGTGATCGAGAACCAGTATTTGACGATCTGGATCCCGCTGCGCACGAGCATTTTCTCGAACTCGGGCACCGAGCGGAAAAACTCCTCGTATTCGTCTTCGGTGCAGAAATTCATCACGCGCTCGACACCCGCGCGGTTGTACCAGCTACGATCGAACAGCACGATCTCGCCGCCGGCCGGCAGATGCGCGACATAGCGCTGGAAGTACCATTGCGTGCGTTCGCGGTTGCTCGGCGCCGGCAGCGCCGCCACGCGGCACACGCGCGGGTTCAGGCGCTGCGTGATGCGCTTGATCGCGCCGCCCTTGCCTGCCGCGTCGCGCCCCTCGAAAATCACGACGAGCCGGTGCCCCGTGTTCACGACCCAGTCCTGCAGCTTCACGAGCTCGCCCTGCAGCCGGAACAGCTCGCGGAAATACTGCTTGCGCGCTTCGCGGCGCTCCGGCGAGAACAGCAGATCCTCGTCGTTGTCGAAGCGGCGGTCGTCGAGCTCCATTTCGAGTTCTTCGTCGTACGCGTCGACGAGGTCTTCCTCGAAACGGCGCTGGCGCGACTCGAGCGATGCCGAATCGGTGAAGTTGTCGGTCTCGGTGCGGGAATCGTTATCGCCCATGGGGGCCTCCTTCCTTCAATTGACGCAGCCAAACTCCACCATTATCCCAGCGTCTCGCGTCAAATTGATGAAAAAGGGGCCGATCCGCCCCTCACAAGCGGAATCCGAGCCGCACCGGGTTCGCGGGAAATATCGAAGGTATTGGACGCCAGCCTCCGGCTCGGCGTGCTGACGTCGAGCCTGATCCTCGTGCGTAACAGGAAAAGCCCAGCACGTGATCGAGCAGTACCCCAACCCGCCTCCGTCATTGAATGATCCGCGTGACCCCGCGTCCGCGCGGATCGGCCATCGCCTCCGGCGTCTTGCCGTCGATCTTGATCACCTGGATGTCGCCGCTGAAGTCCTGCCCCTTCAGCGTGTAGCCGCGCGCCTCGATCTGCTTCGCGAGTTCGCCTTCGATCGGGTGGTACGGCTCCCAGAAGATCGTGTTCGGCGGCAGCAGCTGATGGTGGAAACGCATCGCGCCGACGGCCTCCTTCAACGGCATCCCGAAATCGTAGATGTTGTTGATCACCTGGAAGATCGACGTGAAGATCCGCGAGCCGCCCGGCGTGCCGATCACGAGCGACACCTTGCCGTCCTTCGTCATGATCGTCGGCGACATCGACGACAGCGGTCGCTTCTTCGGCTCGATCGCATTCGCATCGCTGCCGACCACGCCGAACATGTTCGCGACGCCCGGCTTCGCGGAGAAGTCGTCCATCTCGTCGTTCAGCACGATGCCGGTGCCGTCGGCGATCACGCCCGAGCCGAAGTAGCCGTTGATCGTGTACGTGTTCGACACCGCGTTGCCCCACTTGTCGACGACCGAGAAGTGCGTCGTCTCGGCCTTCTCCGGCATCGACGTGCCGAGGCCCGGCTGCACGCTCTTCGTGTCGGCGATCTGCGTCGGGCTCACTTCGGCCGCTCGCCTCGCGATGTACGCGTCGTCGGTCAACTGCGCGACCGGCACCTTGTAGAAGTCGGGGTCGCCGAGATACTGCGCGCGATCGGCGAACACGCGCTTCTCGATTTCCGCGACCAGGTGGACATATTGCGGCGAGTTGAGCTTCACGCCCTCGAAGTCCTGCTTGAGGTCCGCCTTCATCTTCAGCAGTTGCACGAGGCCGATGCCGCCCGAGCTCGGCGGCGGCGCGGTGATCACGTCATAGCCGTTCCACTTCGCCTGCACCGGCTGGCGCCACACCGCACGGTATTGCGCGAGATCCTCGGTCGTGATCAGCCCGTTGCCGTCGCCGGTCTTCATCGACGCGGCGATCAACCGGGCCGTCTTGCCCTTGTAGAAGCCGTTCGCGCCGTCGTTCGCGATCCGCGCGAGCACGTCGGCGAGATCGGGCTGCTTGAAGTTCGTGCCGGCCTTCATCGTGGAGAAGTACTTGTCGAAGTTGGTCTTGCCGCCGAACTCCTTCGACGCGTCGACGCCGCGCTGCGCAAGCTGTTCGTCGACGACGAAGCCGTCGCGCGCATAGCGGATCGCCGGCGCGAGCACCTGCTTCCACTTCAGCTTGCCGAAGCGCTTCTGCGCTTCCCACATGCCCGACACCGTGCCCGGCACGCCAGCCGCGCGCGGCCCGTACAGGCTCATGCCCTTGACGACATTGCCGTCCTTGTCGAGATACATGTCCTTTGTCGCGGCGAGCGGCGCGCGCTCGCGATAGTCGATGAAGTACGGCTTGCCGTCCTTGTAGATCGTCATGAAGCCGCCGCCGCCGATGTTGCCGGCCTCCGGATACGTGACGGCGAGCGTGAACGCGATCGCGACGGCCGCGTCGATCGCGTTGCCGCCTTCCTTGAAGATCTGCTCCGCGGCGTCCGCGCTGTACTTGTCGGCCACAGCGACCGCCGCGCTCGTCAGGACCGCCGGCTGCGGCCCCTTCGCATAGGCCGGCGCATTCGGCAGGAAGCCGATGCCGGCCACCGCCGCGAGCACGGCAGCGGATGATTTGAAACGATTCAGCGTAGTCATTAAATGTCCCCCATGGATCTCCGGCGAGCTGGAATAAGCCCCCGATCCGCTTATAGCCGCTGGCACGCGGTCGGTCCCACGCCGTTTTCGTAGTAAATAAATGCGCCGGGACGGAAAACCCGCCGCTCACTACGAATCATTGCGAATCCTGTGCGCTCGGCCACACGGCTGAGCAAAAAGCGGGCCGGCGGATCGGTCGAAATTGCATGCGGCGAATTCGACGCGCATCGCGCAATCGGAAAATCACGGCACGCGGCGCTTGCGCGGTGCCGTGCATGCAAAAAAACCGCGATCGGACCGCCCGCTGCGCGGGCCGATCTGAGAAGATAGCGCCCCGCTTTCGCGGCCGATCGTTCCCGCTCGTCTGCCGTCGCTTCACGCTTTTTCGTCTCGTTTCCTATGGCATCACACAATGCGCACCACGCGTCCGGCTTCGCGGCCGGCGTCGCCGCCGCCGTCCTCGTCGCGCAAACCGGCGCGACCGGCCCCTGGCACGCGGGCCTGCTCGCCGCGTTCGCGGCCGGCGTCGCGGGCGGCACCGCGCCCGACTGGCTCGAAGTCGCGTGGTGGACCCGCAAGCGCCGCTTGTGGATCACGCACCGCACCGTCACGCACTGGGGCATCGGCTGGATCGCGCTGCTCGCGCTCGGATGGCACGGGCTCACGCATCATCCGCATCCGCTGTGGGCCGCGCCGCTGTTCGGCTTCGCGTGCGGCGGCGTGATGCACCTGCTCGCCGACTGGCCGAATCCGCTCGGCGTGCCGTGGATCTGGCGGCGCCATTCGCTGAACCTGTGGAACAGCGGACATTGCGACCTGATCGTCGTGGCCGCCGCATGGGGCGGCACGCTGTGGCTCGCGCAATCGCTGTGGACGCGCGCCCCGTTCCTCGAACACTGGCTCGGCTGGCTGCATCGCGTGTAGCTGCGTTTAGTCGCGTGCAGTTTCGCGTGGCCGCGGATCGAGCCGCGCAACCGCCCGACGCACGTCGAACGCGACGTCCTCCTCTCGCCGATCCGGCACCCGCGACCCGACGGGTGCCGTTCCGCGCGCCCAGCCGTTGAAATGCCGGCATCGCACCTCATCTGAATCTCCGACGCGCGCGTTCTCTCGCCCGCGGTGTCCGGCACGCGCACGCGACGTCTGGCACACTGACGATTCGCGCGCCGCCCACGCGCTCGCACCCCAATTCAACGCTCCGATGGACGTCACAGCCACCCGCCCCGCCAACGCGCTCGACGTGTTCCACCCGGCCGTCGCCGCGTGGTTCCGCCGTGCGTTTGCCGCGCCGACCGGCGCGCAGGCGCTCGCGTGGCCGCACATCAAGGCCGGGCGGTCGACGCTCGTCGCCGCGCCGACCGGCTCCGGCAAGACGCTCACCGGGTTTCTGTGCGCGCTCGACGATCTCGTGCGCGATGCGCTCGCGCACGACGGCGCGCTGCCCGACGCGACGCTCGTCGTCTATGTGTCGCCGCTGAAGGCGCTGTCGAACGACATCCACGTGAATCTCGACGCGCCGCTCGCCGGCATCGCCGAATCGCTCGCGCAACTGGGCCTGCCGGTGCCGGCGATCCGCACCGCCGTGCGCACCGGCGACACCACGCAGGCCGAACGCGCCGCGCTGCGCAAGCGCGCGCCGCACATTCTCGTGACGACGCCGGAGTCGCTGTACGTGCTGCTGTCGTCCACGTCGGGGCGGCAGATGCTGTCCAGCGTGCGTTCGGTGATCGTCGACGAGATCCACGCACTGGCATCGTCCAAGCGCGGCAGCCACCTCGCGCTGTCGCTCGAACGCCTCGACGCGTTGACGGGTCGTGCGCTGCCGCGCATCGGGTTGTCGGCCACGCAGAAACCGATCGACGCGGTCGCGCGCTTCCTGGTCGGCGGCCCGGCCGACGCGCCGCGCGACTGCACGATCGTCGACACGGGTCACACGCGCGAACGCGACCTCGCGCTCGAGCTGCCGAACGTACCGCTCGAACCGGTGATGGCAACCGACGTGTGGGAGCAGGTGTACGACCGGATCGCCGCGCTCGCCGCCGCGCATCGCACGACGCTCGTGTTCGTGAACACGCGGCGCACCGCGGAGCGCATGGCGCGCCATCTCGCCGACCGTCTCGGCAAGGACGCGATCGCGGCGCATCATGGCAGTCTCGCGAAGGAGCATCGCTTCGACGCCGAACAGCGGCTCAAGCGCGGCGAATTGAAACTGCTCGTCGCGACCGCGTCGCTCGAACTCGGCATCGACATCGGCGACGTCGATCTCGTGTGCCAGGTCGGTTCGCCGCGCGGGATCGCGCCGTTCCTGCAGCGCGTCGGCCGCTCGGGGCACCATGTCGGCGGCGTGCCGAAGGGCCGCCTGTTCCCTCTGTCGCGCGACGAACTGGTCGAATGCGCGGCGCTGCTCGACTGCGTGCAACGCGGCGAGCTCGACGCGTTGCGGATTCCCGAAGCGCCGCTCGACGTGCTCGCGCAGCAGATCGTCGCCGAAGTCGCCTGCGCGGAATGGCGGGAGGACGCGCTGTACGCGAGCTTCACCCGCGCGGCGCCATACGCGAGCCTGTCGCGCGAACGCTTCGACGACGTGATGAAGATGCTCGCCGAAGGCTTCACCAGCCGTCGCGGCGTGCGCGGCGCGTATCTGCATCGCGACGTGGTCGGCGGCACGGTGCACGGGCGCCGCAACGCGATGATGACCGCGACGACATCGGGCGGCACCATTCCCGACATGGCCGACTACGCGGTGCTGCTCGAGCCCCAGGGCATCCAGGTCGGCACCGTCAACGAGGATTTCGCGATCGAGAGCCTCGCGGGCGACGTGTTCCAGCTCGGCAACCAGTCGTACCGGATCATTCGCGTGGAAACGGGCCGCGTGCGTGTCGAGGACGCGCAAGGCCAGTCGCCGAGCATTCCGTTCTGGCTCGGCGAGGCGCCCGGGCGCAGCGACGAGCTGTCGGCGGCGGTCGGCCGGCTGCGCGCGCGGCTCGACGGGCTGTTCGCCGAAGGCGATCGGCACACGGAGGCCGGCGGACGCAAGCACGCGAGCGGCGCCCCGGCCGGCAAGACGGGCACGCGCGGCAACGCCAGGCCGGCGGCGGAAGCCCGTGCCGCCACCGATTCGCGCGGCGACGCCGTCGGCACCGCGATCGGCCCGGCCGAAAGCCGCCTCGCGCCGGCGCTGCGCTGGCTCGTCGACGAACTTCATCTGTCGCCCGATGCGGCCCGCCAGATCGCCGACTATCTCGCCCGCACGCGCGCGGCGCTCGGCGCACTGCCGACGCAGGACACGCTCGTGATGGAGCGCTTCTTCGATGAATCGGGCGGCACGCAGCTGGTGATCCATTCGCCGTTCGGCAGCCGCATCAACCGTGCGTGGGGGCTCGCGCTGCGCAAGCGTTTCTGCCGCAGTTTCAACTTCGAGCTGCAGGCCGCCGCGACCGACGACGCGATCATTCTGTCGCTGTCGCTCGCGCACAGCTTCGCGCTCGACGAAGTGTGGCGCTACCTGCGCTCGGCCAGCGCGGAGCACGTGCTGGTCCAGGCACTGCTCGACGCGCCGATGTTCGGCGTGCGCTGGCGCTGGAACGCGACGACCGCGCTCGCGCTGCCGCGCTTCACCGGCGGCCGGCGCACCGCGCCGCAGCTGCAGCGGATGAAGAGCGACGACCTGCTCGCGACCGTGTTCCCCGATCAGGTCGCGTGCCTCGAGAACATCGTCGGCGAACGCGAGATCCCGCATCATCCGCTCGTCGACCAGACGCTCGACGATTGTCTGCACGACGCGATGGATACCGACGGCTGGCTCGCGCTGCTGCGCCGGATCGAAAGCGGCGCGATCGAGCTGATCGCGCGCGACCTGCCCGCGCCGTCGCCGCTGGCGGCCGAGATCCTGAACGCGAAGCCCTATGCGTTCCTCGACGACGCGCCGCTCGAGGAGCGCCGCACGCAGGCCGTGCAGTCGCGCCGCTGGAGCGATCCCGAATCGGCCGACGATCTCGGCGCGCTCGACGCCGACGCGATCGACGCGGTGCGCGACGAGGCATGGCCGCTCGTGCGCGACGCCGACGAAATGCACGATGCACTGCTCACGCTCGCCTGCGTCGCCGACAGCGAAGCGCATGCGCACGACGGCTGGCCCGAGCGGCTCGCGGAACTGGCCGAACGCCGCCGCGCGACGAAGCTCGTCACGTCGGACGGCGCCGCGCTGTGGGTGCCGGTCGAACGGCTGATCTGCATGCGCGCGCTGCACCCCGACGCACGCGTCGCGCCGGCGCTGAAGGTGCCCGCCGCCTGCGCACAACCATGGGAAGTCGATGCCGCGCTCGTCGACGTGATCCGTGCGCGGCTCACCGGCTTCGGGCCGCTGACGCTCGACGCGATCGCGCAGCCGCTCGGCCTGCCGTCCGCGACGATCGCGACCGCGCTCGCGGCACTGGAGCGCGAAGGCTACGTGATGCGCGGCCGCTTCACGCCGGGCGCGACGACCGACGAATGGTGCGAACGTCACCTGCTCGCGCGCATTCATCGCTACACGGTCAAGCGGCTGCGCCGCGAGATCGAACCGGTCGAGCGCGCCGATTTCATGCGCTTCCTGTTTCACTGGCAGCACCTGACGCCCGACACGCGCGGCACGGGCCGCGAAGCGCTCGCAGCCGTCGTCGAGCAGCTCGAAGGCTACGAAGCCGCGGCGAGCGCATGGGAAGACGCGCTGCTGCCCGCGCGCCTGACCGACTACACGGCGGGCGGCCTCGACGAGCTGTGCCGCTCGGGCAAGCTCGTGTGGACCCGCATCGGCGCGCCGGCCCGCGCGGCCGGCACCCCCGTGAAAACGACGCCGGTCGTGCTGCTGCCGCGCCGCCACCTCGGCGCATGGCAGGCGCTGCGCGACCCGGACGCGCAACCGGCGCTGACCGCACGCGCGACGCAGGTGCGTGACGCACTCGCCGCGCATGGTGCGATGTTCTTCGACGCGTTGCTCGACGAACTGCACATGCTGCCCGTCGAACTCGAACAGGCACTCGGCGAACTCGTGTCGGCCGGCCTCGTGAATGCGGACAGCTTCGCCGGACTGCGCGCGCTGCTGAAGCCCGCGGTCAAGCGCAGCGCGACGTATGCGCCGCGCACGCGGCGCGGCGGCGCGCTGATCGGCGGGATGGACGACGCCGGTCGCTGGGCGCTCGTGCAACGCGCTTCGGCACCGGACGATGCGCCCGCACTGAAGCGCGGCCCGGCCGCGACCGATCCCGACGCACTCGAACATATCGTCTGGACGCTGCTGCGCCGCTATGGCGTGGTGTTCTGGCGGCTGCTCGAACGCGAGGCCGACTGGCTGCCGAGCTGGCGCGAACTCGTGCGCGTGCTGCAACGTCTCGAAGCGCGCGGCGAGATTCGCGGCGGACGCTTCGTCGCGGGGCTCGCGGGCGAGCAGTTCGCACTGCCGGAAGCGATCCCGATCCTGCGCGAACTGCGTCGCCAACCGGGCGACGGCCAGTACGTGTGCGTGACGGGCGCCGATCCGCTGAACCTGGCCGGCACGTTGTTGCCCGGCGACAAGGTGCCGGCGCTGGCCGGCAATCGCGTGCTGTTCCGCGACGGCGTGCCGGTCGCGTCGCTCGTATCGGGCACGTTCCACTACGTGCCCGAGCTGCCGCCCGCTGCACGCGAGGATGCGCGGCTGCGGCTCGCACGCCGCTACTGACATCGACTGACACGCGGCACGTCGCGGACTACTGAACGCCGCGCCGCATCGCCGCGCCCGTTCGGGTAGCATCGAGCGATTCACCGCGCGGCCGTCCGCGCGCATAACAAGCCTCCCGGAGACTGCCCTTCATGTCCTCGCATGCCGATTCGCCCGCCGCTCATCACGCGGGCTCGCTGACGATTTTCCAGGGCGCCGCGCTGTATATCGGCGCGGTGCTCGGCACCGGCGTCATCGCGTTGCCCGCGCTCGCCGCCGAGGTCGCGGGCCCGGCGTCGCTGCTTGCATGGGCCGCGCTCGTCGTGCTGTCGGGGCCGCTTGCGGCCACCTTCGCCGCACTCGGCGCGCGCTATCCGGACGCGGGCGGCGTATCGACCTACGCGCGACGTGCGTTCGGGCCGAAGGCCGCGGCGATCGTCGGCTGGTGTTTCTATTTCGCGGTGCCGGCCGGTGCGCCGGCCGCCGCGATGTTCGGTGGCGCGTACGTCGCGGCCGTCACGGGCGGCGGGCATACGACGGTTATCGTCACGGCTGCCGCGCTGATCGCGACGGTGTCGGCCGCGAATGCGTTCGGCGTCACGGTGTCGGGCCGCATGCAGCTCGTGCTGTCGGCGCTGCTCGTCGCGCTTCTGCTGGCCGCCGTGCTCGCATCCGCGCCACATGCGCGCCCGGCGAACCTGCATCCGTTCGCGCCGCACGGGTGGCTCGCGGTCGGCCAGGCTGCCGCACTGCTCGTGTGGAGCTTCGCGGGCTGGGAAGCGATCACGCACCTCGCGGCCGAATTTCGGCGGCCCGCGCACGACATGCCGCGCTCGGCCGGCATCGCCGTCGTGGTCGTCGGCTTCCTGTACCTGTCGGTCGCGGCTGCGAGCGTGACGGTGCTCGGGCCATCGGCCGGCGCGTCCGGTGCGCCGCTTGCGGAACTGATCGCGGGCGGCATCGGCGGTCATGCACAGGTGCTGGCGGCCGCAGCCGCGCTGCTGCTCACGCTCGGCACGATGAACGCGTATTTCGCGGGCGCGGCCAAGCTCGGCGCGGCGCTCGGGCGCGACGGCGCACTGCCTGCATGGCTCGCGCAAGGCAGCCAGGTCGGCGGCGTGCCGCGCCGCAGCCTCGGCGTGATCGCGATGCTGGCGGCCGTCGCGCTGGCCGCGACGACGCTCTCGGATGTCGGGCCGAAGCCGCTCGTGCTCGTCACGTCCGGGTGCTTCGTGATGGTGTACGGCCTCGGCGCGGCCGCCGCGCTGAAACTGCTGCCGCGCGGCGGCATTGCGTATCGCTGCGCATGGATTTCGCTGGTCGCCGTCGCCGGGCTGTTCCTGACGACCGGATGGTATTTCCTGTGCCCGCTGCTGCTCGCGGGCGGTGCGCTGCTGTATCTGCGGATAGCCGGGCAGCGCACGTGATCGCTTGCCGGTGCCGTGTGCGGACGAGCGCGCGCCCGTTCACCGCGATGCACCGGCACGCCGTGCATCGGCCGCGCACCGCTTCGCCCTGTGCGTCAGGCCGGCACGAGCTCGAAGCTGAGCCGCTTGCCGAGCGCGGTGGCGGCGCTCGCGAGCGTCGCGAGCGTGAGGCTCGTATCGGTTTCGTCGAGCAGCCGGTTGAGTGCGGCGCGGCTGGTCTTCATCCGCGCGGCCATCGCGGTTTTCGTGATGTGCTGCGCCTTCATTTCCTGCCCGATCTGCCACGCGATCACGCGCTTGATCGCGGTGGCGGTGGCCGCTTCGAGGTGCCCTTCCTCCTCGAGGAACGTGTCGAAGTCGCTGCCGATATGCGGATTGTTCGTGGTCGTCATGGGTACTCCAGTGCATGGCGTTGCCGGCCGGCACATCGCCGATCGCATGTGGCGGCGCAGCCGGGGGAATTCAGATGGCGCGCGTCAGCGCTTTCAGCCGCGCGACGGTCACATCGAGATCGTCGGACGGCGTGGCCTGCGACTGCTTGAAGAACGCATGCAGCAGCACCATCGTGTCGCCGACGATCGTGAACAGCACGCGCGCGCTTCGCCGCGGCAGCATCACGCGGATTTCCCAAAGATCCGCAGACATCTTCCGGACCAGCGGCATGCCGAGCGGCCAGCCGAGCTGAACGGTCTTGATCTCTTCGCCGATCACCCTGCGTTCGATCTGCCCGAGCGCCTGCAGCCATTCGCGCACCGGCTCGTTACCACGCGCGGTGCGGAAGAACCGCACGCCGAGCGTGATCTGAATCTGCTGTCTCGCCATCGTCGTGTCATCGATCGTATCAAAAACGGTACGATATGCCAAGCATGACGAGGCCCGCTACTGACCGAACGGCTAACGAATGGAGGTGAAAGAACGGCGGCCGGACACCGCCCGCCCACGCCCTGCCCGGCGGCTCAATGCGCGCGGCGAGCCGGCTTGCGCGCGCCGCGGGGCGTGCGACGGGTGGGCGCATCGCCGAACCGCGCCTGCGCGATCTCGCGCACGGCGTCGATCAACGTCCGGGCGACGGGTGACGGTTGCGCGTCGGTGCGCAGCACGAGTCCGACCGGCTCGTCGGTGCCCGCGGACGGCAGCGGGAGCCGCGCAAGTGCACCGGCCGACAGGTCGTATTCGGCCGCATAGAGCGGCACGAACCACACGGCGTCGTTCTCGAGCGCAAGCGCGCGCGCGACCGACACCGACAGCACCTCGATGAACGAATCCAGCGGCGGCGCGCCGCACGCGCCGAGCAGTTGCTCGGCCGACTGGCGGATCAGCGTGCCGAACGGCGGCAGCACGACCGGGTAGCGCGCGAGCTCGACAGCCGGCGTGGCGCTCGTCAGCAGCGGATGGCCCGCGCGCACGACTGCGACGAGCGGTTCGTTGTACAGCTGCTCGAACGCGAGGCCGATCATCCGCTCCGGCTCCGACAGGCGCCCGATCGCGCATTCGATCGTCCCGGCCTTCAGGCGCTCCAGCAGCTCGGTGTTCGCGGCCGTCGCGATCCGCACCACGATGCGCGGCCAGCGTGCGGTCAGCGCCTTCATCAGCGCGGGCGCGAGCGATGCCGCAACCGTCGGCAGCATGCCGATTTCGAGCGTCGCCGCGGCCGCGCCGCCCTCGCGCGCGAGCAGCCCGACGCCCTGCCGCAGCGCCAGCACGCACGCGTTCGCATGCGGGATGAACAGTTGCGCTTCGCGGGTCGGCTGCGCGCCGTGACGCCCCCGTTCGAACAACTTCACGCCGAGGATCGACTCCAGTTCGGCGATCGTCTTCGATACGGCCGGCTGCGTGATCGACAGGCTTTCGGCCGCCTTCTGCACGCCGCCCAGTTGCGCGACCGCGAGAAAACATTGCAGGTGCCGGAACTTGACGCGGCCGTCGGCGATACGGTTATTCATAACGAGCAGTTATGCGAGTGACGATGAATTGCCATTTTGCATAACTTTCCGGAAAGGCCCAAGCATTCGGCGCGGTGTCACGCATGACGCCGCAGCGCGTGGAATCCGGTCGGCTCCCAGATCCGTTTCGCGATCAGCAGGGCCGTGCCGCGCTTCTGCCCGAGCGGCGCCGACGACGACTCCGCATGCAGCGCCGCCGCCTTGCTGCCGAGCCGCCGCAGTTCCTGCTCGAGTTCCGCGGCGGCCGCGTCCGTCAGCATCCCTTGCGAGAACGTCATCGTCTCGCCCGGGCCGTCGAAGCGGCTGCCGAGAAAGTCGTCGAGCACGTGCGCATGGAAATAGCGGCGGATCGGCCCGCCCGGCAGCCAGTCGAAATCGCGCGCGACGCGCACGCGAATCCGGTCGCCCGGGAGCAGCGCGATCACGTTCATCCGGTCGAGCATCAGCAGGTATTTGACGCACTCGGCCTGCGTCACGCGATAGGCGGACACGATGTCCTGCACGGTCCAGTAGTTGATCGCGCAGACGGCGACGAGCAGCAGCTTCTCGTCCGACACGAGCAGCGCCTCCTGCTGCTCGGTCAGCACGCGCAATCGCGGCGCGGACGCCGACGCCTCCTGCACGAGCTCGGCGAGCGTGTAGCCGAGCAGTTGCGCGATTTCCGCGACACGCTCCAGCGTGAAGCGGCCGCTCGCGAACAGCCGTTTCACGCTCGTCTCGGACAGGTCGAGCGCACGCGCGACGTCGCGGTAGGTCATCCCCTGCGCCTTCAGCTGGCGCTTCAGCGTTTCGATGAGTTGGGCGGTCTCGGTCATGTTGGTATCGAAAAATGATGCTAATGGTCGGATATTAGGCTACTCGCGCATCCGAACAAGCACTTTTGGATACTCGTCTGCATAATCCGCTCCGTCCTGTCATGCACCGACGGAGCCGCGATGAACACCCGAACCGACACCCATTCCTTCGATCCGCAGCACGCTGCTCGGCGCGATGCCCGCGACACCGATCGCACGCTGCCGCTCGCCACGATGCGCACGCTGGCCGCCGGCGCGCACGTCGGGGATCTCGTGTTCATCCGCGTACCGGCCGGCGCGTCCCGTGCCGCCGCAGGCAGCGTGGACGCGTGGGCCGGTCGCTTCGGCATCGTCGTCGATACGTCGGGCGACGAGCCGCTGATCGCCGAGCCCGCGTTTGCGCGGACGAAGCTCACGCCGCTGTCGCGCTTCGTCGCCCGCGCCGACGGCGGCCGCATCGCGCTGGCCCGCCGCGTCGCGGCACCGAACGCCGACGCGCAACGCAACGTGCACGCGCTGGCCGAACAGCGGATCGACGCGCTGCTCGGCAGCCGCGTCAAGCTGCTGGCGCAGCGCGGGTTCTGCGCGAACTATGTGACCGACGTGCTCGGCGCTGACCGCGCCGCGACACCGGCCGCGCTGCTGCGCAGCGGCACGCTGTCGCTCGAATTCAACGGGATCGTCTTCGATCCCGCCCGACCGTAAAGAGACGAAGGACGAACGACGGACACGCTCGGGGAGACCGGATAACAACAACAACGAAACACAATAAAGCAGCGACGGGCTGGCTGGAGGGCCGTGCACGGAGTCGTCACCGACGACGCGAAGCCCGATCGCTTTTTCCGCCGGACAGGCCGCCTGTCCGGCGGATTTTCATTGGCGCCGCAAAACATAACGAACGGTTATGCAATTCGCGAAAAAAGGTCATTTTTCATAACTTTCCGGCTTGGCTAAAGTCTTGCCATCCACTTCGCGAAATACCTATCAGGAGACGCCCGATGGATTCCCCCACGATCCTCACGCCGCGCGACTGGCCGTCGCATCCCGCGTATGTCCACCCCGAGTACCGTTCGTCGGTGAAGCGCGGCCCGACGCGCCCGATGATCCCGTTGAAGGAAAAGCTGCGCGACCAGTTCGCACCCGTCTACGGCGCCGAGGATCTCGGCGCGCTCGACCACGACCTGACGAAGAACGCCGTGAAGAACGGCGAGCCGCTCGGCGAGCGCATCGTCGTCACCGGCCGCGTGCTCGACGAAGGCGGCAAGCCCGTGCGCAACACGCTCGTCGAGGTATGGCAGGCGAACGCGGCCGGCCGCTACGTGCACAAGGTCGACCAGCACGACGCGCCGCTCGACCCGAACTTCCTCGGCGCCGGCCGCTGCATGACCGACGCCGAAGGCCGCTACCGCTTCCTCACGATCAAGCCCGGCGCCTATCCGTGGGGCAACCATCCGAACGCGTGGCGCCCGAATCACATCCACTTCTCGCTGTTCGGCGACTACTTCGGCTCGCGCCTCGTCACGCAGATGTACTTCCCCGGCGACCCGCTGCTCGCGTACGACCCGATCTTCCAGGGCACGCCGGAAGCGGCGCGCGACCGCCTGATCTCGCGCTTCTCGATGGACATCACCGAAGAAGGCTATGCGCTCGGCTACGAATTCGACATCGTGCTGCGCGGCCGCGACGCTACCCCGATGGAGCGCTGAACCATGACGACGCTGAAGCAAACCCCTTCGCAGACGGTCGGCCCGTACTTCGCGTACGGCCTGTGCCCGCAGCAATACAACTACGATCTGAAGAGTCTGTTCACGCCGACGATCGCCACGCCGGACGCCGACGGCGAGCACGTGCTGCTGGTCGGACAGGTGTTCGACGGCGACGGCAACGTCGTCAGCGACGCGGTGCTCGAATTCACGCAGGTGGACGCCGCGGGCCGCTATCCCGCGTCGCGTGACGACATCGCGAAGTCCGGTTTCACGGGCTTCGCCCGCGTCGGCACGGGCACCGATGCGCAGCACCGCTTCGTCGTATCGACGGTGAAGCCGGGCCGCATCGCCGCCGACGAAGCACCGCACGTCAACGTGACCGTGATGATGCGCGGGATCCTGACCCATGCGTTCACCCGCGTGTATTTCGACGACGAAGCTGCCGCGAACGCGGCCGATCCGGTGCTGAACCTGGTGCCGGCCGAACGCCGCGCGACGCTCGTCGCGAAGCGCGACGCGCAACCGGGCCGGCCCGTCGTGTATCGCTTCGAAATCCGCATGCAGGGGCCGGACGAGACCGTGTTCTTCGACGCGTGACGCGCGAGCCGGCGCCGGCCGGCTGCTCGCACCGAACCGCCGCGTGGCGCGATTCCAACAGGTATCGCATCGCGCGGCGGTTTTCATTTTCGCGCATCAACATTCGATGCCGTGCCGCAGCACGCCCGGTCGGGATTGCCGACGCCCGTCGCTGGCTCCTTCGGACCCGAAATCGAACGCGCGATTAAAACGCATGCTGCGACTGCACATAAATCGTGGGGGTCGCGCAATATCGTTTGCGCGTTATGCGGCGTATGCTTTGCTATCCGCAGTCCGCCGAGGCAATTAATTCGAAACAAGCAACAATTTCACGATTCGATGCACGAACACGTCCCGCTGGCTGTCGCGCATTTTTTCTGACCGAGTGCCTTTAAGCGCGTCTGACCGAAACCTGGCAGGCGCGTTTTTTTCGTCCGTGACCGAAGCGCGGCACCGCGCCCGCCACCGTATCCGTTCCGACTAGCGGCGCGCCTCCAGATACCGGCTCGGCGTTTCGCCGAGGATGCGGCGAAACGCCGACGTAAAGGCGCTCGCGCTCGCATATCCGAGATCGAGCGCGACACGCGTCACCGGCTGCCCGTCGCTCAGCCGTGTGATCGCCGCCAGCATGCAGACCTGCTGGCGCCACGCGGCGAAACTCACGCCGGTCTGCGCGCGGAACAGCCGCGTAAACGTGCGCCGGCTCACGCCCGCATCGGTCGCCACCTGGTCGAGATCGGCCGCGATCGACGGCGACGCGAACAGATGCCGGCAGATCTTCGCGAGGCGCGCATCGCTCGGCAGCGGCGCGTGCAGCGACAGCCGCGGCATCGTCGCGATTTCCGCGATCAGCAGCGCCATCAGCTTGCCTGCCCGGCCGTCGACGTCGTACATCGCCGGCAGGTCGATCGCATCGTCGATCAGTTGCCGCAACAGCGGCGACACGCCGTATACGCCACACTGGTCCGACAGCCCCGCGGCCCGGGCCGCGTCTTCGGACACGAACGCGTTGAGCATCGTGACCGGCCCGGTCATCGTCATTTCGTGCCGCACGCCGGCCGGCACCCAGCACGCGCGCTGCGGCGGCACCAGCCAGCGGCCGTGCGGCGTCGACACGCTGATGGTGCCGCGCGACGCGAACGCGAACTTCCCGCGCCCGTGCGCGTGCTCCGGAAACGTCGTGCCCGCCGCGTAGTCGTTGGCGGTCGCCACGACGCTACGCGGAATATGTTCGTAGGGATCCAGCAGCGTATTTCTCAAGGCCCGAATTCCATCATGAAGGAACCGATAGCGAAGGCGGGTCACCTTCGATCGGTCTACGATCCGCTCCACGCTTGCGCGACCGGACGGCCGCAAGACCCGACGGCCGAAACGGCCGGATAGCGACTTCATCGGAGCGGAGATGTCGAATACATTTCATCTCGCGGGGCGTGGGCCGACACGGATTTCAGCGACCAGATCGCGGTCCGGCATCCGGTCGGCACGCATCACCGCAGCATGAACGACATGGCCGACAGGCTGTTCAGCGTGCGCACCACGTGCTCCACCGACGGCCCGTCGAAGCGCAGCGTCACCGCATCGACCCGCTCGAGCGACGGCAGCACGCAGAACAGATCGGCGAGCGCGGCCGTCTGCACGCGCAGCGTGCAAGCAGCCGGCGCGGGCCGATGCGCACCCGCGCGCCAGCCGGACGACAGCGCGTGCGCGACCGTTTCGCGTGCGGCGGTCGCGATGCGCGCGCAGGACGCTGCCGGCGTGAGCGTGTCGCCGCTCGATGCGCCGCCAGCCGTCTTGACCGTCTCGAAACGCGCGTCCGGAAACAGCGGCCGGGTTTCCTCGGCGAATACGTCGTCGCCCGACGCCAGCGCGACGCGAGCGCCGTATTCGCGCGCCAGCGCGCCGTACAGCCCGGCTTCGCCGAGCTCGACGCCATTCAGCCACACCTGCGTGAACGCGAAGTTGTTGATGGTGTGCGCCAGCACGCCGCGTGTCTGCGATTTCGCGTGAAAGCCGATCATGAACACGAGGTCGGGCTGCTGTTCGAGGCCCGCCATCATCCCCAGCGTACGCGGCTTGCCGAGCACGACGCGGGCACGGGCATCGAGCCCGTCGGGCAGCAGATTGCGGAAGCCGCCATGCGAATCGTTGACCCAGACGGCCTGCGCGCCGCCGGCGAACGCGCCTTCGATCGCCGCGTTCGCCTCGGCGGTCATCCAGCGGCGCGCGCGTTCGTATTCCGGGTTGCCGGCACGCGTCTGCTCGACGGCGAACACACCGGCCACACCCTCGATGTCGGTCGAGATCAGAATCTTCATGAATGGATCGGACGTCCTTCGTTGTCTTCGTTGAATAACCGTTCGAGATCGGGCACCGCGTCGCGCAGCGATTGCCGCACATGGCCGTCGCGCCCGGTCACTGTCACGGCCTGCAGCAGCGCGTCGGCGATCGCGTGTTCGACGCTCTCGGCCGCGGCCATGAACAGCGGATCGAGCGCCGCATCGGCCACGAGGGCCGGCAGCGCGACGGTCGATGCATCGGGCGCGATCGTGTACGCGGTCGAAAAAGCGAGCGCGATGTCGCCGCTGCCGTGCCCGTAGACCGAGCCGGTGCGAGCAAGCCCGGCGCCCGCGCGACGGGCGAGCCGCGACAGTTGCCGCGCGTCGAGCGGCGCATCGGTCGCCAGCAGTAGGATGATCGACCCTTGCTCCGGCGCCTGCGCGTTCGCGGCGGCACGCCGCTGCGCGACGACGCGCCCGAGCGGCACGCCGCCGAGCGTCAGCATCGGCAGCCGGCCGAAATTCGCGAGCACCAGCGCGCCGACCGTGTACGGCCTGCCGGCCGCGACGGCCACGCGCGACGCGGAGCCGATCCCGCCCTTCAGGTCGAAACACGACATCCCGCGCCCGGCGCCCACCGCGCCACGCGCGAAGTCTCGCGCCGCCGTATTGCAGGCTTCGTCGTAATGCGCGGCCGTCACCGCGAACGCCTGGATGTCGTTCAGATAGCCGTCGTTGCACTCGAACACGAGCGGGTTGACGGTCGACCAGTCGCGGCCGATGTGCGGATTCTTCGCGATCGCCGCGCGGATCTGCGCCTGCGCGACCGCGCCGACGCCGAACGTGTTGGTCAATGCGATCGGCGTGTCGAGCGTGCCGAGCTCGTCGACCTGCACGAGCCCGACGCTCTTGCCGAAGCCGTTGATCACGGCCGCGCCGGCCGGCACCTTGCTGCGGTAAAGATCGCCCGGATGCGGCTTGACGACGGTGACGCCCGTCTGCACGTCACCGGCATCGAGCGTCGCGTGGCCGACCGTCACGCCCGGCACGTCGGCGATCGTGCCGCGTGGCCCGGCTGGCAGCGTCGCGGCCCACATGGGTGCAGCTCGCATCAGCGCCGCTCCAGCTTCGGGTCGAGCGCGTCGCGCAGCCCGTCGCCGAGCAGGTTGAACGCGAGCACCGTCAGGAAGATCGCGAGGCTCGGGAAGATCGCGACGTGCGGCGCGGTCACCATGTCCGCGCGCGCCTCGTTGAGCATCGCGCCCCACTCCGGCGTCGGCGGCTGCGCGCCGAGCCCGAGGAACGACAGGCTCGCGGCCGTGATGATCGACGTGCCGATCCGCATCGTGAAGTACACGACGACCGACGACACGGTGCCCGGCAGGATGTGCCGCATGATGATCGTCCAGTCGGACGCGCCGATGCTGCGCGCGGCTTCCACGTAGGTCATGTGCTTGAGCATCAGCGTGTTGCCGCGCACGAGCCGCGCGAACGCCGGAATGCTGAAGATCGCGACCGCGCAGATCACGTTGACCATCCCGTTGCCGAGGATCGCGACCACGCCGATCGCGAGCAGGATCCCCGGGAACGCGAACAGCACGTCGGCCACGCGCATCGTGATGCGGTCCCACCAGCCTTCGTAGTAGCCCGCGAGCAGCCCGAAGAACGTGCCGACGAGCGCGCCGAGCGCGACCGAGAAGAAGCCGGCGGCGAGCGAGATGCGCGTGCCGGTGACGATCCGGCTGAAGATGTCGCGGCCGAGCGAGTCGACGCCGAACCAGTGCACGGCCGACGGCCCCGCGTTCAACGCGTCGTAGTCGAAATAGTTCTCCGGATCGAACGGCACGATGTGCGGGCCGACGAATGCGAGCACGACGAGCGCCAGCACGAAACCGCCGGCGACCAGCGCGACGGTCTGCTTGCGGAACTTGCGCCAGAATTCGCGCCACGGCGTGCGGATCGCGCTCGATGCGGCCGACGCCGCGGGCTGGACAGTCGCGTTCATGCGCGCCTCACTTGAACCGGATGGTCGGGTTGATGACCGCGTACAGCACGTCGACGGTCAGGTTGATCAGGATGAATTCGAGCGAGAACAGCAGCACGATCGCCTGGATCACCGGGTAGTCGCGCATCGTCACCGCGTCGACCAGCAGGCGCCCGAGCCCCGGCCAGTTGAACACGGCCTCGACGACGATCGAGCCGCCGAGCAGGAAGCCGAACTGCAGCCCCATCATCGTGACGACCGGGATCATCGCGTTGCGCAGGCAATGCTTGAGCACGACCATCGGCTCGTGCACGCCCTTGGCGCGCGCGGTGCGCACGTAGTCCTCGTTGAGCACCTCGACGAACGACGCGCGCGTGAAGCGCGCCATCACGGCCGCGACCGCGGCGCCGAGCGTCAGCGACGGCAGCACGTAGCTCTTCCACGTGGCGTCCGGCACGACGGGCAGCCAGCCGAGCTTCACCGAGAAGATCTCCATCAGCAGCATGCCGAGCGCGAATGCCGGAAACGAGATGCCCGACACCGCGATCGTCATCCCGAGGCGGTCGGGCCAGCGGTTGCGCCATACCGCCGACGCGATCCCGATCGCCATTCCGAACGCCGTCGCCCAGACCATGCTGACGAGCGTCAGCAGCAGCGTCGGCATGAAGCGCTCGCCGATCTCGGTCGACACCGGACGCTTGCTGCGCGTCGACATGCCGAAATCGCCGTGCGCGATCTTCACGAAGAAGTTCGCGAACTGCGTCGGCAGCGGCCGGTCGAGCCCGAGATCGGCGCGCACGAGCGCGACCGTCGCGTCGTCGGCTTCCGGGCCCGCCGCGAGCCTCGCCGGATCGCCCGGCAGCAGGTGCACGAACAGGAACACCAGCACCGCGACGATCGCGAGCGTGGGCAGCAGGCCGAACAGGCGTTTGACGAGAAAATTCAGCATGGGGCACCGATCGAATCAGCGCGCCGGCAGCTTGCGCCGCCGGCGCCGCACAACGGGCGAATCGCCGTCATTTCACCGAGATTTCGTCGAAGTTGAACGAGCCGTCCGGCATCACGTACATGCCGTGCAGGCGCTTGCTGCGCGCATAGACGATCTTCTCCTGCACCAGGAAGATCCACGGTGCGTCGGCCCACACCTGCTTCTGCGCGTCGGCGTACAGCGCGGCCTTCTTCGCGTTGTCGGTCGTCTCGAGCGCCTTCGCGAGATCGTCGTCGACGGCGCCGTTCTTGTAGTACGCGGTGTTGTAGAGCTTCGGCGGCGCGGATGCGGACGCGAGCAGCGGCGACAGCGCCCAGTTCGCCTCGCCCGTCGAAGCCGACCAGCCGCTGTAATACATCCGCACCGGCGCCGTCGCCGGGTCCTGCGCGCTCTCGACCTTCGCGACCCGCTCGCCGGCCTCGAGCGCCTGCACCTGCACCTTCACGCCGACCTGCGCGAGCTGCTGCTGGACGAACTGGATCAGCTTCTGCGCCGTCGAATGGTTGTACGCGGACCAGAGCGTCGACTCGAAGCCGTTCGGATAACCGGCCTCCTTCAGCAGCGCGCGCGCCTTCGCCGGATCGTACGGCCAGGGCCCGAGCTTGGTCGCGTATTCGACGCCCACCGGGGCGACGCCCGTCTGCGGGGTTGCGTAGCCGGCGAACACGACCTTCGCGAGTGCTTCCTTGTTGACCGCGTAGTTCAGCGCTTCACGCACCTTCGGATTGTCGAACGGCTTCTTCTGCGTATTCAGCGAGATGTAGCGCTGGATGATCGACGGCCGCTCGATCAGCTCGACCTTCGGATTGCTCTTCAGGTCCGCAGCCTGCTCGAACGGGATCGTGAACGCGAAATCGGCTTCGCCGGTCTTGAGCAGCGCGGCGCGCGTGTTGTTGTCGACCACCGGCTTCCAGTCGATCGAATCGACCTTCGGATAGCCCTTCTTCCAGTAGCCGGCGAACTTCTTCACCTTCATGTCGTCGGTCTGCTTCCATTCGACGAACTCGAACGGGCCCGTGCCGACCGGATGCAGCGACACGTCGCGCCCCCACTTCTTCAGCGCGGCCGGCGAAATCATCACCGCCGACGGGTGCGCGAGCGTGTTGACGAACGCGGAGAACGGCTCGCGCAGCGTGAAGCGCACCGTCATCGGATCGACCACCTCGGTCTTCTCGATCACGCGGAACAGCCCGTAACGCTTCAGCTTGTTCGCCGGATCGGTCACGCGGTCGAAGTTCGCCTTCACAGCGTCGGCGTTGAAGTCCGTGCCGTCGTGGAACTTCACGCCCGGGCGCAGCTTGACCGTGTAGACCTTCGCATCGGGCGACGCCTGGTAGCTCGTCGCGAGCACGTTGACGAGCTTCATGTCCTTGTCGAAGCCGAACAGCCCTTCGTAGAACGACTTGACGACGGCTTGCGACACCGTGTCGTTCGCGTCGTACGGGTCCATCGTCGTGAACGTCGAGTACACGGCGACCACGACGTTCTGCTGCGCGAACGCGGGCACGGCGACCGACAGCGCGAGCGCGCCGGCCCCCGCGGCGAACAACGCGCGCGGACGGAACATCGGGAACGAATGCGACTTGTTCATTTTGTCTGGCTCCTGTGGATGATTCGGTAACGCGTGGTGGAAATCGCGGCGTGACTGCATCCGCTCGGGAAAATGGCGCCGTTGTCTGGCGCGTGCGCAGCTGCGGTCCATATGCGACTCGCCGTGCAATCAATACGCGCCGCCGACGCGATGCGTCGCGACGTAATGATCGGGGCCGACCGCGACGAGCGGCGCGACGAGCGGCTCGTCGCCGACCGCGCGGATCGGGCTCGGAATCTCGTCCGCCGCGAGCTGGCGCAGCGCATGCCGGCGCGCGGGGTCGGCCACCGGCACCGCGCTCATCAGCTTCTTCGTGTACGGATGCTGGGGCGCCTCGAACACCGCGCGGCGCGGGCCGATCTCGACGATCTGACCGAGATACATCACCGCGACGCGATGGCTGACGCGCTCGACGACGGCCATGTCGTGCGAGATGAACAGATACGCGACGCCGAGCTCGCGCTGCAAGTCGAGCATCAGGTTCACGATCTGCGCCTGCACGGACACGTCGAGCGCCGACACCGATTCATCGGCGATCACGACCTTCGGATTCAGCGCGAGCGCGCGCGCGATGGCGATCCGCTGACGCTGGCCGCCCGAGAATTCGTGCGGATAGCGGCGCGCGGCATCCGGCGGCAGGCCGACCTTGTCGAGCAGCCAGTCGACGCGCGCCTGCGCTTCGCGACCGCTCGCGACGCCGTGCACGAGCAGCGGCTCCATGATCGAGAAACCGACCGTCAGGCGCGGGTTCAGCGACGCGAACGGATCCTGGAAGATGAACTGGATGTTTCGGCGCAGCGCCTGCAGGTCATGGCCCTTCATCGCGCTGATGTCGCGGCCGTCGAATTCGATCGAGCCGCTCTGCGATTCGACGAGGCGCAGCAGCGAGCGGCCGGTGGTCGACTTGCCGCAGCCGGATTCGCCGACGAGCGCGAGCGTCTCGCCGGCGCGCAGCTCGAAGCTCACGCGCTCGACCGCGTGCACGTATTGCGACACGCGGCCGAACACGCCGCTCTTCACCGGAAACCGCGTGACGAGATCACGCACGCGCAGGATCGGCGGCGCGGCCGGATCGACGCGCGGCTGCCCGGCGGCGGAGGCCGCGGCCGCGTTGCCCGCATCGTTCGCGGCCGGCGCCGGCGCGGCCGCGCTCGCGCCGTCCACCTTCAACAGCGGGAATTTCTCGGGGTTATCGGTGCCGTGCATCGAGCCGAGCCGCGGCACGGCCGCGAGCAGCGCACGCGTGTAGCGATGCGCGGGCGTCGCGAAAATGCGTTCGGACTCGCCCTCCTCGACCTTCTCGCCGCGATACATCACGAGCACGCGATCGGCCACTTCGGCGACCACGCCCATGTCGTGCGTGATGAAGATCACGCCCATGTTCATTTCGTCCTGCAGGCCGCGGATCAGCTGCAGGATCTGCGCCTGGATCGTCACGTCGAGCGCGGTCGTCGGTTCGTCGGCGATCAGGAGCGCCGGCCGGCACGACAGCGCCATTGCGATCATCACGCGCTGCCGCATCCCGCCGGACAATTGATGCGGATAGCGCGCGAACACGCGGCGCGCCTCCGGAATGCGCACGAGATCGAGCAGCCGCAACGCTTCCGCGCGGGCTTCGGTCGCGCTCTTCGACTGGTGCAGCGCGATCGCCTCGCTGATCTGGTCGCCGACCGTAAACACCGGGTTCAGCGACGTCATCGGTTCCTGGAAGATCATCGCGATGTCCGCGCCGCGGATTCCGCGCATCGTCGCCGCGCTCGCCTGCGCGAGGTCGACGAGCGCGCCGCCGCGACGCCGCAACACGATCCGGCCGCTCGTGATCTCGCCGCCGCCATGCTCGACGAGCCGCATCAGCGCAAGCGACGTGACCGACTTGCCGGAGCCCGACTCGCCGACGATCGCGAGCGTCTCGCCGCGATCGACGTGAAACGACACGTTGCGCACCGCATCGAACGTCGCGTTTTCGCGGCGGAACATGACCGACAGGTCGTCGACGGCGACGACGCGCTGCTCCGGCAGCACCAGCGCGGACGGGGTTCGGCTCGAAGTCATGCGGAGGTCTCCTGGTGCGGTCCGGAATCAGGCCGCATCGTCGCGATAGATGCCGACCACGGGCGTCTCGCCGACGCGTGCGTAGCCGCGATACATCCCTTCCGTGTTGAACGGCATCGCGACGTTGCCGTGCGCGTCGACCGCGATGATCCCGCCGCGCCCGGCCAGGCGCGACAGCTTGTTCATCACGGCGTCGTGCGCGGCATCGGCGAGCGATGCGCCGCGATAGGCCATCTGCGCGGCCACGTCATGCGCGGTCGAGAGCCGGATGAACATCTCGCCGGTGCCCGTCGCGGATACCGCGCAGGTCGCGTCGTCCGCGTAGCAGCCGGCGCCGATGATCGGCGAATCGCCGACGCGGCCGGGCTGCTTGTTCGTGATGCCGCCGGTCGACGTCGCCGCCGCGATATGGCCGTGCACATCGCACGCGACCGCGCCGACCGTGCCGTGCTTGCGGTCGGGATCGAGCGGCTCGGCCGGCTGCCCGGCGCCGAAGGCGAAGGTCGCGGCATCGTGATCGAGCATCGTGCCGGCCGCCGCGCGCGCCTTGACCCACTGTGCATGACGCGCTTCCGTGTCGAAGTAGCCGGGCTCGGCGAGTTCGAGGCCCTGTGCGGCCGCGAACGCGTCGGCGCCCGCGCCCGCCAGCAGCACGTGCTCGCTCGCCTCCATCACGCGCCGTGCGGCGAGCACCGGATTGCGCACGCGGGTCGCGCAGCAGATCGCGCCGGCCGCGAGCGTCGTGCCGTCCATCACCGCTGCGTCGAGTTCGTGCTTGCCTTCGGCCGTATAGACGGCGCCGCGCCCCGCGTTGAACAGCGGACAGTCTTCGAGCAGCCGCACCGCGACGGTGACGGCGTCGAGCGCGCTGCCGCCATCGGCGAGCACGTGTTGCGCAGCTTGCAGGATCGCGGTGAGTTCGGCGCGGTATTGGCGTTCGGTGTCGGTGTCCATCGCATCGCGCAGGATCGTGCCTGCACCGCCGTGAATCGCGACGATCGCGGGTGAAGTCATGATTTTTTCGGACCGGAGGAAGAAGGGTTGGCGGCCGGCAGCGCCGCTTGCGGGTGGATCAGCCACGGCAACAGGAATTCGGTCATTTCGGCGGCAGACTTCGCGGAGCGGTGCGTGCGCAGCGCGACCGCGTCGATCAGCGCCTCGATCATCGTCAGCACGGCCGCTTCCGACGTGGCCGCGAAACGCCGTTCGGCCTTGACGTACAGATTCAGCGACGCGATCGGCGCAAGCGGCGAGCCTGGCCCGTCGGAGATGCCGAGCACGCGCGCGCCGCGCGCGGCCGCGCGGCGCGCCAGCTCGATCGTGTCCTTGACGTAGCGCGGAAACGCGAGCGCGATCACGAGATCGCGCGAGTCGGCCGTGTACAGGCGCCGCGCCGCATGCGACGGGCCGCCGAGCAGCGCGAGCGACTGCACGTTGTCGTGACACACCGACAATCCGTGTTCCATCAGCCCGGTCAGAAAGGCGCTCGAACCGGCGCCGAGGATCAGCACGCGCCGTGCGCCGACGATCGCCTCGACGGCCGCCTCGACGTCGGCCGCATCCAGTTGCGCACGCGTGTTCTCGATGTTCGCGACGGCCTGATCGAACACCGCGTCGATCCACGCGGCGCCGCGCACGCCCTGCTCGTGCTCCTGTTCCTGCTCCTGCGCGGAACGCAGCCGCTCGACAGGGCCGAGCGTGGCCTCGAAGCCGCGCACGAGCGCCGCGCGCATCGCCGGATAGCCGTCGAAGCCAAGCGCCTTCGCGAAGCGGTTCGCGGTGGCGATCGACGCATTCACGGCCTGCGCCAGCTCGTCGATCCGCATCGTCGCCGCGCGAAACGGATTCGCGAGCACGAATTCGCCCATCCGGCGGTGGATCGGCGTCATTCGCGGCATGGCCGAGGCGATGCGCTCCGCGATCGCGGATTCGTCGTGACTGGCATCGTGCGGAACGAGAGGCGTCATGCGAATGGTTTTGCAAGGTGGATGAAAATCAATTTACACAATCTGCCGACAGGAAAAAAATAAATTTTCATCAGGGTTGTCACGCCCCCGGCCGGGCCCGCCTGATGCAGTCGGTCGAGCGACGGCCGCTCGGCCTCGTCGAGCAGACATCCGGCGCCACTCGTCGCGCAATGCACCGGGGGCCCTGTCCGCGGACATATCGGGAATACCCCGAGGATGTTCGTTCGAATGCAGATTCACGTTGACCGGATTCGAATTCGAACATAGGATGCTCGAAAATGATCAGTCGTCCGATAACATTGACCTTCAACAGCAGCGAAATGTTCGATTGAACGCGGTGATTCCGATAAAAATCAGGTGAATCGGTCGCCCTTCAAGATCGGACATCGTACAAACATGACCCGCAAAAGACGCCCCCGCCGGGCGACTTGCATGGCTCAGGAGACAGCAGTGAAAACAGTCAAGGCGTTGCGCTGGTGGATCATCGTGCTGGTATGTCTCGGCACGATCCTCAACTACCTCGCACGAAATTCCCTCGCGGTGCTCGCACCGGAACTGAAGCAGGTGTTCGCGATCTCGACGCAGCAGTATTCGTATATCGTCGGGGCGTTCCAGATCGGCTACACGATCATGCAGCCGGTATGCGGGTTCATCGTCGACCTGATCGGCCTGCGGCTCGGATTCGCGCTGTTCGCGATGCTGTGGTCGGTGGTCGGCGTCGCGCACGGCTTCGCGTCGGGCTGGCTGTCGCTCGGCATCCTGCGCGGCTTGCTCGGGCTGTTCGAGGCCGCCGCGATCCCGTCGGGGATGAAGGCCGTCGCCGAATGGTTTCCCGATCGCGAGAAATCCGTCGCGGTCGGCTACTTCAACGCGGGCACGTCGCTCGGCGCCGCGATCGCGCCGCCGCTCGTCGTGTTCCTGTCGATGCGCTTCGGCTGGCAATCCGCGTTCATGGTCACCGGTGCGCTCGGCTTCGTGTGGGCCGCGCTCTGGTACACGCAGTACCGGTCGCCGTCCGATCATCCGCGCATCACGTCGCAGGAGCGCACGCTGATCCGCGACGGCCAGGCCACGATGCCGGCCGCGTCGAAGCGCCGGATTCGCGACGTCGTCACCGCGCGGCGCTTCTGGGCGATCGCGCTGCCGCGCTTCTTCGCGGAACCCGCATGGCAGACCTTCAGCTTCTGGATTCCGCTGTACCTCGCCACCGAACGCCACATGCCGCTCACGCAGATCGCCGTGTTCGCGTGGATGCCGTTTCTCGCGGCCGACGCCGGCGGCATCGCGGGCGGCTACCTGTCGCCCTACCTCGCGAACCGGTTCAAACTGCCGCTCGTGTGGTCCCGCGTCGCCGGCGTCGCGCTCGGCGCGGTGCTGATGCTGGGGCCGGCGATGATCGGGCTCGTGTCGTCGCCGTACACGGCCATCGGCCTGTTCTGCGTCGGCGGCTTCGCGCACCAGATGATCTCCGCGCTCGTCAACACGCTGTCGGCCGACGTGTTCGATCCCGAGGAAGTCGGCACCGCCAGCGGCTTCGCGGGCATGGCCGCGTGGATCGGCGGGCTCGGCTTCTCGCTGCTGGTCGGCGCGCTCGCCGACAAGATCGGCTACGCACCGCTGTTCGCGTGCCTCGGCCTGTTCGACATCATCGGCGTGACGCTGCTCGCGGTGCTGATCCGCGGGCAGTCGAAGCAGGAACGCCTGCTCGCGCAGCACGCCTGACCTCCGTCTTCACCAGGAATCGCCTTCATGACTTCGCTTCTTCATCCGCCCGTGTTCCGCGTCGCCGACCGGCAGGCGAACCGCGTGCTGCTCGCGTCCGACGCGGGCGCGACCCTCGAGATCTTCGTGCTCGAGGATGACATCGTGCGCGTGCGCGTGCTGCCCGACGCGACGGCGCGCACCCCGCGCACCTGGACGATCGCACCGGGCCTCGACGACGTGCCGCTCGACGGGCGCGACCGCCTCGACCTGAGCGGCTTCGCGCTGCCGGCCTACGACTTCGTCGAAGACGACGGCAGCGTGCGCATCGAAACCGCGCAGATCCGCCTCGACGTGAAACTGCATGGCGGCCATTGCACGTGGTCGATGCGCGGCGCGGACGACGCGTGGCGCGTCGTGCTCGCCGACCGCGCGACGCAGGCGTACAACTTCGGCTGGTGGGACGATCGCGCCTATCACTACGTCGCACGCGAGCGCGGCGACAAGGTGTTCGGTCTCGGCGAGCGCGCGGGCGACCTCGACCGCACCGGCGCGCGCTTCGAGATGCGCAACATCGACGCGATGGGTTACAGCGCGAAGCACACGGACCCGCTCTACAAGCACATTCCGTTCTACGTCACGTGGTCGCCCGGCGCGTGCCAGGGCTTCGGGCTGTTCTACGACACGCTGTCGGATTGCGCGTTCGACATGGGCCGCGAACTCGACAACTACCACGGGCTCTACCGCTACTTCGTCGCCGAGCACGGCGATCTCGACTACTACTTCATCGCGTCGCCCGACACGCCGCTCGCGGCTGCCCGGCGCTTCACGTGGCTCACCGGACGCCCGGCGCGCACGCCGAAATGGGGGCTCGGCTATTCGGGCTCGACGATGAGCTACACCGACGCACCGGACGCGCAGCGGCAGATGAACCAGTTCGTCGAGCAGTGCGAATCACACGATATCCTGTGCGACTCGTTCCACCTGTCGTCGGGCTATACGTCGATCGGCGCGAAGCGCTACGTGTTCAACTGGAACCGCGAGAAGTTTCCCGACGCGAAGGGTTTCGTGAAGCACTACCGCGACCACGGCATCCGCCTGTGCGCGAACATCAAGCCGTGCCTGCTGCGCGACCACCCGGCGTTCGACGACGCCGCGCGGCGCGGGCTGCTGATCCGCTCGGCATCCGGCGAGCCGGCATGGGTGCAGTTCTGGGACGAGGTCGGCGCGTATCTCGACTTCACGCAACCGGACGCGTACCGCTGGTGGCGCGAGCAGGTCACGTCGGCGCTGCTCGACTACGGAATCGAGTCGACGTGGAACGACAACAACGAATACGAGATCTGGTCGCCCGACGCGATCGCGCACGGCTTCGGCCAGCCGTTTCCCGCGCGCGAGGCGAAGGTGCTGCAGACGATGCTGATGATGCGCGCGTCGCGCGAAGCCCAGCGCGCGCATGCGCCGGCGCAGCGGCCGTTCCTCGTGTCGCGCTCCGGCGGCGCCGGCATGCAGCGTTACGTGCAGACCTGGTCCGGCGACAACTACACGTCGTGGGAAACGCTGCGCTACAACCTCAAGATGGGCCTCGGGCTCGCGTTGTCGGGCGTGTCGAACATCGGTCACGACATCGGCGGCTTCTCCGGCCCCGCGCCGTCGCCCGAGCTGCTGCTGCGCTGGGTGCAGTTCGGCATCTTCATGCCGCGCTTCAGCATCCATTCGTGGAACGACGACGGCACCGTCAACGAACCGTGGATGTATCCGGAAATCACCACGCGGATCGCGTCGCTGATCAAGCAGCGCTACCGGCTGCTGCCTTACCTCTATCACCTGCTGTGGCTGTCGACCACGCGCTACGAGCCCGTGCTGCGGCCGACCTTCGGCGATTTCCCCGGCGACCCGCGCTGCTACGACGAATGCGACGACATGATGCTCGGCGACGCGCTGCTGGTCGCGCCGGTCGTCGAGCCGGGCCGCACGGAGCGCACGGTCTACCTGCCGTCGAGCGCGCGCTGGGTGTGCTGCGCGAGCGCGCAGTCGTTCGACGGCGGCGCGAACGTGACGCTGCCCGCGCCGCTCGACACGCCGGTGATGTTGTTGCGTGAAGGCCGCGTGCTGCCGCTGAACGTCGCCGAGCAACGGTTCGGCGCACGCGCGGACACGCGCGGCTTCCTCGTCGCGCCGCGCATCGAGGACGGCGTTGCGTACGGCGAATGCGTCGAGGACGACGGCGAAACGGAAGCGTGGCGCGACGGCGAATACGGTCTGTGGCGCATCGAGACCGGACGCACGGCGTCGGGCGAACTCGGCGTGTCGGTCCGCTGGGATGGCCGCATGAACCGCCCCGCCGAGCGCGTGGAGATCCTGCTGCCGGCATTGCTGCAAGGTGCGCTTGCCGTGCGCGGTGCGCGCGTCGAACGCGATGCGCGGGATGGCGCATGGCGTCGCGTCGTCGTGGCACTCGACGACTGACCGCGCAAGCGCGGGAAAACGCCGAACCCTCGGATCGGGCGGGCCGCGCACACGGCCCGCCCTCCACCAAAGAGGAGGCCGATCAGCCTCCCGCCCCCTTGAAGAGACTTGGAGATCGTCAATGAAAGCATCGCATCACTACTCTGCAATCCTGATTTTATCGGCCGCGTCGCTCGGCGCTTCCGCCGCCCATGCGCAGAGCAGCGTGACGCTGTACGGCGTGGTCGACGATTCGCTCGCGTACGTGAACAACCAGCAAGGCCACTCGAACGTGTACATGCGCGACGGCAACCTGTATGCGTCGAAGTTCGGGCTGCGCGGCGACGAGGATCTCGGCGGCGGCACGCACGCGATCTTCGACCTGCAATCCGGTTTCAACCTGAACACCGGTGCGCAGGCCGCCGCCGGCACGATCTTCAATCGCCAGGCGTTTGTCGGGCTGCGCAACGATCATTACGGCACGATGACGGCCGGCCGCCAGTACACGCCGTACTTCCTGCTGGTCGGCCCGTACGCGGCAAGCAGTTGGCTGACCGGCGCAACGGGCGCGCATCCGGGCGACATCGACGGGCTCGACACGACGATCCGCGTCAACAACTCCGTCACCTATACGTCGCCGACCTTGTCCGGGCTGACCGCGAGCGCGATGTATGCGTTCGGCGGCATCGCCGGCGCGACCGGCAAGGGCAACACGTTCAGCGCCGCGCTGCGCTATGCGAACGGGCCGGTCGGCATCGCGGCCGGTTACCTGCGCATCAACAGCTCGGGTTCGTCGGCGGGCTTCCTGAATCCTGCGACCGCCGCGTCGGGCAGCTTCGCGGTGTCCGTGCTGAACCAGGGCTACCTGACCGCGAAGGCCGTCGAGCAGGTCGCGGCGGCCGGCAACTACACGCTCGGCAACCTGACGATGGGCCTCAACTACTCGAACGTGAAGTATCTGCCCGGCAACGGCTCCGCGTTCACGGACACGGCCGTGTTCAACACCTACGGCGCGCTCGCCGCGTATCGCTTCACGCCGACGTTTTCGGTGGCCGGCGCGTTCGCGTACACGCTCGCGTCGAAGGCGAACGGCGTGTCGGACGCGGCCCGTTACCAGCAGTATTCGCTGAAGGAGTCGTACAGCCTGTCGAAGCGCACGACGCTGTATGCGCTGCAGGCGTACACGCATTCGAGCGGACGGACGCTCGGCGCGCTGGGTGCCGGCCATATCGTCGACGCGGCGCCGATCGTCGGCGATTCGCAGCAGCTCACGCCGTCGACGACGCACGGCCAGTTCGTCGGCATGGCCGGGATCGCCGTGACGTTCTGAACCCGTACGGCCGCGCCTCCGTTGCTTGCGCCCCGGACGATCCGGCATCGTCCGGGGCGCCGGTTTGACGTTCGTGATCCACCTCTTTCGCACGCAACGCGCAGCGTGCGGGTTTTCGCGATCGCCCCGATACCTTACAATTCGTCAGGTTTTCCCTGCTGCATATCCCTTCTTGCAGTCCTGACACCGCGGTACACTCGACGCACGCCGTATCAGGGTCCGACGCGCGACACGCGCGCCGGGCGGCGTCGCGCCTCGTTGCGCCCACAACTGGATGCCAGCCATGCCAGATTCCCGTTCCTCGCCCCGCACGACATTCAAGCCGCAGGTCGTGCTGCCCGCGCTCGCGGTCATCGGTGCACTGCTCGTCGTGTGCGCGCTGCACCCGACCGAAGCAGGCGCGCTCTTCTCCTCCGGCCAGCAATGGGTCGTCGCGCGCTTCGACTGGTTCTACGTGCTCGCCGTCACCACGTTCCTCGTGTTTCTCGTGCTGATCGCGGCGAGCGACTTCGGCAACATCCGGCTCGGCCCCGACGACGCCGAGCCCGAGTTCAGCTTCCTGTCGTGGACGGCCATGCTGTTCGCTGCGGGCATGGGCATCGGCCTCATGTACTTCGGCGTCGGCGAGCCGATGCAGCACTTCCTGAAGCCGCCGACCGTGGACCCCGGCACGCCGGCCGCCGCGCGCGAGGCGATGCTGATGACCTTCTTCCACTGGGGCTTCCATGCGTGGGCGATCTACGGGCTGATGGGGCTCGTGCTCGCATACTTCGGATTCCGCTACAACCTGCCGCTGACGCTGCGCTCCGGGCTGTATCCGGTGCTGCGCGAGCGCGTGAACGGCTGGATCGGCCACACGGTCGACGCGTTCGCGCTGGTCGGCACGGTCGCGGGCATCGCGACGACACTCGGCTACGGCGTGATGCAGTTGAGCGCGGGCCTGCATACGGTCGCCGGCTGGGATACGAGCGGCAACGCGTTCCGCATCGGGCTCGTCGTGATCGTCGTGATCCTGGCCGGCGCATCGGCCGCGAGCGGTCTCGACAAGGGCGTGCGGCGGCTGTCCGAGCTGAACCTGCTGCTGGCGTTCCTGTTGCTCGCGTTCGTGGTCGTCGCGGGCCCGACGTCGTTCCTGCTGCGCGCGCTCGGCGACAACATCGGCCAATACCTGTCGAATCTCGTCGACCTGTCGTTCCGCACCTATGCGTACGCGCCACCGCGCGAGGAAGGCTGGTTCGGCGGCTGGACGATCCTCTACTGGGCATGGTGGGTGTCGTGGTCGCCGTTTGTCGGCATGTTCATCGCGCGCATCTCGCGCGGCCGCACGATCCGCCAGTTCGTGATCGGCGTGTTGCTCGTGCCGACCGCATTCAACCTCGTGTGGATGACCGTGTTCGGCAACAGCGCGATCTGGCTCGACACGCACGGCGCGGCCGGCGCGCTCGCGCAGACGGCCGGCAGTGTCGATGCGTTGCTGTTCCGCTTCTTCGATTTCCTGCCGCTTCCGCAGTTGCTGTCGATCGTCGCGATCGTGCTGATCGCGGTGTTCTTCGTCACGTCCGCCGATTCCGGCGCATTCGTGATCGACCAGATCGCGACGCGCGGCGCCGCGCATTCGCCGGTCTGGCAGCGGCTGTTCTGGGCTGCGCTGCTGGGTGTGACGGCGGCCGTGCTGCTGGTCGCGGGCGGGCTCGGCGCGCTGCAGGCGATGACGTTGATCGCCGCATTGCCGGTCGCCTTGATCATGCTCGCGCTGTGTTACGGGCTGTGGCGCGGGCTCGCGGCCGATCGTGCGCACTATTCGCAGGACGTCGCGCCCGCGACGAGCTTCTGGACCGGCCAGCACTGGCGCCATCGGCTGACGCATATCCTGCGGCAGACGACCGAGTCCGACGCGCGCCAGTTCGTCGCGGAAACCGTCGAGCCCGCGCTGCGCAAAGTCGCCGACGAACTGCGCTCGGGCGGCGTCGACGCACACGTGCAGCGCGACAGCGACGATGCGGTGCGGCTGACCGTGCCGACCGCGGAACACCGCGATTTCGTCTACGGCGCGCGCGTGACGGCGAAATCCGCGGCGGCCTTCCTGGTACGCGAAGCGGCCGAGCCGGAAGCCGAGCGTCCACACGTGTACGGCATCGTCACGTTCTTCGAGGACGGCCGGCTCGGCTACGACGTCGAATATCTGCGCGGCGACGAACTGATCGCCGATGTCCTGCGTCAATACGAACGCTACGTCTCGCTCGCGGCCGACCAGCGTACGCATCTGCTGAGCCGCGCGCCGGGACACGCAACGGAGGCCGAATGAACCCGACCGCTGCGCTCCTCTCGTCGAGCCGACGCGCGGCGCCCGACGGAGCCGTGCCATGAGCGGCCTCCTGAACGATCGCACCGGCGACTTCATCGCGCTCGCGACGCTCGTGGTGCTTTACCTCGGCGGCGTCGGCCTTGCGCTTTGGCGGATCCGCACCGCCGCCGCGCGCGGCAAGGCTTACTGGATCGTCTGCATCGCGCTGCTCGCCGGCGGCGCGATCGCGATCACCGCCAACCTGTCGCCCATGCCGAACAGCGGCGAGATGCCGCCCGGTTTCGCACTCGGCGTCGAGGCGGTGCTGCTGGGGCTCGCGCTCGTGGCGGCAGGCTGCGCGTGGCTGATGTTGCGGGCGAGGCGCGACTGATACCCGCCTTTTGCACGGCGCCGCAGCCCTGTCACGCATGAACGGCAGCACACATGCCGAACAACGGGCTGCCGCCGTTTTCCTGATGCATCATGCGGACGGCGCCCGCGCGGTGACGAGCCAGCACGCCGCGTCGAAGCGCACGTCTTCGCCCTCCACGTAGCGCTCGAACGCAGGGCGAACCGTATCGATCACGCGCCGGCGCGTCGCGTCGTCCACCTGACGAAGCGCGAGCCCGACCGGTCCGAGTCGCGCGATGTAGTCGTCCAGCGCGGACGCCGGCAACGCGCACGCGATATCGATCGGCTCGATCGCGATGTCGGCCCAGCCGCTGTCCGACAAGACCGACGCGATCCGTTGCCGGTCGCCGAACGCGAATTGTCCCGGTGCCCCCGGCTGCCGCGCCGGCAGGGCCGGCAGTAATGGCGCCGCGACACGCTCGGCCGTCGTCATGAACGGATTGTCGGCGGCGCCGCGCCATGCGACGAATCGCAAACGCGCGTTCGGGCGCGCCGCGTGCCGCAGGTTCGCGAAGGCCTGCACCGGATCGTCGAAGAACATCACGCCGAAGCGCGACACGATCAGGTCGAACTTTCCCGGCACGAACGCATGCGTCTGCGCATCGGCATGCACGAAGTCGGCGTCAACGCCCTCGCGTTCGGCGCGCGCCCGTGCGGCGGCAAGCATCTGCGCCGAAATATCCAGGCCCGTACAGCGCGCGTGCGCGCCAAGGCGCCGCGCGATCGCGAGCGTCACCGCGCCGGTGCCGCAGCCGACGTCGAGCACGCTGCTCGCGGACGCCGCCACCGCCCCATCCTCGAGCAATGCCTCGAACGGCTCGAACATCCGGTCGAGCGAGCGCTGCGCGTCGACCCATGCCAGCCCCGACGGGCCGTTCCACAGCGCAGACTGCGCTTCGTTTGTCCGGTTTCCTTCCATCGTCGATTCTCCTTTTGTCCGCATCGTTGACCGTGATCCGGACTATGCTGCTTCAAGCCGGCTTGAGGTCAAGCCCGCGAACGCGGCACGACTCGCGCGCCGTGTCGGCCGTCGCACCCCTGGCCTTCACATTTCTTACATTCGCGTTCCGTATCGTTGACGGCTTTCCTACGGTGCCTCCCATGCGACGACTCCTCTCCCGCGCGCTGTTCGTGCGCTGCGCTCCGCTTGTTGCCCTCGCGGCGCTGTCCGCGTGTTCGAATCACATCGATACGCCCGCCGACCCGGCCAGTGCCGCGATCAACGTTCAGGCGGCGTGGGTCGAGATCGGCGATGCGAACCAGGCGATCGCGCGCGTGGTCACGAACTATAGCCCTGCGTCCGCGAGCGATCCGCTTTGTCCGCAGTTGTCCGTCGACGGCAAGCTGTCGCGCATGACGCTGCGCGCCGGTGCCGCGACCGTCGCGCAACGGCCGACGGCGAGCGCCCCGGCCGACTCGAAACCGTCGAGCTTCCCGGTGTCGGTCTGCGAAGCGACGCTGCCGGCCGATGCCCAGACGGCGAGCGTCGCGGGCCGCGCGCTGCCGCTGCCGAGGGCGCAGCCGCAGCGCATCGCGATCATTGCCGACACCGGCTGCCGGATGAAGAAGGCCGACAACGCATGGCAGGCGTGCAACGACGCGACGGTCTGGCCGTTCGACACGATCGCGGCGAGCGTCGCGAAGCTGTCGCCGGACCTCGTGCTGCACGTCGGCGACTATCACTACCGCGAAAACGCGTGCCCGCCCGACATCGCCGGCTGCAAGGACAGCCCGTGGGGCTACGGCTGGGATGCGTGGCAGGCCGATCTGTTCCGCCCGGCCGCGCCGCTGTTCGCGAAGGCGCCGTGGGTCGTCGTGCGCGGCAACCACGAGGAATGCGCGCGGGCCGGCCAGGGCTGGTACCGCTTCCTCGATCCGCACCCGTATTCGGCGGCCCGTTCGTGCGACGATCCGGCCAACGACGACGACGCGAACTACTCGGACCCCTACGCGGTGTCGCTCGGCGGCGGCACGCAAGTGATCGTGTTCGACACCGCGAAGGTCGGCCGCAATCCGCTGAAGACGACCGACGCGCAGTTCCGCATCTACCAGAAGCAGTTCCAGACGGTCGCGGCGCTCGCGTCGAAAGCCGGCATGTCGACGACGATCTTCACGAACCACCATCCGATCCTCGCGTTCGCGCCGATCGCCGGCAGCACGCCCGCGCCGGGCAACCTCGCGCTGCAGTCGGTGATGGCGAGCCTGAACGCGCAGGCGTACTACCCGCCCGGCATCCACGTCGCGCTGCACGGGCACGTGCACGACTTCCAGGCGATCAACTTCTCGTCCGGGCATCCGGCGACGATCGTGTCCGGGAATGGCGGCGACAACCTCGACGTCGCGCTGCCCGATCCGTTCCCGGCCGGCCTGACGCCCGCGCCGGGCGCCGTGATCGAGCGGCTGTCACACAACAACAGCTTCGGTTTCCTGATCATGGAGCGACGCGCGGCGCCGGCGACGGGCTGGGTGTTCCATGCATATTCGGCGGCAGGCAAGCTGCTCGCGTCGTGCGACCAGTCGGGCAACACGCTCGCATGCGACAAGACGGGGTTCATCGCGCCGTGAGTGACGCAGTTCGATCGAGTGACGATTTGATGGATTCGACGGGCCGCCGGCGACGGATGGCCGGCTCGCGGAGGCGGACGGTTTCGTCGGTGACCGCTGTCGAGCGTCGGGTTTCCGGTTGGGTTCCGGCCGCCGGCTGCGGACGGACGGTACGCGTACTTGCCGCCGCCCTGCTCGCCGGCACGGCGTTCGCGGCCCATGCCGCGCCGTCCGAGACGATGCTGCTCCCCGGCGCGCCGCCGTCGCGCGTCGTCGGCACGATCGGCAACGGCACGCCGCAGGTGACCGACAAGGTCGACGCGGCGGCCGCCCGTTTCGCGCCGGACCCGACGCTCGTCGCGCTGGGCCGCCGGATCTTCTTCGATCCGCGACTGTCCGAGCCGCGCGGCATGTCGTGCGCGGGCTGCCACGATCCGGGGCGCGCGTTCGCGCCGACATTGTCCGCCGCTTCGCTCGCGGGGCCGGGCGTGCCGGAAGGCAGCCGCCACGGGCGTTTCAGCCTGCGCAACGCGCCGTCGCTGCTCTACGTGCGCTACGTGCCGCGCCGCCACTTCTATCAGGACGACGACGCCCCCGCGCCGTCGCCGTTCGGCGGCCTCTTCAGCGACGGCCGCGCGGACACGCTCGCCGAACAGATCCGCGGGCCGCTGTTCGATCCGAACGAGATGAATAACCGATCGCCGGCCGCGCTGCTACGCAAGGTCGACCGCACCGAACTGGCGGACGATCTCGCCGCGCGCTTCGGCGCATCGGTGCGGCGCGACCCCGAGCAACTGGTGCGCGCGCTGGGCTCGGCCGTCGAGGCCTATCTGCAGAGCGACGACATGGCGCCGTTCACGTCGCGCTTCGACGCGTATCTGCGCACGCGCAAGCCGCTCGCGCCGGCCGAGATGCACGGCCTGACGCTGTTCCGCAATCCCGACAAGGGCAACTGCATGAGTTGCCATACGCTGTCGGAGACGTCGAGCCGGCCGGAGCGCTCGCTCTTCACCGATTTCGGCTACGACGCGATCGCGGTGCCGCGCAACCGCGCGCTGCCCGCGAACCGCGATCCGCGCCATTTCGACAACGGCCTGTGCGACACGGCCACACGGCTGCGCTGGCCCGAGCCGACGCAATGGTGCGGCTACCTGCGCACGCCGGGGCTGCGCAACGTCGCGGTCAAGCAGACGTTCATGCACAACGGCGTGTTCACGACGCTGCGCGACGCGGTCGCGTTCTACAACACGCGCTCGACCGACCCCGGCCACTGGTATCACGGCGCCAGGACCTTCGACGACGTGCCGGCCGCGTATCGCGGCAACATCAACGTCAATTCAACGCCGATGAACCGCCGGCCGGGCACGCCGCCCGCGCTGACCGACGCGGAAATCGACGACATCGTCGCGTTCCTCGGCACGCTGACCGACGCGCGCTACGCGAATCTCGTCCCGCCCGCCGCGCCTGACGCCCGGATGACCGGATCGCCGGGCGCCCGCCCACCTGCGCCGGTGCGCTGAACCCTGGCCGAACGGCCAGGCGCATGCGCGCCCGCTTGCGGCCGCCTCATATACTGGTTATATTTACAGTACTGTATTTATGAACAGTGAGGTGCGCGATGGAACATCTGGTCCGTATCGTCAACGACACCGATCGCCAAGTGCTGGCATGGCTGCGTGCGCAGGTCGGCGACGCCCGCGTCGAGCGCGCGGCGCGCCAGCTCGGGCATACACGCAAGCCCTTCCCGTCGGCGGTATGCCGGTATCTGGGCATGAGCGCGCCGGCCACGCTGCGCCGGGCCGAGCGGCCGCGTGCCGCACGCGACTTCTCGGTCGGCGATCGCTACCTGTCGCTGATCCGTCAGCATCTCGCCGCGCATGCGGTCAGCCGATGAAATCGCCGAAATCGTATCGTCGGCGCATCGCCGCGCGGCGGCCGTCCGGGGTGAACGCGGCGTGCCGGCCGGAAAATGGCGCGCGATCGCATCGATCGTCACATCGCGCTGCACGCGCAGTTGCTCGCGAAACCGGTGCAGGTGGCGATCGAACGCGCCCGAGCCGACAACTTCGGCCGCAGCAACGTCACCCAGCTACCGCCCCGTCCGCGCGCGCTCGATCCACTCGAACAACGCCATCCCGATCAGCATCGCGACGACGAACGCGATGCCCTTGGCCGACCCGAGTCCGATCGACACGATCGCCGGCCCCGGGCAGAACCCGGCAAGCCCCCAGCCGATGCCGAACACGGCGCTCCCTGCGACGAGGCGCACGGTAATCGTCCGCACGGCCGGCCACTGGATCGGCAGGCCGAGCAACGACCGCGTCCGACGCTTCGCCCAGGCGAACGCGAACACGGCAACGCCGATCGCGCCGGCCATCACGAACGCGAGCGACGGGTCCCAGCGGCCTGCCAGGTCGAGAAAGCCGAGCACCTTCTGCGGGTTGGCCATCCCCGACACGATGAGGCCGGCGCCGAACAGCAGCCCCGCAAGAAACGCGAATCCTGCCTGCATGTCAGCCTCCGATCACGTGCCGTCGCACGAATACGGTCGCAAAACCCGCGACCATGAACACCGTCGTCGCGACGATCGATCGCGCCGCACCGCGCGACAGCCCGCAAACGCCGTGACCGCTCGTGCATCCGCCCGCATAGCGCGTTCCGATCCCGACCAGCAGGCCGGCCACCAGCAACTCGCCCCAGCCCGCATCGACCTGCGGTGCCGCGGCGACACCGGCGATACGCATCATCAGCGGCGCGGCAATCAGCCCGGCGACGAATGCGGCGCGCCAGTCGCGCTCGGCGGCACCGGCCGTGAACAAGCCGCCGACGATGCCGCTGATCCCGGCGATCCGCCCGTTGAACGCAACAAGCCACGCGGCCGCCAGCCCGATCAGCACACCGCCTGCCAGCGACAGCCACGGCGTGAAATGAAGCACATCAAGCTGCATGGCGGGTCCCCTTTGCGGCCGTGCCGCAGAACTGTTCGTACAGCACGCCCATCACCGCGATCACGGCCGGGCTGTCGAGCGAATAGTGGATGTTCTTGCCTTCACGGCGCGTTCGGACCAATGCGTTGTCCCGCAACACGCCGAGCTGCTGCGACAGCGTCGGCTGGCGGATATCCAGCCGTGCCTCGAGATCGCTCACGCAGCGTTCGCCCTGCGACAGCTCGCAGAGCAGCAGCAACCGGTCGGGATTGGACAGCACCTTGAGCAGCGCGCATGCCGATTCGGCGGCGGCGCGCATCTGGTCGGGCTCGGGCAGCCCGGTGGAAGGGTCGGCGTTCATGAGGGGGACGATAAACGATTAAGGAATCTACATTATATATATTCATATAATGCAGATTCCTGCTTTCGTTCGGTGCCGTCGGAAGGCGGCTCCATCGGCAATGGTCGCCCCTGCCTCCGCTACGCCTGCTCGCCGGCAATCGCCTCGGCCGCCACCGCGCGCTTCGCGCCGGCCCGCACCGCGCCAAGCACCAGCACCGCGCCCCCTGCAATTACGCACGGCGCCGCGACGAATGCGAACGCGGTCGACAACGGCAGTCCCATCGCGAGCATCGCGCCGCCCGCCATCGAGCCGACGACGGACCCGCCGCGGCCGATCCCGTTCGCCCAGCTCACGCCCGTGGTTCGGCATTCGGTCGGATAGAACGCGGCCGACAGCGCGTTCGCGCCGACCTGCGAGCCGGACACGCAGAAGCCGGCCGCGAACACGGCCAGTGCCGCGCCCGCCGGCGACGCGGCCAGCACCCCGATCGCCGCGACGAACACGCCCGCCGCCGCATAGCTGCACGCGAGCACGCGATGCGGATCGAACCGGTCCATCAGCCAGCCGAGCACGATCGCGCCGAGCGTGCCGCCGACCTGGAACATCGCGGTCACGCGCGCGGCCGTCTGCAGCGTCGCGCCGGTCGTGCGCAACAACGTCGGCAGCCAGCTCGACAGCAGGTAGATGACGAGCAGGCTCATGAAGAACGTCAGCCACAGCAGCAGCGTGCCGCGCAGCAGGTCGGCAGCGAACAGGCGGCCGAGCGGCGACCCGGCCGGCTTGCCGCGCGGCGCGACGAACGACGCGTGCGCGAAATCCGGGTCCGGTGCGATGCGCGCGAGCATCGCCGCGATCCGCTCGCGCGATGCGCCGGTGTTGACGAGGTAGCGCACCGATTCCGGCAGTCGCCACGCCAGCACCGGCAGGAGCAGCAGCGGCGCGGCACCGCCGACGACGAGCACCGCGCGCCAGCCGTCGCGTTCGATCAGCGACGCGGCCGCGAGCCCGCCGAGCGCCGAGCCGATCGTGAAGCCGCAGAACATCGTCGTGACGAGCAGCGAGCGCCGCCGCGCGGGGCAATACTCGGACGTCAGCGTGATCGCGTTCGGCATCGCGCCGCCGAGCCCGAGGCCCGTCACGAAGCGCCACGCGATCAGTTCGGTCAAGCCGCCCGCAGTCGCCGACGCCGCACTCGCGATGCCGAAGCACGCGACACAGGCGAGCAGCAAGCGCTTGCGGCCGAACCGGTCGCCGAACGGCCCGAACACGAGCGCGCCGGCCATCAGCCCGGCGAGCCCCGCGCCGAAGACCGGCGCGAGCTGCGCGGGCGACAGCCCCCATTCCGCGCGAATGACGGGAGCGATGAATCCGATCGATGCCGTGTCGAAACCGTCGATCGCGACGATCAGGAAGCACAGCACGACGATCGCGGCCTGAAACGGCGCAACGCGATGCCGGTCGATCCATGCGCTGACGTCGATGGACAGCGTATCGGCCATGATGATGTCTCCTCCATGAAGGCGGTCGCGCGCGATGTCGTTGGAACGCGCGCCGCCGGATCCGGGCTGAAGCGCGTCAGGCGACGGTCTTCAGGCAATCCTCCGCGCGCCAGCCGTGCAGCCAGTCGAGCGCGTCGTAGAACTGCGCCCGCGTGCGTCCGACCCACAGCGCGTTGCGCACCTGCCGCTCGACGCCCTTCGCGTGATAGATCCGCCCCATCTCGCGCGCCGAATACAGCACGCGCGCGGTGCGCGGAATCCGCACGCGTTCGTACAGCGCGAACGCAGCCTCGAAGTCACCGTCGGTCCGCGCGACGGCCGCGCCGAGCGTCACCGCATCCTCGAGCGCCTGGCACGCGCCCTGCGCGAGGTATTGCGTCATCGGATGGGCGGCGTCGCCGAGCACCGTCGCGCGGCCCGCGCTCCAGCGCTCGACCGGGTCGCGATCGGCGGTCGCCCAGCGCTTCCACGACGTCGGCCGGTCGAGCATCTGTTTCGGCAGCGGATGGATGCCGTCGAAGTACGACAGCACTTCCTCCTTGCTGCCGTCGCGCACGCCCCAGGTTTCCTGCTCGCGGCTGTGAAACGTGACGACGAGGTTGTATTGCCGTCCGCCGCGCAGCGGATAGTGGACGAGATGGCAATGCGGGCCGGCCCACACGACCGGCGCATTGATCTGCAGGTTCTTCGGCATGTTGTCGACGTCGACGACCGCGCGGTACACGACGTGCCCCGTCACGCGATGCGCATCGCCGATCAGCGCCTGCCGGATCGCCGACTTCACGCCGTCGCAGCCGATTACCGCGTCCGCGCGATAACGTTCGCCATGCTGATCGATCACGGTCACGCCGTTGCCGTCCTGCTCGAACCCGCACACTTGCGTGCTGGTCCGGAATTCGATCAGCGGATGATCCTTGACCGCCTCGTAGATCGACAGATGGATGTCCGCGCGATGGATCACCGCATACGGGTTGCCGAAGCGTTCGCGATATGCGGCGCCCGTATCGATGCACGCGACTTCCCGCGCATCGACCGCATCCATCAGCTGCAGCCGGTCGGTGAACACCGCGCGGCCGCGCGCGGCCTCGCCGACGCCCAGCGCGTCGAGCGCATTGAACGCGTTCGCGGCGAGCTGGATGCCCGCGCCGATCTCGCCGATTTGCGCGGCCTGTTCGAGCAGCTTCACGCGAATGCCCTGGCGCGCGAGCGCCAGCGCCGTCGCGAGCCCGCCGATGCCGCCGCCGATCACGAGTACGCGTCGGCCTGTATTGTTTGTCTCGCCCATGTCCGTCTCCTCCATCGTGTTACGCGACGTAGTCCGGTTGCCGCTGCGGCTGCGCCGCCTCGAACGCCGGCTCGCGTCGCGCGTGTTCATGAACCGCGAGGCTGCGCGGATATGCGCTCAGGTCGCAATCCATCCGCAGCGCGTTCGCGACCTGCGGCACGAGGCACACGTCGGCGAGCGTCGGCGCCTCGCCGAAACACCACGGGCCCGCGTCCGCGCGCGCGAGCAGGCGCTCGACGCCGGCCATGCCTTCCGCGATCCAGTGCCGGTACCACGCACTCTTCTGCTGCGGCGTGACCCGCAGTTCGCTGTCGAGGTAGCGCAGCACGCGCAGGTTGTTGACCGGATGGATGTCGCACGCGATCAGCGTCGCGAGTTCCAGCACGCGTGCGCGCTGCCGCGGTTCCAGCGGAATCAGCCGCGGCGCCGGATGAATCTGGTCGAGGTAATCGATGATCGCGAGCGACTGGCCGAGACGGAAATCGCCATCGACCAGCGCCGGCACCGACGCCGACGGATTCACCCGCGCGACGTAGCCGGCCTCGCGGTGTTCGCCCGTGCGGATGTTCACGGGCAGCGTGTCGAACGGCAGCCCTTTCAGCGCGAGCGCGATGCGTACCCGATAGGATGTCGAACTGTTGAAGAAGCTATGCAGTTGCACGATGTGACCTTTCGAGGAAATCGAGGAACGCGCGTCAGACCACGCGCACGGCCAGTTCGCCGAGACGCTCGACGCCGACCTTCATCACGTCGCCCTTGACCACCGCGCCGACACCTTCCGGCGTGCCGGTGAAGATCACGTCGCCGGGTTCGAGGCGGAAGTACTTCGACAGGTCGGCCACCGTTTCCGCGACCGACCAGATCAGGTGCGACACGTCGCTCTTCTGCTTCGTCGCGCCGTTGACGGTCAGCCACAGGCCGGCCTGCTCGACATGACCGACCTCGCTCGCCGGATGCACGGGGCCGATCGGCGCGGAACGGTCGAACGCCTTGCCGATTTCCCACGGCCGGCCCATCTCGCGCATCTTCATCTGCAAGTCGCGGCGCGTCATGTCGAGTCCGACGGCATAACCCCACACGTGCTCGAGCGCGCGCTCGAGCGGAATGTCGGAACCGCCCTTGCCGATCACCGCGACGAGTTCGGCTTCGTAGTGATAGTTCTGCGTCTGCGACGGATACGCCAGATCGAGCGTTTCGCTGTAGGCGACCGGCACGATCGAGTCGGCCGGCTTGCAGAAGAAGAACGGCGGTTCGCGATCGGGATCGAAGCCCATCTCGCGCGCATGGGCCGCGTAGTTGCGGCCGACGCAGTACACGCGACGAACCGCGAAGCGGGCGTCGCTGCCGGCGACGGGGAGCGCCACCGGCGCTTCGGGCGGGAAAACGTAAGTCATGAACGGCTCCAGCGTAGGCATGAAGGAAGGAACGCGCGCCGCGTCGGCGGCGCACTGGACGAATCGGGGAAATCGGGAAAATCGGGCCAACCGGCGGCGTCAGTCGCGCGCTTCGCGCAGCAGGTTCAGCGCGGACAGCACCGGCCGGTCGGAATAGCTGAACAGCACGCTGTCGGACGACGCCGACAGCCGGACCGGCGCCCACGACGGCGCGACGAAGATGTCATGCGGCTCGAATGCGAACGCGTCGCCGCCGATGTGCGCGGTGCCGCTGCCTTCGACGACGCAGTAGATCGTCGCGTCGGTGCTGCGATACGTGCGGCCGTCGAAGCCGGCCGGCAGGAACTGCATGAAGGTGGCGATCGTCGGCATCGGCCAGCCACCCGTCGCGGGATTCACGTAGCGCAGCTTCACGCCGTCCCACGCGTCGAGCTCGCCGTTGCGGTACAGCGCGTCGAGCGCCTCGCGGGTGCGTTCGTATGGATAGCTGAACACCGGCGACGTCGGATCGCTCGCGCGATGGCGCACCGGTACCATGTTGTGGCCGAAGCGCGCGAAGCTGTCGCCTTCCGCGCGGCTGACGGGCTGCTCGGCTTCCGGATAGTTCTCCGCGAAGCCCGCGTCGAGGTACCCGACGAGCGGGATGTCGAGCCCGTCGAGCCACACGACCGGCTCGCCGCCGTCTTCCGCCGACGGGTTGCCATGGTCGTGCCACGCCCACGACGGCGTGATGATGAAGTCGCCCGGATGCATCGTCGCGCGCTCGCCGTTCACCGCGGTCCACGCACCCTTGCCCTCGACGATGAAGCGCAATGCCGACTGCGTATGCCGATGGCTCGGCGCGATCTCGCCGGGCAGGATCAGTTGCAGGCCCGCGTACAGGCTCGGCGTCATGCTCGACTTGCCGGGCAGCCCCGGGTTCTCCAGCACCAGCACGCGGCGCACGGCTTCTTCCGCGCTGATCACGCCGCCGGCCTGCATCACCAGGTCGCGCACCTGCGCGTACTTCCAGATCGCGGCCTGCGCGGCCGGCTGCGGCGCTTTCGGCACGAGGTTGTGCAGCGACTCCCACAACGGCGCGAGGCGCTGTTCGGCGATCCGTGCGTAGTAGTCGGCGCGCGACGTGTCCGGGTGTCGGCTGGTCATGATGTCTCCTTGGGGCGGCCGATCGCGGTCGGCGCTGTGTCGGGTCGGGGACCGCGTGCTTCAGTCCGTTAGCGCATTTATATTCGACGCAGACATACCCGGTAAAATGGCGAAATCATCTAATCCATATTATTTCGGATATACCTTCCGACACGGAGCACGCGATGGACTGGACCTACCGGCTGCGATTGCGGCACCTCCAGGTGCTGCTGAGCCTGGCCAGCACAGGCAACCTGAGCCAGTCGGCGACGGCGCTGGCGACCACCCAGCCCGCGCTGTCGAAGTGGCTGAAGGAACTGGAAGAGGATGTCGGGCTGCCGCTGTTCGAGCGGCACGCGCGCGGCCTGCGGCCGACGGCCTACGGCGATGCGCTGATCGAGCACGCGCGCCGTGTGGAGGCGCAGCTCGACGTCGCTCGCGACGACATGGCCGCGCTGCGCGAAGGCGGCAGCGGCCTGGTCACGATCGGCACGTCGGGCGTCGCGGCGGCCGATACCGTGCCGCTCGCCGTGTCGCAGTTGCTGAAGCGGATGCCGCGCGCACAGGTGCGACTCACCGAGAGCACGATGAATCAGCTGATGCCGCAACTCGCGCGCGGCGAACTCGACATCGTCGTCGGCCGCTCGGGCTCCGCGTCTGTCGATCCGCACCTGCATGCCGAAGCGCTGTACGTCGATCCGGTGGTGTTCGTCGCGCGGCCCGATCATCCGCTCGTCGGCGCTGCCTCCGTCGGCTGGGACGAGGTGCTGGCCCACTCGTGGATCGTCTGGCCGTCAGGCACACCCGTGCACAATGCGCTGCAGGTCGCGTTGACGGCCGCCGGCCGCGTGCAGCCGCCGCATTGCGTCGAATCGAATTCGTCGATCCTGAACCTCACGCTGCTGAACAACACCGATCTGCTGGGCGTCGCCTCGCATCGTGCCGCGCGGCGCTTCGAGCAATTGAACGCGATCCGCATCCTGCCGATGCGGCTCGAGGGCCAGGGCGCGGTGTCGATGTACTGGCATCCGGACAGCGCGAATCGCGCGGCCGTGGCCGCCGCGATCGAGTGCCTGCGTGCCTGTGCGGCGCCGCAGGTGGGCGGATGGGAGAAAGTGAAGACGGAATGAACGGCAAGGCGGCCCGCTGCGAACCGGGCCGCCTCGCCCTGGCGCGTCAGGCGCCGTCGCAGGACGCCGTGTCGTCCAGCATCAGCGTGCCGACCCGCGCGGGCACGAGCGGCGTGCGCGGCGCCGGCGGCGTCCAGCCGAACAGCACCTGCGCGGCCGCACCGCACACGCGGCCCTGGCATGCCCCCATCCCGCAGCGCGTCTGCAGCTTCGCGGCCGTCCAGCCGGGCGCCGGCGCGACCGCGTCGAAGCGCACATCCTCACAACGGCACAGCAGCGTATCGGGCCGCGCGAGCCGGCGGATCGGCTCGCGGATCGCGAAGCGTTCGCGCACCGCGTCCGCGAATGCCTGCCAGCGCGCGCGCTGCGCAATCAGCCCGGCCAGCGGCGCCGTCTGCCCGGTGGCCGCGCAGCCGGCAATCTCGCCTTCGACCATCGCCAGTTCGCTGCCGCCGACACCCGTGCACTCGCCCGCCGCGAAACAGCCGTCGCGGCTCGTGCGCTGGTGCGCGTCGACCACGACCGCGCCGTTCTCGATCCGGCAGCCGAGATGGCTCGGCAGCACGGTGTTCGGCACGAGGCCGAAGCCGCATGCGAGCCGGTCGCAGTCGACCTCGAATTCACGCTCGCCCTGCCGGATCCGCACGCGTTCGAGCCGCTTGTCGCCGAACGCTTCGACGACGTGTGCGCCGGGCCGATAAGCCGCTGTGACGAGTTTCGCGGCCTGCGCGAGTTTCGACGGCCAGCGCCACAGCCCCGCGCCGAAACCGGCAACATCGCTCCACGCGGCCTGTTCGAGCACGTGCGACACTTGCGCGCCGGCCTGCCGGGCCGTCGCCGCGCTCGCGAGCAGCAGCGGGCCGCTGCCGGCGATCACGGTGCGCTGCCCGCGCACGTCGAGACCATACTTGATCAGCGCCTGCAGACCGCCCGCGCCGGTGACGCCCGGCAGCGTCCAGCCGGGAAACGGCAGCAGCAGCTCGCGCGCGCCGCAGCACACGATCAGCGTGCGGAATTCCAGCAGGAACCCGCGCTCGTCGTCCTCCAGCAGCAACGTGCCCGGCTGCGTCTCGGCGACGATGCGCGTGGCCGCCAGATGCGTGACGTTCGGCCGACGCAGCACGGCAAGGCGTTCCGCCGCGGCCGGCACCGGCGTCGCGGCCGCCGCCTGGCGCCAGATCTGCCCGCCCGCGCGCGGGTTGTCGTCGACGATCGCGATCGTCGCGCCGCTTCGTGCGGCGGCCCGCGCGGCCGACAATCCGGCCGGGCCCGCGCCGACGATGGCGACGTCGACGCTCAGTCGTTCCTGTTTCATCGCGTGCGCTCCACCCGCATCCCCTCGCGGCACAGCGTCTGGCAAGCCAGACGACGGCGGCCGTCGATCGTCATCCTGCACTCCTGGCAGATGCCCATACCGCAAAACGGCGCGCGCGCCGCACCCGTGCACGACACGCGCGTCGTGTCGTCGCCGCTCGCCGCGACGGCGGCCGCGACGGTCGCGCCGTCGGCCACCGTCAGCGCGCGGCCGTCCAGATGAATGATCATGTCAGCGCTCCGGCTACGGGGGACGTCGTCAGAAAACGTCCCGGCAAATACGGTTCGATGTCGATGGGCGGCCGTTCGCCGGTCATCAGCGCGGCGACGAGCCGCGCACTGCCCGGCGCGGTCGTCACGCCGAGCCCTTCGTGCCCGACCGCGAGCCATACGCCCGGCCGCGCCGGATGCTCGCCGAGCAGCGGCAGACCGTCGGGGCTCGCGGAACGGAAGCCCGTCCATGCGCGAATTCCGTTCAGGTCGGCCAGATCCGGCAGGTAGCCGGCCGCGCGGCGCAGCATGCGCGCGAGGACCGGCGGCTCGACGCGCGCGTCCTCGGTGTCGAACTGGCGCGACGAGCCGATCAGCAGCTGGCCGGTGGGCCGCGGCTGCACGTTGAACGCGACCGACGTGCCGTCGCTCGCGTGCGCGCTCGCCGCATAGCCGAGCTCGACGAGCTGGTGCGACACCTGGCCCGGGTAACGATCGGTGATCAGCAGGTGGCCCTTCTTCGGGCGCAATGGCAATTCAGGCAACAGCGTGCGCGCGGCGACGCCGTTCGCGACGACCACGCGCTCCGCACGCAGCGTGTCGCCGCTCGCGAGCGTCACGCTCGGACCGTCGACCGCCACCGCGCGATCGCGCCGCAACGTGATGCCCGGCGCGCGCTGCAACAGCCAGCTCGCGGCGACGGGCGCATAGAGAATCGCGTCGCCGGGGATCTTCAGCGCGCCGCCGAGGCCCGCGCGCAGCATCGGCTCCAGCCGCGCGAGCGTCGCCGCGTCGATCAGCTCGCCCGCCACGCCGTGCGCGGCGAGCGTCGCCTGCTTGGTGCGCGCGAGGTCCATTTCGTGCGCGTCGGCCGCGAGCCACAGCGTGCCGCAGTTGCGGTACGCGCAGCCGTCCGGCATCTCGCCGGCGAGCGCGCGCCACAATTCGATCGAGTAATGGCTCAGCGCGAGCTCCGCCGCGTTGTCGTCCATCGCGACGAGGTGCCCCATGCCGGCGCCGGTCGCGCCGCCGCTCGCGTCGTCGACGACGAGCACGCGCAGCCCGCGCTGCGCGAGTTCATGCGCGCACGCCGCGCCGACGATGCCGGCGCCGATCACGACGACGTCGGTCCGGGTCTCGCTCACGACACGATGCCCCAGCCGAACGGGTCGTCTTCCTCGATCAGCAGCGTCGCTTCCGCGCTCAGGTGCGCGCTGCCGCGAATCGTCGGCACGATGCCGCCGTCGGCCTGCGCGTAGCTCGCCTGGAACACGCTGCCGATCACGCTCGCCTGACGCCACACGACGCCCGGTTCGAGCTTGCCGTCGGCCGCGAGGCACGCGAGCTTCGCGCTCGTGCCGGTGCCGCACGGGGACCGGTCGTACGCATGGCCCGGGCACAGCACGAAGCTGCGACTGTCGTGCTCGGGATCGTCCGCGAACAGTTCGATATGGTCGATCTCGCCGCCGTTCGCGCCGGTGATGCCCGCGCGTTCGAGCCCGGCACGCACCGCGGACGCATAGGCGGTCAGCGCCGCCACGTTGTCGCCGGCCACGCGCTGGCCGTGATCGCTGATCAGGAAGAACCAGTTGCCGCCCCACGCGATGTCGCCCTTGACGGGGCCGTAACCGGGCACATCGACGTCGACGGCCTTCGCATGGCGGTACGCGAGCACGTTGCGCACGCTGACCGACAGGTCGTCGTGCAGCGTCGCCTCGACGGTGCCGACCGGCGTTTCGATCCGGTGCACGCCCGGCTCGATGCGGCCCATGTGATGCAGCGTGCGCACCACGCCGATCGTGCCATGGCCGCACATGCCGAGGTAACCGCTGTTGTTGAAGAAGATCACGCCGGCCGCCGCCTCCGGCGACACGGGTTCGCACAGCAGCGCGCCGACCAGCACGTCGCTGCCGCGCGGCTCGAGAATGCACGCGGTGCGATAGCGATCGTGCTCGCGCGCGAGCACGTCGCGGCGCTCGGCCATCGTGCCGTTGCCGAGCGAGGGAAAACCGGACACGACGAGCCGCGTGGGTTCGCCGCCCGTGTGCGAATCGATGATCTGGATGCGCTTCATCATGAGCCGTTCGAAGTGGGGAAAGGAGCATAGCTTCCTCCGTCGCGCGTCCGTCCGCTTGTGGCTTTTCGATGAGGACGGCGACGAAATCGGCATAGTGCGGAACGCGTTTCGCGGCCCTTGCGGCCACTGTGCCGATTTCGTCATTTTGCTCCGCGATACGGCTCAAGCGTGATGGGTGTTTGCACGGCGATACTGGTTGCACGTCGACGCGCCTGTCGTCGACCGATACGAAGCAGGAGATTGCAGTGAGCCGAAACGCCATCCAGCGGACCGGAGTTTTCCCCGCCCTCAGCCACCGGTTCGTACCGGACGCTTCCATCGCTTTCGACGCCGCGCACCGCGCCGAACGGAACCGCGCGAACCGCTGACCGGTTTCCCCCCGGCGGTGCGGCGGCCTCCCCCCGTCGCATCGCCACTTCCGTGTCCGGCATGGCCGGCACGGGCCCGTTCACCGCGGCGCCTGCCCGCGCCGCACTCGAGCGGGCCCCGGCCCTCGCGGTCGTTCGAACCGGTCGCACGCCGGCCGGCAGGTGTTGCGCCGCTGCTCCGTCGGAGCGCGGCGCAGGCCGCACCTGCCCCGATATTTCCCAGGAGACAAACCCATGCCAGGTCAAGGCAACACACACCCGTCCGTCCCGCTTTCCCGTTCCGTGCCCGCCGACGGCGGTCACGGCAAGTTCAAGAAGCAGCTGTCGCTGACCGACCTGACGTTCATCGGCCTCGGTGCGATCTTCGGTTCGGGGTGGCTGTTCGCCGCGAGTCACGTGTCGACGATCGCCGGCCCGGCCGGCATCTTCTCGTGGCTGCTCGGCGGCTTCGCGGTGCTGCTGCTCGGCATCGTCTACTGCGAGCTCGGCGCCGCGCTGCCGCGCGCGGGCGGCGTGGTCCGCTACCCGGTGTTCTCGCACGGCCCGTTGCTCGGCTACCTGATGGGCTTCATCACGCTGATCGCGTTCTCGAGCCTGATCGCGATCGAAGTGGTCGCCGCGCGCCAGTACGCGGCCGCATGGTTTCCCGGTCTCACCAAGGCCGGATCGAGCGACCCGACGACGATCGGCTGGCTCGTGCAGGCCGCGCTGCTGTGCTTCTTCTTTTACCTGAACTATTCGAGCGTGAAGACGTTCGCGAAGGCGAACAACATCATCAGCATCTTCAAGTTCATCGTGCCGCTGTCGGTGATCGCGGTGCTGTTCACGTTCTTCAAGCCCGCCAACCTCACCGCGCACGGTTTCGCGCCGTTCGGCATGCCGGGCATCGAGATGGCCGTGTCGGCCGGCGGCATCATCTTCGCGTACCTCGGCCTCACGCCGATCGTGTCGGTCGCGAGCGAAGTGCGCAATCCGCAGCGCACGATCCCGATCGCGCTGATCCTGTCGATCCTGCTGTCCACGCTGATTTACGTGCTGCTGCAGCTCGCGTTCATCGGCAGCATCCCGACCGACATGCTGGCCGCCGGCTGGCACGACGTCAGCAAGGCCTTCTCGCTGCCGTACCGCGACATCGCGCTCGCGCTCGGCGTGGGCTGGCTCGCGGTGATGGTGGTCGCCGACGCGATGATCTCGCCGAGCGGCTGCGGCAACATCTACATGAACGCGACGCCGCGCGTCGTCTACGGCTGGGCGAAGACGGGCACGTTCTTCAAGGTGTTCACGCGCGTCGACGAGGCATCGGGCATCCCGCGCGCGGGCCTGTGGCTCACGTTCGGCCTCGCGATCTTCTGGACCATGCCGTTCCCGTCGTGGGAAGCGCTGATCAACATCGTGTCGGCCGCGCTGGTGCTGAGCTATGCGGTCGCGCCCGTGTCGGTCGCCGCGCTGCGCCGCACCGCGCCCGACCTGCCGCGGCCGTTCCGCGCGGTGGCGTTCGGCATCACCGGCCCCGCGTCGTTCGTGATCGCCGCGCTGATCGTCTACTGGTCGGGCTGGGGCACGGTGTCCTGGCTGCTCGGCCTGCAGATCGTCATGTTCGTGATCTATCTCGCGTGCCGCCGCTGGGTGCCGACCGCGCACCTGAGCCTCGCCGAGCAGGTGCGTTCGTCCGCGTGGCTGATCGCGTTCTACTCGGCCATGATCGTGCTGTCCTACTTCGGCGGCTTCGGCGGCACGGGCCAGCTCGCGCATCCGTACGACACGGTCGTCGTCGCGGCCGTCGCGCTCGTCATCTACTACTGGGGCGCCAATACCGGCATCCGCTCCGACAAGCTGCAGCTCGACGACGACGAAGACTGACGCACCCGCTTTCCCCTTTTCACTCCGGCCGGGCGCACCACGCCCGGCCCCGCATTTTCCGAGGAAAACCCATGCAACTCACAGGTCAGCTCCTGATCGGCCAGTCGGCCATCGCCGGACAGAACGGCACCCTTCACGCGATCGCCGCCGCGACCGGCGAACCGCTCGAACCCGCATTCGGCGGCGCGAGCCTGCACGACCTGGAGACGGCCTGCGCGCTCGCCGACGAAGCCTTCGACACGTATCGCGAGACGAGCCCCGAGCAACGTGCGGCGTTTCTCGATGCGATCGGCCGCAACATCCTGGCGCTCGGCGACGACCTGATCGAGCGCTGCGTCACCGAAACGGGCCTGCCGCGCGCACGCATCGAAGGCGAACGCGGCCGCACGGTCGGCCAGCTCGCGCTGTTCGCGTCGCTCGTGCGCGACGGCGGTTACGTCGATGCGCGCATCGATCCGGCCCGCCCGGACCGCAAGCCGCTGCCGCGCGTCGACCTGCGCCTGCGCAACGTCGCGATCGGGCCGGTCGCCGTATTCGGCGCGTCGAACTTCCCGCTCGCGTTCTCGGTCGCGGGCGGCGATACCGCGTCGGCACTCGCCGCCGGCTGCCCGGTGATCGTCAAGGCGCACTCCGCGCATCCGGGCACGTCCGAGCTCGTCGGCCGCGCGATCCAGCAGGCCGTGCGCGAGTGCGGGCTGCCGGCCGGCGTGTTCTCGCTGCTGTTCGACGCGTCGCGCGAAATCGGCCAGGCGCTCGTCGCCGATCCGCGCATCAAGGCCGTCGGCTTCACCGGCTCGCGCCGCGGCGGCGTCGCGCTGATGAACATCGCGGCCGCGCGCCACGAGCCGATTCCGGTCTATGCGGAAATGAGCTCGATCAACCCGGTGCTGCTGTTCCCGGCCGCGCTCGACGCGCGCCACGACGCGATCGCGCCGCAGTTCGTCGCATCGCTCGCCCTCGGCGCCGGCCAGTTCTGCACCAACCCGGGCCTCGTGCTCGCCGTCGACGGCCCCGCGCTGCGCGCGTTCGAAGCCGCGGCGGCCACCGCCGTGCAGGCGACCGCCGCGCAGACGATGCTGACGCCGCACATCCACGCGAGCTATGCGCAAGGCGTGGCCACCCTGCGCGCGCACGACGCGGTCGAACTGCTGGCGCAAGGCGTGGAAGGCGGTCGCTTCCAGGCGCGCGCGGCGCTGTTCGCGACCTCGGCGGATGCATTCATCGCCCATCCCGAACTGCGTGACGAAGTGTTCGGTCCGGCATCGCTGATCGTGCGCTGCCCGGATGCCGACACGCTGCACCGCGTGCTGAAGTCGCTCGAAGGCCAATTGACGATCGCCGCGCATCTTGCCGACGGCGACGCCGCGCTGTTCGCCGCGCTGCGCCCGACGCTCGAGCGCAAGGCCGGCCGTATTCTCGTCAACGGCTTCGGCACGGGCGTCGAGGTCGGTCATGCGATGGTGCACGGCGGTCCGTTCCCGGCCACGTCCGACACGCGCACGACGTCGGTCGGCGCACGCGCGATCGAGCGTTTCCTGCGCCCCGTGTCGTACCAGGACGTGCCGGACGCGCTGCTGCCCGACGCCATCCGCAACAGCAACCCGCTGAATGTGCCGCAACGCATCGACGGCGTGCCGGCGTCCCGGGAAGCGCGCGATGTCTGAGCCGCTCGCCGAAGTCGTCCTGTCGCTCGATGAGGTCCATGCGCTCGCGCTGCGGGTGCTGACGCACCACGGGCTGTCCGATGCGCACGCGCGGGCGATCGCGGGTGTGATCACGCAGGGCCAGCGCGACGAGTGCCACTCGCACGGCGTGTATCGGCTGCTCGTGTGCGTGCGCTCGCTGAAGAAGGGCAAGGTCGACCCGCAAGCCGTGCCGACGCTGCGCCGGCTGTCGTCGTCGATCGTCGCGGTCGACGCCCATCGCGGCTTCTCGCTGCTGAGCTTCGAGACCGGCCTGCCGGTGCTCGTCGAGATGGCGAAGCAGCACGGGATCGCCGCGATGGCGATCAACCACTGCTACCACTTTTCGGCGCTGTGGCCCGAGGTCGAGGCGATCGCCGCCGAAGGGCTGGTCGGCATCGCGATGAACCCGAGCCACAGCTGGGTCGCGCCGGAAGGCGGCCGCGAGCCGGTGTTCGGCACGAACCCGATCGCGTTCGCGTGGCCGCGCCCGGACGGCGTGCCGTTCGTGTTCGATTTCGCGACGAGCGCGATCGCGCGCGGCGACATCGAGCTGCACGCGAAACAGGGCAAGGCGATCCCGCCGCACTGGGCGATCGACGCCGACGGCCAGCCGACCACCGATCCGAAGGCCGCGCTGCAGGGCGCGATGCGCACGTTCGGCGGGCACAAGGGCTCGGCGCTCGCGGCGATGGTCGAACTGCTCGGCGGCGCGCTGATCGGCGACATGACGAGCCAGGAGTCGATGGACTTCGACGAAGGTGTCGGCGCGACGCCGTGCCACGGCGAGCTCGTGATCGCATTCGACCCGAAGGTGTTCCTCGGCGACGATCTCGACGCGGGCCTCGCGCGCGCCGAGCGGATGTTCGCGTCGATCACCGGGCAAGGCGCGCGGCTGCCGTCGCAGCGGCGCTTCGACGCCCGCGCGCGCAGCATCGCGCACGGCGTGCGGATTCCGAAGGCGCTGTACGACGAAATCCTGACGCTGCTCGACTGACGCGCGATCGCCAGGCGCGGCTTCATCGCCGGCAGGACGGGCGATGAAGCCGCCGTCCGGTTCGACCGGCGTGTCCCGCGCCCGCATCCAGGCGTCCAATCCGGCGCCCGCTCGCCCGCGCCCGCGGGCGGCCGCATGCCCGGCGGCTGTGGGATAATCGACGGGTTTGCCCAGGGCGCAGCTCAAGAGGTTGTTCGCACGGGCGCGCGAGAGGCCTCCATTCCCGTGCCTCCACCCTTTTTCGCGATAATTCTTCAGCCATCACCATGCCCACATACCGTTCCAAAACCTCCACCGCCGGCCGCAACATGGCAGGTGCGCGCTCGCTGTGGCGCGCCACCGGCATGAAAGACGACGATTTCTCGAAGCCGATCATCGCGGTCGTCAACTCGTTCACGCAGTTCGTGCCCGGGCACGTGCACCTGAAGGATCTCGGCCAGCTCGTCGCGCGCGAGATCGAGGCCGCCGGCGGCGTCGCGAAGGAATTCAACACGATCGCGGTCGACGACGGCATCGCGATGGGCCATGACGGCATGCTCTATTCGCTGCCGAGCCGCGACATCATCGCCGACTCGGTGGAGTACATGGTGAACGCGCACTGCGCGGACGCGATGGTGTGCATCTCGAACTGCGACAAGATCACGCCGGGGATGCTGATGGCCGCGATGCGCCTCAACATTCCGGTGATCTTCGTGTCGGGCGGCCCGATGGAAGCCGGCAAGACGCGCCTCGCGAACCCGCTCACCAAGACCGTCGAACTGAAGAAGCTCGACCTCGTCGACGCGATGGTGATCGCGGCCGACCAGTCGTATTCGGATGCCGACGTCGCCGAAGTCGAGCGCTCGGCCTGCCCGACCTGCGGTTCGTGCTCGGGCATGTTCACCGCGAACTCGATGAACTGCCTGACCGAGGCGCTCGGCCTGTCGCTGCCCGGCAACGGCACGGTCGTCGCGACGCACGCGGATCGCGAGCAGCTGTTCAAGCGCGCCGGCCGCCGCATCGTCGAGCTGACCCGCCAGCACTACGAGCAGGACGACATGCGCGTGCTGCCGCGCTCGGTCGGCTTCAAGGCGTTCGAGAACGCGATGACGCTCGACATCGCGATGGGCGGTTCGACCAACACGATCCTGCACCTGCTGGCGATCGCGCAGGAAGCCGGCATCGACTTCACGATGAAGGACATCGATCGCCTGTCGCGCATCGTGCCGCAGCTGTGCAAGGTCGCGCCGAACACGAACAAGTACCACATCGAGGACGTGCACCGCGCGGGCGGCATCATGGCGATCCTCGGCGAGCTCGACCGCGCCGGCAAGCTGCACACCGACGTGCCGACCGTGCACGCGCCGACGCTGAAGGATGCGCTCGACCAGTGGGACATCGTCCGCACGGACGACGAAGCGGTCCGCACGTTCTACCTGGCCGGCCCGGCCGGGATCCCGACGCAGGTCGCGTTCAGCCAGGACACGCGCTGGCCGAGCCTCGACCTCGACCGCGCCGAAGGCTGCATCCGCTCGTACGAGCATGCATTCTCGAAGGAAGGCGGCCTGGCCGTGCTGACCGGCAACATCGCGCTCGACGGCTGCGTGGTGAAGACGGCCGGCGTCGACGAAAGCATCCTCGTGTTCGAGGGTTCGGCGCACGTGACCGAATCGCAGGACGAAGCGGTCGAGAACATCCTGAACGACAAGGTCAAGGCCGGCGACGTGGTGATCGTGCGCTACGAAGGCCCGAAGGGCGGCCCCGGCATGCAGGAAATGCTGTACCCGACGAGCTACATCAAGTCGAAGGGCCTCGGCAAGGCATGCGCGCTGCTGACGGACGGCCGCTTCTCGGGCGGCACGTCGGGCCTGTCGATCGGTCACTGCTCGCCGGAAGCGGCAGCGGGCGGCGCAATCGGCCTCGTGCGCGACGGCGACCGGATCCGCATCGACATCCCGAATCGCACGATCGACGTGCTGGTGTCGGATGAGGAACTCGCGCGTCGCCGCGAAGAGCAGAACGCGAAGGGCTGGAAGCCGGCGCAACCGCGCCCGCGCAAGGTGTCCGCGGCGCTGAAGGCCTATGCGAAGCTGGTGATGTCGGCCGACAAGGGCGCCGTGCGCGACCTGTCGCTGCTCGACGACTGACACCGGGCGACGGGCCGCGCGAACGGCCCGCCTGCGTGATTCGGAAGCCGCTCCTCGGAGCGGCTTTTTTTCGTCCGGCGCCGGCCCGAAGCCGCGGCACCGGCGCCGTCAGCCGATCAATGACGGAACTCGTCGGTGCCCCATCCGCCTCCACCGCCGCCGTGGTTCCCACCACCGCGGTTCCCGCCGGTGTTTCCACCGCCTTGCGGCCGTGCGCCGTAACCGCCGCCGCCCTGATACGTCGGCGGCGCCATCATCCGGGCCGCGCCACCGCTCGGTGCGGGCGGCTGCGCCGGCGGCTGCGGCTGCGGCTGCGGCTGCGGCTGACGGGCGCCGGGCATCGGCGCAGGCGCGGGTGCGGCCTGTTGTGGCGCCGGCGCGCGGTTCGGGCCGTTCCAGCCACCGCGCGTCGCCGACGGCCGTGCATCATGCCGCTCGGGCGCCCCACCGCCCGGCGCGCGCTGATTCGGGCCGCCCGGCTGCGGGTGTCCGTAAGCGGGCGGCATCCCGCCGGGGCCGATGCGCGGCTCGGCACGACGCTCCCAGCGGTCGCGATCGTGAAACCACGGCCTATGGCGGTAGTAGCGGTCCCAGTACGCGCCGATCGCGAAGCCGGTCACCGGCACGCCGATGATCGCGCCGTATTCGAGCAACGGCACGTAATTGCCTTGATACGGATAGTCGAGCTGCTCCGCGTCGATCCAGCCGCGCACGCCCGGCAGCGCGACGTCGCACCACGAGTAGTCGCTCAGGCAGCCGAACACGTCCAGCGCGGTGCCGGGCGGAACCTGCGCGACGACCGGATAATCGGGCGCCGGCCCCGCATAGATTTCGGCCGGCGAGTTCGTGTAGGCGCTGCTTTGCGCGTCGGCGATGCCCGGCACCGCGGCAATGCCGAACAGGACGACGCACAAACTTCGGATGATCGTGTTGCTCATGATGCTCTCCCGCGCGGTGCCACCGCGCGTCGGTCAGTGTCGATGCCCCCCGCCCCCATGCCCGCCGCCCCAGTGACCGCCGCCCCATGGACGGTGCCAGTATCCGCCCCGGTAGCCGCCGCCCCAATGCCCCCAGAAACCGAGGCCGATCGTGACGGGCGGCCCATACCAGCCCGGGTAGTACGCGGGATAGTAGGCAGGGTAAGGCACATAGGCCGGCGCGACATATACCGGGGCCGGTACGTAAGCGTAATCGTCTGCCGGCGGCGGCACCGCGGGCGTCGACGGCGCGACCGGTGCGGCGGTTGCCGGTGCCACCGGGATCTCTCGCTGCGACACCGTGGCAGGCACGGGTGCGTAATACGGCGCATAGCCGTATGGGCCGGTGTAATAACAGCCGCTCAGCGCGAACATGGCCAGCGCCATGACGGCAGGCCGCGCGGCGGGAATCGGGTTCATTCGAGGCTCCGCAGGGAATCGGTGCGTCGCCGCGTGGCGCGCGCCTGACTCTAGCTTACGTCCCCCGCATATTTCTGCGGGTTTGATCCGTTACTTTTTGTTTCGCGGCAACAAGAACGGGGCGCGACCGCGCGGGCATGCCGCATGCGCGCGCGTCAGCCACGCCGGCGTTGAAGTTGGCGCAAATGCCCTCAAGTTGAATATCGAATCAGGCTGGCCGGCGCGGACGGGTGTTCGCGGCCCCCGGGGGCCTGAAACCCGCGGACTTCGGCCCGCCCAGACAGGAGCGCGGCTCGCGCCGCCATCGACATGACTACGCCACGCCCCACGCTTCGGGCGGACACGCCCCTCGATCCGATCATCCAGCTGCTGGCGCTCGCCGGCGAACAGGGTTATCTGACGCACGCCGACCTCGTCGACGCGCTGCCGCCGGAAAGCGACAGCCCCGACGCGCTGGACGTCGTGCGCGCCGCGCTCGCGGACATCGGCATCGCCGTGCTCGACGAGCCCGTCGCGCCGGCGCCGTTCACGGGCGCGGCACCGGTCGACGTCGATCGCGACGCCCTCGACGAGGGCCGCGCGCTGCTTGGCGATCTCGCGCGCGGCACCGGCGCATCGACCGATCCGCTCGCCCTCTACATGCGGCGCATCCATGCGGTGCCGCTGCTCAAGCGCGAGGACGAAATCGTGCTTGCCCGCGAGATCGAAACGGGCCGCCATCAGATCCTGCACGCGCTCGCCGGCTGTCCGGCGGCCGTCGAGGCGCTGCTCGCGCGCCATGCCGCAACGCGTGCAACCGCCGCGGCCACCGACGAAGGCGACGACGGCGATGACGCACCGGCGCCTGCGCGCTACGACACGCTTCAAGGCGCGGTTGCGGCCGTGCGCGACGCATTGCACGCGCAGGGCTGCCGCTCGGCCGAGTATCGCGACGCGCGCAACCGCCTGGCCGCGCTGCTCGGTTCGCTCGCATGGGTTGCACCGGCCGTCGACGAAGCGAGCCGCGTCGTGCGCGCGCTCGCCACTTCCCCGGTCGAAGCCGGAGCGGACGCCACCGCGGGCGCCGATGCCGCGTGCTTCGATCCGGTCGCGCGGCGCGCGCTCGGCGCCGCGCTGAGCGACGGCCAGCAAAAAGTGCGCGACGGTACGCGCGCGATGCTCGAGGCGAACCTGCGCCTCGTGCTGTCGATCGCGCGCAAGTACATGAACCGCGGTGTCGACCTGCCCGATCTCGTGCAGGACGGCTGCCTCGGCCTGATGCGCGCGATCGAGAAGTTCGAATACCGGCGCGGCTTCAAGTTCTCGACCTACGCGACCTGGTGGATCCGGCAGGCGGTCGCGCGCGCGGTGGCCGACCGCTCGCGCACGATCCGCGTGCCCGTGCACGTCGGCGACCAGTACCAGCGCGTGCAGCGCCATGCGCTGCGCTTTCGCCAGCGCACGGGCCGCCGCGCGACGCCGGCCGAACTCGCGGCCGAGACCGGGCTCGCCGAGGACAAGCTGCGCGCCGTGCTCGCGCTGCCTGCCGAGCCGCTGTCGCTCGACACGCCGCTGCCCGACGCGGATACCGGCCTCGTCGACCTGCTCGAGGACCAGGCATCGGCGAGCCCGTTCGAGCGTCTGGCCGACACGCGCATGCGCGAATGCGTGACGTCGCTGCTGCGCTCGGTCACGCCGGCCGAGGCCGACGTGCTGCGCCGGCGGTTCGGCCTCGGCGGCGCCGAGCCCGACACCTACGATGCGATCGCGCAGGACGCAGGAATGTCGCGCGAACGCGTGCGGCAGATCGAGAAGCGCGCGCTCGCCACGCTGCGCATGGCCGCGGAGGCCGAGGGCGCGCAGTCGTTCCTCGACGCGTAACGGGTCGCGCGCTCGTGCTGCACGCCGGCACGAACGCGCGCGGGACCGGTCCCGCCCGTGCAACGTTTGCCGTTGACGCACATCAATTTTTGCTCGTCGCTTGCCGTGACAATGTGCTGAAATAAGAGGTGGGCCGGGGCGTTGCGCGCCGTGTCCATTCCGTTTGCACATCTCCGGGCTCCGCACATGCAAACGACCATCGGCCAAACACACGAGGAAAACCGGCAGATCGCGGCCTGCCTGCGCGAGGCCGCGCAGTTGCTTGCCGACCAGGGCGCGAATCCTTATCGGGTTGCCGCCTACCGGGCATCGGCCGATACGATCGAGTCGCTCGAAGACGGTATCCGCAAGCGGTTCGACGCGGGCGGCGTCGATGCGCTCGACGCACTGCCGGAAGTCGGCACCGGCGTCGCAGAGGCGATCGCCGAACTGCTGGTGACCGGACGCTGGCGGCTGCTCGACCGGCTGCGCGGCGACGCGGAGCGCGCGTCCGCATTCGAAGCCGTGCCGGGCATCGGCCACGCGCTCGCGCTGCGGATTCACGACCAATTGCACATCGATACGCTCGAGGATCTCGAACGCGCGGCCCGTAGCGGCCAGCTCGAAGCGATTCCGGGCGTCGGCCCGCGGCGCGCGGCCGGCATCCGCGCGGCGCTCGACGACGTGCTGAGCCGGCGCCGGCGCTGGCAAGGCCACGCGCGCGACGCCAGCCTCGGCACCGAGCCGCCCGTCGAACTGCTGCTGTACATCGACCGCCTGTACCGCAACAAGGCCGCCGCCGGCATCCTGCCCACGCTCGTGTCGCGCCGGCTGAACGCTGACGTGAGCATTCAGCCGCCCGTGATGCACATGACGAAAGGCGGCTGGCATTTCACCGCGCTGTGCCCGTATCCCGTGCGCCCGCAAGAGTCGGGGCGCACCGCGGACTGGGTCGCGCTCTACTTCTATGATGCGTTGCAATGCGAGAACCAGCGGACCGTCGTCACCGAAACGCTCGGGTCGCTCGTCGGCAAGCGCATCGTGCGCGGACGCGAGATGGAATGCCGCGTGTATTACGCGGGATGAGGCGCTCGGCACGCCAGCCGTGGCGGTACGGCCGCCTCGTGACGCGCTCGAGCGGCCACGCTCCGGCAAACCGGACCGCCTGACCGCTTACGCGCCTTCCGTCTTCGTGCGGCGCGCCGGATGCCGATGCGCCGCGATGCGCAGCAGCTTGCGGAACGACGGACACTCGAGATGACTCGGCGCCGGGCAGACGGCCGCGTGCCGCAACGCGTCGCGCACCGCGCCGAGACGGCGGATCGTACGGTCGAGCTCGTCGGCCTTGTCGTCGAGCTTCGCGCGATCGATCGCGGGCCGGCCGTCCGCGCCGAACATCGCGAGGATGTCGTCCAGCGAAAAGCCGGCCTCACGGCCGAGCGCGATCAGCGCAAGACGCTCCAGCACCGACTCGTCGTACTGGCGCCGCAGCCCGTGACGGCCGTTCGCCACGATCAATCCCTTTTCCTCGTAGTAGCGCAGCGTCGACGCGGGCAGGCCCGAGCGGCGCGCGACTTCGGCGATGTCCAGACGGCTCATGCTCGATCTCAAGTGAACTTGAAGTCGCAAGATAGCCGCTCGACTCCTTCGATACAAGCCTGGACCGCCATGAACCGCCGGCGCCGGGTCGTCGGGCGCCGCGCACCGCGTTCATTCGCCGCCGCTGTCGATCAGGTTGTGGCGCACGCGCCCGAGCAGACGCACGAGCGTGTCGCGCTCGTCGCGCGTGAAACCGCGCAACCCGTCGTCGGTGACCGTGTCGCCCACCTCCAGCATCTGCGGAAAGATGGTCAGGCCTTCATCGTCCCGGTGCGCACGTAGCGCTCGTGCCACGACAGCGCCTCTGCGAGCAGGTGCGGCGTGTGCTTGCCGAAGCTCTCGCGCGACGCGCGCTCGAAGTAGTCGTCGAGCATCGGCCGGTAGTCGGGATGCGCGCAGGTCGCGATGATCTTGCGCGCACGCTGCTTCGGCGACAGGCCGCGCAGGTCGGCGAGCCCCTGCTCGGTGACGACCACCGCGACGTCGTGCTCGGTATGGTCGACGTGGCTCGCCATCGGCACGATCCGCGAGATCGCGCCGCCCTTCGCGGTGCTGGCCGACATGAAGCACGACAGGTAGCCGTTGCGCGCGAAGTCGCCCGAGCCGCCGATGCCGTTCTGGATCTTCGTGCCCATCACGTGCGTCGAGTTCACGTTGCCGTAGATGTCGGCCTCGATCATCCCGTTCATCGCGATGCAGCCGAGGCGGCGCACGAGTTCCGGGTGGTTGCTGATCTCCTGCGGACGCAGCAGGATCTTTTCGCGGAAAATCGCGATCTCGTCGGCGAAACGCTGCACGGCGGCCGGGCTCAGCGACAGCGCCGTGGCCGACGCGAAGCTCAGCGTGCCGTCGTCGAGCAGGTCGAGCATGCCGTCCTGGATCACTTCGGTGTAAGCAGTCAGGTTCGAGAAGCCGGCCGAGCTCAGTTCCGCGAGCACCGCGTTCGTGATGTTGCCGACGCCCGACTGCAGCGGCAGCAGGTTTTCCGGCAGGCGGCCGCGCTTCACTTCATGGCGCAGGAAGTCGATCAGTTGCAGCGCGATCTGCTTCGACGTGGCGTCCGGCGCGGAAAACGCGTTGCTGCGATCCGGCGCGTCGGTCTCGACGATCGCGACGATCTTCTCCGCCGGGCAGCGCAGGTACGGCTCGCCGATCCGGTCGTCGCTTTTCGTCAGCGGAATCGGCTTGCGGTGCGGCGGCAGCGCGGTGCCGTAATAGACGTCGTGCATCCCGTCGAGACCGAGCGGCTGGCGCGCATTGACTTCGAGGATCACGTGCTTCGCCTGCTCGAGCCACGTCTTGTTGTTGCCGATCGACGCGGACGGAATCAGCAGCCCGTCCTCGCGGATGCCCGCGACTTCGACGATCGCGACGTCGAGCTCGCCATACAGCCCGAACCATGCGTATTGCGCGACGTGGCTCAGGTGGACGTCCTGGTAGTCGACTTCACCGGCGTTGATCTTGTCGCGCAGCGTCGGGTCGGACTGGTACGGCAGGCGCATCGAGATGCCATCGGTGCGGGCGAGCGCGCCGTCGAGTTCCGGCGCGGTCGACGCGCCCGTCAGCACGTTGATCCGGAAGTCCTCGCCGCGCGCGTGGGCCGCGTCGATGTGGGCGGCGAGCGCGGCGGGCACGGCCTTCGGATAGCCGGATCCGGTGAAGCCGCTCATGGCGACGGTCATGCCGGGGCGGATCAGCGCGGCGGCTTCGTCGGCGGTGCGGACGAGCGAACGCAGGGCGGGAGCGAGGATGCGTGAAGAAGACATGGCTGTATATCTGACGCTTTGGTCTGTCGTTGACGTCGCGGGGGGTGTCTCCTGAGCGACGCGAAGCCCTTGGGGCCGCGAGGGGCGGCCCGGCACCACGGGCACGGTCGGAGTATCGCAGAGGCCATTGCCGCGAAATGTCCGCTGGATGCAAAAGATACTTGCTGAATGCACCGGGTATCGAACGACGGTTCTGTGACAGCCCGCGGCGGCCGCAAGCGCATGCATTCGAAAGGTGCGCGAAAGCGGACCGCCAGTTTTCCGCGCGAAAATTTACGAACGGCTGAACGCGAATCGACCGATATCTTTCCGGATTAACCGCATCGACGCGAAGAATCCGCATGCGATGGCCAATCGGCGATCGCCGCGGCCGATTGTCGCCCGCCGCGGCGGTTGCGGGCCTGATGCACGTCAACGCATCGACGCGCGCGAATCGCCGCCAGACCCGCGTGCAAGGCCCGTCCGCCCTTGACAGCGGCGTGAGGCGAACCACACTGGATCAGACAGGGTCCGCCTGCGCGAACGCCGTTTCGCGCATCCGGTTTGCAATCGGCCGATGCCCGGAATGCGCGGTAACACTCCCGTATGTCAGGACATTGGTCGAAGAAAAAGCAACAAATTACAATTCCGTATATATTTCGCCGATGGACCAAAGAAAAACCGCTACACGCTCCGAACCGCCCCTGCCGCGCACCTGGGATGCTCGGCTCGCGCGCTCGCTCGTCCGACCGCTGATCGACACGCCCGTTACCCCGAATCACCTCACCACCCTTCGTCTGCTGATCGGCCTCGCCGGCGCCTGGTGCCTTGCGCACGGCGGCTTCGGCTGGAGCAACGCGGGCGCATTCCTGATCGTGCTGTCGAACTTCGTCGATCACACCGACGGCGAACTCGCGCGCATCAGCGGCAAGTCCAGCAAGATCGGTCACTTTTACGACCTCGCGGCCGACGCGCTCGTGACGGTCGCGCTGTTCGTCAGCATGGGCGTCGGCATCGTCGCCCAGGGCGGGCAGATGGCCGCATCGCCGGTGCTGCTCGGCGCGGTGGCCGGCGCGGCCGTCGCGCTGATCTTCTTCCTGCGCATGCGGATCGAATCGATCGCCGGCAAGGCCGGCACCAAGCAGGCGTTCGCCGGCGGCTTCGAGACGGAAGACGTGCTCTACCTGCTGCCGATCGTGACGCTCGTCGACGGCGTCCAGCCGTTCCTGCTCGCGGCGTCGATCGGCGCCCCGCTGTTCGCCGCGTGGGTCGTGATCGACTGGTGGCGCATCGTTCGGCGAAGCGGCGCCCCTCAGAATTCAACCGAAATCCAGGCTTCCAAATGACTCCTAGCACGCGCGACGACTCCGTGCTGAGCCCGGCACGCCCCGCGCCTGCGCGCGCGGCAGCGGCCGATCCCGATCGCACCGTGGCCGACTGCGTCGGCCGTCTCGACCTCGACCGCCTGCGCGGCGACTACACGCGCCAGGGGTCGTTCCTGTACCTCGACGCCTTTCTGCCGGCCGACGCGCACGCGAAGCTCGCGGCCGCCGCGCGCGCGATGCAGGCCGGCCTGAACCGCAATTACCTGCCCGGCCACAAGCAGGGCGGCAGCGTGAGCCGGCACACGATCGACGAACAGGCGCCGTACATCGCCGAGCTGTACCGGTCGAAGGCGCTGATCGGCTTCCTCGAGAAGATCACCGGCGACAAGCTGATGCTGTCGCCGGACGACGATCCGCACGCGTACGCGCTGTACTACTACACGAAGCCGGGCGACCACATCGGCTGGCATTACGACACGTCGTACTACGACGGCCGCCGCTACACGCTGCTGATCGGCGTGATCGACGATTCGTCGTGCCGGCTCGACTACGAGCTGCATACGCGCAATCCGGACGTGCCCGACGCGCCGGGCTCCGTGCAGATCGCCGACGGCGGCATCGTGCTGTTCGACGGCGACAAGCTGCGCCATCGCGTCACGCCGCTCGGCCAGAACGAGACGCGCGTGTCGCTCACTTTTGAATACGTGACCAACCCCGGCATGCGACCGTGGAAGCGCTTCATCTCGAACATGAAGGACGCGGTCGCGTATTTCGGTTTCCGCCAGGTGTTCAAGCAGCTGGCCACGCGACGGTCGACCGGGTCATGACACGCGCCGGCCTGATCCTGCTGTCCCTCGGAACGGCACTGTTCGTCGCCCTGCTCGCGTGGCAGGGCGTCGGCGCGGTCGCGTCGACGTTTCTCGCGGCCGGCTGGGGCCTCGCGCTCGTCGCCGCATTCCACGTCGTACCGCTCGTGATCGACGCGCTGGCGATCTCGGCGATGTTCCGCCGCGGCCAGCCTGGTGCCGAGCTCGGCAACGCGCTGCGCGCGCGCTGGGTCGGCGAATCGGTGAACAGCCTGCTGCCCGCCGGGCAGATCGGCGGCCCGGTGCTGATGGTGCGCCACCTCGCGCAGCGCGGCACGCGGATGGCCGATGCCGCCGCCGCGGTCACCGTCAGCACGACGATGCAGGCGCTCGCGCAGATGGCGTTCGCGCTGATCGGCATCGCCACGTTCAGCCTGTATGCGACGCACGAGTCCGTCGCTCACCTGCGCACGCCGGCGCTGATCGCCACCGGCGTGCTCGGCGCCCTCGCCGTCGCGTTCTACGTGGCGCAGCGGCGCGGGCTGTTCGGCCGCGGGCTGCGTCTCGCGTCGAAGCTGCTCGGCCCGCGCGACTGGTCGTCGCTGGCGACGCGCGCGGACGCGATCGACGACGCCGTCGGCGCGCTGTACCGCGATCGCGCGAAGGTCGCGAAGACTTTCGCGTTGAGCCTCGCCGGCTGGATCGTCGGCACCGCCGAAGTGTGGCTCGCGCTGCACTTCCTCGGGCACCCGGTCAGCTGGCTCGACGCGCTGCTGCTCGAGAGCGTCGGCCAGGCGATTCGCGGTGCGGCATTCGCGATCCCGGGTTCGCTCGGCGCACAGGAAGGCGGTTACCTGCTGCTCGCCCCGCTGGTCGGCCTGCCGCCCGACGCGGCGCTCGCGCTGTCGCTCGCGAAGCGCGCGCGCGAACTCGCGCTCGGCCTGCCCGGCCTGCTCTATCTGCATTTCAGTGAAAGAAACTGGCAGCGGCGCCGCGCGCCGCAGCCCATCGCCGACTGATCGTTCAGATCCGCCGGCTTTTTGGTTGGAGAACCCATGCGAGCCATCATTCTTGCGGCAGGCCTCGGCTTGCGCCTGCAACAACCGCCCGAGGCGCAATTCCCGAAGTGCCTGCTGCGCTTCGACGACGTGTCGCTGCTCGAGCGCCATCTGCGCGTGCTCGACGCCGCCGGCGTCGATGAAATCGTGCTCGGGCTCGGCTTCCAGGCCGGGAAGGTCGAGCAGGAACTCGAGCGCCTCGGCCGCAGCGCCGCGATCGTGGTGAACGAGCGCTACGACCTCGGCAGCGTGCTGACCGTGCACACCGTCGCCGATGCGATGACGCGCGGCGGCGACGTGCTGCTGATGGACGCGGACGTGCTGTACGACGAGAACATCCTGCACGCGCTGGTCGCCGATCCGGACAAGTCGGTGGACCGCCTGCTGATCGATCGCGACTTCGAGGCCGGCGACGAGCCCGTCAAGCTGTGCCTGAAGAACGGCGTGCCGGTCGAGCTGCGCAAGCAGCTCGCGGTCGACCTCGAATACGACACGATCGGCGAGTCGGTCGGCTTCTTCCGCTTCACCGAAGGCACCGCGCGCCGCCTCGCGACGATCGTCGCGGGCTACGTCGACAGCGGCCGCGCGAACATGCCGCACGAGGAAGCCGTGCGCGACCTGCTGCTCGAAGGCGGCCATTCGTTCGACGTCGCCGACGTCACGGGCTCGCCGTGGATCGAGATCGACTTCCCGAACGACGTCGCACGCGCCACGCAAGAAATTCTTCCCCTGATTCAACGCACGACTGCAGGAGCCGCACGATGAACGCACGCGAACCCAACTTCTCCGAATCGCGCAGCGCACGCCTGCGCCGCATGCTCGTCAGCAGCGACCTCGAATTCCTGATGGAAGCGCACAACGGCCTGTCGGCACGGATCGTCCGCGAAGCCGGCTTCAAGGGCATCTGGGCATCGGGCCTCGCGATCTCCGCGCAGTTCGGCGTGCGCGACAACAACGAGGCGAGCTGGACCCAGGTCGTCGACGTGCTCGAGTTCATGGCCGACGCGAGCGACCTGCCGATCCTGCTCGACGGCGACACCGGCTACGGCAACTTCAACAACGTGCGCCGCCTCGTGAAGAAGCTCGAGCAGCGCGGCATCGCCGGCGTGTGCATCGAGGACAAGCAGTTCCCGAAGACGAACAGCTTCATCGACGGCGAGCGCCAGCCGCTCGCCGAGATCGACGAGTTCTGCGGCAAGATCAAGGCCGGCAAGGATTCGCAGAGCGATCCCGACTTCTCGATCGTCGCGCGCGTCGAGGCGCTGATCGCGGGCTGGGGGATGGACGAGGCGCTGCGCCGCGCGAACGCGTATGCGGAAGCCGGCGCCGACGCGATCCTGATTCACAGCAAGCTGTCGCGCCCGGACGAGATCCTGCAGTTCGCGCGCGAATGGAGCGGCCGCGCGCCGCTCGTGATCGTGCCGACCAAGTACTACAGCACGCCGACCGACGTGTTCCGCCAGGCCGGCATCAGCACCGTGATCTGGGCGAACCACCTGATCCGTGCGTCGGCATCGGCGATGCAGTCCGTCGCACGCGAAATCCACGAAAACCAGACGCTGATCAACGTCGAGGACCGCGTCGCGTCGGTCAACGAAATCTTCCGCCTGCAGGACGCCGACGAATACTCGGCGGCCGAGCGCATCTACCTGTCGTCGTCGTCGCGCGCGTCGAACGCGGCGATCGTGCTCGCCGCGAGCCGCGGCAAGGGGCTGGAGGCCGTCACCGAAGACAAGCCCAAGGTCATGCTGCCGGTCGCCGGCAAGCCGCTCTTGCGCTGGCTCGTCGACGGCTTCAAGAAGCATGGCGTGAACGACATCACCGTGGTCGGCGGCTATCGCGCCGACGCGATCGACACGTCGGGCATCAAGCTCGTCGTCAACGAGCGCCATGCACAGACGGGCGAACTCACGTCGCTCGCATGTGCGGCCGAACGCCTGACCGGCGACACCGTGATCTCGTACGGCGACCTGCTGTTCCGCAGCTACATCCTGCGCGACCTGGCGGAGAGCGAGGCCGAATTCAGCGTCGTCGTCGATTCGTCGCTCACGGAGACCAACCAAAGCGTGCGCGACTTCGCGCTCTGCTCGGCCGCGGACGATCGCGGCCTGTTCGGCCAGAAGACGTATCTGCAACGTGTATCGAGCGACGTCGCCGCCGCCGGCACGCCGCACGGCCGCTGGATCGGTCTGCTGAACGTGCGCGGCGCAGGCGTCGATCGCCTGAAGGCGATGCTCGCGACGCTGCAGGCGCGCCCCGATTTCGACACGCTCGACATCCCGTCCCTGCTCAACGAACTGATCGCCGCCGGCGAGAAGATCGAGGTGCAGTACGTGCACGGCCACTGGCGCGGCGTCAACGATCTCGAAGACTTCCGCCGCGCGGGCGACTTCGCGCACGGCCAGACGCCGCTGTCGGAGCCGGGCGCCGGCAACGGGGGCGCGCAATGATCGAAGCGGCCCAGTTCGTCGAGGCCGCGCGCGAACGCGGCTTCGACTGGTACGCGGGCGTACCCTGCTCGTACCTGACGCCGTTCATCAACTACGTGCTGCAGGACCCGACGCTGCATTACCTGTCGGCCGCGAACGAAGGCGACGCGGTCGCGCTGATCGCCGGCGCCACGCTCGGCGGCAAGCGCGGGATCGCGATGATGCAGAACTCGGGGCTCGGCAACGCGGTGAGCCCGCTCACGTCGCTGACCTGGACGTTCCGGCTGCCGCAGCTGCTGATCGTCACGTGGCGCGGCCAGCCGGGCGTGGCCGACGAGCCGCAGCATGCGCTGATGGGGCCGATCACGCCCGCGATGCTCGACACGATGGAGATCCCGTGGGAGACGTTCCCGACCGACCCCGAACAGGTCGGCCCGGCACTCGACCGCGCGATCGCGCACATGGACGCAACGGGCCGCCCGTACGCGCTCGTGATGCAGAAAGGCAGCGTCGCGCCGTATGAACTGAAGGCGAACCCGGCGGCGGCGCCGCGCGCGCACGTCGCCGCGCGGTCGGCAGCACGCGCCGAAGCGCCCGCCGCGTGGCCGACCCGCCACGACGCGCTGCAGCGCGTGATCGCGCACACGCCGGTCGATTCGACCGTCGTGCTCGCGTCGACCGGCTTCTGCGGCCGCGAACTCTATGCCATCGACGACCGCCCGAACCAGCTGTACATGGTCGGCTCGATGGGCTGCGTGACGCCGCTCGCGCTGGGTCTCGCGCTCGCGCGCCCCGACCTGCGCGTGGTGGCCGTCGACGGCGACGGCGCCGCGCTGATGCGGATGGGCGTGTTCGCGACACTCGGCACCTACGGTCCGTCCAACCTCACGCACGTGCTGCTCGACAACGGCGCGCACGAATCGACCGGCGGTCAGGCGACCGTGTCGCGGCACGTGTCGTTCGCGGGCGTCGCGGCCGCATGCGGCTACGCATCGGCCGTCGAAGGCGATACGCTCGACGTGCTCGATGCGACGCTCGCGACGCAAGCCGACGGTGCGCAGTTCGTGCGCGTGGCGATCCGCACGGGCGTGCCCGACGGCCTGCCCCGCCCGACCGTCACGCCGGTCGAGGTCAAGACCCGCCTGATGCGGCATATCGGCGCCGCACAGGCTGAAGCCCATGCCGAAGGAGCTCATTGATGCTGCTGCTGAATCCCGGCCCGGTAACGCTGACCGAACGCGTGCGCCGCAGCCTGCTGCAACCCGACCTGTGCCATCGCGAAAGCGAATTCTTCGATCTGCAGGATGAAGCGCGTGCGCGCCTCGTCGCTGCGTACGAACTCGATCCGGCCGAATGGGCCGCCGTGCTGATGACGGGCTCGGGCACCGCCGCCGTCGAAAGCATGATCGCGGCGCTCGTGCCGCAGGACGGCAAGCTGCTCGTGATCGAGAACGGCGTGTACGGCGAGCGCATCACGCAGATCGCGACGCAGTACGGCATCGCGCACGACGTGCTGAAGCACGAATGGATGCAGGCGCCCGATCTCGCGAAGATTGCCGAGCGTCTCGACGCGGGCGGTTATTCGCACGTCGCGGTGATTCATCACGAAACGACGACCGGCCGGCTGAACGACCTCGGCGCGATCGCCGACGTGTGCCGCGCGCGCGGCGTGAAAATGCTCGTCGACGGCGTCAGCAGCTTCGGCGCCGAAGCGATCGACTTCGCCGGCGGCGTGATCGACGCGGTCGCCGCGACCGCGAACAAGTGCCTGCACGGCGTGCCGGGCGCGGCGTTCGTGATCGTGCGCCGCGGCGCGCTTGCGAAGGCCGCGAGCCGCACGTATTACCTCGATCTCGGCCGTCTCGCGAAGCTTCAGGACCAGCGCAATACGCCGTTCACGCCGTCCGTGCACGCGTATTACGCGCTCGTCGAGGCGCTGCGCGAGTTCGACGAAGCCGGTGGCTGGCGTGCGCGCCATGCGCACTACAAGGCGCTCGCGGATCAGGCGCAGGCCGGCCTCGCCGCGCGCGGGATGCCGCTCGTGCTGGCCGAAGGCGCATCGTCGGTCGTGCTGCGCGCGTACCGGCTGCCGCAGGGCGTCACGTACGAGACGCTGCACGACGGCCTGAAGGCGCGCGGCTTCGTGATCTACGCGGGGCAAGGCGGGTTGTCGAAGGAACTGTTCCGCATCTCGACGATGGGCGCGATCGAAGCGGCTGATGTCGATCGACTGCTGGAGGAGTTCACGGCGCTGACGCGTTAAGCGTCGGCCTCGCTCTCCAACCCAAGGCCCGCGAGGGCCTTTTTTGTTCCTCGCAGATTTTCACGCGTATCGCTTATCGACGCCCGCGCGCAGCGAAACAAACGACGGATGCCATCGAATGCTACGCCGCCGTCAACCTGGCGGTCTCCTGCGACGTTTCGCGTGCCAGCAGCCATGCCATCAGCTCTACGACAGGCATGGCCTTCGCGAAGTACCAGCCTTGTCCGTACTGCACGCCCTTGCCTCGAAGATATTCGACCTGTGTGTCCGATTCGACACCCTCGGCAACGACTTCCAGACCCAGCTCGTGAGCCATCGAGATGATGTGCGGTGCGACGATGCTCGATGCAGTGTCCCTTGCGACCGTGTCGATGAACGACTTGTCGATCTTGAGAATATCGACCTGGAAAGTCTGCAGGTAGGAAAGACTCGAATAGCCCGTGCCGAAATCGTCGATATAGACGGGGTGTCCGGCCGCCCTGAATGCCGCGATGACGTCGCGGGTTTCGTCCGCATTCATGAAGCTGCGCTCGGTGGCTTCGATCCGTATCTGGGACGGGTCAATGCCGGTGCCGTCGAGCACGCGCGCGAGAACCTTGAGGAACCGATCGCTTCGCAAGTCGTCGCTGCTCACGTTGATCGACACATAAAATGCCCGGTGCGTGCGCAGCAGAGGCGCCATGTCGGCAATGATCTTGTCGAGCACGAGATCGGTCAACGGCTGGATCAGATGATTTTCCTCGGCAACCGCCACGAAGATCTCCGGCGACACGGGTCGCCCGTTCAATTCCCATCTGACGAGCGCCTCGACCCCGGCGCAACGGCCGTCTACAAGATTGACGATCGGCTGGTAGACGACTTGCATCTTCTTGCGACTGATCGCCCACTCCAGGGTTGCCGGAAAGGAGAGCTGGCGCGACACGCGTTTGAACGCCAGCCATCCGCTCGCAGCGCCCAGCGCAACGCCGATGGAAAGCCACGTCGCAAGCAGTTTCGGCCAGTCGCCGACAAGACTGCTCTTCGGCGATTTGACGACCATCGCGAGCGGGCCGGTCGCGGACTTCGCGACCGCGTAATACCATCGGTCGTTCTCGAGCTTGCCGCCGAGCTTCCATGCGTTGAGCATTTCATCCTTGTCGGCGCCATAGGAGAGCGCGAACAGCGTGCCGGTGTCGGTATTGACCGCCGCGATCGGGCGCCTCGCCGGATCGATCAGATCGACGTATGACTTTGGATCGATCAAGACGTAATGGCCGTTGCGAGCCAACTGGATGTCCTCGCGCACGTCGCTCAGCGGGCTCTTGCGCCTGAACCAGACCGAATATCCGTCCGCACTGCGCCAATCGGCCGGCGGCAGCGTCAAATGCAGCGCGCGCACATCGCCCATCAAGGGCGAGCAGAGATATTGTCCGTCGGCGTAGGTGCCCGCATCCTGCACATAGCCGTAATTGAAAATCACGCGCGCCGCGTGCGACAGGTTGGCGGCGGAACAGGATGCCCCCGGAACACGCTCGAGGTCCGCAAGGGCAGTAACGGCCTGATACGTGACCAACTCCGCGCGCAAGAGCGCCTTGGCTGCGAAGTCGCGCAGATCGTTCTGATCCCGTCGCTCGACGTCCTCATCGGCAACGTAAATGCTCGTCAGCACGGGGGCGATGGTCGCAACGCAGCCCAATACGATCGAGGCAGATACAAGCGTAAGCCGTTTGATCATCCATCAGCTCCGATGATCGATTGTCACCACGGTCGCAAAGCCGGTCAGGCAGAGGCTACATCGTCAGAGCATTACCGCATATCAACCGAACAATAGAATCTTGTCCGATTTTATTCAAATGGATAAATGAGTCGCCAGAGTTCAGGCGACGCCGGAGCCCGGCAGATGCTTGCAAGCGGATGCCGGAACAGGTCGAATGACCGCGGCGGACGTGAGGTCGAATGGCGGTTCGTAGCCGAACAGCGACGGTCTGCCTCGCGTTTCCGGGAGGTTCGCAACGTCACCATTTCGCGTCGCGACGGCAAGTCGGACGGAATCGACCCTGCGCGTCCTGTATTTTCCCGAGGCGCTGAAGCGTTTCAGCCTGGTAGACAGGCGGGGCCCGTCACGCGTGCCCTACTCCACCACCTTCGGCCCGATCGCATCGGTCGGCACCGGCATCCGCAGCGCATCGTCGCGCATGCGTCGCGCCTCGCGCGCGGCGTAGCGATCCTTCAACCGCAGGAACGGCTTCTCGACGAGGAAATAGCTCGCCGTCGCGGCCAGCAGCGCCCACACGATCCCGAGCGGGAACGCGTGCGGAACCGCCAGCTCCGGATTCGCGAACGGCTGCTGCCACAGATACAGGCTGAACGAGATCGTGCCGACGAACACGACCGGCGCGGCGCGCAGCCACCGCGCGCACCAGAACTCGCTGCGGAAATTCAGCACGACGATCACGATCGCGATCAACGCGGCCTCGAGCGTCACGCCGTAGGTTGCGTTCCAGAAGCCACCGAGCCGATGCTCGGCAACGGGCATCCCGAACAGCACGATGATGACGAGCGCCGTCACGATGCGCGTCTCGCCGCGCCACGAGCGGATCCATGCTTCGAGCCGTTCGCGGTTGAGCGCCGCGTAGCAGCCGATCAGGATCGGATCGACGCCCGTATGCAGCATCATCCCGAGTTGCCCGCGCAGCGCCGGCGCGACGAAATACGTGAGCGCGCGCACCAGCGGCACGGCCAGGATCAGCGCGGCCAGCCAGCGCGTGCCGCGACGGCGTGCGCCGTACGCGAACAGCAGCGGCCAGAACCAGTAGAACTGCTCCTCGAGCGCGAGCGACCAGAAATGGCCGAGATACCACGCGCCGGCCGGATGCAGCGTGTTGTCGCCGGTCAGCCCGAACCACGCCGAGTAATTCCACAGATGCAGCGCCGCATACAGCCACTGCCGGCGATCGACGTCGAGCCAGCCGGCGATGGCGAGCACGCCGACGGTCGCGAGATACACGTAGCAGGCCGGCCAGATCCGCAACGCGCGGCGCACGTAGAACGACGTCAGCGCGATCCCGCCGGTGCGCGCGAATTCCGCGCGCAGCACGTTGGTGATCAGGAAGCCGCTGAGGACGAAGAAGATCAGCACGCCGAGCCGGCCGTCGGCGATCAGCCGCAGCGGCGCGAACCAGCCCGTGTAGCCGCCCGGCAGCACGTGCTCCGCATGGCCGACGACGACCATCGTGACCGCGACGGCGCGCAACCCGGTCAGCTGCTTGACGCGATGGTTCATCGGCTCGTTTCCCGTTGGCACGGTGGAGGAACGGTATGAAGGCCGGCGCCCGCGACCGGCTCGCCGATATGTCGCCGGGATTTTGTCTGAAAAATATCGGAACGAAATTGCTTCAAAAAATTTCGGTGCGCCTGTCGGCCGAAATGACCGCGCCGCACGCCCGGTGCCGACAGCCGCACGGCGGGCGGAATGAATGGGCATAATGACAAGCCTTGTCCGGCGGCGGCCGGTCCGATGCAGACACAACGAATTTTGCGGCGCCGCAATATCCGCGATATCGGCGCCGCGGCATTCCGATCGCACACCGGCCCGTGCCTCGTCCGCCCTCCTGCCGACCCTCACCCGGAGCCTGCCTGTGTACCCACCGATCGAACCCTACGCCCATGGCCACCTCGACACCGGCGACGGCCACCGCATCTACTGGGAGCGCTGCGGCAACCCGTCCGGCAAGCCGGCGGTGTTCCTGCACGGCGGTCCGGGTGCGGGCTGCAGCCCCGACCATCGCCGCCTGTTCGATCCCGAGCGCTACGACATCCTGCTGTTCGACCAGCGCGGCTGCGGGCGTTCGACGCCCCACGCGAGCCTCGACAACAACACGACCCGGGACCTGGTGGCCGACATCGAGCGGCTGCGCGAGATGGTGGGCGCGGAACAATGGCTCGTGTTCGGCGGCTCGTGGGGCAGCGCGCTTGGCCTCGCGTACGCGGAAACGCACCCGCGGCGCGTGAGCGCGCTCGTCGTGCGCGGCATCTTCACGATGCGCCGCGCGGAGTTGCTGTGGTACTACCAGGAAGGCGCGTCGTGGCTGTTCCCGGACCTGTGGGAGGAATTCCTCGCACCGATCCCGGAAGCCGAGCGCGGCGACCTGATGGCCGCATACCATCGCCGACTGACGGGCGACGACGAAGCCGCGAAGCTCGAAGCCGCGCGCGCATGGAGCATCTGGGAAGGCCGCACGATCACGCTGCTGCCCGATCCGGCGCTGGCCGCGCACTTCGCGGACGGCCACTACGCGCTCGCGTTCGCGCGCATCGAAAACCACTACTTCGTGAACCGCGGTTTCGTCGACGAAGGCCAGTTGCTGCGCGACGCGCATCGCCTCGCCGGCATTCCGGGCGTGATCGTGCAAGGCCGCTACGACATCGCGACGCCCGCGCGCACCGCGTGGGACCTCGCGAAGGCATGGCCCGACGCGACGTTCGAGATCGTGCCGGACGCCGGGCATGCGTACAACGAACCGGGGATCCTGAAGGCACTGCTCGCCGCGACGGACCGGTTCGCCGCGTAAGCCGCAACGCCAGGCGGCGCGTTGCAGCCGGCCATGCCGGCCTGCACGCGCCGCCCGCTCAAAGCGCGGCTTCGACGATCGTCCGGCCGCTGATCGCGCGCTCGACGAGCTGTTCGTCGCCGACCTTGCGGATCGCATCGTCGAGCAATCCTTCGGGCTGCTCGGTCGCGACCTTCAGCAGGCCCGACAGGCCGCGCGCATCGAGCACCACGAGCGTCTCCATCGAATCCGCGCGGCTCACGAGCACGCGACGGAATGCGGGGCCCGCGCCGAAGCTCGCGCAGAGCGCGATCGTCTCGTTACCGAGCGGGTAGTCGAAGTTCTTGATCATGTCTGCCGCCGTTGCAATGAAATGGCCACGCGCGACGGCGCGGCGCCGTGACGTCGACGCACCCGTGCGTGCCGCCGGCGCCGGACCCGGGTCCGGTCCGTTCGTCGGCATCACCATGCTAGGCGGGCAGAATTAACGAAGACTTAAACGGCCGACGCGTGCGGCGCCGGCGCGATCATGCCGCGTGACTTACGGCGTATCGAGCGGCTCGACCGTCACGCCGACCTTCAGCTCCTGATCCGCGCCGCCGCCGCGGATCACGCCGCGCAGCGGCGTCACGTCCGCGTAGTCGCGGCCGATCGACAGCATCACGTAGTCGTCGCCCGGTGCGCGGTCGTTGGTCGGATCGAGCTGCAGCCAGCCGCCGTCTTCGGGCCATGCCGGGTCGTAGACGTCGACCCATGCATGCGACGCGTCCGCGCCGATCAGCCGCGGCTGTCCGGGCGGCGGCTGCGTCAGCAGATAGCCGCTCACGTAGCGCGCGGCGAGCCCGAGCGAGCGCAGCGCGCCGATCATCACGTGCGCGAAATCCTGGCAGACGCCCTTGCGCAATCGCAACGCATCGAGCGCCGTCGTCGTGATGTCGGTGCTGTTCGGCGTGTACGCGAAGTCGGCGTGAATCCGCCGCATCAGGTCCCACGCGGCCTGCACGAGCGGCCGCCGCGGCGTGAAGCTGGCGGCCGCATACGCGGCCAGTTCGGGATCGCACGCCACGTGCGGCGACGCGAACACGAACTCGCTCGCCGCGTCGTACGGCTGCCCGGCACGAAACCGCAAGCGGTCGCGCACGGCTTCCCATGCCGTTGCATGTTCGGCGTCGGGATGCGCGATCGCGGGCGGCGGCGCGCCGCGTGCGCCCTGCGACCACACGGGCGGGCTCACGCGCACCGTGCTGCGGCTGCGCACGAGCAGCGCGTCGTGAGGCTGGTTCAGCGCGAACGATGCGCGCGCGTTGCCGAATGCGTCGATCTCGGTGCAGACCGCTTCCGGCGCGGGCTCGATGTCGAGCGCGAACGACAGCACCTGCTGGCGCGGCGTCGCGAGCGGTTGGAGCCGCGCCTGGTGCTGGGCGGATTCGACGCGGGCGGCGTAGCGGTATTCGGTGTCGTGCGTGACGCGCAGCACGCGGCCGGCCGCGACGGCCGCCGGCGTTGCGGGTGCGGCGGGCGTGGCAGGCGTGGCAGCCTCCTTCGCGCTGCCGGAACCGGCCGCGGGCGGCGTCTTCGCCGCGTGTTTCGTCGTCACCATAGCGTCCTGCCCGCCTCGCGCACGTGGCTGAAATAGCGCTCGCCGATCCGGTTCGACAGCTCCCACACGGCCTTCACGGTCGTGTCGAGCGCATCGAGCAGCGTGTCGTGCCGGCCGTCGTCGCCGGTTTCGCACAGCTCGTGCAGCGACCACGCGGGCACGTCCGGAATCGTCTCGGCCAGCTCGGACAGCGCATAGCCCTCGCTGCGCTCGACCTTCGTCAGCCGGCCGCGCAACGCCTGCACGACCCAGCCGAGCGAGCGTGGGTTGTCGGTGTCGAGCACCACGAGCGACAGCAGCGGCGCGACGTCGAAGCCGCGCTGGAACCGCGAGCGGAACGTGATCGTGCTGTCGAACAGTTCCAGCACGAGTTCGAAGCCGTCCTGCCGATGCACCGCGCCATCGTCGAACGCGAACTTCAGCACGCTGCACAGGAAGTCCAGCCGGTCGATCTGCCGGCCGATCGACAGCAGCCGCCAGCCGTCGTCGCGCGTCATGTTGTCGGTCTGCGCGCCGGTGATCGCGCCGAGCAGCAGCCCCAGCCGCTCGAGCAGCTGCAGCGCCTCGTTGCCGATCTGCTCCTCGGCTTCCGGATGATCGGCGCTGTCGGCGAACAGTTGCGTCGCGTCGTCGATCAGCCGCCACTGATCGCTCGACAGCCGCTCGCGGATCGCGGCGGCGGCCGCGCGCATCCCGAACAGGCACGACGCGATGCCCGACGTACGGTCCGCGCCGCGCGTCAGCGACGTCGCGAGCGCGTGCTGGAACGCGCGCGGCGCATCGACGGCATTCGGTGCGTCGGGCGCGATCAGCCCGGTGTCGCGGCACAGCGTGTCGATCAATTCCAGATGCGCGGGACTGTCGACGTCGTCCTCGCCGCGCAGCCGCTCCAGCGCGGCGCGCGCGAGACGCATCAGGTTGGTCGCGCGCTCGGTGTAGCGGCCGAGCCAGAACAGGTTCTCGGCCGCGCGGCTCGCGATCGCGCGCGGGCGCTCGACCAGATCGTCGGGGCCGAGACGGGTTTGCAGCAGCGTCGTCGAATCGACGATGCCTTCGGTCATCACCCACGTATCGACGGTGCTGCCGCCGCGCGGCATCGGCGCGTTGAACAGCGTATCGCGCGTGCCGACCCGCGACAGCCCGCCCGGCAGGAGCCGCCAGCGTTGCGCGCCATCGGCCAGCGCGAACACGCGCAGCAGCAGCGGCTTCGGCACGATGCGCGCGCCGCCGGAGCCGTCGGGCGCGTCGGGTCCCGGCCAGGTCGGCGCCTGCGACAGCGGCAGGTCGGCCTGCACCGTGTAATGCTCGGGCCGGGCCAGGATTCGCGCACGCCATTCGGTCAGCTGCGCCGGCGTGAGCCGCGCGCCGATCACCGGGTCGAACGCGCCGCCGGCCTGCGCGTCGGGCGGATACGACGGCTTCACGATGCAGCGCGCGAGCTGCGCCAGCGCGTCGTCGCATGCCGCCGCCTCGCCGCACCACCACGAATGCACGGCGGGCAACGTCAGCGTTTCGCCGAGCAGCCCTTCCGCGAGGCGCGGCATGAAACCGAGCATGCCCGGAGATTCGAGGAAGCCGGAGCCCGGCGCATTCGCGAGCAGCACGTTGCCGGCGCGCACGGCCTGCAGCAGCCCCGGCACGCCGAGCAGCGAATCGGGCCGCAGTTCGAGCGGATCGAGCCAGGCGTCGTCGACGCGCCGCAGGATGCCGTGCACGGGTTCGAGCCCGCGCAGCGTCTTCAGGAATACACGATTGTCGCGCGCGGTCAGGTCGCCGCCCTCGACGAGCGTGAGGCCGAGGTAGCGCGCGAGATACGCGTGCTCGAAGTACGTCGCGCTGTGCGGCCCCGGCGTCAACAGCACGATCCGCGAGTTCCTGGCGGCCGGGCTGAGCGCCTGCATGCTCTGCAGCAGCGACCGGTACGCGGACGCGAGCCGCTGTACGCGCAGCCCGCGGAAGCCGCGCGGAAAGAGCCGCGACACGATCAGCCGGTTCTCGAGCAGATAGCCGAGCCCGGACGGGCCCTGCGTGTGCTGCGCGACGATCCGCCATTGCCCGTCGGGGCCGCGCGCGAGGTCGAACGCGACGACGTGCAGCCACGTATCGCCCGGCACGCGTGCGCCGCGCATCGCGCGCAGGTAGCCCGGATGCCCGGTCACGAGCGCGGGCGGCAGCAGCCCGCGCTGCAGGATCGTCTGCGGCCCGTACAGGTCGGCCATCGTCGCGTTGAGCAGCCGCACGCGTTGCAGCACGCCGCGCTCGATCGCGACCCAGTCCTCGGGCGTGACGATCAGCGGCAGCAGGTCGAGCGACCACGGGCCGGCCGCGCCGTCGCCCGCGCGTTGTTCGTGGAGCTGGTAGAACAGGCCGTTCTCGCGCATGCGGCGCTGCAGCGCGTCGGCGCGGCGGTCGAGGTCGGCCACGCCGTCGCTGCCGATCGACGTGAAGAAGCTGCGCCATGCAGGCGCGAGCAGCGGCGCGGTGAGGCCGGCGGCGCTGCCGCGCAGTTCGTCGTAGCGGCCGGCCGCGGCCGGCGCCGCGAGCGCGGCGGCCAGTTCCGCGGCATCCGGCTGCGCGCCGGTATCGAAGAGCGTGGGCATCGCGTCGGCGTCGGCGAGATCGTCGGAGTGAATGGGCGGCACGGTCGATATCGTTCCGTCGTCAGGGGGCGGACGCACCCGCGCGCCGCCGCACCGGCGGCCGGGCACGGCGGGCGGCCGCGTTCTGCCCGCATCCTAGCACTCCGGCCGGCGCGCCGGGAGGTCGCGAACCGCGCATCGTCGTCCGTGCTTTCATCCGAGGATCAAGGCCGTCGCAGGTCGAGCGTGAACGGGAATTCGCGGCTCGGCGCGGCGGCCGACACGTCCATCCGCCCCGGCGTGTGCCCCATCGCGACGAAGCGCGCGAGCCGCCGGCTCTCGGCCTCGTACGCATTGACCGGGAACGTCGCGTAGTTGCGCCCGCCCGGATGCGCGACGTGATACCGGCAGCCACCGAGCGAGCGTTGCAGCCACGTGTCGACGATGTCGAACGTGAGCGGCGCATGCACGCCGATGGTCGGATGCAGCGCCGACGGCGGCGCCCATGCCTTGTAGCGCACGCCCGCGACGTATTCGCCGACGGTGCCGGTCGGCTGCAGCGGCAGCGCGCGGCCGTTGACGGTCACGACGTGCCGGTTGTCGTTCAGACCGGTCACGCGCACTTCGAGCCGTTCGACCGACGAATCGACGTAGCGCACCGTGCCGCCGGTCGCACCCTCCTCGCCCATCACGTGCCACGGCTCCAGCGCGCCGCGCAGCGACAGCTGCATCCCGTTCACCGCGATCTGGCCGAACAGCGGGAAGCGGAATTCGAAGTGCGGCGCGAACCACGCCGCATCGAACGCGAAACCGGCGTCGCGCAGCTCGGCCAGCACGTCGTCGAAATCCATCTTCAGGAACGCCGGCAGCATGAAGCGATCGTGCAGCGCGGTGCCCCAGCGCGTGAGCGGCGTCGTGTACGGCGCGGTCCAGAAACGCGCGACCAGCGCGCGCAGCAGCAGTTGCTGCACGATGCTCATCCGCGCATGCGGCGGCATCTCGAACGCGCGCAGTTCGAGCAGGCCGAGCCGCCCGGTCGACGAATCGGGCGAATACAGCTTGTCGATGCAGAATTCGCTGCGGTGCGTGTTGCCGGTCACGTCGATCAGCAGGTTGCGCAGCACGCGGTCGACGAGCCACGGCGGCATGTCCTGCCCGTACAGCAGCTTGTTGCGCTGGATTTCCGCGAATGCGATGTCGAGCTCGTAGACCTGGTCGTTGCGCGCCTCGTCGACGCGCGGCGCCTGGCTCGTCGGACCGATGAACAGCCCCGAGAACAGGTACGACAGCGACGGATGGTTGTGCCAGTACGCGATCAGGCTCGCGAGCAGGTCCGGGCGGCGCAGGAACGGGCTGTCGGCCGGCGTCGCGCCGCCGAGCACGAAGTGGTTGCCGCCGCCCGTGCCGACGTGCCGGCCGTCGACCATGAACTTCTCGCTGGACAGGCGCGACTGCCAGGCCGCGTCGTACAGGAATTCGGTCTGGCCGACGAGTTCGTCGAAGCTCTTCGCCGGATGGATGTTCACCTCGATCACGCCGGGATCGGGCGTGACCTGCAGCAGCTTGAGCCGTGCGTCGCGCGGCGGCGGATAGCCTTCGAGCACGAGCTTCACGTCGAGCGCGTGCGCGGTCAGCTCGATCGCGGCGAGCAGGTCGAGATAATCTTCGAGCGCGGCGAGCGGCGGCATGAACAGATACAGGATGCCGTTGCGCACTTCGGCGCACAGCGCGGTACGCGTGATCCATGCGGCCGATTCGAAGCGCTCGGGGCGGCGCTGCGCGTCCGCCGTGCCATGCGCGTGCCGCCCGTCGGCGGCCGTGCCGTCGCCGCGCCATTGCATGACCGTTTGCACGGGTGCTTCGCGATGCGCGCCGGCCAGGTAGCGCGGCGCGTCGGCCGTGCCCGCGTGACGCGCACGGAACGCGGCAGCGTCCGGCAGCGCGGCGCGCGGCGCGAACGGATCGCGTTCGACGAGGTACGGATAGTCGGCGCCGGCGACCCACGGCAGCGAATCGAGCGGCAGCCGATAGCCCATCGGCGAATCGCCGGGCACGAGGTACATCCGCTCGTCGCGGAAGAACCACGGGCCCGTCTGCCAGCGCGGGCCATCGAGGCCGGGCTGGCCCGCCACGTCGTCCGCGCGTTTGATCGGCAGCACGTAGCCGACCACGCTGTCGAGCTGCTGGTCGAACACCTTGCGCAGCCGCGCGCGTTCGAGCTCGTCGTCGAGGCGCGAATCGAACGGATCGACGTTGACGGGCAGCCGGCGCTCGCGCCACAGGTAGTACCAGACGTCCTCGTAGCCGGGCCGCACGAATTCGTCGGTCAGGCCGAGGCGCGCGGCCAGCGCGTCGATGAAGCGCTTCGCGTCGTCGGTCGTGCACGCGGACGGCTCGCGCTCGTCGGCGAACAACGACGGATCGTGCCACACGGGCTGGCCGTCGGCGCGCCAGAAGATCGACAGCGCCCAGCGCGGCAACTGTTCGCCCGGATACCACTTGCCCTGCCCGAAATGCAGGAAGCCGCCTTCGCCGTATTCGGCGCGCAGCCGCTGCACGAGTTCGGTCGCGTAGCCGCGCTTGGTCGGGCCGAGCGCATCGGTGTTCCACTCCGCGCCGTCGCGATCGTCGATCGACACGAAGGTCGGCTCGCCGCCCTGGGTGAGCCGCACGTCACCGGCCGTCAGCGCGCCGTCGACCTGCGCGCCGAGCGTGCGCACGGCGTCCCACTGCGACTCGGTATACGGCTTCGTCACGCGCGGCGATTCGTACACGCGCGTCACCGCCATCTCGTGTTCGAACGCGACTTCGCACTCGTCGATCAGCCCTTCGACCGGCGCGGCGCTGGTCGGCTGCGGCGTGCACGCGAGCGGGATGTGCCCTTCGCCGGCAAGCAGGCCCGAGGTCGGATCGAAGCCGATCCAGCCCGCGCCCGGCAGATAGACTTCGCACCACGCGTGCAGGTCGGTGAAGTCGACCGACGTGCCGCTCGGGCCGTCGAGCGCCTTCACGTCGGGCGTAAGCTGGATCAGATAGCCGGACACGAAGCGCGCGGCGATGCCGAGGTGCCGGCACAGCTGCACGAGCAGCCATGCGCTGTCGCGGCACGACCCGGACGCGAGCTCGAGCGTCTGCTCGGGCGTCTGCACGCCAGGCTCCATCCGCACGAGATAGCCGATGTCGTGCTGCAGCTGCTGGTTCAGCGCGACGAGGAAGTTCACGGTGCCGGCCGGCGTGCGGTCGACGCTGTCGAGATACGCGCGGAACAGCGGCGCCGCGCTCGTCTGCGGATCGCACGCGAGGTACGGCGCGAGTTCGGTCTTCAGCGCATCGTCATAGTTGAACGGATAGTGCTCCGCGCTCGCTTCCAGAAAGAAGTCGAACGGGTTGTACACCGACATCTCGGCGACCAGGTCGATCGTGATCTCGAAGTGTTCGGTGCGTTCCGGAAACACGAGCCGCGCGAGATAGTTCGAGAACGGGTCCTGCTGCCAGTTGATGAAGTGCTGCGCGGGCTCGACCGTCATCGAATACGCGACGATCGGCGTCCGGCAGTGCGGCGCGGGCCGCAGCCGCACGATCTGCGGGCCGAGGTTGACAGGCCGGTCGTAGCGGTAGCGGGTGGTGTGATGCAGCGCGACGTGGATGGGCATGGGAGAGCCGCTCGGTTCGGGTTGGGCCGGCCGCGCGCGCCGCGTCGCCGTCGCTGCGGCGGCACGGCACGGCGGATTCGGCAAAGGGGTGCGTCAGACCAGTTCCGGCGACTGCACGACGCTGATCTCGATGCCGACGATGCTCGCGCCGAGTCCCGTCACCGGCTGCGCGTCGCGCGCGTCGAGGCCGACGGCGATGCGCACGTAGCGCTCGTCCGGGCAGCGGTTCATGAACGGATCGAAGCCGACCCAGCCGAGCCCTTCGACGTAGGCCTCCGCCCACGCATGACCGGCCGGCTGCTGCATCAGCGCGGCGGCCTGCGGCTGCGCGCCGAGCGCCGCCTGCGGCAAGCCCTGCGACTGCGCCGCGTGCGATGCGCCGAGCGCCTGCTGCATGCCGTCGCCGCTCTGCAGCGCGAGCGCCTCCTCTTCCTCGTCGTCCGCCGCGCTCTGCTTCGCGTCGGCGATGCGCTGCATCGCGCTGTCGGCGAGCACGTAGCCGGAGATATAGCGCGCGGGCACCTTCAGCGCGCGCGCGGCCGCGATGAACGCATGCGCATGGTCGCGGCTCGTGCCCTCGCCGCTTTGCAGCGCGGTTTCGGCATCGACCGGCGCGTCGGCCAGGTTCGGCGCGTACGCGATGCGGCCATGCACTTCCGTCATCAGCCAGTGCAGCGCGTCGAGGCTGTGCGGCTCGATCGGCAGCGCCTGCGTGAGTTCGCGCACGGTGTCGCCGGCCTTCGTGAGCGCGGTCTCGCGCTCGAAGATCCACGGCGGCGCATAGCCCTCGGGGTTGCCGAGAATGCCGGCGCGGTCCTGCGTCTCGACGACGCCGGCCGCGACCACGACGATCTCGTTCTTCGCGCCGCGGTCGTGGCGCACGAGGTCGATCCGGTTGCCGAGCCCGTCCGTGTAGGACAGCGCCGGCTCGACGCCTTCGATCGTGACCTGCCACGCGCGCACCGTCTGCCCGGGCCCCGATTGCGGGCGCAGCCGCAGCCGTTGCAACGCGTAGGTGGCTTGATCGTCGAACTGATAACGCGAGATGTGTCGGATGGCGAGTCGCATGGCAAGTCTCAGTCGAAGTTGTAAGCCTGGGCGATATCGATCCCGAGGCTGTTGTTGCGGCCGATGAAGTCGGTCAGGAACTCGTGCAGGCCGCTCTTGAAGATGCGCTCGACCGAGGTGTCGGACAGCATCTGCAGAATCTTCGTGGCCGTGTCGTGACACGGGTGTGTCACGCCGTAATCCTTCGCGAGCATGTTCAGGCTCGACACCACGCGCCCGTAGCAATAGCGCAGCGAACGCGGCATGCGGCCGTTCAGGATCAGGTAATCGGCGATGTTCATCGGCTTGTACTGCACGTCGTACACCCAGCGATACGAGCGGTGCGCGGCCACGCAGCGCAGGATCGTCTCCCACTGGTAGTTGTCGAGGATCGTGCCGACGTGCGACACCGACGGCAGCAGCAGGTGGTATTTCACGTCGATAATCCGCGCGGTGTTGTCGGCGCGCTCGACGAACGCGCCGATCTGCGCGAAATCGAAGATCTCGTTGCGCAGCATCGTGCTGTAGAAGCTGCCGAGGATCAGCGCGGTTTCACGCTTCACTTCGTCGAGCACCGCCGGCAGCCCGCTCTCAGGCACCGGCTGCGCGAGCGCGTGGCGCAGCGCGAGCCATGCGCCGTTCACGCTCTCCCACGCCTCGCGGGTGAGCGCCGTGCGCACCATCCGCGCGTTCGAGCGCGCGTTCTCGATGCACGACAGCACGCTCGACGGGTTGTCGCGGTCGCGCAGCAGGTAGTCGGTCACGGTGTCGGCGGCATATGCGTCGTACTTCTGACGATAGCCGTCGTCCGCGCCCGAGCTGACCAGCACCGACGACCATTCGGCCGGCGCGTCGGACGTGCGCGTGAGCGCCATCCGCAGCCCGGCATCCACGATGCGCGCGATGTTCTCCGCGCGCTCGATATAGCGGTACATCCAGTAGAGACCGCTTGCAGTTCGTCCCAGAAGCATCTCGTGTCCACTCCGTCTTCGTTCGGTTCGCGCGCCGGCTGCGGCGCGCGCGGTCGTGCCCGGCTCAGTCGGCCAGCACCCAGGTGTCCTTGGTGCCGCCGCCCTGGCTCGAGTTGACGACGAGCGATCCCTCCTGCAGCGCAACGCGCGTGAGCCCGCCCGGCGTGATGCGGATCCGGTCCGACACCAGCACGAACGGCCGCAGGTCGACGTGGCGCGGCGCGAGGCCGGCTTCGGTCAGGATCGGCGTCGTGGACAACGCCAGCGTGGGTTGCGCGATGTAGTTCGCGGGACGCGCGCGCAGCTTCGCGGCGAACGCTTCGAGTTCGGCCTTCGATGCGCACGGACCGACCAGCATCCCGTAGCCGCCGGAGCCGTGCACTTCCTTCACGACCAGTTCGTCGAGATGGTCGAGCACGTATTTCAGGCTGTCGGCCTCGCCGCAGCGCCAGGTCGGCACGTTCTCCAGCAGCGCCTTGCGGCCCGTGTAGAACTCGACGATCTCCGGCATGTACGAGTAGATCGCCTTGTCGTCGGCGATGCCGGTGCCGGGCGCGTTCGCGATCGTGATGTTGCCGGCGCGGTAGACGTCCATGATCCCGGCCACGCCGAGCACCGAATCGGGCCGGAACGTGAGCGGATCGAGGAACGCGTCGTCGACGCGGCGGTACAGCACGTCGATCGGCCGGAAGCCTTCGGTGGTGCGCATCGCGACGCGGCCGTCGACCACCTGCAGATCGCTGCCCTCGACGAGGTGCACGCCCATCTGGTCGGCGAGGAACGAATGTTCGTAGTACGCGGAATTGTGGATGCCGGGCGTGAGCACGGCGATGGTCGGGTTGTCGGCGTTGCCGCCCGGCGGGCACACGGCCGCGAGCGACTGCCGCAGCATCTGCGGATAGGTCTCGACCGGGCGCACCTTGACTTGCTGGAACAGCTCGGGGAAGAGCTGCATCATCGTCTCGCGGTTTTCCAGCATGTACGACACGCCCGACGGCGTGCGCGCGTTGTCCTCCAGCACGTAGAACTCGTTCTCGCCGGTGCGCACGATGTCGACGCCGATGATGTGCGTGTAAACGTTCCCGGGCGGCCGGAAATCGATCATCTCCGGGATGAACGCCTCGTTGTGCGCGATCAGGTGCTTCGGCACGATGCCGGCCCGCACGATCTCCTGGCGGTGATAGATGTCGTCGAGGAACGCGTTGAGCGCCATCACGCGCTGCTCGATGCCGAGCGACAGCCGGCTCCATTCCGCGCCCGAGATGATCCGCGGCACGATATCGAACGGAATCAGCCGCTCGGCGGCCTGCGCGTCGCCGTACACGGCGAACGTGATGCCCGTCCTGCGGAACACGCCTTCCGCGTCGTGGGCCTTCTGGGCGAGGCTCGCGGGGTTCTGCGTGTCGAGCCACTGCTTGAGGCGCGCGTAAGGCGCCCTCACCATGTCGCCGGATTGCAGCATTTCATCGAATGGCTTCATCGATCTTTTCTCCATCGATCGTTTTCCCCGGCATTGCGCATGCCGGACCGGCGTACTGACTGCCTTGCAAGGAACGTGCCTTGCGATATTCCCTCAGGTTCCCCCTTTTTGTCGCACGGCCGGCACGCCCCCGCGGCACGCCGCACCACGATGGTGCGATGCGCTCGACGCAGGACGCGCCAGAGGCGTGCCGTGCCCGCGCACGGCCTCCGCTGCACCGCGCCTGTCGAACATAGTTCCCCCGCGTGTCACGACTGTGCAATCTGCACTGCACCAATCCTTCCCCTGGCGGCGCGCCTCCGCGACTCTCGGCGCCGCCAGCCGGCAGCGGCGCCGCGCCTGCGTCGGCGCGGCTTCCCCCGTCGCCGTGCGGTCGCCCGCGCCCCGCCACCTTCCCGCCCGATCTTGCCGCATCGCAGCGAACCGCGACGCGGCATCGGCGAGCCATTGCGGCGGCCCGCCCTGCACCGCGACGGGGATTGCGCCACATCCTTCGGTTGCCCGGGCGGAATAGCGGAAAGGCGAGCCGGCGCGCGCGGGTGCGCGGCCGGCCCTGGGGGGAAGTACCGTCTGCGGCAAGTCGGGCAGTTCGACGCGGTGAACTAACCGGTTAGCCGGGTCCGGCACCTCAACCGTATGTAGCCGTAATCCCGCCGACAACGCCCATGCATATTTCGACTAACACCAATCGAAAAAAAACATCGGCTCCGATGCGCGAGGCGCGGTACGCTACCAAACCGGTTCAGTGAAACGGCGCCGCCGCCTTCCGGCGCCGACTATAAAAAGCGAAGATCAACATGGAAGCAAAGTGGCTGGAAGATTTCCTGAGCCTTGCGGATACCAAGAGTTTTTCCCGGGCCGCGCGTCATCGGCACCTCACGCAGTCGGCATTCAGCAGACGAATCGCCGCGCTCGAAACATGGATGGACGCGAAGCTGGTCGACCGCAGCATCAACCCGATCGCGCTGACGCCGGCCGGGCAGATGTTCCGCGGGCTGGCCGCGGACATCCTGCGCAGCATGTATGCGGCACGCAACCTCGTGAACGGCTACGACCAGTTCGCGGCAAGCGACCAGGTCGTGCGCTTCGCGGTCGCGCATACGCTCGTGTTCACGCTGTTCCCCGAATGGCTCAAGCAGTTGAACGGCGAAGTCGGCCACGTGACCGCGCGCGTGAACGCGGTGAACGTGCCCGAAGGCGTGCAGCAACTCGTCGAAGGTGAATGCGATCTGCTGCTCGGCTATCACCATCCGCAATTGCCGATCGTGCTCGATCCGAACCACTTCCCGTTCGTCACGCTCGGCGTCGAGCGGATCCTGCCGGTGTCGACGCCCGATGCGCGCGGCAAGCCGGTATTCGAACTGCCCGGCACGCCGGACGCGCCGCTGCCGCTCCTCGCGTATTCGTCGGGCGCGTTCCTCGGGAACGTCGTCGAGATGCTGCTGCTGAACGCGTCCGAATCGTATGCGCTGCATCGGTGCTTCGAGACGCACATGTCCGAGGCGTTGAAAGGAATGGTCGTGGCCGGGCACGGCATCGGCTGGCTGCCCGAAAGCTGCGTGGCGAAAGAACTCGCGGATGGTTCGCTCGTTCGTGCGGGCTCGGCGGACTGGATCACCGAGCTCGAGATTCGCCTGTACCGGTCGGCCCGCAAGCGCGGGCTCGCGGCCGAGCAGTTGTGGACCTACATCATGAACCGCCCGCGCGTCGCGGCCGACGGCACGCGTGCGGCCGAGCCGTCGATCGAGCCGGCGGTGCGCATCGCGCGCCGCAGCGCCGGCGGCAGCCGGTAACACCCTCCACCGCCCCTCATCGCCCGATTTGCCGGAGCGCCGCGCGGATACAATCCGCGCGGCGCTCCGGTATTTCATGTTCGCCGTCGCGAAGCATTTTTTGATCCCGTTTCGTCTTCAATATGCGTTCCGCACGCTCGATCAATTCCACGATACCGCCAAACGTTTGCGAATCCGAATGAATTGTCGACTTGGATGACGGAAATACCCTGTTACACAACATATCAAAAGTTTCGATTTTCATGTAACGACAATCTTGCCAAAAACGTCATACCAGCCCTTTCGATTTAGCTGACCTGTGCTTCATGATTCATCGTGATTTGCCGATGACAGAGGCAAGTCTTCCTTTTATCAGTCGTTATTTTTCGGCACAAAGTTCGGTACCACTTACGTCGGAAAATTTCGAAATGGTCATCGCTACCGGCGAGCAAATTTCATGTTCGGCAATATCGACTTTGTTCAGTGCTGATCCATTTCGTCGAATGAGTACCAATCCTATTTAAATAAGACATTTAAAGCATGCCCCATTCGGGCCACACGCGATTGTTTGTTCAAAACCCATCGTGTATCAATAGCATGTCGCAAAAAGAACGTCGCCCATTTCAAATCGGAATAAATGCGCTGTCAGCGATTTCGGATGGAGGTTGCAATGTCTTCCTCGTTTGAACAGCATGCTCGCCCGCTCCTCGGCATCGTCGTATCCGCACTCTGCATCAATGCCGCGGCACAGACCCAGCCCCCGGCACCCTCGTCCGACGCCGAGGCCGGGCGATACATGATTTCGTACATCTGCGGTGATGCGCGAATCGACGGTACGGCGCCGCTTCCCCCCGATGGTCGCCCTTACAACCTCGGCGTGTCGTTCGTATCAGGCGCGAACGGGCAACCGCTGTCGAACGTGCAGGTGCGGCTGCGACGGCATGGCCGCGTGCTCGTCGAATTCAAGGCAACGGGACCGCGCTGTCTGTTCAGCGTGCCCGATGCAAGTTACCGGGTCGAGGGCACCTATCAGGGCTCGACCCAATTCGCGGTCGTCGAAACGGGCGCACTCACCACGCAGTTGCGGTGGTGAGCGTCGGTTGAATCCGCGTGGCGATGGCACGTGCTCGCGTCGTGCATCGCAATCCGTCGAATCGAGGAGAACTGAATGACTCGTGCAGAACGACCGGACGGCTCGCCCGTCCGTCAGTCGAAGCCCGCCTGGGGCCCCGGAAAGAGTGCGGCACTCAGCATCATTGCGTTTGCCGCGATCTTCGGCGGTTTCGCGTACGTCCAGCGGGACGCGGGAGTCGGCCATGCAACCGTGACGCACGACATCGCCGGCATGATCCGCAGCGCCGTCGGAAAGTATCGCAACGCCATTGCGGCCGCGACGGCCGACGCCTCCGGCGCGGCATCGACCGTCGCGCAGGCCGAGCCGGTTACGCCTTCCGTGCCGGGAACGCCGTATGCGTCGGCAACATCTGCCGTGTCGGCCACGGCGGCGCCGGCCGCGTCGCCACGCACGACTGCCCGCGCCGCCGCGAAACACCCGCACCCCGCGCATGTGCCGCCCACGACGCTCGCGGCCAACGCGCTCGCCGCATCGGCCGGCGATCGCGCGGCGCGGCCCGGCGACACGCACCGCACGTCACGTTCGCAGGCGCTCGCAAGCACGAAAAAACACACCGACCCCGCGCCGCGTCGTCAACCGCAATCGTATCTCGCCGACTCGCCGCACATGGAGGCCACCAGCGTCACGCGCGACGAACTGGAAGGCGCGCGCGCACTGGCCCGGGCGCGCTGGTGCGCACGGATCGACGAATGGAATTGCGTGGAGCAGAACGCGAGCCGCGCGCTCGCCATCGACCCGAAAAACAGCGAATCGCGCGCGCTGCTTGGACAAGCGATCCGCAACCGCCTGTGAAGCGGCCGGATGCCGCCGGGCCTCGCTGCCGGCGGCACGACGACCGGCGGCGCGCGTCGTCGGGCGTGCAACCGATGTGATCGTTTCAGAGTGAGGAGACATCGTGGCTAACAATCGTAGGCAACAATGCACCACCGCCGCTCCGCCCAACCGGCGGATCCTCCTGCATGCGCCATTGCTGTTGCTGCTCATCGCGTCCGGCTCCTGTCTTGCCGCCGAAGGCGACGCGGCCCAGAGCGGCGCGAGCGAAATCGCCGGGACGCGCGGCGCGACGGATGCGCTGCCGCCCGACATGCAACCGACGGCGGCGTCGCTGGGAATCGCCCAGGGTCGGAACGCCCTGCCCCCGCAGGCGCCGACGCCGATCGCGCAGGCATCGGATGCGTCGATGCAGCTCGCGCAGGCGTCGGACCCGCAACCGCAGGCGATGCCGACCACGGTCGTGGTGGACCCGGACGTCGCCCAGCCGAGCGAACCGGCGCCGGGCGCGCCGATCCAGATCGCCCAGGCGACCGATACCGCGCCACCGAGTACGCCGCCACCGATCGAGCCGACGTCGAGCGCCCCGATGCAGCCGGCCCAGGCATCCGACACCGCGCCGTCAAATATGCCGGCACCCGTCGCGCAGGCATCGGACGCGCCGATCGGCGTCGCACAGGCCGCGAACCCGCAGCCGCCCGACACGCCGGCGCAAACTACCGCGACAACGTCCGACACACCTGCGTCCAGTTCGCCCGCGCCGGTCGCGCACACACCGGAGCCGCCGCCGCAACCCGCGCAGGCCCCAACCACCGCGCCCTCGACCGCGCCGACGCAAACCGCGCAGGCCTCCGGCACCCCGATGCCGGGCTCGCCCGCGCCCGTCACCCAGACACCGGGCTCGCCGCCCCCGTCCTCCGTGACGCCGAATTCACAGACGCCCGGCGCCCAGTTGCCCGGCGAGCAGACGCAACGGTCGCAAGGCCCCGACGTCGAAGCGCCGAATGCCCAGATGCCGAATCTGCGTACCGCCGACGTCGCGACGGTGCGCAACGACGTGTTCGGTCTCGCGGCGAGCGGCGGCGCGATCCAGGCGCTCGAGGAAGCGAAGGCACGGCCCGATGCGTTCTCCGCCGTCGACGTCGCGCAGCTGGAGGAACTGGCGATTCGCCAGCAGGTGCGCGGCGGACGTGACAAATCGCGCTCGATGACGAGTTCCGACCGCTTCGACGGCCTCGACAGCGCGCTGCACGCCGCGGACGACCTCGACAAGCGGATGCCGGCCACGCCCGAATATTCGCCGGTCAGGACGGCGCTCGCGGGCGACCGCACCGTCGCCTACGCGGCGCGCGGCGACATGACGAAGGCCGTCGCGACGTTCGAGACGATTCCGTCCGACGCGGAGATCTCGATCGACGCGCTGGCGGCCGTCGGCGACGCCTACCTCTACCTGAGCGAACCGGCCAAGGCGAACGGCGTGTACCAGCGCGCGCTGAAGCAGGCGACCGCCGCGCCGACGGACCGCGCGACCCGCGGCTTCCAGTACGGTGCTCGCACGCGTGCGATCGAACTGCGCGAAGGGCTGTTCTGGTCGTACGTCGACCAGGGACGCGCGGCGGACGCGAAGCAGGTGCTCGACGACATCGGCAAGTCGCTGCCGCCGGCCAAGGAAGTGCGCAACTACGGTCCGGAAGAAAGCGACTTTCTGCGTTACTACCGGCTGCGCGCGCAATACCTGATTTATACGGGCCGCGTCGACGAAGGGATCGCCGCGCTCGAGCAGCTCGAGCAACAGGTGCCGTTCAATGCGGAGGTCCGTGCCGCGCATGCCGACGCGGTGTCGGGCCAGGCGCATCCGCGCCAGGCGATCGCGATGTATCGCGCTTCGCTGACCGACCACCCGGACAGCGTCGAAATGCTCGCGGGCCTCGGCCGCGCGGCGCTCGTGGCGGACGACTACGCGACCGCGAAGTACGTCGACCAGACCGTGGACAACGTATTTCCGGACAGCGGCGCCGTGCGCGGTTTCAAGCGCGACTACAAGGCATACCGCAGCCCCGTGTTCACGACCGACCTGAGTTTCGAGCACGGCAACAGCGCGCTGGCCGACAACAGCTTCACGTCGGACAGTTATGTGTACTCCCAACCATTCGGCGACAACTGGCGCGTCTTCTCGCACACGTTCTTCGGCCATGCGCAGACCGACTCCGGCAGCGTCAGCCGCACGCGCACGGGTGTCGGCGGCGACTACCGGCACGGGCCGCTCACCGTGCAGGGCGAAGTCACCCGCTCGTTCGGCGCGGACGGCCGGACCGGCGGCCGCGGATCGATCGCATACGCGCTGAACGACTACTGGACGGTCAGCGCCGGGCTCGACACCAACGACAACTCGCTGCCGTGGAAGGCGTATGCCGCGCACATCTGGGGCCGCTCCGCGAACGTCTCGGTCGTATATCGGCAGAACGATCGTCGCGAGGTCAAGCTGAACTACGGCGTGAGCCGGTACAGCGATTCGAACCTGCACCAGGAAATCACGGCAATCGCCACGCAGCGCGTGTACACGTCCGCCAATCAGCTCGTCAACGTATCGCTGGACCTCGGCACCGACAGCAACACGCGCCACGACGCGCCCTACTTCAGCCCGAGCCGCGATTACGCGGCCGCGGCGACCGTCATGCACCAGCTGACGCTGTGGAAGAAGGGCGACATGTCGCTGCAGCAGCGCGTATCGGTGTCGGGCGGCGTGTACAACGAGCGCGGCTTCGGCACCAGCCCGCTGTGGAGCGCACGCCTCGAGCACGCGTGGACGTTCAAGCACGACATCACGCTGAGCTACGGCGTCGAGGTCAGCAGCCATGCGTACGACGGCCAGCGCGAGCGCTCCGAAACCGGCTTCCTGTCGGTCAACCTGCCGTTCTAGCAAGGAGATCGCGCAATGCAAACCAGACGGACCTTCATGTGCGGATGCCTCGGCACGTTCGCCGCCTGTTCGCTGTTCCCGGGCGTGTCGAACGCCCGGATGATCGACCTGCTGCCGCCGTCCGATCCGGCCGACGGCAAGACGTTCCGCGTGATCTGCCTGCACGACGTGCGCGACAACCTGATGGCGTCGTTCTCCTCCCCGTCGGCGATGGTCGACCCGTTCGCGGTCGATACCGGCACGCTGACCGCGATCTTCTCGTGGCTGCAGACCAACAACTACCACACCATCACGGTCAAGCAGATCGAGGAATCGCGGCACGGCGGCAAGCCGCTGCCGCCGCGCGCGGTGCTCCTCACGTTCGACGACGGCTACCGCAGCCACTACACGAAGGTGCTGCCGCTGCTCGAGCGCTTCAAGTATCCGGCCGTGATGGGCATCGTCACGGCGTGGATCGATGCGCCGCCGAATGCGCCGATCCGCATCAGCGACAAGATCCAGGTGCCGCGCGACTACTTCATGTCGTGGGAGGAGGTGCAGAAGGTTGGTCAATCTCACCTCGTCGAACTCGGCTGCCACACCCACAACCTCCATCACGGCGCGGTCGCGAATCCGCAAGGCAACGAATTGCCGGCGACCACGTCGCACCTCTACCTGCAGAACGAGAAGCGCTATGAAACCGACGCCGAATTCGAAGCGCGCGTGCACGACGACCTTCAGACATGCGTGCGGCAGATCCGCGAACGCACCGGCATCGTCGCACGCTCGATGGTGTGGCCATACGGCGCGGAAAACCAGCCCGTGCGCAAGATATCGACGTCGCTCGGCATGGACATCCAGTTCAGCCTCGACGCCGGCCCGAATACGCCGGACGTGCCGCTGGACCGGCTGAGGCGGATCCTGATGATGTACGACGTCGACATCGGCGGGTTCGAGCGCTCGATGCGCGAGCCGGCATCCAACCGCGGCGACGTCGACGTGCCCGAGCGCATCGTGCAGGTCGATCTCGATCAGGTCTACGACCCCGATCCCGCGCGGCAGGAAGCGAATCTCGGCAAGCTGATCGAGCGCATCTACCGGATGCAGCCGAAATCGGTGTACCTGCAGGCCTATGCCGACCCGAAGGGCACGGGCGTGGCCGAAGCCGTGTATTTCCCGAACCGGCACCTGCCGATGCGCGCCGACCTGTTCTCGCGCGCCGCGTGGCAGCTCAACACGCGCTCCAACGTGCAGGTCTACGCATGGATGCCGGTGCTTGCGTTCCGGCCGCCGCCGGACAAGCATCAGGGCCTCGAGGCCGTCAGTGCATACGGCGGCGCGCCGGCCCGCGAGAACGGCACGCGCGTGTTCCGGCTGAGCCCGTTCGATCCGGAAGCGCGGCTGATGATCCAGCAGGTCTACGAGGATCTCAGCAAGCACGCGTCGTTCAGCGGCATCCTGTTCAGCGACGACGCCGTGCTCGACGACTACGAGGATGCGGGCCGACATGCGCTACGAACCTATTCGCAGTGGGGGCTGCCGGCCGACGTCGGCAAGATCCGCGAGAACCCCGACCTGATGAAGCGCTGGACGCGCCAGAAGTCGCGCTACCTGATCGACCTGACCCGCCAGCTCGAGCAGATCGTGCTCGCGCACCAGAACGTGGGCGACGTGCTGACCGCGCGGAACATCTTCGCGATGCCGGTGCTCAAGCCCGAGTCCGAAGCGTGGTACGCGCAGAACTACGACGATTTCCTTGCCACCTACGACTACGTCGCGCTGATGGCGATGCCGTACATGGAACAGGCGAAGGACCCCGAGGGCTGGCTCGACCAGCTCGTGCGCACCGTCCGTACGAAGCAGCGCGGGCTGCAGCGCACCGTGTTCGAACTGCAGTCGTACGACTGGCACGCGCACAAGGACGTGCCGGCCCGCACGCTGCTCGCTCAGATGCGGCGGCTGCGCAGCGAGGGCGCGGTGAATTTCGGCTATTACCCGGACAACTTCCTGAACGGCCAGCCGGAGCTCGACGCGATGCGCGACGTGATGTCGCTGAAGTCGCGGCTCGATCCGACCTCGATCAACGCGCTGATGCAGATGCAGCATGCGCAGGGAACCAAGACGCCATGACCACCCACAGCATCATCCAGCGCCTTCAGGATTTCGTCTTCTACTATCCGTTCTTCATGTCGTATCTGTGGATGATCGGTGGCGTCGTCCATTACTTCCTGCTCGAGGAAGGCCGCGAGCTGTCGACGCGCACGATCGCGGCGAGCGGAATCCCGAAGATCTCGATCGTCGTGCCGTGCTTCAACGAGGCGGCGAACGCGCGCGGCGTGATCCGCCACCTGAACGCGATGGACTACCCGAACTACGACATCATCGCGGTCAACGACGGCAGCAAGGACCGCACCGGCGAGATCCTCAACGAGCTGGCCGTCGAGATCCCGCGGCTGCTCGTGATCCATCACGCGCGCAACGAAGGCAAGGCGGTCGGGCTCACCACCGCGGCCGCGGTATCGAACGCGGAATACCTGCTCTGCATCGACGGCGACGCGCTGCTCGCGCACGACGCGATCGGCTGGATGCTCGAGCATTTCCTGACCGATCCGGGCGTCGGCGCGGTCACGGGCAACCCGCGCATCCGCACGCGCACGTCGCTGCTGGGGCGCATGCAGGTCGGCGAATTCTCGTCGATCGTCGGGCTGATCAAGCGCACGCAGCAGGTGTACGGCCGCATCTTCACGGTATCGGGCGTGATCACGATGTTCCGCAAGACCGCGCTCGCCGATGTCGGCTACTGGAGCTCGGACATGCTGACCGAGGACATCGACATCAGCTGGAAGCTGCAGTGCCGCGACTGGCGCGTCGTGTACGAGCCGCACGCGCTCAGCTGGATCCTGATGCCCGAGACGCTGAAGGGGCTCTACCGGCAGCGGCTGCGCTGGGCGAAGGGCGGCATCCAGGTGCTGCTCAAGTACGCGGGCACGCTCGCGCGACCGACGCAGATGATGATGTGGCCGCTGTTCGTCGAGTACCTGATCGGCATCGCGTGGGCCTATTCGATGTCGTTCATCCTGCTGCTCGCGCTGATCGACGTCGTCTACCCGCTTCCGCAGACCTGGCACGTATCCGTGGTGCCGCACTGGCACGGGATGCTGCTGGTCGCGACCTGCATCCTGCAGCTGATCATCGGCAGCATGATCGATCGTCGTTACGACGAAAAACTCCTGATGTATTTCCTTGACACCGTCTGGTACCCCGTCGCGTTCTGGTTGATCAGCATGGTCACCACCGTCGTCGCCCTGCCCGCCGTCGTATTGCGGGGCCGTGGCAAGCGCGCCGTTTGGGTCAGTCCCGACCGAGGCATTCAACATGAAGAACGCACCGATTATTGACCTTTCCCTGCGCGCCCCGCGCGAACTGATCGCCGAACGCGGCGGCATCGTCGGGCCCGTGCTCGTCGCGTGGTTCCGCCTCGTGCGGCCCGCGCTGGTCGGAGGTGTGTGGGCATCGATCTGCATCTATACGTACCGCTACCTGCTGCCGTTCAACCAGGCCGAGATGCCGATCGAGCAGATCGTGTTCTACGTGACGAGCATCGCGCTGATCGCCGGCACGATCGTCACGTGGCTGATCGCGGGACGTGTCGTGCACCCCCTCGCGTACCGGTTGCGCGTCTCGAAGATGCTGCGGCGCTCGGCCAGCGTGAAGATGCGCTCGCTGCCGCCGACCGCGCTCGCGGGCGCCCGCCGGCGCGGCGCGCGGCGCACGTCGCGCATCCTCGTCGCGTCGCACGATGCGAACGGCTCGATCTCGGGCATCGAATGGATCGCGCACGCGGGACCGCAGCCCCGCGAATAGGTCACCGGAGACGTGCCGCGCCGGACGCGACGCATGCCGCGCGACGCGACACCGCTCCCGGATTCGCGCCGTCGCGTGTCGCGCGCCGGCCTGCAACTTCCTGTAGACGAGGTGAATCATGTGCGGAATCGTCGGAGCAAGCGGCCTGAACAATCAGGTGCCGCAACTGGTCAATGCACTGAGCCGGCTCGAGTATCGCGGTTACGACTCGTGCGGCATCGCCGTGCTGCGTGACGGCCGCCTGCGCAGCGAACGCACGCTGCGACGCGTGGCGGACCTGCAGGACCGCGTGCTGACGCTCGGCCTCGAAGCGCAGACGTGCATCGCGCACACGCGCTGGGCGACGCACGGCGCGCCGTCGGAAATGAACGCGCACCCGATCATGTCGGGCGACACGATCGCGGTCGTGCACAACGGGATCATCGAAAACCACGATGCGTTGCGCGCCGAACTGCGGGAGCGCGGCTACACGTTTCGCGGCGAGACCGACACCGAGGTGATCGCGCATCTGATCCACAGCATGTATCGCGACGACCTGTTCGATGCCGTCACCCGCGCGGTCAAGCGGCTGCACGGCGCGTACGCGATCGCCGTGCTGAGCGCGCGCGAGCCGCAGCGGCTCGTCGCCGCGCGCGCGGGCTCGCCGCTCGTGATCGGCATCGGCGCGGACCAGAACTACCTCGCGTCCGACTGCGCGGCGCTCGGCGACCTGACCGACCGCTTCGTCTACCTGGAAGACGGCGACGTCGCGCTGATCACGCCGGAACGGATCGACGTGGTGGACGCGATCGGGAGCGAGGCACAGCGTCCGCTATGCCTGGTCAAGGCACGCGACGACGACGCCGCGCTCGGCCCGTATCAGCACTTCATGCAGAAGGAAATCTTCGAGCAACCGAAGGCGATCGCCGCCACGATCGACGGTGTCGACACGATCTCGCCCGCGCTGTTCGGCGGCAGCGACAGCACGCGCGCGCTGCTGTCGAAGACCCGGAGCGTGCTGCTGCTCGGCTGCGGCACCAGCTACTACGCGGGCCTGACCGCGAAATACTGGCTCGAGGGCATCGCGGGCATTCCGGCGCAGGTCGAGATCGCGAGCGAATACCGCTACCGCGACACCGTGCCCGATCCGCGCACGCTGGTCGTCGGTATTTCGCAGTCCGGCGAAACTGCCGACACCATCGGCGCGATCGAGCGCGCGCGCGCGATGGGCCAGGATATGTCGATGGCGATCTGCAACGTGGCGACCAGCTCGATCGCGCGCGGCGCGCCACTCAGCTTCCTGACGCGAGCCGGCATCGAGCTCGGCGTCGCATCGACCAAGGCGTTCACGACGCAGCTCGTCGCGCTGTTCGTGCTGACGCTGACGCTCGCGCAGCAACGCGGCCGGCTCGATGCGGCGCATGTCGCGATGCACCTGAAGAAACTGCACGAACTGCCGGATCGCATCGCTCATGCACTCGCGCTGGAAACGCAGATCATGGGCTGGGCCGCGAAGTTCGCGCGCACCGAGAACGCGCTGTTCCTCGGGCGCGGCATTCACTACCCGATCGCGCTGGAAGGCGCGCTGAAGCTGAAGGAAGTGTCGTACATCCATGCGGAGGGCTATCCGGCCGGCGAACTGAAGCATGGCCCGCTCGCACTCGTCACGAGCGCGATGCCGGTCGTCACGATCGCGCCGGACGACCGCCTGTTTCAGAAGCTGAAGTCCAACATGGCCGAAGTGCGCGCACGCGGCGGGCGGCTGTACGTGCTCGCGGGCCATCATCTCGAGATCGACGCCGACCGCGACACGCACCTGATCCGCGTACGCGAATCCGGGGACGCGCTGTCGCCGATCGTCAATGTGATCCCGTTGCAGCTGCTCGCGTATCACGTCGGGTGCGCGCGCGGCGCCGACGTCGACAAGCCGCGCAACCTCGCGAAATCCGTCACCGTCGAATGATGCGACGGCCGGTCGCGACGCCGATCGCCACCGTGCGCGCCCATGCGGGCGCGCGCGCCGCCGCGTGGCGTGTCGCGACCGTGCTCTGCGGCGCGTGTTGCGCCATCGCGGCACCGTCGCACACGTTCGCCGGCCCACCGGTCGTGCACACCGTCACCGTGCAGGCGCCCGCGTCGCCGCAGGACAGCGGCGACCCGCGGCGCTTCATGCACGGAATCGGCGTGGCCGACGCCGGCGACGGCCGGCGCTGGGTGTTCTTCAGCAGCTCGGGCATCGCGCCGCGCGGCGCGCTGCGCAACGGCAACTGGCCGCACGACGTGTACGTCGGCGAATGGCTGCCGGGCAAGCCGCGTCTGCTGCGCGTCCGTACGTTCATCAGCCGTCCGGAAGCTCAGGAGCCCGTATCGATCGCGCAGAATCCGCGCGGCGACATCTTCGTCACGTTCGAGGACGGCTGGAACACGCCGCAGGAGGTCAGCCAGCGCTACGGCGTCTATCGGCGCGACCTGAAGCCGATCAAGCCCTACCCGAACGACGTCGAGGCGGGCGGTCACTCCGGGCATGTCGCCGCGGTGGGCGAACGCTTCGTCGTGTTCTATTCCGCCGACTGGATCGACGGCGGCGGCGTCGACAACCTCGGCACCGGCAACGGCGTCTACGTGAAAACCTACGATGCCGACGGACGCGTGCTGAATCACGTGCCGGTCGCGCCGCACCGCCGCGAATGGTGGCCCGTGGTCGCCGGCTCGCCGCACCGCGCGCTGCTCGTCTGGCAGAAATACATCGAAGGCAGCACGGATGCGACGCTCGAATACGCGATGTTCGATCCGGTCACGGCAAAACTCGACAAGCTCGGGCCGCTGAGCGACGCGATCCAGTACTACGTGTATTCGTCCGCGTACGTGCCGGCGATCGACCGCTTCGTCGTGGTCACGACGACGGCGGACAACCGCGGTGTCGCGATGCTGATCGACCCGGACGGCCATCGCCTCGCGACGCTCGACTGCCTGCCGGCGTCGGTGCGGGAATCCGGGATCGGCGTCGACGGCACGCATGCGTATGTGCCGACGCGCGACGGGCGGCTGCTGACGCTGGCGCTTTCGGCAACCGGCATGTCGGTGAGCGGCGCGCAGCGCTCGCCGATTCCGTGGGGCTCGACCGGCATCGCCGGGTTCGCGGCACGCGGCGGCACGATGCATTTCGTGTCGCTGACGCCGTCCGGGACGCGCGAAGCCGATTTCGACACGGCACGGGAAGCGCCTTTACCGAAGACCGACGCGCAGTGTCCGACACATTGACGGCGACGCGAACGGGACCGGACCGACACCGTCGCCCCGTGTAATTGCGCCGATCCCCCATCGAATTCGCCAGCGACGCCCGTACCGGCTAGACTGTCGCCCGATTCCATCCATCGGCCGCGCGCTCGCCTTTCTGCCGCCGCCGGAACGCCCCCACGGAGAACGAATGCTGAAGCGCCGGTGGTTTTCGCTGTTGCTGGTGACGGTGTGTCTGATCGCGACGCGCGCGTCCGCGCAGGGCTCGCTCGAACTCGAGACCGACGGCACGCCTCGCGTGCTGACGCGCCAGGCGCTGCTCGCGCGCGCCGACGCGACGGACATCCACGTGCCGCGCGACATCGCGTACGGCCGGCCGATGACGTTCCGCGCGGTGCCGTTCGCCGCCCTGCTCGGCGACACGCCGCTGCCGGCGGACGGCGTGCTCGAAACGCGCGCGGCCGACGGTTTCGCCGCGCAACTGCCGCTGGATCTCGCGCGCCGCCGTGCGCCGGCCGGCGCCGTCGCGTGGCTCGCGATCGAGGACCCCGCGCATCCGTGGCCGAAGCTGCCGGGCAAGCAGGTCAGCGCCGGGCCGTTCTATCTCGTGTGGCTCGGGCCGGATGCATCGTCGGTGCGCGGCGAGCAATGGCCGTATCAGATCGTGCGCATCACGATCGAATCGTCGCCGCTCGCGCGCTGGCCATCGCTCGCCGTCGATCCCGCGCTGCCGGCGAACGATCCGGCCCGCGCGGGCCAGCGCCTGTTCGTCACGCAGTGCCTCGCGTGCCATCGCCTCGACGGCGCGGGCAGCAGCCAGGCCGGCCCCGACCTGAACGCGCCGATGAATCCGGTCGACTACTTCCAGCCCGCCGCGCTGCGCCGCTACATCCGCAATCCGGCATCGGTGCGCGACTGGCCGGGCCGCTTGATGCCGGCATTCCCGCCCGATCAACTGAGCGACCGGGAGCTCGACCAGATCGTCGCCTACCTCGCGTTCATGGCGCGGCGCAAGGCGGGCAAGTAAGCCACGCCCGTCACGCGCGCATCACGCGCCCGGTTCCTGCGCGCTTTGCAGCACCGCGCGCAGCAGCACGTCGGCACCCGCCGCCGACCATTCCGGCGTGATCGCCTCGGCCTCGTTGTGGCTCAGCCCGTCGACGCACGGCACGAAGATCATGCCCGTCGGCGCAACGCGCGCGATGTAGCACGCGTCGTGACCCGCACCGGAAACGATGTCCATGTGCGGCAGCCCGAGCGCCTGCGCCGCATCGCGCACCGCGTCGATGCAGCGCGGTGCGAACGGCACCGGCGGGTACGTGAAGATCTGCTCGATCCGCGCACCGAGGCCGGCGTCGGTCGCGACGCGGGCCAGTTCCGCACGCAGCGCCGCGTCGAGCTCGTCGAGCACCGCATCGTCAGGATGGCGAAACTCGACCGTGAAGAAGCAGCCGCCCGGCACCGTGTTGCGCGAATTCGGCCGCGCCTCGATCATCCCGACCGTCGCGCGCGCGTGCGGCGCATGGCGACGGCCGAGCGCATCGACGAATTCGATCATCCGCGCGGCGCCCACCAGCGTGTCGCGCCGGAATTCCATCGGCGTGGTGCCCGCGTGCGCGTCGACGCCCGTCAGCGTTACCTCGTACCAGCGCTGCCCCTGCCCGGTGGTCACGACGCCGATCGTCTTGCCCGCGCGTTCGAGAATCGCGCCCTGTTCGATATGCAGTTCGTAGGCGGCATGCACCGGATAGCCGCCGACAGGCTCGGCGCCCGCGTAGCCGATCCGCGCGAGTTCCTCGCCGATCGTCCTGCCCGCGCCATCCGTTCGCGACAGACCGTATTCGAGCGGATAGACGCCCGCGAACACCCCGGCCGAGATCATCGCCGGCGCAAAGCGCGAACCTTCCTCGTTGGTCCAGATCACGACGTCGATCGGACGCTCGGTCTCGATGCCCGCATCGTTCAGCGCACGCACGACCTCGAGGCCGCCGAGCACGCCGTAGATGCCGTCGTAGCGGCCGCCGGTCGGCTGCGAATCGGCGTGCGAGCCCGTCATCACCGGCGCGGCATCGGGATGGCGGCCCGCGCGGCGCGCGAACACGTTGCCCATCCGGTCCACCCGCACCGTGCAGCCGGCATCGCGCGCCCACTGCACGAACAGGTCGCGCGACTCGCGGTCGAGGTCGGTCAGCGCGAGACGGCAGACGCCGCCTTTCGGCGTCGCACCGATCTGCGCCATCCGTTCGAGCGACGCCCACAACCGCGCGCCGTCGACGCGCGGCGCGCCCGCGAGATCGTCACGCATTGCCGGCCTCCGGCGCGTCGTCGCGCGGTGTCGTGCGCAACGCATAGCGGAAATCGCAGCGCTTGCCGCCCTGCATGATCGTGCTCGTGCGCGTCAGCGCGATGCGCGGATCGTAACCCTCGATGAAATAGCTGTCGCGCGCGCAGCTCAGCAGGTGGCCGATCTCGCCGAGCCCCATCGCGTGATACATCTCGGCGTAGCTGCAGCGATGCACGTCGTAGTCGTAGTGCGCGTCGTCCGCGCGATGCACCTCGACGTCGAGCGCATCGTCCTTCTCCCACAGCACCTGCAGCGCGATGAACGATTTCACGCTCGTGCCGTCGGGCTCCTGCGCCGCGAACGTGCGGCCCGCGTCGACGGCCGCACCGCGCACGGCTTCCGCGATCACGGCCTGCGCGCGCTCGGCGCCGAATTCGCGCTTCATGATCTCGTAGATCGGCTTGATGATTTCCGCTTCGATGCGGCGCCGCGCGAGGATGCCGAGGCGCGTGTCCTCGGGTGCCGCCGTGGATGCATGTGTCGTGTCGGTCATGGGATTCGTCTCCGTCGTCATTTCGTTGCCGGGTGCGCGCCGCCGAGCACGTCGACGACGGTCCACTTGCCGCCGCGCACCTGGTAGATCGTGAATGCCGGGTCCTTCAGATTGCCTTCGGCGTCGAACGCGACCCGGCCGGTCACGCCGGGCCGGTCGATCGCGCGCACGGCCGCGACCAGCTTCGCCGGCTGCGTCGTGCCGGCCTTCTGCGCGGCCGCGATCAGCGTGGCCGCCGCGTCGTACGCGAACGGCGCGTGCAGTTCGATCGGCGCGTGAAAGCGTGCGCGGTACTGCGTGTCGAACGCCTTGCCGCCCGGCATCCGGTCGAGCGGCAGGCCCGGTTCGAGCGCCGTCACGCCGTCGCCGTCCTTGCCCGCGAGCGACAGGAAGGTCTGGCTCACGAAGCCGCCGGCGCCGAGCAGCGGCGCGTTCACGCCGAGCTGGCGCATCCGGCGCGCGATCGGCGCGGCCTGCGCGTCGAGCCCGCCGAAGAACACGAGATCCGCGCGCTTGCCCTTGATCGCGGTCAGCACGCCGCTGAAGTCGGTCGTCTTGTCGTTCACGTACTGGCGATCGACGATCGTGCCGCCGTTCGCCTGCACGCCCTTGATGAACTGGTCGGCCAGCCCCGCGCCGAACGACGTGCGATCGTCGATCACCGCGATGCGCTGGGCCTTCAGCGTCTTCACCGCATAGGCGCCGGTGAAGTTGCCGCCCGCATCGTCGTGACCCATGATGCGGAACGCCGTCGCGTAGCCCTGCTGCGTGTACGGGTGGCCGGTGGACGCCGGCGCGATCTGCGGAATGCCGGCATCTCGATAGACGCGCGACGCCGGCACGCTGCAGCCCGTGTTCCAGTGACCGACGACGCCGATCACGTGCTGGTCGACGAGCTGCTGCGCGACCGCGACGGCCGTGCGCGGATCGGATTGATCGTCGGCCGCGACGAGCTTGTAGACGACCGGCTTGCCGCCGATGCTCGGATGCGTCGCGTTCGCGTCGTCGATCGCGAGTTGCGCGCCGTTCTGCAGGTCCTTGCCGATCCGCGCGGACGGGCCGGTGAGCGGCGCGGCGAGACCGATCAGGATCGTCTGCGGCGCGGACTGCGCGAAGGCGGGAACGGCGGCGATCAGCGTGGCCGCGGAGAATGCGAGGCTGGCGGGAAGAAAAGCGATTTTCATGTGCGGGGATCGGGGACTCGAATCAAAATATGAAAAATATTAAATATTCGGCTCCAACACCCCAAATACTCAATTGTTGGATGCTTATGCCATTCCCGACACAATAACGTAATCGCCTGTAAATACGGGATATTTTCATGTTGTCGCTTACCCTGATTTTTCGATAAAATTCGACACATGAAAAATATCGAACAATTGCCGCACGATCCGCCGCTGCGCGCCGTCCGCGCGTTCGAGGCATTCGCGCGTCTCGGCTCGGTCACCGCGGCGGCGCACGAGCTCGACATCACGCCGTCCGCGGTCAGCCACCAGCTGCAGCTGCTCGAAGCGTTCATCCAGACGCCGCTGACCGTGCGCGAAGGCCGGCTGCTCGCGCTTACCGACGAGGGGCGCGACTATTACCGCTCGATCAGCGCCGCGTTCTCGGTGCTGCGCAGCGCGACGCGCTTCGTGCGCGACCGGTCGTCGCTGCGGCAAATCACGATCAGCCTGATTCCGCTGCTCGGCATCGGCTGGTTCATTCCGCGGCTGCACGCGTTCCTCGCCGACAACACCGATGTCGACGTGACCGTGCTGTATGCGCATCACCGCAACTATCGAAGCGACGCGTCCGACCTGTCGATCCGCTTCGGCACCGGCGACTGGCCCGGCTACCGCTGCGAGCGGCTGCTGCCGGGCGCGATGGTGCCGATGTGCAGCCCGTCGTTCCTGAAGCGCCACGGGCCGTTCCGCACGCCGGCCGATCTCGCGCGGGCGCCGCTCGTGCACGACGAGGATCGCAGCACCTGGGTCAACTGGCTGCAAGGCGCCGGCGTGCGGCACGTGTCGCACGCGGTGGGGCCGATGTTCGAGGACGGGCAACTGACGCTGAGCGCGGCGCGCGCGGATCTCGGCGCGGCGCTGCTGCGCGCGCCGCTGGTCGAGCGCGAACTGGCGAGCGGCGAACTCGTGAAGCTGTTCGACCATGCGCTCGACGACGGGCGCGACTACTACCTGTGCACGCGCGAGGATACGGACATGCCGGACGGCGCGAGGCGGCTGGTGGAATGGCTCCGGCGGATGGCTGCATAAGCGCGCGGGCCCGCCGTTGCGTCACACCGCCCGCCCCCATCCGCGCGCGACCGCATGGGCGACCGTCCCGCGCGCCAGCTCCTGCGTGCTGTCGATCAACGCGAACGGTGCATCGCGCAACGCGCGCGCCGCGATCGGAATTTCCGTGCAGCCCATCACCGCCACACCCACGTCCCGTCGTGCCAGCGTCGCGAGCGCGCGCGTCAGGCGCCGCACCGACGCGTCGATCTTCCCCGCCTTGACCGCCGCGATGCACGCGGCGATGTCGCGCTGCGCGGCCACGCCCGGCATCACCGGCTCGAAACCGCGTGCACGCAGCGCCGCCTGGTAGAAGCCCGACACCAGCGTGCCGCCCGTGGCGAGCACCGCGACGCGACGCACGCCAGCCGGTAACGCGGCCACCGACGCATCGACGATATGCAAGATCGGCGCCGCGCTGCGTTCGCGCAGCGGCGCATACCAGTGATGCGCCGAATTGCACGGAATCGCGATCACGTCCACGCCGCAGCGGTTCAGCAGCGCGATGCCATCGAGCAGCGCCGGCAGCGGATCGGTCCCGCCATCGATAATCGCGCGCGAGCGATCGGGCGTTCGCGTCAGGTTCGCGACAATCATCGGCAGGTGCTCCTGGTCGCAGCGCGCGCGTGTCAGGCAAATCACGCGATGCATGAAGTCGACCGTGGCCAGCGGCCCCATTCCGCCCAGTACGCCGACGAGTGCCATGACGCTTCTCCTCCTTCACGCGCGCGGCGGCCGCACGCAGATCGCGGATACGACGGCCGAGTTGCCGATCACCAGCAACAGCGTCCGCAATATTTCGCAGAACGGATCGATCGCCGCGAACAGCACGAACGCGGCCTCGAACGGCAGGTGCAGTGCCGCGCACACCATGCCGGCGAGCGATACAGTCACGACGCCCGACGTGCCGGTCGACGCGAATCCGGCCAGCACCGATGCGACCAGCACGACGCAAAGCTCGCCGGGGCCGAGCGACCGTTCGTAGAGTTGCGCGACGAACAGCGTCGCGCTCGCGTAATAAACCATCGGCCCGACGCGCAGCAGCGACACGGCAAGCGGAACGACCAGTTCGACGCGCGCACGGACAAAGCCGAAGCCGTCGGCCAGGCACTCGATCATGCTCGGCATGCAGGCCACGCTGCTGCGCGTGGCGAGCGCCATCGCGAACGGCGTGCGCAACCCGGCGAGCGTCTCGGCCAGCGTCGCGCCCGAGCGTTTCCAGATCACGACGATCGCGGCCGCGATCAGCACGAGCGCGACGACGGCGAACGCGGCGACGAAGCGGACCATCGCCTCGAGCGGCCCGAACCCCGACGTGCCGATCTGCGCGGCGCCGCCGCAGAACAGCACGATCGGCGTCGGATACGCGAGCCAGTGCATGATTTTCTGACACGTGAAATACACGGTCTCCAGCGTCTGGCTCAGCGCCGCCGAGATGCTCGCCGGCACGCGTCCCGACGCAAAGCCGAAGAACAGCGAGAACACCAGCGCCTTCAGCGTGTCGCCGCTCGCGAGCGCCGCGAAGAAGTTGCCGGGCACCAGCGCGATCAGCATGTCGGCAAGGCCCGACGATTTCTCCGCGGGATCGGTGCCGTACAGCGTCATCACGGTGTCGCTCGCCGCGCCGTCGCTGCCGACCAGCGCGCCGAAGGCCTTCAGCGTCGCGTTCGACAGATGCTCGCCCGGCCGCATCGCGACCAGCACGACCGCGCCGACCGCCACGACGAACACCGACGCGCAGCCGAAGGTCGCGATCACGCGCATCACGAGATCCGACGCGCTGCCGTCGCGCAGCAGCCGCTGCAGGCTGAAGATCACGGCGGCCGTCATGAACGGCAGCGCCGTCATCTTCAGCAGGCCGACGTACACTTGGCCCACATAGTCGAACTTCGGCGCGGCGGCCGGCCACAGCACGCCCGCCACGATCCCGAGCGCGAGGCTGCCAAAGACCGTCAACGGATGGATCGCGAACGCATGCAGCCGCTCGATGCGAGGCATGATCCTGATGTTCTCGTTCATGTTCATGTCAGCGACCCATCGCATCGAGCAAGGATTTCACGTCGAGCCGCTTGTTGCGCTCGGCCAGGAACTGATTGACGAACGCGAGCAACGTCGGCGTGGACACCGGCACGCCGACGGCAAGCGCGTCGGTGAGGTCGTCGAAGGTCGCGACGCGCAAGCGGATCGGCGCGGTCGGGTCGTCCTGCATCACCAGCTTGATCGCGAGTTCGTCGCGATACACGGCCGTGACCGCGCCGGCGTTCAGCGCGTCGAGCGTCGCCGGCCAGCTCGGATACGTGCGCACCCGCGCGGCCGGGAAGTCGTTGCGCACATATTCCGCATAGGCCGACCCCGCGACGACGCCGATCGTGCCGCGGTAATCGCGCACGACTTCCGGCAGCGCGCGCCCTTTCGCGAGTTCCGCGAAGCTGACGCGGTTGATCAGCAGCGCGCGTCGCAGGTTGATGTACGGCGTGCTGAAGCGGATCACCTGCGCACGCGGCAACGTGCGCGACAGCTTGCTGATCGCGACGTCGGCCTGCCCGGTCGCGAGCAGGTGAACGACATCGTCGAACGTGCGCGCATCGCGGTCGAACTGCACGGACACGCCGAGCTTTTTCGCGAGTTCGTCGGCGAGATCGATGTCGACACCTGCCAATGCGCCGTTGCGCGACATGAAGAACGGCGGCTGATCGACGCCGAGCACCGCGACGACGAGCGCGCCGCGCGAGACGATGCGGGCGAACTCGGGCGCGAGCAGCCGGCCGTCGGGCATCTGCACGAGGCCGGTCGACGTGGTGGCGGGTGTCGCCGTCGCGGCCGGCGCGGACGCATCGACGGCGAGCGCCGGCGCGGCACACGAGAGGGCCACGAATACGCAGGCCACACCGCGCAGGAGCCGATGCAGGCGTCGCCACATGGGGACAATCTCGCGGAACCACGCGAGCAGCGCACACAGGGCGCGTCCGGAAAAGAGGTTCATGGCGGCAGTGGGACGAAGCGTGTCTGACGACCGCGCAGCCGTTCGTACCGAACGGGCGCCGGGCTCTTGCGCGGGGTGCGTCGCCGTCGCCCGGCGCCACGCCCTCCCGCACGCCCAATGTGTCAGAAGCGCCGGTCGGCCGAAATCCGTCGGAAGGCCCGGCCCGGACGGCACGGGCCAACCGGACGGCCCGTCGCGACGGGGGCCGGAAGCAGATAGAAATTCCCGATGCCGCGGATTGAAACAAGCAATTTCACAAACCTGGGGTGAACCCGGATACTGGCAACACTTCATCAACACCCAAGCAAAGGAACTCGCAAGATGCCGATCATCAACACCCAAATCAAACCGTTCAAGGCAACCGCATACCACAACGGCGATTTCGTGCCCCTGTCCGAAGAGAACTTCAAGGGCAAGTGGTCCGTCGTCGTGTTCTACCCGGCCGACTTCACGTTCGTCTGCCCGACCGAGCTGGGCGACCTCGCCGACCGCTACGCGGAATTCCAGAAGCTGGGTGTCGAGATTTACGGCGTGTCGACCGATACGCACTTCACGCACAAGGCATGGCACGACACGTCGGACACGATCGGCAAGATCAAGTACCCGATGATCGGCGACCCGACGCTCACGCTGTCGCGCAACTTCGACGTGCTGATCGAGGAAGAAGGGATGGCGCTGCGCGGCACGTTCGTGATCAACCCGGAAGGCGAGATCAAGCTGTGCGAAATCCACGATAACGGCATCGGCCGCGACGCAGGCGAACTGCTGCGCAAGGTGCAGGCCGCGCAATACATCGCGGCACACCCGGGTGAAGTGTGCCCGGCCAAGTGGACGCCGGGTGCGGAAACGCTGACCCCGTCGCTCGACCTGATCGGCAAGATCTGACGTTCGCGCCGCGCGCCTCGCACGAGGCGCGCGCGTCACGCGAATGCGGGCCGCCTCGTGCGGCCCGCGCCCTTCTCCGGCACGACGTGCCCGACCATAATTATCAATACGGAATCCGAAACGCCATGCTCGACGCCAATCTCAAGAACCAACTGAAAGCGTACCTCGAAAAGATCACGCGCCCGATCGAACTCGTCGCGTCGCTCGACGACAGCGCGAAATCGCAGGAACTGCTTGCGCTGCTGAACGAGATTGCGTCGCTGACGTCGCGCGTGACCGTAACCGAACGCCGCGACGATGCCGAGCGCAAGCCGTCGTTCTCGATCGGCGAACCCGGCAAGCCGGCCGGCATCCGCTTCGCCGGCATCCCGATGGGCCATGAATTCACGTCGCTCGTGCTCGCGTTGCTGCAGACGGGCGGCCATCCGCTCAAGCTCGACGACGACGTGATCGAACAGATCCGCGCGCTCGACGGCGATTACGCGTTCGAGACGTATTTCTCGCTGTCGTGCCAGAACTGCCCGGAAGTCGTGCAAGCGCTGAACGTGATGTCGCTGATCAACCCGCGCATCCGCCACGTCGCGATCGACGGCGCATTGTTCCAGAGCGAAGTCGAAGCACGCCAGATCATGGCCGTGCCGACGATGTTCCTGAATGGCGAATCGTTCGGCCAGGGCCGCAGCAGCGTGAAGGAAATCCTCGCGAAGCTCGACACGGGCGCCAGCGCCCGCGCCGCGAAGTCGCTCGAGAACAAGCCGGTGTTCGACACGCTGATCGTCGGCGGCGGCCCGGCCGGTGCGGCCGCCGCGATCTATTCGGCGCGCAAGGGCATCGCGACGGGCGTCGTCGCCGAGCGTTTCGGCGGCCAGGTGCTCGACACGATGGCGATCGAGAACTTCGTGTCGGTGCAGGAAACGGAAGGACCGAAGTTCGCCGCGGCGCTCGAGCAGCACGTGAAGCAGTACGACGTCGACATCATGGACGTGCAGCGCGCCGACGCGCTGATTCCGGGCGACGTGCACCAGATCCGCCTCGCGAATGGCGCCGTGCTGAAGGCGAAGACGATCATTCTCGCGACCGGCGCGCGCTGGCGCGAAATCAACGTACCGGGCGAGCGCGAATACCGCAACCGCGGTGTCGCATACTGCCCGCACTGCGACGGCCCGCTGTTCAAGGGCAAGCGCGTCGCGGTGGTCGGCGGCGGCAACTCGGGCGTCGAGGCCGCGATCGACCTGGCCGGCATCGTGAAGGAAGTCACGCTGATCGAATACGGCGCGCAACTGCGCGCGGACGAAGTGTTGCAGCGCAAGCTGCGCAGCCTGCCGAACGTGACGATCGTCACGCAGGCGCAGACGACCGAGCTGACCGGCGACGGCAGCAAGCTGAACGGGCTCGTCTACAAGGATCTGCGTTCGGGTGAAACGAAGCGGGTCGATCTCGAAGGCGTGTTCGTGCAGATCGGCCTCGTGCCCAACACCGAATGGCTGAAGGGCACGATCGAACTGTCGAAGCACGGCGAGATCGTCGTCGATGCGCGCGGTGCGACGTCGGTGCCGGGCGTGTTTGCCGCCGGCGACGTGACGACGGTGCCGTTCAAGCAGATCGTGATCGCGGTGGGCGAAGGCGCGAAGGCATCGCTCGGCGCGTTCGATCACCTGATCCGGCAAGACGCGACGCCCGCTACCGCCGACGCCCCGCAGGCCGAAGAAGCGATCGCCGCGTAACGCGCGACGCACCACACAGGTTCGTGTCTCTTGGCCCCGCATGCCCTGGTCGGCGTGCGGGGCCCTTTTTCATCCTGCATCGAGCGACGCTGCGCGAGCGCGGCCGCTCCGTTCTCACTGAGCCACGCCGGGCCCCGCGTTCGCCGGTGTGGCTGCCTTGAAGCTGCTCGACTGCTTGACGAGCTGGTCGGTCATCGCGGCAGCGACCGGATTCGCGCCCGTCGTCGCGTGCTGCCGATCGGCGCTCGGCGTCGCCACGTATTGCGGCGGCGGCAACGACGGATCGAGCTTTGCCGATTCCCGCACGAGTGCAGCGGTTTCAGGCGTTTCGGATTTCATCGCGGGGGGCGCAGCCGCGTGGCGCTCGAGCCCGTCGCGCTTGCGCGCCGCGCGCTGGGTCGGCTGCTCCGCCTGCTGACTCGGCCGAGCCGCCTGCGTCGCCTGGGCCGGCGGCGTCGATTGCACGGGTTGCGCCGCTTGTACCGGCGCTTTTACGGGCGGAGCGGGCTGGGCTTTCGGCGGGGTCGCAACCTCCGGCTCGACCGTCACGACATGGACGGTCGGCGGTGGCGCACTCGGTTTCGCCGGTGGCGCCGGCGCGGCGACGACCGGCGCGACGGCAGCGGATGCCGGCGCCGCGCTCGTACGCGCAGGAGCCGCGGATGGCGGCCGTACGGCCGCTGGTTGCGGCACGGCCTCATCTATATGCTTGGAAGGGATGGCGACCGCCGCAGGCGGCGCGATCGTGCCTTGTGCGGTGTGGCCGTCGTTCGCTGCCGTCACGGCGGCAGCAGGGGCCGCGGCGTCGCCGATGCCGGCCTCCGCGATCGCGCGGTGGTCCGCACGCAGGAGCATCACGTAGCCGGTGCCGGCCGCGGCAACCAGCAGGCCGCCGGCGATCATCAATGTCTTACGGGTACTAGTCATGCTTGCTCACCGATCTTATCGACGTGAACAAGCCATCATACGCGTGCGATCGCGGCTGATCCCGCACGAATACAATTGGTTTCATTGATGTCGACCCCAGAGCGGCGCGGCCTTGCAAGACCGCCTCGCCCTATCGTCAGACGGTTCGACACCGCCCCCAGCGATATTGCATCGGACGATCGAAGTCGCGGAAGGTCGGCCATTCGCGCTGCACCACCGCGAGCCAGGGAACGTACCGCGTGTCGAGAAACGGCGCCACACCTTGCCGCGCCGGCGCGTATGAACGACATACGCAATGAACGCGATCGACACAATCCGGCATGCGGCAATTATTCCGGAAACGGCAAATCCGTTTGTCCGTCCGCGCGCATGGCGAACGTGTTGAGCGTCATCGCCACGAGCGCGTAATAGCCGAGCAGCGCGACGAGGTTCACGACGGTCTCGTGGCCGAAACGCGCCTGCGCGCGCGCGAACGTCGCGTCGCTCACGCGCCGCGTATCGTACAGCTCGGTCGCGAACGCATGGATCAGCGCATCGTCGTCCGATTCGAACGCCGGCTCGACGCCGCGGCGGATCGCGTCGGCCGTCGCGGCCGGCACACCGGCATCGAGCGCGATCGGATGATGGATGTGCCACTCGGCCTGCGAGCGCCAGCGCGCGGCCGTCACGAGAATCGCGAGCTCCGACAGTCGCAGCGGTAGACCCGTGCGATAGCGGCAGAACGCGCCGAGCCGCTGCGCGTGCTGCGCGAGCTCGGGACTCGCGATCCAGCCGAGGAACGGCCCGTTCAGGTTGCCGCGCGGGCCGCTGAGAATGTCGGCGAGCACGGCCTTCTGCTCGTCGGTGGCCGATGCGGGATCGAAGGGAGGCAGTCTGTCCGTCATGGTGAGGATTCGATGAGATAAAGGTTCACGCGCCGGCCGATGCGAGCGCCGCATCGATCGCGCCGGACAGCCGTTCGACGATCGTGTCGATCTGCTGCGCAGTGCAGACGAACGGCGGTGCGATCAGGATGTGATCGCCGTGCACGCCGTCGATCGTGCCGCCCATCGGATACACCATCAGGCCGCGCTGCATCGCCTCGCGCTTGACCGCCGCATGCAGCTTCAGCGCGGGATCGAACGTCGCCTTGCTGTCGCGATCGCGCACGAGCTCGACGCCGACGAACAGCCCGCGGCCGCGCACGTCGCCGACATGCGGATGCGCGCCGTAATGCTCGCGCAGCGACGCGCGCAGTTGCTCGCCGCGCGCCTTCACGTTGTCGAGCAGCTTCTCTTCGGCGATCACGCGCTGCACTTCGAGCGCGGCCGCACAGGCCGTTGCATGACCGAGATACGTGTGGCCATGCTGGAAGAAACCCGAGCCGTCGACGATCGTGCGATAGATGCGATCGCTCACCAGCGTCGCGCCGATCGGCTGGTACCCTGCGCCGAGCCCCTTCGCGATCGTCAGCAGGTCGGGGGCGACGCCATCTTCGTCGCACGCGAACAGGTAACCGGTGCGCCCCATCCCCGACATGATTTCGTCGAGGATCAACAGAACGCCGTACTTGTCGCACACCGCGCGAATCTTCTTCAGGTAGCTACGCACCGGCGGCACCGCGCCGGCCGTCGCGCCGACCACCGTTTCCGCGACGAATGCCGCGACGTTTTCCGCGCCGAGCTCGACGATCGTCCGCTCCAGCTCGTCGGCCAGGCGCTGTGCATAGGCTTCGTCGGTTTCACCGGCCTGCTGGTCGCGATACGCGTAGCACGGGCTCACGTGATGCGCTTCGATCAGCAGCGGCAGGAACGGCTCGCGCCGCCATGCGTTGCCGCCGATCGCGAGCGCGCCGAGCGTGTTGCCGTGATAGCTCTGGCGACGTGCGATGAAATGGCGACGCTGCGGCTCGCCCTTCTCGACGAAATACTGACGCGCGAGCTTCAATGCGGCTTCGATCGCCTCGGATCCGCCCGACACGAAATACACGTGTTCGAGACCGGCCGGCGCGGCCTCGACGAGCCGGTCGGCGAGTTCTTCCGCCACGTCCGTCGTGAAGAACGACGTATGCGCGTACGGCAGTTGCTGCACCTGCCGCTTGATCGCATCGATCACGCGCTGGTTGCTGTGGCCGAGGCACGACACGGCCGCGCCGCCGCACGCGTCGATGTAGCGTTTGCCGGTCGAATCGATGATCTCGATGCCGTCGCCTGCAACGGCGACGGGCAAGGTGGCGCGTGGAGCGCGATGAAAAACGGTCGTCATGCGTTGCCTCATGGATCAGGACGCGCTGCGCGCGTGCGCGGACGGCACGATGCGCGTCGCGAAGCGCTGCGTGCCGTGCTGGTGAATGGTGAAGTCGATCGCGGTGTCGCGAATCGCGAACACGGCGGTCGCCAACGTGTTTTCGTCATCGGGGTCGGCCGGATCGTCGCGATAGATCGGCAGTCCTTCCGGTGCGCGGTCGCCGAGCACGCGCAGCAACGCGGCTTCGTCGATCGCGTCGATGCCCGGCGTCAGCGCATCGACACGCCGCTGACGATCGCCGGACGATTGCGTGACGATCTGCGCTTCCCCCTCGCATCCCGGATGCACGAGATGATTCGCGTGACCGGCAAGACGCGCGACTTCGACGACCGAGCAGCGCGCGACGCTCGCCTCGATGCTCAGGAGCCGCGGATCGCCGGTCGCGCCGAGCGTGTGGTGAAAGCCGCTCGCGCGCGCATGCGTGCGCAGCACGTCGGCGGCCGCATCGAGCGATGTGGCGTCGAGCACGGCGCGCGCGAGGATCATCCGCGGCACGCCGAGCGCCGGCGTGCGGATCCGCAGGTTGTTGATCGCCTGCGCGATGCCCGCGCGGTTCGCGGCGAACGTATGCCCGGGCAGCGAGCCCGGGTAGTAGAAACTGATGAAGCCCGGCTTGCCTTGCGGCTGCACGTCGACCAGCAGGCAGCGCTCGCGCAGGTACGGATCGCCGTCCTCGTTGTGCGCGATCCAGCGCGTGCCGTGCGCATCGCGCCCGGCGAGCGTCGTGCAGCCGTCCGGCGCGCGATGGATCAGTTCGCCGCGGCAGTTCCACAGAAAGATGTCCTCGGCCGGCCAGCCGACGCCTGCCGCGATCCCGTCCAGTTCCGCGACGAGATCGGGGTACGCGGCCAGCGCGGCCTGTCGCAGCGCGGCGACGAACGGATGGCCGCGCCAGCGGCGCACGGCCTGCCATGCGCTGCTCTGCTGCATGTACGCATCGAACACGGGGCGGGCAAGCTCGCCGAGGCGCACGCCGATGTCGAACGGCGTGCCGGCGATGACGGGAGATGGGGAAAGCGGCATGTCGGTTGATTCGGTTTCGTTCAGGACACGTGTTTCAGGAATTCCTTCAGGCGCGGTGTCGGCGGGCGGTCGATCAGGTCGACCGGATGGCCGTCCTCGGCGATGCCGCCCTGATCCATGAACAGCAACCGCGTGCCGACCCGCTTCGCGAAGCCGATCTCGTGCGTGACGACGATCATCGTCATCCCTTCGGTCGCAAGATCCTGCATCACTTTCAGCACCTCGTGGCGCAATTCCGGATCGAGCGCCGACGTCGGCTCGTCGAACAGCATCAGCCGCGGCCGGATCGCGAGCGCGCGTGCGATCGCGACGCGCTGCTGCTGGCCGCCCGACAGCTCCGACGGATAATGATTCGCGCGCGATTCGAGGCCGACCTTGTCGAGCAGCGCCATCGCCTGGTCGCGCGCGTCGGCGCGCGACGCGCCGCGTACCTGGGTCGGCCCGAACATCACGTTCTCGAGCGCGGTCATCTGCGGAAACAGGTTGAACTGCTGGAACACCATGCCCGCTTCGAGCCGGATGTTGCGGATCGTCGATGCGTTGCCGCGCACGCTCTGGCCGTCGACCAGCAGCTCGCCGCTCGTGATTTTCTCAAGCGCGTTGATACAGCGCAACATCGTCGACTTGCCCGAGCCCGACGGACCGATCACGACGACCACCTCGCCCGCATCGATCTTCAGGTCGATATGCTTCAGCACCGGCACATGGCCGAAGCTCTTCGACACGTTCTGGAATTCGATCATGCTCATAAGATGCGCATCCTCTTTTCGACGAGCCGAAGCGTCAGCGTCATCGCGCCGGTCAGCATCAGGTAGATGACGGCCACCGCGGTCCAGATCTCGACCGCCTGGAAATTGCCGGCAATGATTTCCTGCCCCTTGCGCGTCAATTCGCCGACGCCGATCACGATGAACAGCGACGTGTCCTTGAGGCTCACGATGCACTGGTTGCCGAGCGGCGGAATCAGGCGCCGGAACGCGAGCGGCCCGACCACCTTCAGCAGCACGCGCGGCATCGACAGGCCCATCGCGAGCCCCGCTTCCGTCAGCCCCTTCGGGATCGACAGCAGCGCGCCGCGCACCACTTCCGCGAGATACGCGCCCGAATTCACCGTGATCGCGATGATCGCGGCCGTCAGGCCGTCGATCCGGATATGCGCGAGCAGCGGCAACGCGAAATACAGGAACATCACCTGCACGACGATCGGCGTGCCGCGGATCAGTTCAATATAAACCTGTGCGAGCACGTTCATCGCCTTCGGTCCGTATGCGCGGAACATGCCCGCGATCATCCCGACGACGAATCCGCCCACCAGCCCGAAAAATGCGATGAACACCGTCAACCGGACCCCGTCCATCAGGTCCGGCAACGCCGCCCAGATCGCCGACCAATCGAAATTCACCTGTCGCTCCCCGTCCGATTCAAGACCGGCGCGGCCGCCCGGCCGCGCCATGCTGTGCCGTCACGCTCACATCTTCGGCGGCTCGGCGCCGAACCACTTCTTGTAGATCTGCGCGTAGCGGCCGTCGGCCTTGATCTTCACGAGCGACGCGTTGACCTTCGGCACGAGCGCGCTGCCCTTCGGGAAGCCGATCCCGTACTTGTCGCCGCTGACCGGCTGGCCCGCGACCTTCACCTTGCCCTTGCCTTCGTTGTTCACGAAGAACAGCACGTTCGGCGTGTCGTGCATCGCCGCGTCGACGCGGCCGGCCTCGAGCGCGAGATATGCCTGGTCGATGTTCGGGAACTGGCGGATCTCCTTCGGCTTCAGGTGCGCCTTGATCCAGTCGATCGTCGCGGTGCCCGTCTTCGCGGCGATCACCTTGCCGTTCAGGTCGTCGATCGACTTGATCGTCGTGTTGTCCGTCTGCACCATCGCCGCGAGGCCGCTGTCGTAGTACGGCGCGGAGAAGTCGATCGCCTTCTTCCGCTCTTCCTTGATGGTCATCCCCGACAGCGCGACGTCGATGTTCTGCGTCTGCAGCGCCGGGATCAGGCCCGCGAAATCCATCGGCTGGATCGTGTATTTCCAGCCCTGGTCCTTCGCGATCTCCGCCCACAGGTCGAGATCGAAGCCGACGTACTTGTCGCCCTGCTTGAACTCGAACGGCATGAACGACGTATCGGTCCCGACGACGAGCGTCCTGGTATCCGCGTGCGCGATGCTGGCGCCGAGCGCGGCGACCACCGCGACGGCTTTCAGGAAGGAACGGCGACTCATGACTTTTCTCCGCATGGTTGAGCGATGTAACCGGCCGCCTGGCCGGGGAACGACGACATCAAGCCGCACCGCAACATGCGATGTTGAATTAGATCTTAGTGCAACAAGTGTTGTCAACACGGATACTACGACAACAAAAAAATACTCAACAGGAAAATGAATCGAGACAAACCCGAGCCGCACGGGCGGGATTGATCAGAGGAAAGGCGTGCGTGGATGGGCGCATGGCGTGGAAGCGCAGAACGCCCGGCAATTCGGCGCGACCGGAGGGCCCGTTGCGCGCCGACGCCGCGGCGATCGTGATGCCGGCCACACCGCCGGCGCGGCTCAACGAACGGCGTGTACCGCGAGCGACAACGCCGTTCGGCAGGGCCTCGAAGCGCGGTCGGTCACGCCGCCACCCCGCTCGCCTGATGCGAGACCAGCCGCGCATACGCGCCCTGTCGCGCGATCAGCGCCGCATGCGTGCCCGCCTCGATGATCCTGCCGTGCTCGATCACGAGGATCGTGTCCGCGTTGCGGACGGTCGACAACCGGTGCGCGATGATGATCGACGTCCGCTGCGCCATCAGGTCCTCCAGCGCCGCGCGGATCTGCTGCTCGCTGATCGTGTCGAGATGCGAAGTCGCTTCATCGAGGATCAGCACCGGCGCATCCTTCAGGAACGCGCGCGCGATCGCGACGCGCTGGCGCTGCCCGCCGGACAACTGCACGCCACGCTCGCCGACCCGCGTCGCGAGCCCGTCCGGCAGCCGCGCGACGAAATCGCCGAGCGCCGCCTGATCGATCGCGCGCTGCACGTCCTCGTCCGATGCATCGTTCGCGGCAAGCCGGATGTTCGCTTCGAGCGTGTCGTTGAACAGATAGGTGTCCTGCGCGACGAGTGCGATGTGCCGGCGCAGATCGTCGAGCCTCAGGTCGCGCAAATCGGTGCCGCCGAGCGTCACGCGCCCGTGTTGCGGATCCCAGAAGCGCAGCAGCAGGCTCGCGACGGTCGACTTGCCGGCGCCCGATGCACCCACCAGCGCGACCGTGCTGCCGGGCGGCACCTCGAAGCTCACGCGATCGATCGCCGGCACCCCGCGTCCCGGGTACGTGAAACCCGCTTCCTCGAACCGCACGGTCGCGTTGCCGGACAGCGCGTGCGTGCCGTCGACGACCGTCACCGGCTCCTTCTCGAGCGCGCGCAGGCGCCGCGTCGACGCGATCGTGTCGGCCAGCTGCCGCGCGACCTGGCCGATCTCCGCCACCGGCATGAACGCGGCCACCGCGACCAGCACCAGCAGCGGCAACGATTCGTGCGCGAACCAGCCACGCGCGCACAGCAGCGCGCCGAGCGCAGCGACGGCCAGCCCGCCGAGCCCGCTCGCGACTTCGAGCGCGGCGCTCTGCGACGACAGGTCGTCGAGCAGCTTCGCGCGCTGCTGCCCGTACGCGTCGGCTTCCGCGACGAACGCGGCACGCCGCCGCGCGAGCGCCTGGAACGCGGTCAGTTCCGCCAGCCCCTGGATCGTTTCGGTCAGATGCGCGCCGAGCTGGCCGAGCGCCTCGCGGGCACCGGTGCCGAGCCGGTCGACGTCGCGCCGCGCCAGCACGGGCGCCAGTCCGGCCCACAGCAGGAACGGCAGCAACGCCAGCGCGAGCGGCCATGCGACCGACGCGAGCAGCGCCAGCACGCCGGCCGGCACCAGCACCGCGACGAACGCCGGGGCGAGCGTATGCGCGTAGAAGTATTCGACGGTCTCGACGTCCTGCGTCGCGAGCGCGACCAGGTCGCCGGAACGGCGGCGCAGCAACCCGGCCGGCGCGAGCCGTTCGAGCGTCGCGAACAGCGCGATGCGCATCTCGGCGAGCAGCCGGTACGCCATGTCGTGCGCGAGCCACGATTCGAGCCAGTGCAGCACGGCCGCGACCGGCGCGACGACGAGCAGCGCCACGACGAGCGCGCCGTTCGCGTGTCCGGTCGACACGCCGCCGACCACCAGCGCACCGATCACGCCGACGCCGATGAACGCGAGCACGCGACCGATTCCGAACAGCACGGTCAGCACGACCTTGCCCTTCCACGGACTGACGAAACGCAGCAGCGCGCGCAACGTTTCGGGCCAGCCGATGGTCGCCGCATCGTCGTTCAGCGGCCTGACCTGCGGGCCCGACGCGGCGCGTGCGCCCGCGCCGCCGGCGGTCGCGGCCATGCCGACGGCTTCGGCGGCAGCCTCCAGCTGCGGCCCCATCAGCCGGCGATACGGGCCATCGCGCGCGATCAGTGCCGCATGCGTGCCCTCGTCGACCACCCGCCCGTGGTCGAGCACCAGAATCCGATCGGCGCCGATCACGCTGGACAGCCGGTGCGCGAGCACGAGCGTCGTGCGCCCGCGCGTGAGCCGGTCGAGCGCCTGCTGAATCAGCGCCTCGTTCTCGGCATCGACCGACGACAGCGCCTCGTCGAGCAGCAGGATCGGCGCGTCGCGCAACAGCGCACGCGCGATCGCGATCCGCTGGCGCTGACCGCCCGACAGCATCAGCCCGCGTTCGCCGATGCGCGTCGCATAGCCGTCGGGCAACGCCGAGATGAAATCGTGCGCGTTGGCGGCGCGCGCGGCCGCGATCATGTCCGCGTCGCTCGCATCGGGACGGCCGAGCCGCAGGTTGTCGGCGACGCTGCCGTCGAACAGCGTCGCGTCCTGTGCGACCACCGCAATCATCTCGCGCACCTGATCGGCGTCGAGCGTGCGCACGTCGTGGCCGCCGATGCGGATTGTGCCGCCCTGCGCATCGTGCTGGCGCAGCAGCAGGCGCACGATGGTCGACTTGCCGGCACCGCTCGGGCCGACGATCGCGACCGTCTCGCCTTCGCGCACCGTGAAGCCCAGCGACGCATGCGCGTCCGCGCGACGCCCCGGATACGCGAAGCTGACGCCGTCGAACACGATCTCCGGCCGCACGTGCGGCACGCGCGATGCGACTGCGGGCGGTGCGTCGCCGCCCGCGTCGAGCAGCGCGTGAATCGCGTTCGCCGCCGACTGGCCGATCATCCCCTGGTGCAGCACGCCGCGCAGGTCGCGCAGCGGCCGGAAGATTTCGCTGCCGGCCATCAGCACGATCAGCAGCGCCTCGAGACTCATGTCGCCATGGCGCACGCGCCATGCGCCGACCGCGATCGCCGCCGCCGCGCCGAGGCCGGTGCCGAGATCGGTGAAGAGCCGCGTCAGCAGCCCGAGCGCGAGCACCCAGAACGTGCTGTCGGACAGCGCGCGCGCCTTGGCCGCCAGCTTCGCGCCGAACGCACCGCTTTGCCCGAACGCCTTCAGCGTCGGCAAGCCCTGTACCGCGTCGAGAAACTCCTCGCCGAACGCCTTGAACGCGGCCGAGCGTGCGAGCGCCGCGCGCCGATCGGCGCGATGCACGAATTGCGGCAGCGCGAGCGTGACGAGCGCCGCGACCAGCAGGATCGCGGCCGTCGGCACGTCCCACCACGCGAGCACCGCGAAGATCATGACCGGCGCGCACGCGGCGATCACGAGCTGCGGCAGGTAGACGCCGAAGAAGGTCTGCAGTTGCTCGACGCCGTCGACGACGGCCAGCATCACGCCGCCCGTGCGCTCGCCGCTGAACCAGGCGGGGCCGAGCGCGGCGATCCGGTCGAACAGCCGCGCGCGCAGCGCGGACTGCACGCGCCCGGCCGTGTGCTGCGCGAGCACCGTGCGGCGATGATCGAGCCATGCGCGCAGCAGCACGCAAGCCGCCGTTGCGGCGACGGTTTCCGCAATATCGCGCGCCGGCGCGCCGGCAAAAACGAGCGCCAGCACGCGGCCGAGAAACACGAAACGCAGGATGCCGACACTCATCGCGAGCAGCCCGAGCGCAACCGCGGCGGCAACCCGCCAGCGCATTTCGGCCATCATCGCCCATAGTCGTCGGTCGAAATACATGAAGCCCTCCGGTCGGTTTTTTGGTTGTGATTCGATTGACCGGACCAAGGCTACCCGCGCACCCGACGCGCGGCAAAAGATGATTTTTCAACGGGTGTTGAGTCAACTACAATACCCCGCATGTCGCACCTTCCTCCCCTCAGCGCGCTGCGTGCTTTCGAGGCGGCCGTCCGCCTTGGCGGGTTCGCGCGCGCGGCGGCCGAGCTGAACGTGTCGACGAGCGCCGTCAGTCACCAGATCCGCGCGCTCGAGGCATCGCTGGGTGCCCGCCTGCTCGAACGCAGCACCGGGCTCGGCGGCATCGGCCTCACGCAAGCGGGCGCCCGCCTGCTGCCGGCCGTCAGCGACGCGCTGTCGAAGCTGACCGACGCCTGCGACGAGATTCGCGGCACCACCGCGCAACGCCTGACGGTGTCCGCCAACGCGCCGTTTTCGTCGATGTGGCTCGCGCGCCGCCTCGCGGAGTTCTCGTCGCTGCATCCCGAAACGCCGCTGCATGCCGTCGTGGTCGAGGACGAACCGGATTTCGCGCGCAGCGGCGTCGATCTCGCGATCGTGCACGTGCCCGCGCACCGGCTGCGCGACGACGATGACGTGTTGATGCGCGAAACCGTGTTTCCGGTCTGCAGTCCCGAACTGTATCCGCATGCATCGGGCTATGTATGCCGCTCGCGGCTGCTGCAGGAGATGCACGAGGACAGCCCCGAAATCGACTGGCGGAACTGGGCCGTGCACTTCGGCTTGCCGGACGACTTCGAAACGAAGATCGTCCGCTACAGCAGTTTCAGTCAGGTGATCGGCGCGGCGCTGGGCGGCGCGGGCATCGCGCTCGGGCGCGTGCCGCTGATCGAGCCCGAACTGCGCAGCGGCCGCCTGGTGCCGCTGGTGCCGGGCCTCGCACGCGATGCGTCATGGCGCTTCGTGCTGCGCCGCAATCCGTCGGCGCGGCATCGGCTGCTCGATCCGTTGATCGCGTTCCTGCGCCGCGAAGCCGATGCACCACCGTTCCAGCTCGCGAAGATCGTTGCGCTCGCATCCAACGACAGTCACGCGCGCGGCGCGGGCGGTGCGTAGCGAACCCGCGCGCCAGGCCCGCGCCGGGGCCGCCCGCTCATCCTCTCGTCACGGCGCGGCAAAGAACAACGCGACGACGCAGGCCATCCCCGCGAACCACACGAGCGAGCGCAGCGACGCCCAGTTCAGCAGGTACGTCAGCACATAGACGACGCGAAGCGCGACGAACCCCATCGCGAGTTGATCGACGTGATGCGCGTTCGCGCCGTTGTGCCATGCGACGACCAGTGCGGCCGTAAACAGCGCCAGCGCTTCCCACGCATTCTGGTGCGCGGCCTGCGCCCGCGCGCGCCAGCCTTCGAGCCTTGCCAGATACTCGCGCGGCGCGCGGTTGTCGTAGCCCTTGCGGGCCTTGGCCAGAAACGTCATCGGGAACGGCAACAGCGCCACGATGAACAGGCAGATCTGGGACGTCGTCATCAAAGTCTCCTCCTTTATGATTACATTGATCAATGACACGGTCGCGCAGAGCTTAGCATTGCACCGGGCGGTTCGCGCACCGGTTTTCTAGACGGGAGACTCGGCAAAACCGCCTGCCGAAGGCAGTGACGGCATGGATCCGGCACCAAAAATTCCACCAAATCGCCGACAAATACGTTAATTAAAACTGGTCGAACACCAATAAGATAGCGCTCAACACTGGCTTGGCGTGTTGCCGCGCCAGCCTGCTCACCCGCGCCGCGCCGCCGCGTGCGCCGAACGACTTTCGACCCGAGCCCGCTCATGCCCCGTCCCATCGTCGCCCATATCCGTCCCGACGCCGTCCGCCACAACCTCGATTTCATCCGCCGCACCGCCGCGCAATCGCGCGTATGGGCCGTGGTCAAGGCCAACGCATACGGTCACGGGATCGAGCGGATCTATCCGGGCCTCGCGGCCGCCGACGGCATCGCGCTGCTCGATCTCGACGAAGCCGTGCGCGTGCGGGAGCTCGGCTGGGACAAGCCGGTGCTGCTGCTCGAAGGGATCTTCGAGCCGGACGACGTCGAACTGGCCGATCGACATCGGCTGACGGTGGCCGTGCACTGCGACGCGCAGCTCGATCTGCTGATCGCCGCGAAGCCCCGACAGCCGATCGACATCCAGCTGAAGATGAACTCCGGGATGAACCGGCTCGGCTACCGGCCCGACGCATTCCGCGCCGCGTGGGAACGCGCGGCGGCCGCGCCGTCGATCGGCAAGATCACGCTGATGATGCATTTCGCGAATGCCGACGAAGGCGAAGTCGACTGGCAGCTCGATCGATTCGATGCGGCCACGGCCGGAATTCCGGGCGAGCGCTCGGCATCGAATTCGGCGGCCGTGCTGTGGCATCCGCGCGCGCATCGCGACTGGGTGCGGCCGGGCACGATCCTGTATGGCGCGTCGCCGACCGGCGCGTCGCGGCACATCGCCGACACGCCGCTGATGGCCGCGATGACGCTGACGAGCAAGATCATCGGCGTGCAGACGCTCGCGCCGGAGGAAACGGTCGGTTATGGCCGTCGCTTCACGGCGGACCGGCCGATGCGGATCGGCGTCGTCGCGTGCGGCTACGCGGACGGCTATCCGCGCCACGCGCCCACCGGCACGCCGATCGCGGTGGATGGCGTGATGACGCGCGTCGTCGGCCGCGTGTCGATGGACATGCTGACCGTCGACCTGACGCCGTGCCCGAACGCGGGCATCGGTTCGAGCGTCGAGCTGTGGGGCGATCGGGTGAAGGTCGACGACGTCGCGGAAGCCAGCGGCACGATCGGCTACGAGCTGATGTGCGCACTCGCGCGCCGCGTGCCGGTCGTGACCGTGCCGCCCGGCGCGTCGACGATGCAGCCGGCGCTGCGCACGGGCAGCTACGGGCGTTGATGCCCGGCGCGGATGCGGCGGCACGCTCGCTGTCGCCGCGCATCCGGATCAGCGCGCTGGCGCGGGCAATGCGCACGCGCGGGCCGCGCTACGAACGCCACACCGGCTTGCGTTTCTCCAGGAACGCGTCGATTCCCTCGCCGGCGTCCTCTTCCATCATGTTGCGCGCCATCACGTCGCCCGCAAACGCGTACGCGTCGTCGAGCGGCAGTTCGCGCTGCCGGTAGAACATCTGCTTGCCGTAGCGCACCGCCGCCGGGCTCTTCGCGACGATCTCCGCGACCTTGCGCGCGACGGCCGCGTCGAGCGCATCCTCGGGCACGGCCTCGTTGACGAGCCCCCAGGCAGCCGCCGTCGCCGCATCGACGAAACGCCCGGTGACGAGCATGTCGAACGCGCGCTTCGCCGACACGTTGCGGCTCAATGCGACGGCAGGCGTCGAACAGAACAGCCCGACGTTGATTCCGGATACCGCGAAGCGCGCGGTGTCCGCTGCGACGGCGAGATCGCACGCGGCGACGAGCTGGCAGCCGGCCGCCGTCGCGATGCCGTGCACGCGTGCGATCACCGGCACCGGCAACGCGCGCATCGCGAGCATCACGCGGCTGCATTGCGCGAACAGCGTGCGGTAGTAATCGAGTTCGGGTTTGGCGCGCATCTGCCGCAGGTCGTGGCCCGCGCAGAACGCCTTGCCCTCGGCGGCGAGCACGACGCAGCGCACGTGCGGATCGGCGGCCAGCGAATCGAACGCGTCCTGCAGGCTCGCCAGCATCGCCTCCGACAACGCGTTGAACTGTTGCGGCCGGTTCAGCCGCAGCGTGACGACGCCGTCGCGCACGTCGCGCAGCAGGATCGGCTCGGGTGTTTCGTGACGGGATTCCATGATGCTCCGCTCGACGGGGTTCGATCGGGCGCGAATCTGCAGCACCGGCAGCACGGGCGGCACGCGCCCGGATTCGCGATCGACATGATCACGAATCGTCCTCCACATTGCGCGCGGCGTCCAGCGGGGCCGACCGGCCGGCCGGCGAAGCCGGCTTGCACGCCCGCCGCACCGTGAAGCGAAGGCCACCCAGGCTGCCCATCGATCGCCGCTCGACGGCGATGCATCCCCCGCGTGCGCGCTCAGCCCGCGAGCTTCTTCAGCGCGTCGAGCACCGCGTCGCCCTTGAACGGCTTCACGATCCAGCCCTTCACGCCGGCGGCCTTGCCGCGCTCCTTCATCGCCGGGCTGCTTTCGGTCGTCAGCATCACGACGTTGACCGACGTATTCGCCAGCTCGCCGCGGATCTTCTCGACCATCGTCAGGCCGTCCATGTTCGGCATGTTCACGTCGCTGATCACGAGGCGCACGCCGGGCGTCGCCTTGAGCTTCGCGAGCCCGTCCTTGCCGTCCACCGCCGTCGCGACGTCGAGCCCGTGATTGCGCAGGAACCCCGCGACCTCGTCACGCACCGTGCCCGAATCGTCGACCACCAGAATCTTTGCCATGCCGTATTCCCCTTTCCTTGTTGCTGACTTCAACATTCAAAACAGTTCGAGTTCGCCCGACTCGACCATCGGCCCCACGTCCTGCACGGACTCGCGGAAATCCTCCGGCGACCAGCTCAGGCTGAACACGAAACGCTGGTCGAGCCGCACCGATCGTCCCGACTCGGGGTCGGTCATCCGGTACTTGAAACACAGCTGCGGACAGTCGCCGCCGAACGAAATGAACTTCTGCTTGTGATTGACGACGAGCGGCACCTGCACCGGATGGCGCGCGAGTGCCTCCGCGTCGCCGAGATAGCGGTTCTTGAACGCGCCCCACACGAGGTTGGTCAACTCGCCGAGCACGTTGTTCACGTCGCGGAAATCGGGTGCGCGGCCGTCGTCGCGCGTGCCGCCGATCATGTCGAGCAGCGGCTGCTCGCTCGTCTGCAGCAGCATGTAGCCGCGGCACCACGCGCTTTCCAGCGCGATCAGGCTGAACACCTCGCCGAAGATGATCTGGTCGCGCACGATGCACGGCGTGTCGCGCTCGATCGCGAGGCCCGGAAACAGGCTGTCGAGCCGCGCCTCGGTGATCTCCGCGATGCCGCGCACGAGCGCGTTCGGGTAGTCGCGACCGAACAGGTATTCGTCGATCGCGCGCTTGAGCGGCGTCAGGTCGTCGGCGACGTAGGCCGCGCACGCGACGCGCGCGAGCGCATCGGGCAGCCCGTCGCGCGACGCATTCGACGCGCGGCGCAGGATGATCGGCAGCTCGGGCCGCAGCGCATCGATCTGCGTCGCGATGATCGCGCTTTCGTCCGGCGAGCCGCCGTAGTCTTCGGCGAGCAGGATCGCGCCGAGATCGATGTTCGAGCGCAGCACCTTCAGCAGCCGGTTGCGCCGCACGGTCAGGCCGACCAGGTTGTGCTCGTCGCAGAAGCGCTTGATCGTCGCCGCATGCGCGCGGCTGTCGTCGAGCACGAGCACCTTGCTGACGGGTTGGTCTACGGTCATCTCGCGGAGTCCTTCCTCACAATCGGTCAAAACAGTTCGAGCTCGCCGCCCGTGTCCACGCTCGCCGCTTCCGGCACGTGGAAATCGACCGGCGCGTTCGCGCACACGCACAGCGTCGCGCCGATCCGCACGTCGCCGTCGAGCGTCACGTCGTACGCGGCCACGTGGTCTGGATGCAACGCCGGCAGGTAGTCGACGCTCGCGCCGTTCAACAGGTAAGGCGTCGACATCCCGAGATCGGGGAACGGCGCGGTCAGCGCCTGGTTGATCGCGCCGCAGCACAGGTTCGCGACTTCCATGAACGCCTCGGGCAGCGGCCGCTGCGCGCTCGCGCCGGGCGTCGTCGCGGCGAAATGACGACGCGTCGGTTCGTCGTCGCGAAAGCGCAGCGCGAGCAGCAGCCGGAAATGCAGTGCCGAGATCGTCAGCACTGCGACGTGTTCGGTAACCTTCGGCGTCGCGCACGATTTCGCGCGTGACGGATCGTGCGACGCGTCGTGCGCATCGCCGTCGGCCGGCCTGATTTCGCACGCGCCGCCGGACGCGAGCCGCGTGCGCGCCGCATCGAAGAAGATCCGCTCGAAACCGGCCCGGGCCTGCGCGGTGATCACGCCGCCGCTCCCTCGAGCCGCGCATGCAGTTGCCCGGCCAGCGACTCGACCGTCGCGAGCGCGGCCGTGATCATCTTGCCGCCGGCCTGGATGTCCTGGAACGTCGCGGCCGTCACGAGATCGTTGCGATTCAGGCTGTCGCGATAGCTGTTCGACAGTTGCTGCGAGCGCGCGGCGAGCCCGCGCACCTCGCTCGCGACGATCGAGAAGCCCCGCCCGGCCGTGCCCGCGCGCGCGGCCTCGATCGACGCGTTCAGCGACACGATCGACACGTGCGCGACGATCGCCGACAGCTCCTGGTTCTTCGTGCGCATGTCCTGGTTCTGCGTGGTCAGCGAGATCATCTGCTCGTGCCAGCGTTCGAACGTGCCGGCCAGCCCGCGCAGCCGCGCGGCTTCGTCGGCGAGCTTCGTCGCATGCTGCGACAGCGCGGCGCGCTCGGCCGCGAGCGCCTGCAGCGCGTCGCGCTGCTCGCCGGTGCCGGCCGCCTCGCGCGCGAGCGCCTCCTCGAGCGCCGCTTCGCGGCGCGCCCACGCCTGTGCCGCTTCGGCATGTGCGGCAACGGCTTCATCGGCCCGTGCATCGGCCGCGCCGAGCGCGGCGCGCAACGCCCCGGCTTCGCGCGTCAGCGCGGCAACGAGCCGCGCTCGCGCGATGCGACACACGATCGCGGCCACCGCCGCGACCACCAGGCCGCCCGCCAGCGCGGCGCCGATCGGGATCATCCACGCTTGCACGATCACTCCGTCACGTCGACGTTCGCGATGCCGGCGCCGGTCGGTTGCCCGGCGTCGCGGGCCGCGCCGTCCGCCGCGAATCGCGCCGGCAGCGACACGATCGTCTCGAACGCGCGATACGACGCGCCGACGCGATCGTCGGTGAAGCGCAGCGCGATGTCGCCGCCGTCGCGCTTCAGGAAGTTGCGCACCGCGTCCATCCCGACGCCGCGCCCCGATACTTCGGTCACCGCGCGCGCGGTCGAGAAGCCCGGGCGAAAGATCAGTTCGGCCACCGCTTCGTCGGTCAGCGCGGCTTCGTTGCCGGCGTCGATCCAGCCGCGCTCGCGCGCGATCCCGCGAATCCGGTCGAGCGCGAGGCCGCGGCCGTCGTCGCCGAGCACGAAGCGCAACGCATCGTCCTCCACGTCGACCGCGATGTCGATCTTGCCGGCCGGCGCCTTGCCGGCCGCGCGACGCTCCTCCGACGTTTCGATCCCGTGGTCGATCGCGTTGCGCAACAGGTGCATGAACACGTTCTTCAGCGTCGCGCCGATCTCGCTGCGCACGCGATGGCCGTTACTGTCGATATGCACGACGGGTGCCGGCTTGCCGAGTTCGGCCGCGAGCGACGGCAGCGATTCGATCACGCCGCCCAGCGCATCGCCGATGCCCTGCGTGCCGAACTGGCTCAGCAGGCGGCGCACCGAATCGCGCGCCGCGCGCCAGTCGCTTGCGTTCGCCGGATCGGCGCCGTCGAGCATGCGCAGGCTCTCGCTGATATGCGCGCGCTCGACCATCAGGTAGTCGGCGCCGCCGTGCTGCGCCGCCTCGCCATGCCGGCCGAGCGTGACCGCGTTGATCGTCGCGTAGTGGTCGACTGCTTCGCGCACGCGGGCCAGGTCGTCCATCAGCGCATCGCGATTCCACTCGGGGCCGCCGTCCGCGCGGCGCAGCGATTCGTACGCCTGCTCCGCTTCGTGCACGATGTTGGTCAGATGCTGCAGGCTGTACGTGCGCGCGTTGCCCTTGATCGTGTGCATGTTGCGGAACAGCGCCGCGACGATCGAATGATCGGCGCGTTCGTGCTGGCGGATCATCCGCTCGTTCTCGCTGAGGAAGCCCTTCGCGCTGTGCACGAAGTCGTGGAACTTGTCCTGGCTGATCGACAGGATCTCGCCGATCATCTCGAGGCGGCGCTGCTGCTCGCCGGCCTGCGCGGTCAGCTCGCGAATCTCGGTCACGTCGCGCACGCACAGCATCAGGCGCACGACCGTGTCGGTCTCGTCGGTGATCGCCGACCAGCTCAGGTCGAGCCATTTCTCGCGGCCGTCCGGCATCCGCTTCGCGACTTCGTTGACGAGCAGGTGTTCGTTGAACGCGAAGTTCATGCTGTCCTCGCCGAGGCACGCATGCACGGCCGCGTCGACCTGCGAGCGCGCGTCGGAGCCGATGCTCGAATCGTCGAATACGAGCGCCATCAGGTCGCGTCCGGCGATGTCGCCGGTCTCGAAGATGGTCTCGAGGTAAGCCGAATACTCCGCATGCACGACGCCGCCGTCGACGACCGTCAGGATCCCTTGCTGCATGTTCTGCAGCATCGCCTGGATGTCGGCCGTCTTCTGCTTCAGTTGCGCGGCGTTCTCCTGGATCTTCTCGATCATCCCGTTGAACGCGACGATCGAATGACCGATCTCGTCCATCCGACCCACCGGCACGCGGCGCGTGAAGTCCTGGCTCGTGGCGATCTCGCTCATCGCCGTCTGCATCCCGATCAGCGGGCGCGTGATCTGGCGATACAGCACGAAGCCGAGCGCGGTCAGCAGCACCACCACCGTGCCCGCCACGCCCGCGATCGCGGTGGCCGTCGTCGCGAGCATGCCGTTCAGCGCGCGGATCGCATCGTCCTTCTGGCGGTTCTTCTCGACGCGCAGCGTGTCGACGATGCCCTCGAGTTCGTCGCGATACTGCGCGACGTTCGCGAACAGGTACGCCTGCGCCATCTCGGGCTTGCCGTCGGTCTTCATCTTCACGGTGTCGTCGATCGCGGCGAAGTAGTTCGCGGCGCTGTCCTTCGCCTGCTCGACGAGGCCTTCCTGCGCGCGGCCGACCGCCGATTTCGCCTGGGCGTCGAGCGCCGCGCGCAGCGCACCCTGCTTCGCCTTCAGCTCGTCGCGCGCCTGCGCGGCGGTGTTCGCGTCGGGCGCGTACACCAGCGTCATCGTCGCGATCTGGATGTTCTTCACGTCGGCGACGAGATCCGCCGACGCGAGCGCGCTCGGCACGATTCCCTGGGTAACCTGACGCACCTCGGACGCGCTCTTGCGCGTCTGGTACACGGCGTACACGCCAATCGCGGACAGCGCGAAAAACGTCAGGACGACTAGCAGCGTAATGCGATGACGGATGGTCATGAGTACAGCTCCCCGCAGCGATCCGGCTTCGATCGCCCTTTTGTCTATTGAAAGAATGTGAGCGCCGAATTATCGGGGATGGTGTATGACTGTCCGATGACTGAAAATCAATCGGTCGTTGAGAAAATCGCAATGATCAATTGCGGCGAGAAAATCCTAAAGTTTTTCTCGAATCGGCCGTTAACCTCTGGCCTGAGCGGCCCGGCGGGCGTTCCCGGCGGCCTCGATAAATCGAATCCGGATATTCATTCTTTTATTTGCGATCCGGTAATTCAATCCGGCCGAATACCGGTAAAACGTTTGCGCATTATCCGCGAATCGAATCGGGCATGCACCTTCTGCCGCGCGGCCGGATTCGCCGCGCCGGCCGACATGGCGAATGGCCGACGATTCATTCCGATCAGGAAACAATCAATCGCCGTCCGGCGATTCACCTTCCCTTCCGCGCGTTCTAGACTGTCGGATCACTTCCCCACCGGACCCTTGCAATGACCGACGTCCTGCCGCTGACCACCGACTCCGAATCCGGCCTCCACTACCGGCTGCGCCCGGCCGCGGGCCGCCCCGTGGGCCGCCTGTTGCTGCTGCACGGCGTCGGCGGCAACGAAACCAATCTGCTGAATCTGGCCGGCACGATCGACCCGCGCATCGAAATCGCGTTCGTGCGCGGCCCGCTGACGTTCGGCCCCGGCCAGCACGCGTGGTTTCCGGTGCGCTTCGGCCCGAACGGCCCGGAAATCGATGCGGCCCGCGCGGAGGCGAGCCGTGTGCAGCTGATCGCGCTGCTGCGCGCGTTGCGCGCCCGGGGCACCGACGACGAACACGCCGCCCCGCCCACCGTGATCGCCGGCTTCAGCCAGGGCGGCATCATGAGCGCGAGCGTCGCGCTCACGTCACCGGCCGATGTCGTCGCGTTCGCGGTGCTGTGCGGGCGCATCCTGCCGGAGATCGATCCGCTGATCGCGCCGCGCGACGCATTGAGCGCACTGCACGCGCTGGTGATGCACGGCCGCTTCGACGACAAGCTGCCGGTCGCGTGGGCCGAAACCGCCGACGCGAAGCTGACGGCGCTCGGCGTCGCGCACGACACGCGCCTCTACGACGCCGGCCACGAACTCACGGCGGAGATGGCCGGCGACTTCGGCCGCTGGGTCGCTGCGCGCACCGGATCGAACTGAGCGCACGGGCGGTCGGCCCGCCCGTGCGTATCGTCAGACGTTGCTCGCCGGATCGGCGCCGATCGGCGCGGCGGCCGCGGCGGACGCCTCTCGCGCGGCACCGCGCTTCGCGAGCTTCCAGCCCACCACGAGCGCGAGCACGACGACCGGGATCATCCCGACGGTCCACGTGCCGCCCGGGTAATCGAAGGCCATCATCACCAGCACGCTGACCAGGAACCCGAGCGTGAGCCACGACGTGAACGGCGCGCCGGGCATCCGGAACGACACGGGGCTCAACTCGCCGCGATTGACCGCGCGGCGGAACAGGATCTGGCACATCACGATGAAGCCCCAGGTCGTGATGATCCCGAGCGACGCCATGTTCAGCACGATCTCGAACGCCTGCGCCGGAACGATGTAGTTCAGCGGCACGCCGATCGCATTGACCGCGACCGTGACGAGGATCCCGCCGTACGGCACGCCGCGCGCGTTCATCCGCGACACGAAGCGCGGCGCCGAGCCACCCATCGCCAGCGAACGCAGCACGCGCCCGGTCGAATAGAGGCCGGAATTCAGGCTCGACAGCGCGGCGGTCAGCACCACGACGTTCATCACCGTGCCGACGTACGGCACGCCGAGCTTGCCGAAGAACGTGACGAACGGGCTTTCGTGCGCGCTGTACGCGGTCCACGGCAGCAGCATCGTCAACAGCACGACCGAGCCGACGTAGAAGAGCGCGATGCGCCACATCACGCTGTTGATCGCCTTCGGCAGCACCTTGCGCGCATCGGCGGTCTCGCCCGCGGCGACGCCGACGAGCTCGATGCTCGCATACGCGAACACGACGCCCTGCACGATCAGCACGGCCGGCAGGATCCCGTGCGGGAAGATTCCGCCGTGATCCGCGATCAGGTGCAGCCCCGGCATCTGCCCGGCGACCGGATGGCCGCTCGCGAGAAACACGGCGCCGACGGCGAGGAACAGCGCGAGCGTCCCGACCTTGACGATCGAGAACCAGAACTCCATCTCGCCGAACACCTTCACGCCGATCATGTTCATCACCGACACGATCCCCAGCGCGCCGAGCGCGAACACCCACTGCGGCACGTCCGTGAACACCGCCCAGTACTTCATGTAGATCGCGACCGCGGTGATGTCGACGATGCCGGTGGTGGCCCAGTTCAGGTAGTACATCCAGCCCGCGACGAACGACGCGCGCTCGCCCATGAACTCCCGTGCGTACGATACGAACGAGCCGCTGGTCGGCCGATGCATCACGAGCTCGCCGAGCGCGCGCATGATCAGGAATGCGAATACGCCGCACACGAGATACACGACCGCCAGCGCGGGGCCCGCGCTCTGCAGGCGGCCGCCCGCGCCGAGAAAGAGGCCGGTGCCGATCGCTCCGCCCATCGCGATCATCTGCACGTGGCGCGGCTTCAACTGTTTCTCATAGCCGGATTCGTGCGACGCGAACATCGCGTCTCGGTCGGCATGACGGGGATCCGCGCCGCCGGCCGTGTCGGCCGCGCGCTCGCTGGCGTGCTTCATGGTGTGTCTCCGTTTCTTGATGTGTCGCGCCCGTCGACGGGGCGCTGCGGGAACGGCCGCGCACGGGCGTCCGGCGGCATGCGCCGGCGCCGCGCGGCCGGAATCAGTACGCGCGCGGGCGGATCAGCGCTTCGGGCTGCAGCGCTTCGTCCAGTTGTGCGGCGGTCATCAACTGGCGATCGAGCACGACTTCGCGGATCGACTTGCCGCTCGCGTGGGCCTCGGCGGCCACGGCCGTCGCGCGCTTGTAGCCGATGTACGGGTTCAGCGCGGTCGCGAGCGCGACCGACCGCTCCATCGTTTCGCGCAAGCGCTCGGGGTTCGCGGTGATTCCGCTCACGCAGCGGTCCGCGAGCGTCGTGCAGGCCGCCGTCAGGTGGCCGAAGCTGCGGAACAGCGCGCTCGCGATCACCGGCTCGAACGCGTTGAGCTGAAGCTGGCCGGCCTCGGCGGCGAACGTCACCGTGAGGTCGTTGCCGAATACTTCGAATGCGACCTGGTTCACGACTTCCGGAATCACCGGGTTCACCTTGCCCGGCATGATCGACGAGCCGGCCTGCACCGGCGGCAGGTTGATCTCGCCGAAGCCGGCGCGCGGGCCGCTCGACAGCAGCCGCAGGTCGTTGCAGATCTTCGACAGCTTGACCGCGATCCGCTTCAGCACGCCGGAAACCTGCACGAACGCGCCGCAGTCCTGCGTCGCTTCGATCAGGTTCGGCGCGGTGCTCAGGTCCAGGCCGGTGATGCGCCGCAGCGCGGCCAGCGCCTTCTGCGCGTACTCCGGATGCGCGGTGATGCCGGTGCCGATCGCGGTTGCGCCGAGATTGATCTCGCGCATCAGCAAGCCGGCTTCCTGCAGGCGCGCGATGTCTTCCGTCACCATCACAGCGTAGGTCGAGAATTCCTGGCCGAGCGTCATCGGCACGGCGTCCTGCAGTTGCGTGCGGCCGAGCTTCAACAGATCCGAGAACGCGTCGGCCTTCTCCGCGAACGCATCGCGCAGGCGCGCCATTGCGTCGAGCAGATGCTCGACCGCGAAGCAGGTCGCGATCCGGATCGCGGTCGGATAGACGTCGTTCGTGCTCTGCGCGAGATTGACGTGCTCGTTGGGATGGAGGTATTCGTACTGCCCGCGTGCATGCCCCATGATTTCGAGCGCGCGGTTGCAGATCACCTCGTTGGCGTTCATGTTGGTCGACGTGCCGGCCCCGCCCTGGATGATGTCGACCACGAACTGATCGTGCAGCCGGCCCTCGCGGATCTCGACACAGGCGGCGGCGATCGCGTCGCGATACGCGTCCGGCAGCAGCCCGAGCTCGCAGTTCGCATCGGCAGCGGCTTCCTTCACCGCCGCGAGCGCCATGACGAGGTACGGCAGCGACGCGATCGTGCGCCCCGAAATGTCGAAGTTCTCCTTCGCGCGCAGTGTATGGACGCCGTAGTACGCCGAATCCGGAATGCTTCGTTTCCCTAAAAGATCCGCCTCGACGCGGAAGCCGCTTTCCGTCATGGTGCCCCTCCTGAATTGTCTCTGCCGACGCGGGAAACCGGCTGCGTTCACCGCTTCCCCGTACGACGGGATCGCATTCTATGCCTTTGCATAAAGAACCTCGCTTCTGTATTATCGAAAGCGGTTTTGCGTGGGATGCAACAGCGAGAGACGAATGAAAACAACGGCGAGAGACACCGGCATCGATCACCTCGGCGCGATGCGCGCGTTCGTGCGGGTCGTCGAAATGGGAAGCTTTTCCGCGGTCGCGAAGGAGATGCGCGTGTCGACGTCGACGGTCGCGCGCAAGATCACGGCGATCGAGGACGCCCTCGGCGTCGCGCTGTTGCATCGCTCGACGCACAGCGTGACGCTGACCGAGGCCGGCCACATCTACCTGGAACGCGCGGTCACGCTGATCGCCGATCTCGACGACACGCTGCGCGTCGTCGCCGAGCTCAATTCGCAGCCGAGCGGCCCGCTGAAGCTCACCGCGCCGGTCGCGTTCGGCCGCCGCCATCTCGCGCCGCTGATCGCGCCGTTTCTCGCGCGCTATCCGACGATCCAGCTCGACGTGCGGCTCACCGACAACCACAACGACCTCGTCGCCGGCGGCTTCGACCTCGACATTCACGAAGGCGAGAACTACCTGGACAACCTGGTCGTGCACCGGCTGTCACGCAACGACAGCATCCTGTGCGCGACGCCCGGCTACCTCGACCGCTGCGGGCGCCCCGCGACGCCGGACGACCTGCGGCATCACAACTGCCTGCGCTACGTGCATCCGGAGGGCGATCCGCGCTGGGAGCTCGTGCGCGGCGATGCACGGCACAGCGTGCTGCCGGCCGGCAACCTCGTCACCGACCATTCGGAACTGCTGCTGGACGCGACCTGCGCGGGCCTCGGCATCGCCGAATTCGAGATCTGGCTGGTGCGCGACCTGCTCGCGAGCGGCCGGCTCGAAGCCGTGCTGCCGCGCTACCGGCTGCAGAACAAGCTCACGGGCGACTACATCTACATCGCGTATCTGGCGAACCGGCGCAGCTCGGCAAAGTTGCGTGTGCTGAAGGACTTCCTCGCGGAGCATCTCGCGCACATCGGCGAGCTGTCGGAAGTCGAGCTGACGAAGATTCGCGACGCGGGCGCGTAGCGGCGGCCGTCGCGCCGGCCGGCAAGCCGGCGCCGACGCCGCATGCACCTTCGGCACGCGGCATCGGCACGACAGCCGCCGTCAGGCCGGCTGCAATTCGAACGGGAACGTCGCGTGCCCGATCTCGACGCCCTGCGTGTTCAGCATCCGCGGCCGGTGGAACGCGGCGAGCCGCGCGCGCTGCGCGTCCGTGCCGATCCGCAGCCGTTCGAGCAGTTCGCTGACCATCATGTACAGCACGTCGATGTTGCCGTCCTCGATCTTCACCGAGAGGCCGAGCGCGCCGTCGGCGCCGAGTTCCCGCGTGCGCGCCGATGCGCGTACGCCGATCCCGTAGCACGCGTCCGCGCCGAGCTTGCCGACGACCTGCCCGTCGAAGGCCTCCATCAGCACCGTGCAGTAGCGCCCTTCTCCGGCGACCAGCTCGGGATGGGCCGTCATCGCATGATGAATGCGCGCCAGCGCGCGCACGCGATCGGTCGTCGCCGCGCCGCCGGCTTCAACCGTATCCGCACCGTCTGCCAGCGATGCATAAAGACGCGCGAGGCGGTCGAGCGGGAACGCCGGCGTCGGCAGGTTGCAGCCGTCGATCGCCCAGTCGACCGCGTCGTCGGGCAGGCCGCACGCATCGGCGACCACGTGCTTCACGCGCATCTGCATCGGATGCGCCGGCAGATGGTAGTCGGCGATCGCGGCGCCGATCGCCCGCGCGCCGGCCAGCATCCCGACGTGCTTGCCCGAGCAGTTGCTGCACACGCCGGTCGGCGTGTAGTCGCGCTTGATCCACGACCGGTACACCGCGTCCGACAGCGGCGCATGGCCGCCGCACCGCAAATCCGACTCCTGCGCGTCGACTTTCGCCAGCATCGCCCGCGTGCGCGCGATGTGCCGCTCCTCGCTGCTGTGCGATGCGCACATCAGCGCGATGTCCGCTTCGTCGAAACCGAAACGCTCCGGCGCGCCCGTCTCGATCACGGACAACGCCTGGGCCGGCTTCGCCGCCGAGCGCGCGAGCGTCATCCGGAACGGATCGCCGAGCCGGAACAGCAGCTTGCCGCCGGCATCCACCACCGCCACATCGGCGACGTGCGTGTTCTCGATCGCATTGCCGCGGTACGTCACGACCGCTGCGCGTTGGGTGTCCATCTGTGCTGTCTCCTTCGTCGGGGCCTGATATGCCGGGGCCCGTGCAACCGGTACGGCAGTGTATCGACTCTGCCGCCGGGTCGAGCCGGGCGCCCCGTGGAAAGCGGTATTGCGCCGGACGCAAAGCCGTCACGCCCGCCGGGCTCGAACGCGGGCCTCGGCGGCGGCGTCGCTCCCATCGCCGCGACGAACCAGGATCTCGCGCCCGAGCGCTAGCGCAACATCGAGCTCGGCTTCGCAGGTACCCGACGCCGCGACTACGCGTCCAGCGCCAGCAGCGCGAACGTCGCGAGCCAGTGCTCGCCCATGTAGTCGCCGGCCACGTGCGCGAGCGCGCTCGCGAGGTGCCGGTCGGCCGCATCGCGCAGCTTCGCGCGCCGCGCATCGCCTTCCGGCAGCGCGCCGGCGAGCGAGCGCTGGCACCACGCGCGGCTCAGATTCAATCCGTCCAGATGCGCGATCTTGCCGTCGCTGCGGTCGCTGACCGTCGCCGGCTCGAACAGCGTCGCCGGCTCGCCGCGCGCGAGATCGGGCAGGAAACGCGCGAACCAGCCGTCGAATTCGGCGGCCGGCAGCACGCGGCGCATCAGCTCCGCCTCCATCAGCGCGGGCGACAGGAACTCGTCGCCCGACGGCTCCCACGCCTGGCACGCGACATCGTTCAGGTGCCAGCGTTTCGCCGTATCGACGATCAGCGCCGCGAGCCCGTCGCGCTGCGTCGCGCGCGCGAAGTCGAGCGCGAGCGCCAGCGCGAACGCGGTGTTGAAGTGCGTGCCGACCCGCAGCGGATAGGTGGCTTTCGGCAGGAAGGTCTCGAAACGCGCGACGAACAGGTCGGCGAGCGGCGCGAGCGTCTTCGCCCAGCGCGCGGCCTGCGGCATCACGCCCTTCAGCGCGAGCCGCTCCAGCTGCGCGGACAGCGCCAGCAGCCACGCCCATCCGTAAGGCCGCTCGAAGCCGCCGTTGTGCGGCAGCGCCAGATACGCGCGTTCGCCGGCGACGTTCGCGTCGGTGAAGTGCGCGTCGACGACGGCGATGATCCGCTCGGCCTCCGGCAGCGCCGGATAGCGTTCGAGCACGCTCAGCACGAGCCAGTAGCCGTGCACGCACGAATGCCAGTCGTAGCTGCCGTAGAAGATCGGATGCAGCGCGCGCGGCCCCTGCACGTCGTGCGGGCCTTCGAGCGAATGCGTGAGCTTGTTCGGATATTCGCGGGTCAGGTGCGCGAGCGCGAGCGACGCGAATTTCGATGCGAGTTCGGGAGTCAGCCGGTCGGTCATGGGCACCTCGTCAGAAGCGGAATACGAACGCGTACATCAGCAGCGTGTTGACGGCCAGCAGCAGCACGGCGGTCGGCCACTGCGCCTTGATCACGCCGTTCTTGTCCTTCAGTTCGAGCAGCGCGGCCGGCACGATGTTGAAGTTCGCGGCCATCGGCGTCATCAGCGTACCGCAGAAGCCGCTCAGCATCCCGATCGCGCCGAGGATCGCCGGGTTGCCGTGAAATTGATGGACGATCAGCGGCAGGCCGATGCCGGCCGTCATCACGGGGAACGCGGCGAACCCGTTGCCCATGATCATCGTGAACAGCGCCATGCCGACCGTATAGGCGGCGACGACCGCGAACGGCGAATCGATCGGCACCCACTCCCTCACGAGCCCCGACACCACGCCGCCGACGCCGGCGACCGCGAACAGCGCGCCGAGCGCCGCGAGCATCTGCGGCAGGATCGCGGCCCAGCCGACCGCGTCCATCGTGTGACGCGCCTCCTTCAGCGCGTGAACGGGCGAATCGCGCAGCATCGCGAGCGCGACGGCGAACGCGACGAGCGTGCCGAGCACGAGCGAGATCAACGTCACGCTCTTCGGATCGACGAACGGCACCCGTTTCAGCGCGAACGTGCCGATCAGCGTGACGACGGGAATCAGCAATGCCGGCAGGAACAGCCGGTTGCCGAAGCGCAGCGCCTTCGCGTCGCGCCGCGCGCCCGCCGCTTCGCTGGATTCGTCCGACTTGCCGCGTCCGAGCTTGCCCGAGCCCGCGATCAGCGCGAGCGCGATCGCGAGGCAGCCCGTCACGAAGTGCGGCAGCCGCGCGCCGAACAGGAACGTGAGCGCGTAGATCGCCCAGAACGCGAAGTTGACGACGCGGCGCGGGTTCGTGCGGTCCGTCAGGTTGAAGCACGCGAACGCGCCGAACATCAGGCCGGCGAGCGTGTACAGCGGTTCGAGGCCGATCATCGCGCGCCCTCCCGCCCGAATGCGCCGAAGCTGCGCGACAGCCGGTGATCGAGCAGCGCGAGCCGCGTGCAGTGGATCAGCAGCGCGGCGATCGCCGTCGGGATCGCCCAGACCGACAGGTGCAGCGGCTCGACCACGATCCCGTTCTGTTCGAGAAAGCCCTTGATCAGCAGGATCGACTGGATCGCGATGAAGATGTCCTCGCCGAAGAACACGGCGACATTGTCGGCGGCCGACGCATGCGCGCGGATCTGCTGGCGCACGGATTCAGGCAGGTCGCCGAGCCGGCTGACGGCCGCGGCCTCGGCCATCGGCGCGATCAGCGGCCGCACCATCTGCGCGTGGCCGCCGAGCGACGTGAGGCCGAGCGCGGCCGTCACCTGGCGCAGCACGAAATACAGCATCAGCACGCGGCCGGTGGTCGCCGCGTGCACGCGCGAGATCATCCGCTTCGCCTGCTCCTTGAGGCCGTTGCGTTCGAGCAGCGCGATCACCGGCAGCGTCAGCCAGATCAACCCCATGTAGCGGTTGTCGGTGAACGCCTTGCCGAATGCGCTGACGATGTCGACGAGATTCATCCCGCCCGCCAGCCCCGTCGCGAGGCCCGCGATCGTCACCACCAGCAGCGCGTTGAAGCGCAGCGCGAAACCGATCACGACGATCGGCACCCCAATCAGCACCAGCATTGCCCCTCCTTGCGATGGATTCGCGGCGCCGTGAAGGCGCGCCGCCCGCCCGGTTTCGACCGGGTTCAGGCGGCAAAATCTAACACGAGACTTTATCGATAAAAAGTCGACAATTTGAAGCTTCGGGTAAACGTTGAAACCGATGCCACGTTGCGCCGGCCGTGTGTCCGCCGTGTTTCGGCGGAACGATTCGCGGCCGGCGGCGGCGCCGGGCGGCGGCAACGCGCGCGCGGCAACGCACGATTCCGGCCGGCGTGCCGTGGACGGCCCGCGCCCCGCCGCGCATGGCGGAGCGCCGGTGCGCCGACTACACTGGAAGGCATCGCAACGTTCGGGAGAGCCGCCATGATCGACGTATTCCAGACCATCGGCAGCCGCGCGTTCTCCGCTCATCTGGCGAAGGACGGGATGGTGACGCTGATGGAACAACGCCACGAAGTCGACCGCGTGACGCTCGCGACCGCCTATGCCGCGCTCGTCGAGGAATCGGAGCAGGAAGCCGATCTGCTCGACGCAACGGTCGAAGGGATGATGCGCGCGCTGATCCAGGGGTACGCCCGCAGCCATTGAACGACTGGACGCGCTCCGCGCGCGGTGTGCCGGCCCGCGCGGCCGGCTCGCCGGTGCCTGCGCGTGCGCCCGTGCCGGGCGCCGCGCTTCGCGCCGTCACGAACGCGTCGACGACGGATTGCCGCGCTGCCGCATGATCCTGCACATCGCTGTCCGTCTTCCCGGGCGGCAAAAAATGCCGTCTCCCCATAGAGGAAAGGGTCGGAATCGACGCAATGCGCAATTTTTTCGATTGCCGCCGCTCGCGCCGCATGACAGCATTCGGGGCGTCGCCAGTCGAAAAGAATTTCGTGCCATCCGCCCGCCGATGCCGTTCGGCGGCGCCGGCCCGGCACTGCCTTTCATGAACCCGGCCCATATCCAACACTACGAACCGACCGGAGTATCCCGCTTGTGAACATCGGCATCGTCAACGACCTCCCGCTTGCCGTCGAGGCGATGCGCCGCGCGCTCGCGCACCGGCCCGAGCATCGCGTGCTGTGGGTCGCGACCGACGGCGCGCAAGCCGTCGAAATGTGCGCCGCGCAACCGCCCGACGTCGTGCTGATGGACCTGGTCATGCCGAAGTTCGACGGCATCGAGGCGACGCGGCGGATCATGCGCTCCAGCCGCCCGTGCGCGATCCTGATCGTGACGAGCTGCATCGGCGCAAACGCATGGCGCGTGTTCGAAGCGATGGGCGCCGGCGCGCTCGACGCGGTCGACACGCCACGCCTCGGCGAAGGCGCGGGCGGCGACACCGCGCGGCTGCTGCTCGCGAAGATCGACCAGATCGGCCGGCTGCTCGACGCGCCCGGCGGCGTCCGCGCGGCCGGCACGGCCTCGCGCGCGAGCGGCGGCCCGCTGATCGCGATCGGCGCGTCCGCCGGCGGCCCCGGCGCGCTCGCGTCGATCCTTGGCAGCCTGCCGGCCGACTTCAGCGCGCCGATCGTGATCGTCCAGCACGTCGATCGCGCGTTCGCGGAAGGCATGGCGCAATGGCTCGACGGCCAGACGCCGCTGACCGTGCGCGTCGCGAACGAAGGCGACCGCCCTCAGCCCGGCGTCGCGCTGCTCGCGGCGACCGACGATCACCTGCGCGTCACGCGCACCGGCACGCTCGAATACACGCGCGAACCGGCCGCCACGCCGTACCGGCCGTCGGTCGACGTATTCTTCAACAGCCTGACCGAGCACTGGCCGGGACGCGTGATCGGCGTGCTGCTGACCGGCATGGGACGCGACGGCGCGATCGGCCTGAAGGCACTGCGGATGAAGGGCTGTCATACGATCGCGCAGGACGAGGCGACCAGCGCCGTCTACGGCATGCCGAAGGCGGCCGCGACGCTCGGCGCCGCGCGCGCGATCCTGCCGCTCGAGCGCATCGCGGGCGAGCTGGTGGCGCTCGCGCGAATCTGAACCCGATGAAACCCTGTCACACCCATCGCTACCATGGCGCAACCCTGCATCGATCATGACTAGCGACCTCACCCGCCCGCCCGGCGGGCTGCATGCGGCGTTCGACGCCGCGCACGCGGCGCCCACGCCGCACGCCGACGCGCCCGCGATGGTCCTGCTGGTCGACGACCAGACGATCGTCGCGGAAGCCATCCGACGCGCGCTCGTCGACGAGGACGGCGTCGACTTCCACTACTGCCCGCGCTCGGACGACGCGCTGGCGACCGCGATCGAGACGCGGCCGACCGTGATCCTGCAGGATCTCGTGATGCCCGGCACCGACGGGCTGAGCCTCGTGAAGGCGTACCGTGCGAATGCGGCGACGCGCGACGTGCCGATCATCGTGCTGTCGACGCAGGAAGAGCCGGTGATCAAGAGCGCCGCGTTCGCGGCCGGCGCGAACGACTACCTCGTGAAATTGCCGGACCGCATCGAGCTGATCGCGCGGATCCGCTATCACTCGCGCTCGTACATGAGCCTGCTGCAGCGGGACGAGGCCTATCGCGCGCTGCGGCAATCGCAGCAGCAACTGCTGGAGGCCAATCTCGAACTGCGGCGCCTCACGCATTCGGACGGCCTGACCGGGCTGTCGAACCGCCGCTATCTCGACGAATATCTGGCCGCCGAATGGCGGCGCGGCACGCGCGAGCGCAGCGAGCTGTCGCTGCTGATGATCGACGTCGACAACTTCAAGCTGTACAACGACACGTACGGCCACGTGTCGGGCGACGGCGTGCTCAAGCAGGTCGCGGCCACCATCGAACGCTGTCTCGGGCAATCCGGCGATCTCGCCGCGCGCTTCGGCGGCGAGGAGTTCGCGGTCGTGATGCCGGCCACGTCGCCGGGCGCCGCGCGGCTGCTCGGCGAGAAGATCCGCCTCGCGGTCGAGTCGTTGCGGCTCGAGCACGCGCACTCGTCGACGGGGCGCTACGTGACGATCAGCATCGGCGGCGCGAGCATCGTGCCGGCCGCCGGCCTGCCGACGACGTCGCTGATCGAGGCCGCCGATCGCGCGCTGTACCGCGCGAAGCACGACGGCAAGAATCGCGTCGAGATCGATGCGCCGCCCGCACCGCCGGCGCCCGCGGCCCCGCCTGTGTCGCCGGACGGCGGCGGTCTCGCGTGAACGCCTAGACGGCGACGAGCCGGCGCGCGTAGTCGGCCGGGTCGAGCGGCCGGCCGAACAGGTAACCCTGCTGCATGTCGCAGCCGATCTGCTGCAGGAACCACGACTGCGCCTCGGTCTCGACGCCTTCCGCGGTGACCTTCATCCCGAGCGAATGCGCCATCGCGACGACGGCCTGCGTGATCGCGACCGAGTCGCGATGATCGGGCACGCCCGACACGAACGAACGGTCGACCTTCAGGTTGTGCAGCGGAAAACGCTTCAGGTACGCGAGCGACGAATAACCGGTGCCGAAGTCGTCGACCGAGATCCGCACGTTCATGTCCGTGAGCGCTTCGAGCATCGGCAGCACGGTGTCCGTGTCGTTCATCAGCAGTCCTTCGGTAATTTCCAGTTCGAGCGCCCCCGGATCGAGCCGCGTCTGTTCGAGGCAGCGGTCGACCGACTCGACGAGCCCCTCGTGGAACTGCCGCGGCGACAGGTTGACCGCCAGCATCAGGTCGGGGGCGATCGTGCGGCGCCATTCGGCGGCTTGCCGGCAGGCCGTTTCGAGCACCCACTGGCCGATCGCGACGATGAGCCCGGTATCTTCCGCGACCGGGATGAATTCCGCCGGCGACATCGGCCCGAGCTCGGGGCTCGTCCAGCGCAGCAGCGCTTCGGCGCCGACCGTGCGGCCGCTGCGCGCGTCGACGACCGGCTGATAGGCGAGCCGCAGCGCATCCGAGGCGATCGCGCGCCGCAGCGACTGCTCGATCGCGAAGCGGCGCTGCAGGCGCAGGTTCAACTGCGCGGTGAAGAACGTGAAGTGGTTGCGGCCGCGCTGCTTCGCGTCGTACATCGCGGAGTCGGCGTTGCGCATCAGCGTGACCGCATCGTCGCCGTCGCGCGGCGCGACGCTGATCCCGATCGACACGCCGAGCCAGTACTCGTTGTTCGCGATCGCGAACGGCTTCGCGATCGTGTCGATCACCTCGCGCGCGAGCACGGCGAGCGCGTCGGGATCGTCGCAGTCGTCGACGAGGATCACGAACTCGTCGCCGCCGACGCGCGTGAGCGCGTGGCGCCCGCCCGCGCACGCCGCGAGGCGCGCCGCGACGCTGCGCAACAGCGCGTCGCCGGCGTCGTGCCCGGCCGTGTCGTTGACCTTCTTGAAGCCGACGAGATCGATGAACAGGACCGCGACACGCGCGGGCCCGGCCGCCGCATCGCGCGCGCCGAACAGCTCGCGCATCCGGTCGGAGAGCCAGCGCCGGTTGTAGAGGCCCGTCAGCGCGTCGCGCGTCGCCAGGTAGCGCAGCTGCTGCTGTGCTTCACGCACGGGGCCGATGTCGTGAAACGACACCAGCACGGATTCGGGTTGCGTCTCGCCCGGCTTCACGATCGGCACCGCGTTGCCGCGCACCCAGATGACGTCGCCGTCGGCGAGCCCGAAGCCGACCGAGTAGTCGAGCTGCGGCGTGGCCGTGGTCAGCGCGCGCCGGCTCGGCCAGTCGTCGGGCGCGATCGGCGTGCCGTCCTCGTACAGCTTGTACAGGATCACCGTCGACAGCCGGCGGCCGACGAGGTCGCCCTTCGCGCGCATCATCCGGTTCGCGCTCGGATTGCTCGCGACCACCACGCCGTCGGGCGACACGACGAGAATCCCTTCGTTCAGGCTGTTGACGACCAGGCGGTGATGTTCCTCGCTGCGCACGAGCTGCCGCGCGATCCAGTCCTGGTGCACCGCGAGGCCGACGCTGTTGCCGATGTCGCGCAACAGGTCGGTTTCCGCATCGGTGGGCCGCCGCGGCGTCCGGTGGTAGACCGCGAACGCGCCGAGCACGTTGCCGGCTTCGTCCAGAAACGGCACCGACCAGCACGCGCGCAGGCCGAACGGCAACGCGAACGAACGAAAATCGGCCCACAGCGGATCGGTTTCGATGTCGTCGACGGCGACCATCCGGCGCTCGTACATCGCCGTGCCACACGAGCCCGCGGCGGGCCCGATCGACGCCCCGTCGATCGCCGCGCTGTACTGCGCGGGAAGCGACGGCGCGGCGCCGACGCGCACGTGCACGCCGTCCGCGTCGAGCAGCAGGATCGTGCACGAGGCGCCGTCGCCGAGCAGCGCCTCGGCGCGCCGGCAAACCTCGACGAGCAGTTCCGGCAGCGGTGTGTTGCGCGTGATCAGCCTCAGCACGCTCTGCTCGGATGCGAGCACTTCGGCTGCGAGGCCGAGGCTGTAGCGAGAACTTTGCGGTTCGGTATTCGACATGAATCCTGCCGTCAGTTCGACCGGGTCTGATGCGCCCGATTCGTTAGCGATGCTTCGTGCCGTTTTCCGCACCGGGATGACGTCGTGCCCCCGGTGCGTCCCCATTCGGGTGCGCCCCTGATGCGCACCAAAATACATTTAATACCAATCCGTGCAGCCCTGCGCGTCCCTGCGCATCAGGGGTTACGCGTGGTCGCGGCCGGCCTGTCGCCGGAACCCGATTCGTCTGATTACGCCGCCGTCAGTCCTTGCGGATATGTTCGGCGAGGAAGTCGATCAGCAGCCGCACGCACACACGCGTTGCGTGACTTGACCCGCCCGCGCCGGTCGGCCCGGGCGGGCGACGACACGGCCAGCCACGTTCGCGGATACGTGCTTCAATGTCGTTCGAACCGGCGTCGCGCGTTGTTACCACGCCGCGCATCGCGCCTCCCTCGACCGACCTTCACGGAATCCCATGACGAACCCTGCCGACATCAAGGCGCTCGTTTTCGACGTGTTCGGAACGATCGTCGACTGGAGAAACGGCGTCGCGCGCGAAGCCGCCACGTTCCTGGCGCGCCATGCGCCGGATCGCGATCCGTTCGAATTCGCCGATACATGGCGTCGCGAATATGCGCCGTCGATGGAGGAAATCCGCAGCGGGCGCAGGCGCTACGTGCGGCTCGACGTGCTGCATCGGGAGAACCTCGTGCGCACGCTCGACCGCTACGGGATCGACGGCGTGCCCGACGCGGAGATCGACGCGCTCAACCTCGCGTGGCACCGGCTCGATCCATGGCCCGATTCCGTCGCGGCGCTGCAGCGGCTGAAACAGCGCTACATCATCGCGCCGCTGTCGAACGGCAACATCCGGCTGATGGTCGACGTCGCGAAACACGGCGGCCTGCCGTGGGACGCGATTCTCGGCGCCGAAGTCGCGCACGCGTACAAGCCGTCGCCGAAGGTCTACACCGAAGCGGTCGAGATTCTCGGCGTCGAGCCGGCCGAGGTTTGCCTGGTCGCCGCGCACAACGGCGATCTGGCCGCCGCGCGGCAACTGGGGCTCGCGACCGCGTTCGTGCTGCGGCCGACCGAACACGGGCCGAACCAGACGTCGGATCTGAAAGCCGACGGCGCGTGGGATTTCGACGTCAAGAACCTGCACGAACTCGCGGACCGGCTCGGCTGTCCGGATTGACGCACGGCCGCGTGCCCGGAAGGCGATCACGATATGAACGCACGGGTCGTCACCGCGGCCCGGTTGCGTTCGTCCTCGTCGCCGATCGACACGGGACGGATCGCCCGTGACGCACCGCCGCGCTCAATCGCCGACGAATCGCAACTGCTCCGACTCCCCCATCAGCAATGCCCGGTTCGCGTCCGCCGCCGCGCGCAGGTAATCCCATAGCGCCGTCACGCGGCGCAGCTTGCGCAGGTCCTCGCGACACGTCAGCCAGAAGCACCGCGTGACCACCACGTCGTCCGGCAGCACCGGCACCAGCGCCGGCTGCGTGGCCGCCATGAAGCACGGCAGGATCGCGAGCGCGCCGCCCTGCAGCGCCGCGAACACCTGTGCGATCACGCTCGTCGTGCGCAATCCGGCGGTCGCGCCGGGCACCGCGCGCTCCAGATACAGCAGCTCGCTGCTGAACGCGAGATCGTCGACGTAGCTGATGAACGCATGCCGCGCGAGATCGTCGGTGCACGTGATCGGCGCGTGGCTCGCCAGATAGTCGCGCGTCGCATAGAGCCGCAACTGGTAATCGCACAGCTTCGTGACCACGTAAGGCCCGCGTTCGGGCCGCTCGAGCGTGATCGCCAGATCGGCCTCGCGCTTCGGCAGGTTGACGAAATGCGGGACCGGCAGCAGATCGACCGTCACGTGCGGATGCGCGACGCGAAACCGCGCAAGCTGCGGCGCGAGGAAAAAGCAGCCGAACCCTTCGGTCGACCCGATCCGCACGTGGCCCGACAGCGCCTCGCCGGTATTGGCGACCTGGTCGCACGCGGACTGTACGGTCGTCTCCATCGCGTCCGCGTACGCGACGAGCCGCTGCCCCTCGGCCGTCAGCGTGAAGCCGCCGGAGCGCGACTTGTCGAACAGCAGCGTGCCCATCGCGGCCTCGAGCGCGCGAATGCGCCGCGCGACGGTCGTGTAGTCGACGCCGAGCCGCTTCGCCGCCCCGCTCGCGCGCTGCGTGCGGGCGACTTCGAGGAAGAAGCGCAGGTCGTCCCAGTTCAGGTTGCCGGAAACCGGCTCGGTGGCATGTCGCATCGGCGGGAAAAAGGGCAGGAGTCTCCGGGCCGGCCGTCGATATGCATAAATGCACATCCAACCGGTTTTCTTGTCGGTACATCGTGGATCCGCGCATAACTATACTCGACCGTGACCTGCGGACCATGAGCCGCGGGCAATAAATACGGAGACACCATGCAGACGCGATCCACCCTCGATGAGCATGCCGCCGTCGCGACGCCGGCCCCCGCCCGCACCGCGAGGCACTACCTGCTGGCCGGCTGGGCCAGCATGGCCGGCACCACGATCGAGTGGTACGACTTCTTCCTCTACGGCACCGCCGCCGCGCTCGTGTTCAACCGCATCTTCTTCCCGTCGCTGGACCCCGTCGTCGGCACGCTCGCCGCGTTCGGCACGTTCGCGGTCGGCTTCATCGGGCGGCCGATGGGCGGCATCGTGTTCGGCCACTTCGGCGACCGCATCGGCCGCAAGTCGATGCTGATGATCACGCTGCTGCTGATGGGCGTGCCGAGCATGATCATCGGGCTGATCCCGTCGTACGACCGCATCGGCTACTGGGCCGCGGCCCTGCTGATCGCGATGCGCTTCCTGCAGGGGATGGCGGTCGGCGGCGAATGGGGCGGCGCGGTGCTGATGGCCGTCGAGCACGCGCCGAAGGGCCGCAAGGGGCTGTTCGGCAGCCTGCCGCAGACGGGTGTCGGGCTCGGGCTGATCCTGTCGTCGGTCGCGATGGCGGCGGTGGCCGCGCTGCCCGAAGCCGACATGCTGTCGTGGGGCTGGCGCGTGCCGTTCCTCGCGAGCATCGCGCTCGTCGGCCTCGGCTGGTTCATCCGCGCGAAGGTGCCCGAGTCGCCGGACTTCGAGAAGATGCAGCGCCAGGGCAAGGCCGAGAAGTCGCCGGTGACGGCCGCGCTGCGCCGCCATCCGCGCGAGGTGCTGACGATCGTCGGCGCGCGCGCCGCCGAGAACACGTGGTTCTACATGGTCGTCACGTTCGCGCTCGCCTATGCAACGCAGCAGCTGCATCTGCCGAAGGCCGACATGCTGCACGCGATCACGGCCGGCGCGGCGCTGTCGCTCGTCACGATGCCGCTGTGCGGGCATCTGAGCGACCGCATCGGCCAGCGCCGGATGTTCGCGATCGGCCTCGTGCTGATGTGCGCGTTCGCCGCGCCGTTCTTCATGATGCTCGGCACGCAGCAGACGTCGACCGCATGGTGGGCGATCGTGCTCGGCCTCGGCGTCGTGTTCCCGGTTCTTTATGCACCGGAGTCGCTGCTGTTCGCGCAGCAGTTCCCGGCGGAGATCCGCTACAGCGGCATCTCGCTGTCGGTGCAGCTCGCCGGCGTGATCGGCGGCGGCTTCGCGCCGATGATCGCGACGTCGCTGCTCAAGGCCGGCGGCGGCCAGCCGCACTACGTGATCGCGTACCTCGTCGGCTTCGGCGTGTTCGCGCTCGCGTGCACCGCACTGATGCGTCCGGCACGGACGTAACGCATCGACGCACGCCGGCCCGTCCTTACCCGGTTTCCATTCGACCTGCCGTCCGCCGTGGCCGAACGCGCGACGGACGCAGGGCACCCATTTTCCTCGCACCACCGTTTCCGGAGAGTTCCATGAACGCCGCAGTTCCCCAGACCACCCTCGCCCTGCCCACCGCCAAGCTGCTGATCGACGGCGCGTTCGTCGATTCGCAAAGCGCCGAATGGGGCGACATCGTCAACCCCGCGACGCAGGAAGCGATCGGCCGCGTGCCGTACGCGACGCTCGACGAGGTCGATGCCGCGATCGCGTCCGCGCAGCGCGCGTTCCAGACCTGGAAGACGACGCCGATCGGCGCGCGGCTGCGCATCATGCTGAAGTTCCAGGATCTGGTGCGCCGCAATCTCGAACGGATCGCGCACACGCTGACGGCCGAGCAAGGCAAGACGCTGCCCGATGCGCAGGGCGACATCTTCCGCGGCCTCGAAGTGGTCGAGCACGCATGCTCGATCGGCACGCTGCAGCAGGGCGAGTTCGCGGAGAACGTCGCGGGCGGCGTCGACACCTACACGCTGCGCCAGCCGATCGGCGTGTGCGCGGGCATCACGCCGTTCAACTTCCCCGGCATGATCCCGCTGTGGATGTTCCCGATGGCGATCGTGTGCGGCAACACGTTCGTGCTGAAACCGTCCGAGCAGGACCCGCTGTCGACGATGCAGCTCGTCGAGCTCGCGATCGAGGCCGGCGTGCCGAAGGGCGTGCTGAACGTCGTGCACGGCGGCAAGACGGTGGTCGACCGCCTCTGCACGCACCCGGACATCAAGGCGATCTCGTTCGTCGGCTCGACGCGCGTCGGCACGCACGTGTACAACCTCGGCAGCCAGCACGGCAAGCGCGTGCAGTCGATGATGGGCGCGAAGAATCACGCGGTCGTGCTGCCGGATGCGCATCGCGAGCAGTCGATCAACGCGCTGGTCGGCGCGGGCTTCGGCGCGGCCGGCCAGCGCTGCATGGCGACGTCGGTCGTCGTGCTGGTCGGCAAGGCGCGCGACTGGCTGCCCGATCTGGTCGAGAAGGCGAAGGCGCTGAAGGTCAACGCCGGTGCGGAAGCCGGCACGGACGTCGGCCCGGTCGTGTCGAAGGCGGCGAAGGCGCGCATCCTGTCGCTGATCGACGCGGGCGTGAAGGAAGGCGCGACGCTGCTGCTCGACGGCCGCGACGTGAAGGTGCCCGGCTACGAGCACGGCAACTTCGTCGGCCCGACGATCTTCTCGGGCGTGACGACCGACATGTCGATCTACACGGAAGAAATCTTCGGGCCGGTGGTGGTCGTGCTCGAAGCCGACACGCTCGACGACGCGATCGCGCTCGTCAACGCGAACCCGATGGGCAACGGCGTCGGCCTCTTCACGCAGAGCGGCGCGGCCGCGCGCAAGTTCCAGAGCGAAATCGACGTCGGCCAGGTCGGCATCAACATCCCGATCCCGGTGCCGGTCCCCTACTTCAGCTTCACGGGCTCGCGCGGCTCGAAGCTCGGCGATCTCGGCCCGTACGGCAAGCAGGTCGTGCAGTTCTACACGCAGACGAAGACGGTCACCGCGCGCTGGTTCGACGACGATGCGACGGCCGGCGGCGTGAACACGACGATCGCGTTGCGCTGAGCGCGAAGCATGGGACCGGGCTAAGCGCTGAAGCGCCAAGTTCGGTCGACCGCGAAGCATGGGACCGGTCTAAGCGCTAAAGCGCCAAGTCCAGTCGACCGCGAAGCATGGGACCGGACCAAGCGCTGAAGCGCCAAGTTCGGTCGACCGCGAAGCATGGGACCGGACTAAGCGCTGAAGCGCTAAGTCCGGTCGACACAGGAGCCTGTACATGGAAATTGCATTCATCGGACTCGGCAACATGGGCGGCCCCATGGCCGCCAACCTGCTCAAGGCCGGCCACACGCTGACGGTATTCGACCTCGATGCGAACGCGGTCGACGCCGCCGTGCATGCGGGCGCGACGGCGGCCGCGTCGCCGCGTGACGCGGCCGCCCGCGCGTCGCTGGTGATCACGATGCTGCCGGCCGCGCAGCACGTGCGCGCGGTTTATCTCGGCGACGACGGCGTGCTGGCCGGCGCGCGCGCCGGCGCGACGTTCGTCGACTGCAGCACGATCGATCCGGACACCGTGCGCGCACTGGCCGACGCCGCCGCGCAGCGCGACTTCCCGCTCGCCGATGCGCCGGTGTCGGGCGGCACCGGCGGCGCGCAGGCCGGCACGCTGACCTTCATGGTCGGCGCGGAAGGCGCGCTGTTCGAGCGCATCCGCCCGGCGCTGCTCGACATGGGGAAGAACGTCGTGCATTGCGGCGGCACGGGCACCGGGCAGATCGCGAAGATCTGCAACAACCTGCTGCTCGGGATCTCGATGATGGGCGTGTCGGAAGCAATGGCGCTCGGCGCCGCGCTCGGCATCGATCCGGCCGTGCTGGCCGGCATCATCAACACGTCGACCGGCCGCTGCTGGAGCTCGGACGCGTATAACCCGTACCCGGGCGTGAACGACGCGGCGCCCGCCGCGCGCGGCTACTCGGGCGGTTTCGCCGCGAACCTGATGCTGAAGGATCTCGGGCTCGCGACCGAAGCCGCGCGCAGCGCACGGCAGCCGGTATGGATGGGTGCGCTCGCGCAGCAGCTATATCAGTCGATGAGCCAGCAGGGGCTCGGCACGCTCGACTTCTCCGCGTGCGTGAAGCTGTACGAGGCACAGCCCGCGTAACGCGGCCGATGGACGTGCGTCGACCCGCGATGCCCGTCAACGGCATCGCGGGTCGATTCACTTCCGGAGCAGCGCGGGCGACGCGGCGCTTATCCGCGCGGGTTCGACGCCGTCTCGAAGGTCGGATGGCACTCGAACGCGAGTTCCGAGCGCGCGTCGACGCGGCGGCCGCCGGTCACCGACTCCTGCTTCAGGCTCGCGCGCATGCCGCGCTGCGTGCAGTAGTTGGTCGCTTCGTTGACGGCTTTTTCATGGGCGTCGGCCCACGTCGTCGACACGCCGAGCGTGCGCGTCGTCACGGTGAAGACGTTCGGGTTCGACGTCGTGGTCACGTCGGAGGCGGTCGAACACGCGGCGAGCAAGCATGCAGCGGCCGCGATGGTCAACCCTCGGAGGGATCGAAAAGGTACTGGGATGGACATGGGGGGCAAGCGCACGTCGATTCGACGGCATTGAGCAACATAGGCGACAGTATGCCTGCCCGATTGCCGGAGATCATGCCCTTTTCGGTGAACACATTGTTTCGAATGGTTAAACGATGGGTGTCCGCGGCAAGATTTACGGGGCCGCGACGCGCCCGGCGTTGCCGCCGCACCTCCGCCACACGGGCGCCCGCGCCGATTCCGTCGCGTGGGCACATCGCTTGCGACATCCATGCGCCCGCCGCCCCGGCGGACGGCAATTCCTTCCTTCAATCCGGCGCTGCGTACCGCGCGATGCCTCGCGCGGCGACACCGCATCGCAATCAGGTTCCCTGAATGAGAGGACGACAATGAAATCCATTCGAACAATAGCAGCCCTGTGCTCGGTCGTTTCCATGCTCGCGGCATGCGGCGGAGACGGCAACGACGTCGGCACCGAACTCGGCATCTCGAAACCGCAGGCGCGCTTCATCAACGCGGTGCCGGCCGGCCCGAATCTCGATTACTACCTGAATGCGAAGGTCGACGCGTCGGGTGTCGCGTACAAGGGCGTCACCCGCTATCACGACATCGACTCGGGCACGCAGACCGTCAGCTACGACGTATCGGGAACGACCACGACCGTCGCGTCGCAGTCGTTCGGCGCGGCGAACGGCCATCACTACACCACGATCGCGTTGCCGAGCACGTCGTCGGCGATTTCGGTGATCGACGACCCGTTCGACAAGAAGCTGCTGTCCGACAAGGCGCGCGTGCGCAGCTTCAACGCGTCGCCGAACGCGCAGAACGTCGACGTGTACGTCGTGCCTCCCGGCACCGACATCAACGCGCAAAGCCCGACGCTGGCGGGCGCCGCGTATCAGAACGCCGTGCCGGCATCCGGGCAGGATTCGGTCTACCTGAACGGCGGCAGCTACCAGGTGATCGTCACGACGGCCGGCAGCAAGTCGCCGATCCTGAAGACCGCACCCGTGAGCATCAACAACAACGCCGACTGGCTGCTGGTGACGATTCCGTCGGGCGGCATCGGCGACGTGACGCCGAACGACGTCCACGTGCTCGTCGCGCAAGGCAACGATGCGGACACGTCCGCGCAGGAACTCGGCCCGCAGTGACGGCCGTCGGCGGACCGCCGGCCGGCGGTCCGCCTCGCGTCCATCGATACGTCAGTCGGTCCGCTCGAGGCGGATCACGTGCTCGGCCCGCGTGCCGTCGCCGTGCTCGACATCGACGTCGCCGACATGGCGGACGCGCCAGCCCGGCCGCGTCGCGATTTGCGGCATGTTGCCGCCCGGGCGGCTCTCGATCCCGCCGAGCCCTTCGTCGGGCGTGTCGACCGCGTCGTCGAGCGACGCGTTCGAATAAATCACGTTGTCGTGCCATTCGGTCGCGCCTGCACGGGCCTCCAGGCCCTTGCCGTCGACGTCGACCGTGTTGTCCGTCATCGCCATGTTGGCGTTGTCGAGCGTGACGATCCGGCCGGCCGCGCGACGCACGGGGTCGCCGCTGTCGACCGCATGCGCGTCGACGTCGATCGGCGGCAGGCCGGTCGGCGTTTTCGCCGCGACCGCCTCCGGCGTCAGCGGATGCTTCGCGACTTCGGCAGCCTGGGTCGCCGCATCCGGCATGTCGCCGGCCGCCGGCGTCTTCACCGGGCTCTTCCTGATCTGTTCCCGCTGCTGTTCCGGGGTTGGGTTCGATTCCGCGTTCTGCATCGCACCTCCTGTTCCCGACGGCGCGCGCCGGCATGACGCGGCCGGCGCCGCTCCGGGAATCGCTACAACGGTCCTTGCAAATCTTTCACGCGCAGCGCGCTGCCCGCGCACGTCCCGCGACGCACGCGCCGAGCGGCATGGCGTGACGGCGGCGCACGGGCGATCCGCCCGCGCACGCCGCCCGCTCCCGCCGATCAACCGCCGCTTGCGCCCGTCGGCGCGGATGCCGCGCCCGGCATGCTCGCCGCGCCGCCGGCCGTGCCGCTGCCCGGCATGCCCGAGGGTGCGGTGGACGGCGCCGGCGCCATGCCGCCGGTAGCGCTCGTGTCCGAACTCGCGCCGGTGCCGGTGTCGCTCTTTTTCTGACAACCCGCACCCGCCGCCAGACCGGCGATCAGGATGCCGGCGAAGACGGCCCGCGATACGTGACGAATGGAATATCGCTGCATGACACCTCCGCTGATGTCGATGTGGATGGAGCTCTTCAATACGCAATTCGCGTGCCGCGCAGCCGATCCATCCCCATTCATTTTTCAAATGACGCCCAGCCGAATATTTAATTTCCCATCGCCGCGCCCGCCGCCCATACTCGCGAACAAATCCGAGACATAACGTCCACGGCGGCCGGCCCGCGCTGCGTGCACACGCTGCCGGTTCGCGCCCCGCACATGGAAGGAGACAAGGCGTGCAACTGGAAGCCATCCACCGCGCGGGCATCGTGCCCGGCGCGCACGACGCACTGCATCGAACCGATACGGCCGCGCGCGATCCCGCGTTGAGCCCGCGGCTGCACAACGCCGACCTCGCGCCGACCAAGGCCGAGGGCCGCACCTGGGGCCGCTACAGCATCTTTGCGCTCTGGACCAACGACGTGCACAACATCGCGAACTACTCGTTCGCGATCGGCCTGTTCGCGCTCGGCCTGTCGGGCTGGCAGATGCTCGCGTCGCTCGCGATCGGCGCCGTGCTCGTGTATTGCTTCATGAACCTCACCGGCTACATGGGCCAGAAGACCGGCGTGCCGTTCCCGGTGATCAGCCGGATGAGCTTCGGCATCTACGGCGCGCTCTTGCCCGCGATGATTCGCGCGGTGATCGCCATCGCATGGTTCGGAATCCAGACCTATCTCGCATCGGTCGTGCTGCGCGTGCTGCTCACCGCGATCTGGCCGGGCCTCGCCGCCTTCGACCACGATGCGATCCTCGGGCTGTCGACGCTCGGCTGGATCACGTTCGTCGCGATCTGGCTGGTTCAGATCGGCATCCTGACTTACGGCATGGAGATGGTCCGCAAGTACGAGGGGCTCGCCGGCCCGGTCATTCTCGTCACGACGCTGTCGCTCGCCGCGTGGATGTTCAGCCGCACCGGCGGCCATCTCGCGATGTCGATCGGCAAGCCGATGACCGGCCTGAAGATGTGGACCGAGGTGTTCGCGGGCGGCTCGCTGTGGCTCGCGATCTACGGCACGCTGGTGCTCAACTTCTGCGATTTCGCGCGCTCGTCGCCGAGTGCGAAGACGGTGCGGGTCGGCAACTTCTGGGGCCTGCCGGTGAACATCGTGGTGTTCGCGGCGATCAGCTTCGTGCTCGCGGGCGCGCAGTTCAAGCTGAACGGCCAGATCATCCACAGCCCGACGGAAATCATCGCCACGGTGCCGAACAAGCTGTTCCTCGTGCTCGGCTGCCTCGCGTTCCTGATCGTGACGGTCGCGGTGAACATCATGGCGAACTTCGTCGCACCGGCCTTCGTGCTGACGAGCCTCGCGCCGCACCGCCTGACGTTCCGCCGCGCGGGCCTGATCAGCGCGACGGTCGCGGTGCTGATCCTGCCGTGGAACCTGTACAACAGCCCGATCGTGATCGTCTACTTCCTGTCCGGCCTCGGCGCGCTGCTCGGCCCGCTGTACGGCATCATCACCGTCGACTACTGGCTCGTGCGCAAGCAGCGCGTGAACGTACCGGATCTCTATACCGAAGCGCCGACCGGCGCCTATTTCCATACGCGCGGCGTGAACCGCAAGGCGCTCGCGGCCCTGGTGCCGTCCGCGCTGATCTCGATCGCGCTCGCCGTCGTGCCGGCCTTCGGCGCGATGACGCCGTTCTCCTGGCTGCTCGGCGCGGCCGTCGCGGGCGGCGTGTACTGGCTGACGGCCGATCGCAAACGGCAATACGAGGAGCGCTCGGGCGAACACATCGCGGTCGCCTGCGCCCGACACTGAACACAGCATACGGAGTGCACCGATGAGAATCCTGGTAGTCAACGTCAACACGACCGAATCGATCACCGACGCCATCGCCGCGCAGGCGCGCGCCGCCGCGTCGCCCGGCACGGAGATCGTCGGGCTGACGCCGCGCTTCGGCGCGGAGTCGGTCGAGGGCAACTTCGAAAGCTACCTCGCGGCGATCGCCGTGATGGACCGCGTGTTGCGCTACGACGAGCCGTACGACGCGGTGATCCAGGCCGGCTACGGCGAACACGGCCGCGAAGGGCTGCAGGAACTGCTGACGGTGCCCGTCGTCGACATCACCGAAGCGGCCGCGAGCGTCGCGATGCTGCTCGGCCACCGCTATTCGGTCGTCACGACGCTCGACCGCACGGTGCCGCTGATCGAGGATCGCCTGAAGCTCGCCGGGCTCGATGCGCGCTGCGCATCGGTGCGCGCGAGCGGCCTCGCGGTGCTCGAACTCGAGGAGAACCCGGCCCGCGCGATCGAGTCGATCGTCGACCAGGCCGCGCGCGCGGTGAAGGACGATCACGCGGAAGTGATCTGCCTCGGCTGCGGCGGGATGGCCGGCCTCGACCGGCAGATCGAGGAATGCACGGGCGTGCCGGTCGTCGACGGCGTGTCGGCCGCGGTCGCGCTTGCCGAATCGCTGGTGCGCCTGAAGCTGAAGACGTCGAAGGTCCGCACGTATGCGCCGCCGCGTCCGAAGCGGATCGTCGGCTGGCCGGGCACCTTCGCCAAATGACGGGCCGCGCGAACGCGTAGCGACATGCGGGACGCACCGGAGCCGAACGGCGTTGCCCTCGACGCGTCCGACGCAACGGGCGCGCTCGACGTGCTGGACGCGCGGCTGATGCGCATCCTGCTCGTGCTGCTCACCGAGCGCACCGTGTCGCGCGCGGCCGTGCGGCTGAACATGTCGCAGCCGGCGACGAGCGCCGCGCTCAAGCGCCTGCGCACGCTGCTCGGCGATCCGCTGCTGGTGCGCAGCCGCTACGGGATGGTGCCGACCGAATTCGGCGCGCGGCTGATCGAGCCGCTGCGCAACGCGCTGCGCGTGATCGACTTCATCCGCATCCAGCAGCCGACCTTCGACGCGCGCACGTCGGTGCGCACTTACCGGATCGGCTGCCCCGACTACCTGAACGTGCTGTTCGTGCCGAAGCTCGTCGCGCTGTTCCGCGAACGCGCACCGAACGCGCAGCTCGTGTTTCATCCGCTCGGCGACGGCTTCGACGACGAACGGGCACTCGCCGACGGCGAGCTCGACGTCGTGATCGACAACCGCCCTGCCCGCTCGTCGCGGTTCCGGCAGGACGACCTGTTCGACGATCGCGTCGTATGCCTGATGCGCGCGACGCATCCGCTCGCGCGGCGCGGCGCGATGACGGCCGCCGACTTCGCGCAGGCGCCGCAACTGTGCCCGACGCCGTCGTGGCTCGAAGCGTCCGGCGCGATCGACCGGCAGCTCGAACGCGTCGGCTTGCAACGGCGGATCGTCGTCACGCTGCCGCACTTCGAACTCGCCGCGCATGCGCTGGTGCGCTCCGATCTGATCCTGACCACCACGTACCGGCTCGCGCGCCACTACGCGAAGCTGCTGCCGCTCGGCACGGTCGCGCTGCCGGCCGAGCCGCCCGACATCGTGTACCGGATGACGTGGAACGAATCGGGATCGTGCGTGGACGGTGTGCGCTGGCTGCGCGGGCTGATCGCCGAGGCGACGCGCGGCTGGCTCGATGCGGAGGCCGCACGGCCGGCCGTTGCGGCGGTCGCCGCGAACGCGAATGCGGATGCGGACGCGCGAACGAACGCGCCGATCATCGATGCCCCGCCCGAGCCGACGCGGCGCACACGCCGCCGGCAGGCGACGCACTGCGGTGCATCGCAGCGACCGCACGTCGCGCGCGCTGCGCGCATCCATCGCCTCGCGATGAAATCGCGCTGAACCGCGGGCTCGACGACGCCGCGTCGGCGTGTGCAACGGGCGGTGCACGCATCGCGGAACGCGTCACGCATCGCGCATCGGTTGCGCAAGCAACGTGTATGCAATGGCGGCGACAGCCAGCGCGAGCACGCCGCTCACCGTCAGCGCGGCGGCGAATCCGCTCGCGAAGGCCGCGGGCGCCGCGTCGGCGAGCGTGCGCGCGGCCGACGGCGGCACGTGCGCCAGCGCCTGCCCGAGATCGCCGGCCAGCAGGCTCGACATGAATGGCGCATCGACGAACGCGCGCACGTCCGCCACGGCGGACAACATCCGGTCGAGTCGCGCGTGCGTGCTGGCGGCCAGCACCGCGCCGAGCACGCCGACGGCCGTCACGATCGCCGAGAAGCGGGTGGTCGTGCTGATGCCCGACGCCATTCCGGTCCGGTTCGGCGGCACGCACGCCATGATGGCCTTCTGCGTGTCGCCGTTCATGATGCCGGCACCGCAGCCCGTCACGAACATCCCGAGCGCGACGAGCCGGTAGTCGCCGCTGGCGGTCAGCGCCGCGGTCGCGAGATTGCCCGCGCCGATCAGTGCGAGTCCGCCCGCCAGCACGCCGCCGGACGACACACGCGACGCGAGCATGCCGCCGAGCGACGGTCCCGCGATCATCGCGAACGCGAACGGCAACATCCCGAGCCCCGCGTCGATCGCCGACATTCCGAACGCGTTCTGCAGGTACAGCGGCAGGAACGTCATCATCACCTGCGCGCACGCCGCGTAGCCGAACATCGCGAGCACGGCGCCGACGAAGCGCGGCTGGCGGAACAGCGCGAGATCGATCATCGGCCGCGCCTGCCAGCGCTCCGCGCCGATGAACGCGGCCAGCAGCGCGCCGGCGAGCGCGAACCGGCCGAGCGTCGCGGCCGACAGCCAGCCGTGCGACGGCGCGCCGATCAGCGCCGCGATCGCGCACGCGAGCGCCGTGCCGAACAGCAGGCTGCCCGCGGCGTCGACCCGTTTCGCATGCGGATCGCGCGACTCGTCGATCGCCACGCGCGCGCCGACCGCGAGCAGCGCGCACACCGGCAAGTTCAGCAGGAACACCCAGCGCCAGCCGATCCACTGCGTGATCGCGCCGCCGACCAGCGGCGCGACGGCCGTCGCGATCCCCATGCACATTCCCCAGATCGCCCACGCGCGGGCGCGTTCGCGCCCGTCCGGAAAGCGGTTCGCGATCACCGCGAGCGCGGCTGTCAGCAAGAGCGCGGCCCCGCCCCCCTTCACCGCGCGCGCGGCGATCAGCCAGCCGGCCGACGGCGCGATCCCGCACCCGAGCGACGCGAGCGCAAAGAGCGCGAGCCCCGCGCCGAGCATGCGTTTGCGCCCGAAGCGATCCGCGAGCCCGCCGGCCGGCAGCAGGCATGCGGCGAACGCGGTCATGTAGGCGCTCACGACCCACTCGATGTCGGCGAAACTCGCATGAAAGCTGCGCGCGACACTCGGCAGCGACACGGCGACGACGTTCGTGTCGAGCACGATCAGCGAGCACGTCGCCGAGGCGACCGCGAGCGTCGCGGCGGCCGGCAGGCGGGCATGCGCATGCGCGGCGGCGGGCGCGCCCGCGCGCGGGGCGGGAGAAGACTGGGACATCGACGGGCTCCGAAGCAAGAGGAACGAGCCGTATGCTAGGCTGGCCCCGTATTGCCTGTCATTGACATACCCATGCAGTTTCATTGACGAAAATCGCAATCATGAATCCGCTCGAATTCCGTCACGTGCGCGCGTTCCTGGCCGTCGCGCAGCACCTGCATTTCGCCCGCGCGGCCGATGCGCTCGACATGGCGCCGCCCGCGCTCACGCGGCAGATCCAGGAAGCCGAGCGGGTGCTCGGCGTGCGGCTGTTCCAGCGCTCGCGCCGCGCGGTCACGCTGACGGCGGCCGGCGAGGCGTTTCTCGCCGAGGCGAGCGCCGCGTTCGAGCATCTGCAGCGCGGGCGCGAACTCGCGACGCTCGCCGAGCGCGGCGAGCTCGGTCGCCTCGAGATCGGCTATGTGTCGTCGGCCGTCTATTCGGGCACGCTGCAGCGCACGGTCGGCGCGTTCCGCGCCGCGCATCCGCGTATCGAGCTGAACCTGCGCGAGGTGCCGATGGACGACGTCGCGAAGCAGCTCGACACGGGCCGGCTCGACCTCGCATACGTGCGCCCGCCGTTGCCGCTGCCGGGCGGGCTGCGGATCGTCACGCTGCAACGCGACGTGTTCGTCGCGGCGGTGCCGGCCGATTCGCGTTACGCGGCGATGACCGCCGTGCGCGCCGCCGATCTCGCCGACGCACGCTTCGCGGTGCCGGAACAGGAACGCGGCACGCTCGAAGTCGCACGCCGCGGCCGCTTCGCGCCGGTGATCGCGGCGCGGCCGGGCGGGTTGCTCGCGGTGCTCGCGTGCGTGTCGGTGAACGGCTGGGTCGCCGTGATCCCGGACGCGCTCGCCGGCTGCGTGTCGTTGCCGGGCGTCGTGTACCGGCCGATCGCCGGCAAGCCGATCATGTCCGAACTCGCGCTCGCGCATCGGCGCTTCGAAAAGGCGCCCGCGGTGCGCGCCTTCCTGCGCACCGTTCCGGCCGCTGGCTAGGGCCTGTTCGCGCCAGCAACGGACTGGCGCCGCCCCGCCGCCGTCGAGCATGCGTCGAGGGCGGCCGCGGCGTTGGCTTCTCCACACCGCCACTCCCCACCCTCGCGTGAATAAGCATTTCGCGATTCGATGTTTGCCGGCGCGAAACCGATTCCGTAATCTGCCCGGCAGCCGCGCGGCTTGCGCGCGGATCACCGAGGACCTGCCGCCGATGACTTCGCCCCCCGCCCCGGCCCGCCGCCGCGCCCTGCTGCGCGTGGCCGCCCTGGCCGCCGCACCGCTGGCCGGCGCCGCCGCATTGCCCGTGCGCGCGGCCGGCCCCGACCTGTCGAACGTCACGCTGGTGCTCGGCGACCAGGCCGGCGGCCTGCGCGCGCTGGCCGAAGCCGCGCGCGTGCTCGACGGCGTGCCGTACCGGTTTCGCTGGGCGAATTTCCAGGGCGCGGCACCGTTGTTCGAAGCGCAGCGCGCGGGCGCGATCGATCTCGCGCCGGCCGGCGACCTGCCCGTGTTGACGGCCGCGCTCGGCGATCCGGCGCTGCGGATCGTCGCGACGCGCGTCGGCTCGCCGACGTCGCTCGGCATCGTCGTGCAGCCCGATTCGCCGGTGCGCACCGTCGCCGACCTGAAGGGGCGCACTGTCGTCGTGTCGTCGGCGCGCGGCAGCATCTCGCAATACCAGCTGTATGGCGCGCTGCGCGAACACGGCCTCGCACCGGGCGACGTCGACGTGCGCTTCGTGCTGCCGGTCGATGCGTTCGCCGCATTCGAGGCGAAGCAGATCGGCATCTGGGCGACCTTCGATCCGTATTACGGACACGTGGTGCGGCGCGGTGCGCGCATCGTGCGCGACGGCAGCGGGATCAATTCGGGGCTCGCGTTCCTCACGTCGCCCGTCGACACGCTCGACGATCGGTCCAAGCGCGCGGCGCTGTCGGACGTGCTCGCGCGCCTGACCCGCGCCGGCCAGTGGGCCTTGTCGCACCCTGTCGATTACGCGGCCGTCTATGCGTCGCTCACGCGCCTGCCGCGCGATGCGGCCGCCGACATCGTCCGCCGCGCGGCGCTCGCGCAGCGAGGCGTCACCGGCGCGGACATCGACGTGCTGCAACGGGTCGCCGACCGTGCCGCCGCGGACGCGATCCTGCCGAAGCGCGTCGACGTCGCGTCGATCGCGATACGCAACCTGTCGGCCGCCTGATCGGTTTCGCGCGCGCTCAGCGCGGTTTCGACACCGGCGTGCCGCCCGGTTCGCGAATGACCGTGCACCGTGCTGCGTCGACGCGCGGCACGCCGAGGTCTTCCGCCATCGCCCCCCAGAAATCGAGCGGCGCACCGGCCAGATCCTGAACCTGCATCGCGCCCTCCAGCGGTCTTGAAAACGCCATCCTGGCGCCGCCGTCCGATGTTTTCCCCAGCAAACCGGCCAGGCGTGCAAATCCACCGATACGTGTTACGAATCGGCGATTCCTGCCTACAATGAACGCAATGCCTGTCGTCCGGTACGCGGTGGACGAACAGGCCGGAACCGACTTCACGCCGAACCGGGCCGGGCCCGCTCGGCGAACGACGACCGGAACCATACGGTGCAGCGCAGGCCGGATCTCTCGGGGGAACCGCAGCATGTCCACGCACGCCAGGAAGCCGCTGATATCGCTCGTCGTGCCGTTTCACGACGAAGAGGAAACGATCGACGCATTCTTTGCAGAAACGCTGCCCGTTCTCGAGTCGGTCGCCGGGGTGCGCTTCGAGATCGTCTGCATCAACGACGGCAGCCGCGACCGCACGCTCGACCGGCTGGTCGCGGTCGCCGCACGCGACCCGCGCGTGCACGTCGTGGATCTCACGCGCCGCTTCGGCAAGGAAGCGGCGCTCACCGCGGGCCTCGACGAGGCCGCCGGCGCCGCGGTGATCCTGATCGACGCCGACCTGCAGGACCCGCCCGCGCTGATTCCCGCGATGATCGAACACTGGCGCGGCGGCGCCGAAGTCGTCGCCGCGAAACGCACCGACCGGATGTGCGATCCGTACCTGCAGCGCGCGGCGGCGGCACTTTACTATCGCGTGCACAATGCGCTGTCCGAAGTCGAAATGCCGGAAAACGTCGGCGATTTCCGCCTGATGGATCGCGAGGTCGTCGATGCGCTGCGCGCGCTGCCGGAGCGGCGGCGGTTCATGAAGGGGCTGTTCGCGTGGGTCGGCTTTCGCACCGCGATCGTCGAATACACGCGCGCGCCGCGCAGCGGCGGCCGCTCGAAGTTCTCCGGATGGCGCCGCTGGAACTTCGCGCTCGAGGGCATCACGAGCTTCAGCACCGTGCCGCTGCGCGTGTGGACTTACGTCGGCCTCACGTTCGCGATGCTGTCGCTCGTGTACGGCGCGTTCATCGTGGTGCGAACGCTGCTGTTCGGCAATCCGGTGCATGGCTACCCGTCGCTGATTTCCGTCGTGCTGTTCGTCGGCGGCATCCAGTTGATCGGTATCGGCGTGATCGGCGAATACCTCGGCCGGATCTATCACGAGTCCAAGCAGCGCCCCGTCTATCTCGTGAGGCGACGCTATCGTGCCGAGCGCGATGCCGCCGGGCAGCCGGCATCGAAGCTGCTGCAGTTCCCGCTGAAGCGCGCGAACGCCGCGCGCCGCCGGACGGCGCTGCCGGCGGCAACCGGCGTCGCCGCTCGCAAGGCGTCGTTCAAGTAGAACCGGGCGGCCGCAATTGGACATTCCCCGGCAATCGCTACGCTCGGCGGAGCGCCCGGTCGTCGCGTGGCTCACACCGCGACGCGTCATCCTGTACAGCACGCTGATGCTGGCGTTGTCCGCGCTGTTCGTCGCGATCTGGATATCCGTCGTGCGTCATGCGCACGGCAGCGTCCTGTCGCGCGCCGGCGCCGACTTCTCGGTGTTCTGGTCAGCGTCGTACGTCATGCTGCACGGCTCGCCCTCGCAGGCATACGATTTCTCGGCATTCTCGCGGCTGACGGCCGAACTGTTCCCGAATCTTCGTCGCGACGCCTTCGCCCCGTGGCTGTACCCGCCCACGTATCTGCTGCTCGTAACGCCGCTGGCGCTGCTTCCGTTCGCGCTCGGTTATCCGCTGTTCGTCGCGTTCGGCGTCGCCGTGCTCGGCCTCGCCGCGTGGCGCGTGGCGCGTCTCGGCGCGATTCCCGGCGCATGGCGCGCCGGCATCGTTGCGCTGCCCGTCGCGCCGTGCGTGTTCGTCACCGGGGCGCTCGGGCAAAACGCGTTCCTGACCGCATCGTGCGCGGCGCTGGCCGTCCACTGGGCCGAGCGGCGGCCGATGTGGGCGGGCCTTTGCATCGGACTGCTGTCCGTCAAGCCGCAGATGGCGCTGCTGTTCCCGTTCGTGCTGGTGGCGACACGCGCATGGCACACGATCGCGTGGGCTGCGCTCGCCACCGGCACGTTCGTCGCGCTGGGCGTCCTGGTCTGCGGCATCGAGTCGTTGCGCCTGTTCGCCGCCGGCACGGACCTCGTACGCTCGATCGTCCTCGAACACGGCGTCGTGTTCTGGCTCGCGTCGCCGACGCCGTTCGCGGCGTTCCGCCTCTCGGGCGTGCCGCTCGGCGCCGCGTATGCGGCACATGCGGGTATTGCCGCGATCGCGATCGCGGCCGCCTGCATTGCCTGGACGCAGTCGCGCGATACCCGCGTGCGCGCCGCCGTGCTGACGGTCGCGACGCTCGTGGCCACCCCGTACCTGTGGCACTACGAACTCACATGGCTCGCCATCGCGATCGCCTGCATGCTGTCGATCGGCTGGCGCGACGGCTGGCTGCGCGGCGAACAGACCGCGATCGCGCTGATGTGGGCACTGCCGATCGTCGAATACCTGAACCCATGGCTCCAGTGGCCGCAGATCGGCCCGGCCGTGACGCTCTTCGCGCTGCTCGTGCTGCTGCGCCGCGCGCGCCACGACGCTCACAGCGCGAGCCGCGGCGGCACGTATACGCCGTAGTACGGCCCGACGCCCGTCGCGACGCCGGTCATCTTCACGCCGGCGACGAAGTGCCCCTGGATGTACTTGTACGTCCCGCCGAGCGACACGTCGATGTGGAACGCCGCGAACGCGACGATCGGCACGTAGGTGCTGCTCGCCGTCTGCGTGACGACCGGCAGCACGACCGTCGTGCCGACCGGCACCGACGTGTAGAGCGTGGCCTTCACGCCGGTCGCGAGATAGATGCTGTCGCCGATGTTGAGCGTCGTCGGGTTGCCGGTCACCATCAGGCCGCCCATCGTCGTCGTGTCGGTCGCGGTCGACTGGAACGACGTCCACTGGCCGCCCATGCACAGCGCGCCGTAGGTCTGGCCGTTCGTGATCGAGAATTCGTACGGCAGGCCGGTCAATGGATTGATCAGCGGCTGGTTGGTCGCCGCGTTCCAGTACTGGTTGTACACGCACTGGTCGATCGCGATCGGAAAGAGCCCGCCCGCCGCGACTCCGCCAGGCGCGGCGAGCACCGCGATCGCGGTCGCGCTGCCGGACGCGCCGGGAATGCCGAGCAGCCCGCCGAGCAGCAGCGGAATCGACCCGCCGTTCACGCCCGGCGCGCGCGACACGGTCACCTGCACTGCAGGCACATCGTAAGAGCCGGGCGTGATGGTGGTCGGCTGCATCGACGCGGGGCTGCGCGTCACGTTCCAGTAGCCGGTCGTCACCGTGCCGGTCGCCAGCGGTGCGCCTGCCGCCGCGTTCTGCGCGATCACGCCGTTCGCCGCGGGCGCGGCCTGCGACCAGTTCAGCGCGCCGCCGGTCGGCGACATCATCGCGTCGGCCCCTGCGAGCGCAGCCGCGTCGGCGGCGTTCTGCAGCTGGTTGCGCACCGTGGCCACCCACGCGATGTCGATCGCCAGCGCGCCGAACGACAGCAGCGGAATCAGGAACATCAGGAAGAACAGCGCGACGGAACCGCGCTCGCGCACGGCGCCGATCCCTGGCGCGTCGGCGGCGTCATTCATAGAGCATCACCGAGCTGGCCGAGATCGTCACCGGGCCGGTCAGCGCGCTGAATGCCGAACCCAGCACCAGCCCCGAATACGTGTACGTCACCGTGACCGTCAGCGCGGTGCCCGCCGTCGTGCCGTTCGCCTGCGTCACGGTCACGGTCGGTGTCGTCGCGGCGCCGCCGGTGATCAGGCTGTTCTGCATGTAGCTCGATGCGACGCTGGCGATCTGCGTCGTGGTCAGCATCGGCACGCGCAACACGACGCCGGCGCGCGCGGCCTCGCGGCTCGCGTTCGTGATGACGGCCTTGTCGCATAGCAGCAGGCTGGTGTCGATGATACCGATCAGCACCATCAACAGGAACGGCAGCATCAGCACGAATTCGAGCGACACGACGCCGCGCGCGCGGCGCGCGCCCATCGCCCCGCGTGTCATTTTTCGGCCTCCGCGGCGGGCGGCACGGCACGCGGCTCGAGCGCGGCGCCCGTCGACGGCCGCGCCGCGGCGGACGCCGGGCGCGACGCGAGCTGCGCGCGCACCGCCTGGTAGACGCGCAGATTGTCAGCCACCGCCGACGCGGGCAGATCCGCGGACAGCAACTTCTTCGCCGAATCGGTGTTGCCGAGCACGCCATACGCGAACGCGAGATTCTGGCGCGCCTGCCACGGCGCGTCGGGCAGCCCGGCCACGTCGAGCAATACGTTCACGCCCTCGCGTGGCCGGTTGCCCAGCACGAGCGACAGCCCGAGGTCGACACGCAGCCCCTGCGCATCCGGATGCGCGCGCAGCGCATCCCGGTACACGGCCTGCGCGTCCTCGTGACGGCCCTGCAGATCGAGCACCGTGCCGAGCCCTTCGGCCGCGAGCGGAAGATTCGGCTGCGCGGCGAGCAGGTCGCGGTAGCGCCGTGCGGCCTCGTCGAGCCGACGCTGCCGCAACGCAACCCGCGCAAGCCCGATCTGCGGCCCGAGTTCGGCGGGCGCCTGCTGCCGTGCCTGCTCATAAAGAATTCGCGCGCGCTCCAGATCGCCCGCGCGGTAGTTGACGTCGCCGAGCCCGAGCCGCGCCGGGAGCGAATCGGGATGCCGGGCAAGCACCTTCTCGTACAGCGTCGATGCGAGATCGACGTTGCCGCCGGCCAGCGCGCTGTCGGCAATGCGCAATTCGGCCTGCGGATCGTCGCTCTTGTGCGACAGCGCCGGCCGCGTCTGGATACCCGGCGCGCAGCCGCCGGCCAGCACCGGCAACACGGCCGCGAACGCGAGCGCACGGAGGACGGATCGTGTCATTTGAATACCTCGAGCAGGCGGATCGCCGCCGGGCCCGCCGCGATCAGGCCGACCGTCGGCAGGATGAACAGCATCATCGGCAGCGTGATCTTCGGCGCGAGCTTCGCGGCCTGTTCCTCGAGCGCGACGATCTGCTCGGTCCGCTCGCTGCGCGATAGCGTCCGCAGCGCCTGCGTGATCGGCGTGCCGAATCGCTGCGATTGCGTGAGCGTCGTGGCAAGCGAACGCGCCGACGCGAAGTCGACGCGTATCGAAAAGTGCGCAAGGGCTTCGGCCACGTTGCCGCTCAGCGTCAGCTCGTCCGCGCACACCTTCAGCTCGTCGGCGAGCGGCGGGCAGATCCGCTCGAGTTCGCGCGCGACACGCCGCACGCCCGATGCGAGGCTGTTGCCGGCCATCGTGCAGATCACGAGCAGGTCGAGCGCATCCGGAAAGCACGCGGAGATGATGCGCCGACGCCGCCGGATCATCGCGCCGAGCACGTATTCAGGCACGATCACGCCGATCACGAACGCGGCGACCATCGCCAGCGCGCGGATCACGAAGTATTCGCCGAAGCGCGGAATGTACGGGCTGAACACGATCGCGACGCCCGCGAACAGCACGCCGCAACTCAGCTTGATGCCGATCATCGACGACACCGCACGCCGCTCGCGAAAACCCGCGCGCGTGAGCTGCAGCCCGAGCTTCGCGCGCTGCATCGGGTCGAGCACGGGCAGCCGCTCGCCGAGCTGCGCGAGCCGCCGCGTCAGGTCCTGACGCACCTCGCCCGGCTGCAGCCGCCCCGACGCCAGCGACAGCGGGCGCTGCCCGGCCGCCTGCTGCACTCGCTCCGCGATCCGCCGGCGCGTGCCGCCGCCGGGCGGCGCGAGCGCCGCCGCGACGCACGCGAGCAGCAACAACAGTTCGAGGCCGCGGGCGGCCAGCATCGACATCGTCATCGCGCGGTATCCAGTTTCGAGATCTTGCGGATCATAAGCAGTCCGATTGTCAGCAGCGCCGCGGCGATCGTCAGCATCACGCGTCCGGGATGCGTGTCGAACAGCAGCATCACGTATGCGCGGTTCACGAGAAACAGCGCACCGATCATCACGAACGGCACCGCCGAAATGATCTTCGTCGTGATCCGCCCTTCGGCGGTCAACGCGCGCGTCTTCAGGCGGATGTCGCGGCGCGTGCGAATGATGCTCGACAGCTCGTCGAGCGTCTCGCCGAGGCTGCCGCCCGTCTCGCGCTGCAGCAGCAGGTAGACGGTGAAGAACGAGAAGTCCGCGATCATCAGCCGGTCCGCCGCGAGCGTCAGCACGTCCTTCAGATCCGCGCCGACGCGCAGGCTGTCGCCCATCGTGCGAAACGTCGAGCGCACCGGCTCCGCCGCGCTGTCGCCCACCGTGCTGATCGCCTGCGTGACCGGAATGCCCGCGCGCACCGCCCGCACGATCAGGTCGATCGCGTCCGGGAACGCTTCGAGAAAGCGCAGCCGGAACCGCTCGACCAGCGCGCGGTAACTGGCGCGCATCGCCACGAGCGGCAACCCGACGTAGATCAGCGGATGAAGTACGCTCGGCAGCGCGACGAGCTCCACCACGGCGATCGCGGCGATCGCGCCGGCGAGCGTGCCGGCGACGACGATCCGCATCCCGCGTTCGCCGCCGACCGCGCGCACGCGCGTCACGTAACGCTGCAGCCACGCGCGCGCGCGGCTTTGCCGGCGCGGCAGGTTGAACAGCGCGATGCCGGGCGTCGCGGCCGCACCGGCCTCCCGGCCCGCCAGCGACGGCGCAAGGTGCCGCATCCGCGCGCGAATCCGCTGCTCCGGCGTGTGGCGCGCACGATCGAGCAGCGCGGACAGCGCGAGGCCCACCGCGAGGATCACGACGAATGCGCCGAGCGCGAACAGGTCCGCGGCATTCATTGCCGGAATACCTCGGACAGCGCGTCCTCGACGCCGTAATACGCGGCGCGCGGCGCGAACGCCGGCCGCAGCGACGACGCCTCGAACACGCCCTTCACCACGTCCCGCGTCGTGTCGCCTTCCTGGCGGAACGCGAAGAGATCCTGCGTGATCACCACCTCGCCCTCCATCCCGACGATCTCGGTGATCCGGGTCACGCGGCGCACGCCGTCGCGCATTCGCTCGACTTGCACGAACAGGTGCACGGCGCTCGCGATCTGGCGCCGGATCGACAGCAGCTGCAGGTTCGCGTTCGCCATCATGACCATGCTTTCGAGCCGGCTGATCGCGTCGCGCGGCGAGTTCGCATGGATCGTCGTCATCGAGCCGTCGTGCCCCGTATTCATCGCCTGCAGCACGTCGAACGCCTCCGCGCCGCGGATTTCGCCGAGGATGATGCGGTCGGGCCGCATCCGCAGCGCATTGCGCACGAGGTCGCGCTGCGAAATCCCGCCGAGCCCTTCCGTATTCTCCGGCCGCGTCTCGAGACTCACGACGTGCGGCTGCAGCAGTTGCAGCTCGGCCGCGTCCTCGATCGTCACGATTCGTTCGTGCTCCTCGATATGTTGCGACAGCGCGTTGAGCAGCGTCGTCTTGCCCGAACCCGTACCGCCCGAGATCACGATATTCAGCCGGCACGCGCACGCGATCTTCAGCACCTGAAGCATCCCGTGCGAGATGTTGCCCTGATGCGCCATGCGCGCGAGCGTGATGTCGCGCTTCGCGAACTTGCGGATGGAGATCGACGCGCCGCGCATCGCGATCGGCGGCAGGACCACGTTCACGCGGCTGCCGTCGGCGAGACGCGCGTCGACCATCGGGCTGCTTTCGTCGACGCGACGCCCCACCGCCGCCGCGATCCGCTGCGCGACGCTCGTCACGTGCGCGTTGTCGCGAAACTTCAGCGGCGTGAGTTCGAGCCGGCCCGCGCGCTCGACGTACACCTGATCGGGACCATTCACGAGAATGTCGGAGACGGTGTCGTCGGCGAGCAGCGGCTCGATCGGCCCGACGCCGAACATGTCGTTCAGGATCGCATCGACGATCAGCACCTGCTCGCCCGTCGTGATCTTCAGACGTTCGCGCTCGACGGTGTGCGCGGCCACCTGTTCGATGCCCGCACGCACTTCGTCGCGCGTCTTCATCAGCGCCGCCGACATGTTCATCGACGAAAACACCGCGGTGCGAATCGCATCGAACTTGCCGGAGCGAATGAGCGCCTCCTGGGTATCGGCCGACGCCAGCGCGCGCGCGGACGCGGACGCGGGCGCCGGGCTCACGGCCGGACCCGCGCCGGGGCCCGGCCCGTGCCCGCCGTCGCGCGGCGCGGCGGGCGCCCCTGCGGGCGCGGGGTCCGGCGTCGACTGCTTGCGGGTACCGAACGTCACGATCCCTTCCTCCATTTGACGAAGCGCGCGTACCACGGCTCGGCGACGGCCATCGATTCGCCGGTGATGCCGTTCGCGAGCAGCCGGATCTCGTCCAGGAAACCGTGACGTTTCGCGCGCTCGATCGGTTCGCCGAGGTTCTCGGCGACCGCGAGCGGCTGCGGCTCGTGCGGCAGCTCGCGCAGCCTCACGCCGCCGAATGCGTCCTCGAAGTCGGTCTGCGCGACGCGCCCCTTGACCGGTTCGAGCGGGTTGTTCAGCATCATCGACAGCAGCCGCTCGCCGGGCAACTCCTTCACGAAGCGCGCAAGCCGCGCGGCTTCGTATGCGGCGTGCACCGAACGGTCGGCGACGATATAGACGAGATCGGACACCGCCAGCGCGTCCTCGAACAGCTTGCCGACGCGGGTGCCCACGTCGAACAGCACGTAGTGGAAGCGGTCCTTGAGCATGTCGACGAGCAACGCGACCGCATCGTCGCGCAACGACGCTTCCTCGCCGTACGCCAGTTCGGCCGACAGCACGTGCAGGCGGTCGCCCTTCGTGACGAACATGCGGTCGAACAACGCGTCGTCGGGGCGCTGCTCCATGTTCAGCAATTCGATCAGCCCGTTGTTGCTCGACAGCCCGAACATCGAGTTCGCGCCGCCGCCATGCAGGTTGAGGTCAACGTACGCGACGCGGCGGCGCTTCTCGCCCGCCAGGCAGCGCGCGAGACTCACCGCGATCGTGGTCGTGCCCACCCCGCCGCGCGCGCCGACGAAAGCGACGATCTTGCCGGTGCGCGCCTGCACGACCGATTCCGTCGCGGTCAGCGCGCGCCGCATCAACTCGACGGTCAGCGGCTTCACGATGTAGTCCTGCACGCCGATGCCGAGCAGGTTGCGGAACAGCCCGACGTCGTTCTGCGTGCCGATCGCGATGACCCTCACCGACGGGTCGCACACGTCGGCGAGCCGCATCAGGTCCGATACCGGCAGCACCGAATCCGACACGTCGACGATCAGCTGGCGCGGCGAGCGTTCATGCTGCTGCAACAGCCGGATCGCGTCGTCGCAGTTGCCCGGCTGCACATGGGCGCGCGTGATCGACAGATCCTGCGCGACGCGCCGGATCACGTCCTCGCTGCCGGCGTCTGACACGACCGCGACGAGGTCCGCCGCTCCGGCTGCGGCGGCGTGCTTGGCATTCTGGCGGTCGAGGACGTTCATGGGCGGCATCGCGCTTCGCATCGGGAGTGGGTCAATGGCCGGGCGAGCCGGTCGTCGTCAACGTCTTGCCGGGTGCGGGCTGCTTCACGCGATCCTCGACGTAGCGGCGCACGGCGTCGGCCGCGACTTGCGCGTCCGCGCCGCCATACGGCACGGGCGCGACGAGATCCTCCGGGCGCGCGAGCATCGTCGCGAGATTCGTGTAGGTCGCGCAGCCGAACGGCACGCCGGGCCGCCCGAACCCGGCATCGACGAGATGCGACGGCTGCATCAGCTTCGCGCAGTCGGGCGGTACCGCGTGCACGCCGTCGAAGCCGATCGCGCGCGCATCGGGCAGGTTGATCGGCGGCGGCGCCGACAGGCAACCCGCCAGCGCCGGCGGCAACAGGACGGAGACGATGGTTCGAATTCGCATGCGCTCCTCCGGTCAGTACACGAAGCCCGCGGCGCCGACGAGGCGCGGCGTGTCGCCCGACAGCATGTCGATCCCGAGATTGCGCTGGATCGCGAACTCGAGGTCGCTGCTCGGCCGCGCGACGGTGTCGAGCGCCTGCTCGAGCTGGCCGGGGCCGGTCGGCTGCACGATGTACGGCGTCACGATCACGACGACCTCGGTCTTGTTGTCCTGGAAGTTCTTCGACGAAAACAGCCGGCCGATGATCGGCAGCCGGCCGAGCCCCGGGATCTGCGACACGGTATCGGCCGTCTGGCTCTGCAGCAGGCCGCCGATCGCGAAGCTCTGCCCGCTCGACAGCTCGACCGTCGTCTCGACGCGCCGCACCGAAAGCCCCGGCACCGTGACGCCGCCGGTCGTCACGCTGTTGCTCGAATCGACCTCGCTCACCTCCGGCCGCACCTTCAGGCTGATCCGGTTGTCGGCGAGCACGGTCGGCGTGAAGTCGAGCGACACGCCGAACGGCTTGAACTCGACCGTGATCGCGCCGGTCGTGGTGCCGGCCTGCGCGACCGGAATCGGAATTTCGCCGCCGGCGAGGAAGCTCGCGGTCTGCCCGGACATCGCTGTGAGATTCGGCTCCGCGAGCATCGTGATCAGGCCTTCCTGGTCGAGCGCATCGAGCACGACGTCGATCGACCAGCGCCCCGCGTGGAAACCGCCGAGTATCGAGTACGCGCCGGTCGGCGACAGATTGAACAGCTTGGTCGTCGGATCGAACAGCGTGCGTCCGTTGAACAGCCCGCCGACGAAATTGCCGGCCGCGCCGAGCGAGCTCCAATTGATGCCGAGCTGCTGCGTGACGTTGCGGCTCACCTCGGTCACGCGCACGCGCAGGTTCACCTGGATCGGGCGCGACAGCGTGAGCCGGTTGACGATCTTTTCCTTGTCGTTGAGATACGGCGTGAGCGACTGCATCACGGCGTCCGCGTCGGCTGCGCTCGGCACCTTGCCCGACACCATCAGCGAGCCCGGCGCGCCGGACACCGACAGCTTCAATTGCGGAAAGCGGCTGTCGAGCACCGCCTGCAGCGACGCGGTATCGACCTGCACGATCACCGTCCGGCGCAGGATCGGCCGATGGTTCGCGCCGAGCGCGATCAGCGTGGTGGTGCCCGCCTTCTTCCCGAACACGAACACGGTGCGCGGCGACGGCACCTGGATGTCCGCGATGCTCGGGTCCGCGACGAACATCGCGGTCGCGGGTTCGGACAGCGACAGCATCTCGCCCTTGCCGGTCGCGATCGACAACGCCGCGCCGGCGTCCGCCGCCTGCGCGCGCGGCGCGAGCACGACGCCCGGCGCGACGATGCAGGCCAGGCACCAGAAAGCGATCCAACGAACCATGCGCACCATGCGTCTTCCCGTCAAATGCCGGCCGCCGGGCGGCCGGCCCGAATCGTCATGCCGTCACTGCGGCACGGCCGCGCGCGGCGCTTGCGCCGTCGCGTCCGCGGCGACGTTGCCGCCCGCGGGCGCAGCCGGCGCAACCGGCATGCCTGGCGTGCCTGGCATAGCCGGCCACCCGGACGGCAGCGGCGGCAAGCCCGGCGTGCCGATGCCGCCGCCGCGCGACCCGTCGTCGACCGACGAGCCGCGATAGATCACGACCGTGTTGCCCTGCACCGCCGGCCGCGTGCCGCCGTCCGTTCTCCCGGACGGCGCCCGCGCCGCGTCACGGGCCGCGCGCGACACGTCGCCGGCCCACACCGGCGGCGTATCGGGCTCCTGTTCGCCGCCGCCCGCCGCCTGGCGGCGATCGCTCGTCGCGAAGCTGCGCAACGCCAGCGACAGCGAGCCGAGGCGCGTCGCGACGAGCACGACCTGGGCGGTGCGCGGCGCGACCTCGAGCGTGACCGTGCGCGCGCGGACCGGCGCGTCCGGCGCGCTCGCGGGTGTCTTCGCACGCTGGAATTCCGAGCCGACCGCGAGCACGCGCGCGCGCCGCACGACCGTCTCCGCTTCGAACGTGCCGGGCGTCGTCGCGGACCCGCCGATCTCCTGCGTGAGCACCACGTCGACGAAGTCGCCCGGCTGGATCAGCCCCGCGTTGCCCGACACGTCGTCGACCGGCACCGAGATCGCGCGCATGCCGGGCTGCAGCGCGGCCGCGAGAAAATCCGGCGCGCCGGCCGCAATCACGTTGTCCGCGCGGATCGGCGCACCGGCGTCGACACGATTGCGCAGCAGCGCGCCCTTCAGGTCCGCGCCCGGTTGCGACTCGACGAACGCACCGGCCGGCACCTGCGTGCGCGGCATGCGCTTCCACGCGAGATCGTTGTCGCGCAGCAGCAGCCCTTCGGGCAGGTCCGCCGCCGCGACGCGCACGCTCACCTCGGCCGCCTCGCCGGGCGCGGAAGGCGTCGACGCGGAGACGTACAGCTGACGCAGGATGAAGGCGCCGATCGCGGCAGCGATGATCAGCACGGCCATTCTCAGGGGTTTGGGCATGGCGGCGTGCGTCCCCCGGCTAGGCAAGCGAAACCGCGTGAGGAAACGGCGCCCAGACGGCCAGCATGCCGCCGAGCGCGAGCGCGATGCCGTACGGCACGCCTCGCGGCGCGATCGCACGTGCCGGCGCGGTGTGACGCCGCCATGCAACGGCCGCGAGCGCGGCGACGCCGTACAGGGCGCCGCTCGCGGCGACGAGCGTCAGCACCGGGAACGCGAGCGTCGGGCCGGCCCACAGGAACACCGCCGCCGCCAGCTTCACGTCGCCGCCGCCCACCCAGCCCGCGTGACGCAAGCCGGCGAACAGCAGCAGCATCGCCGCGGCGGTCGCCACGTGACCAGCGAGTTGCGCGAGCCCGTCGCGCGCGAGTGCCGCCGCGATCAAATACAGCATCGCGAACGCCAGCACGGCGCGATTGGACAAGCGCCGCTCGCGCAGGTCCTGGGTCGCGAGCGACACCAGCACGAGCGTCGCCGCCGACTGTGCGAGAAAGAGCATCGGAGAGCCGTCCGTCGGCGCGCCCCGGCTGGATACGTCGTACCGCTGCGGATCCGTGTGTCCGCCGACGGCGCGCGGGTTCAGGAGATCAGATCAACGCCGTGACCTTGTTGATCAGCGCGGTGAACACGGCCGGCAAGCCGCCGGACGTGCTGCTGAGAATCACCCCGACCGCCGCCAGCGCGACCACGACGATACCGGCCAGAACCGCATATTCGAGCGAGCTGACACCACGTTCATCGCGCAGCAAGGTCTTGACGTATTGCAGCATGACAACCTCCGTGTGGCGGGGTCGGTGATCGACCGTTGAATGTAATGACGCGGTGTTGCACGGGGTGGTGCGCACGGCGTTCGCTCATTCTTGACCCATGCGGCGGCCCCGGCATCGGACCGTGCGCATTCCCCGGAATCCATTCGATCGCTGCAACGCGTGGCGTGCGGCGACGGCATTCCCCGCTACATTCGCGCGTTTGTGGCGAGCCGCATTGACACGATGCGGATTACGCCAATTCGTCTAGGGTATAGACAATTTTTTGGGCGAATTCAAATGATTTGGCGTCGGAATGCATTTATGCGCGGAGCGCTTCAGCGATGAAATACGCGCACGTCATTTACCGCTTTTCCATCGAGGCGCGGCAGGCCGGTCATGGCTCGAAGTAAGAATGTTAATGCCCGGCCGCATCATTGCCGCCAGCGTTCAATTCGATGGTTTTTTATTCAGTTTTTCGATATGCCGCGCGCTTCGCATTGACGAATTCAGAACACACTCTCGCGTGCGTTGCCCGGCAATCCTTTCGTGCATGCCAGCGCGATCCGGAAAATATTGCACGCCGTCGATTGGCTGCGGGATCGGTGCTCGGCGCTCGGCGCTCGCGCGATTCGACATTTTCAATTGGCGCCACGCGTGATTTGCCAACCGGAAACGCGGCGATAAGCATAGTTCAAATCGTTGCTTGTCCCGCGCCGGCGGCGTCCTCCAGAATGGTTCGACGCCCTCCGGCCCGATTTCCACTCCTCGCCATCCGACGCGCCATGATCGACCGATTCCCGTCTCCCCTGCGCCTGCTGCGATCGTTGCTGATCGCGTCCCTCGTCGCGTTCCCCGCGGTCGCCGCGCACGCCGACAAGCCCGCCACCATCCGCATCGGCGTCGCCCAGCAGGGCGCCGGCGATCCGCCGACCTTCGGCGGGTCGAGCGCGGCCACCGCGCAATTGCAGCAACTGGTCGAAAAGGAGTTCGCGACCGACGGCATCAAGGTGCAGTGGCTGTTCTTCAAGGGCGCCGGCCCGGCCGTCAACGAGGCGATCGCCAACAAGGCGCTCGACTTTGCCTACCAGGGCGACCTGCCGGCGGTGCTCGCACGCTCGAACGGAATCAGGACGCGCCTGCTGCTCGCCGCGAGCGTGCGCTCGGGCGTGAAGATCGCGGTGCCGCCGGACTCCGCGATCCGCTCGATCGCCGACCTGAAGGACCGCCGCGTGTCGATCTTCCGCGGCACGAACCTGCAGCTCGTCGCCGACAATGCGCTCGCGAAGAACGGCCTCGGCGAACGCGACCTGCGCGTGATCAACCTCGATTCGGCGAGTTCGCTCGCCGCGCTCGCGTCGAAGGGTATCGACGCATCGGTCGGCGACTATCAGTTGTACAAACTGCGCGACGCGGGCCTTGCGAAGATCATCTACGAATCGCAGAACGACGGCCCGCAGTTTACGCGTCAGACCCACCTGCTCGTGCTCGACGACTTCGAGCGCGCGCATCCGGACATCGTGCAGCGTGTCGTCGACGCGCTGGTCAAGGGCGCGCAATGGTCGTCCGATGAAGCGAACCGCGACGCGTTGTTCAAGCTGTGGGCGAAAAGCGGCGTGCCTTATACGTCGTGGCAGGCCGACTTTGCGAACCAGCGCCTGAAGGACCGCCTGTCGCCGCTGATCGATCCGTTCCTCGTCGCGCGCTACAAGGCCGTCGCGCAGGACGCGCTGAAGCTGAAACTGATCCGCCAGCCGGTCGACGTCGACGGCTGGTTCGAACCGAAGTATCTCGACAACGCGTTGCGCGCGCAGCACCTCGAGCACTACTGGCCGCGCTACGACGCGTCCGGCAAGCCCCTCTCCTGACCCGGACCGGCCCCGATGAGCGACACCGCGATCCCGATTCCGTCGTCCGACCCGCCTGCGCTCGCGGCGCAGTCCCGCGCGGCGGCCGTGAAGCGCGTGGCGTGGCGGCTCGCGCCGTGGGCGCTGCCCGCACTGCTGTTCGCGCTGTGGACGGTCGGCAGCGCGCGCGGCTGGATCGCGCCGCAGATCCTGCCGCCGCCCGAACAGGTCGCCGACTCGCTCGCGGAACTCGCCGCCAGCGGCGATCTCGCGCGCCATACGCTGATCAGCCTGCAGCGCGTGCTGGTCGGCTTCGCGGCCGGCACGCTGCTCGGTTTCGCGACCGGTGCGGCGCTCGGCCTGTCGCGCACGCTGGAAGCCTACGTGCTACCCGGCTTCAACGCGCTCGTGCAGATTCCCGTGCTCGGCTGGCTGCCGTTCCTGCTGCTGCTCGTCGGCGTCGGCGAGCCGCTGAAGTACCTGCTGATCGCGCATGCGGCACTCGTCCCCGTGACGATGAGCACGCTGCAGGGTTTCCGCCAGACGCCGCCTGCGCTCGATGAAGTCGCGCGCGTGTTCGGCTATACGCGCCGCCAGCGCATCGCCCACGTCGTGCTGCCCGCCGCGATCCCGACGCTCGCGACCGGTGTACGACTCGCCTTCACGAAATCCTGGCTCGCGCTCGTCGTCGTCGAACTCGTCGCGTCGTCCGAAGGGCTCGGCTACCTGATCGTGTACGGGCGCCAGCTGTTCCAGCTCGATCTCGTGATGGCGGCGGTGATCGTCGTCGGCGCGGTCGGCCTCGCAATCAACCGGCTGCTCGACGCGCTCGAAGCACGGCTGCGCCGTGGCGTGCCGTCCGCGTTCCGCGGCTGAACCCGATCCAAGGATGCCGCTCATGCCGCCTGCCGCCACGTCGATACCCGACGCCTCGTCGCCCGCCGTCTCGACCGCCCGGCGCTTCCCCGTGCCCGACTGGCGCGGTTTCGTCCTGCCACTCGGCGCGCTCGCGCTCTGGTGGGCCGTCTCGTCCGCGCATCTCGTCAAAAGCGGGCTGCTGGTCGGCCCCACCGACGTGCTGCACACGGCGTGGACCCAGACGACCAGCGGTGCGCTGGCGCGCGCGCTGTCGGCTTCGCTCGCGCGCGAAGCGTGCGGCTTCGCGATCGGCGCGACCGGCGGCCTGCTGCTCGGCGCCGCGCTCGGCCTGTCGCGCATCGCTGCGCGGGTGGTCGGCCCGAGCTTCGACACGTTCAAGCAGATCTCGCTGTTCGCGTGGATTCCGCTGATTTCCGTCTGGTTCGGCCTCGGCGACGCCGCCAAGGTCGTGTTCCTGTCACTCGCCGCGCTTCTGCCGGTCGCCACGCATACGTGCGACGGCATTCATGCGGTGCCGCGCGCGTATGTCGACGTGACCCGCGCGCTGCGCTATTCGCGGCTTCAGCTGGTGCGTTACGTGCTCCTGCCCGCCGCGCTGCCGTCGATCTTCACCGGGCTGTATCTCGGCCTCATCTACTCGTGGCTCGCGACGCTCGGCGCCGAGTACCTGCTCGTCGCGGGCAGCGGGATCGGCAACACGCTGATCGACGGCAGCGAGCAGTTCCGGATGGACCTCGTGCTGTTCGGAATCATCGTCGTCGGCGTGACAGGCTGGGCGCTGAACGCGATCGCGCGTGCGGTCGAACGCAAGGTGCTGGCCCGGCGCGGCGACCTGCGCCGCTGATCGCCCTCCTTCTTCCTGTCGCTTCCTGCTCCGCCATGACGAACCTCGTTTCCGATTCGCTCGATATCCTCCACGTGAGCAAACGCTATGCGCAACGCGGCGCGACGCTCGCCGTGCTCGACGACGTGTCGCTGCACGTGCGTGCCGGCGAATTCGTCACGATCGTCGGCGCGAGCGGCTGCGGCAAGTCGACGTTGCTGCGGCTGATCGCCGGGCTCGACACCGACTACGCGGGCGAAATCCGCGCCGGGGACGAACCCGTGCGCGACACGTCGCTGCAGCGCGGGATCGTGTTCCAGGATCACCGGCTGTTCCCGTGGCTGACGGTCGCGCAGAACGTCGAGGCCGCGCTGCGCAATGCGCCGCTCGACGCTGCGAGCAAGCGACGCGCAGTGGCCGAGCATATCGCGCTCGTCGGGCTGAACGGCTTCGAGCATGCGTACCCGAACCAGCTGTCGGGCGGGATGGCGCAGCGCGTCGCGATCGCACGCGGCCTCGTCAACCGGCCGCGCGTGCTGCTGCTCGACGAGCCGTTCGGCGCACTCGATGCACAGACGCGCGCGCGAATGCAGAACGAGCTGCTACGCATCTGGGAGCAGGAACGCATCACGATGGTGCTCGTCACGCACGACGTCGACGAAGCCGTCTACCTCGGCGATCGCGTCGTCATGATGGCACCGCGCCCCGGGCGCATCGAGCGCATCGTCGACGTCGCGCTGCCGCGGCCGCGCCGACGCGATTCGCCGGAATTCGCGCGGCTGCGCGACACGGTGCTCGCCGATTTCGACGATCGTGCACCGCCGGGTGGCGGCGATGGCGGCGATGGCGGCCGGGCGAAGCGTGTCGATGCGCCCGATGCGCACCGGATCGGCGAATGGCGGCTCGCGTGGTGACACGGTCGCGCCGCATGACCCGACACCGTGCCCGAATTGCTCAGCATGACGACACATATCGATCATCGCGGCGCGCGCTAAGGATGTGACGATTCATCGGTTCCGGTTCCGCGCGGTCCCTGCTTGAATGGAGACTCGACCGATCCGATCCAGGAGACTCCCGATGTCCGAAGTCCAGCACGCCGCTCACCCGTCATCGCATGCTTCGCACGCCGCCGCGCCGCGCACGGCCGCCGTCCCGCTTCAGGTTCGCCAGGTCGCCGGCCGGATCGGCGCCGAGATCGCCGGGGTCCGGCTGTCGGGCACGCTCGACGACGCGACGTTCGACGCAATCCAGGCCGCGCTGCTGCGCCACAAGGTGCTGTTCTTCCGCAACCAGGGCCATCTCGACGACACGGCGCAGGAAGCCTTCGCGCGCCGCTTCGGCGAGATCGTCGCGCATCCGACCGTGCCGTCCGTCGACGGCAGCGCGCACCTGCTCGAACTCGATTCCGCGCACGGCGCGCGCGCCAATTCGTGGCACACCGACGTGACCTTCGTCGACGCGTATCCGAAGGTGTCGATCCTGCGCGCGGTCGTGATCCCGCCGTTCGGCGGCGACACGGTGTGGGCCAACACGGCCGCCGCGTACACGCATCTGCCCGAATCGCTGCGCGCGCTCGCCGACACGCTGTCGGCAGTGCATACGAACGCTTACGACTACGCGTCGACGCACGTGCATGCCGACGACACGCAACTGAAGCGCTACCGCGAAGTGTTCACGTCGACCGTCTACGAAACCGAACACCCGGTCGTGCGCGTGCATCCGGAGACCGGCGAACGCACGCTCGTGCTCGGGCACTTCGTGCAGAAGATCAAGGGGCTGTCGTCGCAGGATTCCGCGCATCTGCTGCAGGTGCTGCACGAACACGTGACGCGCCTCGAGAACACCGTGCGCTGGAACTGGCAGCAAGGCGACGTCGCGATCTGGGACAACCGCGCGACGCAGCACTATGCGATCAACGATTACGGCGATGCGCACCGCGTCGTGCGTCGCGCGACCGTTCACGGCGACGTGCCGGTCGGCGTCGACGGCCGCCGCAGCGTCGTGCTGAAGGGGCCCGGCGCGACGCTGCAATGACGTTCGCCGCGCGCGGCGGCGACTTCGGCCACCGCCGCGCCGGCCACCTTTCCGCATTCCCGCATTCCCGCATTGCCGACCGGAGGATCCGACCATGACGTTCCCGCCACCGGGCCGACGCTTGCATGCGCAACGATGTCGCCGGCCGTCCACCCCGTTCACTTCCGCCAGGAGCGTCGCATGAGCGCCCTACCCGAACCCGCCGCCCAGCCGGTCGACGTGATCCCGCTGTCCGCCCACATCGGCGCGGAGATTCGCGGCATCGACCTCACCCAGCCGTTGACCACGCCGCAGATCGCCGCGATTCGCGCCGCGCTGCTGAAATGGCGCGTGATCTTCTTCCGCGAGCAGTTCCTCACGCACGAGCAGCATGTCGCGTTCTCCGCGCAGTTCGGCGAGCCGACCGTCGGCCATCCGGTGTTCGGGCACGTCGACGGTCACCCGGCCGTCTATTCGATCGCGAAGCATCGCAAGGCGACGCGCTTCGAAGGCGAGCCGGTGCGCCGGCCGTGGACGGGCTGGCACACCGACGTGACGGCCGCGGTCAATCCGCCGTGGGCGTCGATCCTGCGCGGCGTGACGATTCCGCCGTACGGCGGCGACACGCACTGGACCAACCTCGTGCGCGCGTACGAGGCGCTGTCGGCGCCGCTGCGCGGCTTCGTCGACGGCTTGCGCGGCATCCACCGCTTCACGCCGCCGGCCGGTGCGCGCGCGACCGGCGCATTCGATGAAGCCGTCGAGCGCCGACCGCTCGTGACCGAGCATCCGCTGGTGCGCGTGCACCCGGAGACCGGCGAACGTGCGTTGTACGTGAGCCCGAGTTTCCTGAAGTCGACCGTCGGGCTGACGCCGCGCGAAAGCCAGGCGTTGCTCGAACTGCTGTGGGAGCACGTGACGCGGCCGGAATTCACGATCCGCTTCAAGTGGGAGCCACGCAGCATCGCGTTCTGGGACAACCGCGCGACCGCGCATCTCGCGCCGGTCGACATCTTCGATCTCGACTTCGATCGCCAGCTCTATCGCACGACGCTCGTCGGCGACGTGCCGGTCGGCCCCGACGGCCGGCCATCCGTCGCGCTCGAAGGCTCGCCGGTCGAAGCGGCGGCCGCGGTCGCACTGAACTGACCGTCGCGTCGACGGCCGGCGCACGCGCGCCGGCCTGCCTTCCTCAATCCAGCGAGACGCCGTCGAACCGGTGCCCGCCGAGCGGCGAGAACGTCACCCCGTGCACGCGCTTCGAGAGCGGCAGCGACACGATCGATGTCGCGATCGGCGTGAACGGCACCTGACTCTTGAATACGACCTGGGCCTGCTCGTAAAGCGACGTGCGTTTCGCGACGTCCGCGTTCGTGCGCGCCGCATCGACGAGCCGCTCGAAATCCGCGTTGCACCACTTCGCGAGGTTGCTGCCGTGCACGGCGTCGCAGCCGAGCAACGTGCCGAGCCAGTTGTCGGGATCGCCGTTGTCGCCCGACCAGCCGTACAGGATCGCGTCGTGCTGCCCGTCGTGTTTCGCGCGGCGGTTGTACTCGCCCCACTCGTAGCTGACGATCTTCGCGCGCACGCCGATCCTCGCCCAGTCCTGCTGGATCAGTTGCGCCATCAGCTGTGCGTTCGGGTTGTACGGGCGCTGCACCGGCATCGCCCACAACGTCAGGTCGAAACCGTTCGGGAATCCTGCTTGCGCGAGCAGCGCCTTCGCCGCGGCCGGATCGCGCGGCGCGTCCTTCAGGCGCGGGTTGTACGACCATTGCGCGGGCGGCATCGGGTTCGTCGCGATCGTCGCGTCGCCGTTGAACACGGTCTTGATGATCGCCGCCTTGTCGATCGCGATGTCGAGCGCGCGCCGCACGTCGACGCGATCGAGCGGCGGATGCTGCGTGTTGTACGCGACGAAGCCGACGTTGAAGCCCGTCCCCGAAAACAGCGTCAGCTTCGGATCGCGCCGCACCGTCTCGAGATCGGCCGGCCGCGGAAACACCGACACCTGGCACTCGCCGGCCGTGAGCTTCTGCAGGCGCACGGCCGGATCGGGCGTGATCGCGAACACGAGATGCGCGAGCTTCACGTCGTCCGGCTTCCAGTAGTCGGGGTTCGCGTCGTAACGGATCGTCGCGTCCTTCTGGTACGCGCGCAGCTGGAACGGCCCCGTGCCGACCGGGAACTGGTTGATGTCCGCCTCGCGATGGCTCGCCGTCAACTGCGCCGCGTATTCGGCCGACAGGATCGACGCGAACGCCATCGCGAGATTGCGCACGAACACGACGTCGGGCGACTTCAGCACGAAGCGCACCGTGTCGTCGTCGACTTTCTCGATGCGCTCGATGTTGCGGTCGAATCCGAGATCGCTGAAGTACGGGAAGCTGACCGGATAGGCCTTGCGGAACGGATCGTCGGGGTCGAGCATCCGGCGGAACGTGAACACGACGTCGTCCGCCTGGAATGGCCGCGTCGGCTTGAACCGCGCGGTCGTCTGGAACTTCACGCCGCGCCGCAGGTGAAACGTGTAGACGCGCTGGTCGGACGACACGTCCCAGCTCGTCGCGAGCGACGGCGCGAGATCGAGCGTGCCGCGCTTGAACTGCACGAGCCCGTTGTAGATCGTGTACGTGCTCGCGTCGAAATCGGTGCTGGTCGTGTGCTGGCCGGGGTCGAAACCGGCCGGGCTGCCTTCGCTGCAGAACACGAGCGTCTTGCCGGCCGGCGCCGCGAACGCGTGCGTGACCGCGCCGGCGAGCAGCAGCGACGCGGCCATGCCGCGCAGCGCTGCAACGGCAACGGATGCGGGCCGCGCGCGATGCGCCGAGAACGAAACGAATGGAATCTTCATGGTGGCGGTCGAGAAAGGACTTCATGCGAATGACGACCGCCGATCTTCGCGCGCCGCCCGCCGATCGCTTACCAATTAATTCCGCGTTGCTTATCGCGGCGGATGCATCGCGCTGCCGCTGCATGAAAATCTCCGCGCGAGCGTCGGGCATGCAGGCGAATTCCGGCTGCCACGCGCCGCCGCTCCGCGCCATGCGGCGACGCCGTTCGCGCCCCGCCTTCCGGCCCCCTGCAGATTCTCCGGAATTGGCGCATCGTATCGGTTGGTCAACGCCGGCACCGGCGCGCGAGCATTCGCCCGCGCGCACGTTGCGGCGCGGCGCGCCTGCCGGCGCGCTGCCCCTTCCTGGAGGACCCACGATGTCGATCAGCCCCGATACGCCCTCTCGTCCCGTGAAGTCGCCGGGCCCCGATCATCCGATCACGATCGAACCGCATCCGTCCCGCGTGGTGGTCAAGGTGGCCGGCAAGGTCGTCGCCGATACGCGCCACGCGCTGGCGCTGCGCGAGGCCAGCTATCCGGCCGTGCTGTACGTTCCGCGCGAGGACGCCGACATGGCGCTGCTGCAACGCACCGACCATGCGACGTACTGCCCGTACAAGGGCGATTGCGCGTATTACTCGATTCCCGCCGGCGGCAAACGCGCGACCAACGCGGTATGGACGTACGAGCATCCGAACCCGGCCGTCGAATCGATTCGCGCGCACCTCGCGTTTTACCCGGATCGCGTCGACTCGATCGAGGAAAGCCCGCTCGGCACCGATTGAGTGCGGCGGCGCCTGCCGGTCCGTCGTTCACGTATCGTCCGGCAGGTGATTTGCATATGCGGATTCATTGGTTGGCCGCCGATTCGCGCGGCCGTATCGTCGTGCATCCGGCGCGGGCCGGCCGCGCGCAGCTTGCGCATCCGGCTGCGTCCCGTGCCGATCGCGCCGCAAGCGCGCGCGACCCGTGAACCCGCCCGCAGGACGCCTCGATGAACGACGAATCACACGCAGACCTTGAAACGACCCCGGCAAATCCGCGCCGCCGCCAGTGGCTGCACGGCGCGGCCGCCGGACTGGCCGGGCTCGCGCTCGGCCCGCTCGCGGGCATGCCCGCACTGGCGCAGGGCAGCGAGAAGCGGCTGCGCGTCGGCTTCCAGAAATACGGCAACTTCGTCGTGCTCAAGGCGCGTGGCACGCTCGAGAAGCGGCTCGCGAGCCAGGGCGTGACGGTCCAGTGGCTCGAGTTTCCGGCCGGCCCGCAATTGCTCGAGGGGCTGAACGCGGGCGCGATCGACGTCGGCACGGTCGGCGAGACGCCGCCGATCTTCGCGCAGGCCGCGGGCGTCGATTTCGTCTATCTCGGCAACGAACCGCCCGCGCCGCACGGCGAGGCGATCGTCGTACTGCCCGATTCGCCGATCCGCACCGTCGCGCAGTTGCGCGGCAAGAAGGTCGCGTTCAACAAGGGTTCGAACGTCCACTATCTGCTCGTGAAGGCGCTGGAACATGCGGGCCTCACGTATGCCGACATCCAGCCGATCTATTTGACGCCCGCCGACGCGCGCGCCGCATTCGTGCAGCGCAGCGTCGACGCGTGGGTGATCTGGGATCCGTATCTGGCGGCCGCCGAACGGCAGCTCGGCGCACGCGTGATCGCGAACGGCGACGGGCTCGTGCGCAACACGCAGTACTACCTCGCCGCGCGCAAATATGCCGCCGCGCAGCCGCAGGTGCTGCGCACGCTGCTCGACGAAGTCGACGCGGTCGATCGCTGGGGACGCGACCACGTTCCGGAAGTCGCCGCGCAACTGTCGCCGCTCGTCGGCCTCGACGCGCCGACGCTCGAAGTCGCGCTCAAGCGCGCAGGCTACGGCGTGCAGCCCGTCACCGATGCGACGCTCGCGTATCAGCAGAGCATCGCCGACGCGTTCAGCGCGCTGAAGCTGATTCCCGGCAAGGTGACGGTCGCCAACGCACGCTGACGCGCCGTCGCTGCGCCGCGTTACGGCGAACGCGTCGCGCCGATGCGCCGCCACTCGTCGTAATCGGTGACGAGGCCCGCATCGTCGACCGCGATATCGGCCGCATACGTGCCGCTCTCGTAGCGGTAAACGTGCTCCGCCGTGCGCGCATAGCGCTGCTCGCCGCGCACGATCTCGAACGCCGGAAAACGCAGCCAGGCCGTGTGAATGACGGCCGACGCGCCGACCGCCAGCCCGAGACGCCGGATCGGCAGCGTATTGGTCGACGGACTGAAGCCGAGATCGATGTCGGTCGCGCCCGCGAGGGCCGGCGCGTCGACGCCGTCGATCGTCCAGCGCCCCGCGTCGCGTTCGATTGCGAGCCGCCGTGGCGGCGCTGCGCCGAGCCAGTACGTCACGTGCGCCGATCGCGTCAGCCAGTCGGCCCCGCACGCGATCGCATAGTCGACGCGAAACGGCGTGCCGTCGATCGCGCCCGCTACCGCGCCCGACAGGTCGATGGCCGCATGCGTCTCGACGAGCCGGCACCATTCGGCCGCCTGCCAGGTCTGCGTGTTCTGCCACGCGACGCACCGCGTGCGCGCCGCTTCGTCCCGTTGCGTCATGTCGTCTCCCGTCGGTTGCATGGGCCTTTGATCCAGACGGTCACGGCGACGCGCCACCGACGCCCGATGTTCGACACGATCCTGGCCGGCGGCGGCATCGGCGTCGTGCAGGCACCGGCCTGCGGCAATGCGCTCGCGTACGGCACGCGCGCCGCGATCACCACGCCTGCCGATAGATCGCCAGCGCGTCGGCCTCCGTGACTTCGCGCGGATTGTTCACGAGCAGGCGCGTCTGCAGCATCGCGTCCGACGCCATCCTCGGCAAGTCGCCCTCGCCGACGCCGACCTCGCGCAGCGCGCGCGGAATGCCCGTCGCGACGATCAGGCGATCGATCTCGTCGATCAACGCCTGCGTTCTCGCTTCGTCGCTACCCGTCGCCGACGGCGCGACGATCGCCGCGAGTTCGGCATACAGCGGCGCGGCAGCCGGCGCGTTGAAGCGCAGCACATGCGGCAGCACGAGCGCGTTCGACAACCCGTGCGGCACGTGGAAAATGCCGCCGACCGGATAGGCCAGCGCATGCACGGCCGCGACCGGCGCGTTCGCGAATGCCTGGCCGGCGAACATCGCGCCGACCAGCATCGCTTCGCGCGCGTGGCGATCGCCGCCGTCGTCGCATGCCTTCAGCAGGTTGCGCGACAGCAGCGTCAGCGCCTGCACGGCCAGCATGTCGGACACCGGATTCTTGAGCCGCGACGACGTATACGCCTCGATCGCATGCACCATCGCGTCGATGCCGGTCGCGGCCGTGGCCGCGCGCGGCAGCCCGAGTGTCAGCTCGGCGTCGAGGATCGCGACGTCCGCGAACAGGTGCGGCGACACGACGCCCATCTTGCGCGCCTCGCCGACCGTGACGATCGACACGGCCGTCACTTCGGAGCCGGTGCCGGCCGTCGTCGGCATCTGCACGAGCGGCAGCCGCGACGTCGCAACCTTGTCGACGCCGTACATGTCGGCCAGCGCCTGCCGCCCCGGCGCGAGCACCGCGATCAGCTTCGCGACGTCCATCGACGAACCGCCGCCGAGGCCGAGCACGATTTCCGCATCGGCCGCCACCGCCCGCGCGGTCGCTTCGAGCACGACGTGCTCGGGCGGATCGGCGATCACGTCGTCGATCACGGTCACCTGCCAGCCGTGCGCGGCGAGGCTCTCCAGCGCGGGCGCGAGCACGCCGCTGCGATGCAGGAACGCGTCGGTGACGACGCACAGCCGCGCGAGCGCCGGAAAGCGTTCGCGCAACAGCGCGCCGAGCCGGCGAGCGGCGCCGAATTCGACGATCTGCGTCGGAACGGTACGGAATTGAAACGGGTTCATCGGGTGCCTCCCGGTGGCGTCGCCGTGCCGGTATCCGGCTGCACCATGTAGCGCGTCACGTCGCGGCGATCGAGCAACGGAAAGATCGCACCGACACCGATCCGCTGGAAATGCGGCGTTTCCCGATGCACGTCGAGGCCGTCGGCCTCGCGATAGCGCTCGAGGATCACGATGTGGTCGGGATCGACCGGCGACCGGAAGTATTCATAGTCGAGGTTTTTCGGCTCGGTGCGCGTGGCCGGCGCGAGTTCGGCCAGCAGTTCGATCACGCGGTCGCCGTTGCCGGGTTTCGCGAAGAAATGCGCGATGACCTGCAGGTAAGGTTCGTTCATGCTGCGCTCCGTATTCGCCAGCGGCCCGTCATGCGGGCCGTCATTCCACCATGCGCGATTGCGCGCCGAAAGTGGCAGTCGGCGGCCCGACGCGGCGCCGACGCCCCGACGTCGCATTGTATTGAATCGGCGCCGCGTGCGCAGCGCATCGTCACGCGCCCCGCCGCGCCGGCCGCTACCACGGCACGGTGCGCCCCTGGTAATCGAGGTATTCGAGCCCCGCGCGCCGTTGCTTCCCGATCAACACGTTCACGAGGCTCGGCACGCTTTCGTCGATCGTCAATCGCGCATCGGGCCCGCCGAGTTCCGTGCGGACCCAGCCCGGCGCCATCAGCACCATCGCGCGCGGCGTGCCGGCCTGGCGCGCCGCGAAACTGCGCATGAACTGGTTCAGCGCGGCCTTGCTGCCGCGGTAGACCTCGCGCATGCCGCTCACGTTGTTCGCGACGCTTCCCTGCCCCGACGACATCGCGCCGATCAGGCCATCCGGGGTCACAAGATCCTGCAGCGCCTCGATCACGCGCATCGGCGCCAGCGCATTCGTGATCATCACGCGCACGAATTCGTCGGTCGTGACGTCGCCGATCGTTTCGTTCGGGTCGTTGGTCGTGCCGGCGTTCACGAACAGCATGTCGAAGCGCCGTCCCGACAAGCGCGCACGCAGCGCGGCCAGTTGTTCCGGCGCGCAGATGTCGAGCGTCTCGATCTCGAGCCGTCCGTCGAAGCGGTCGGCGAGCGCGTGCAGCTGCGTGCGCGCCGATGCCGCGCGCACGGTTCCGGTGACGTGCCAGCCCTTGTCCAGGAATTGTTCCGCCATCGCGAGCCCGAGGCCGCGCGAGGCCGCGACGAGCAGGATCGAAGGTGTCCTGGGGGGCGATACGGTCGATTGCATGGATTTCACCTTTGCCGGAGTTCGTCATCCGGCCACTATAGGCGCGCACCATCGCATGCACCAGACGCACCGAACTCAATCGATAGTTGCATCGAACGCCCTGTCACGCCGTGCGATGTCGTATGCTGCCCGGATGGAAGACATCGACCTGAACCTCGTCGCCGCGCTCGACGTGCTGCTGACCGAAGGGAGCGTGACCGGCGCCGCGCGCCGGCTCGGACTGAGCACTTCCGCGATGAGCCGCACGCTCACGCGGCTGCGCACCGCCACGGGCGATCCACTGCTCGTGCGTGCCGGACGCCGGCTCGTGCCGACGCCGCACGCATCGGCATTGCGCGATCGCGTGCATGCCATCGCGAGCGATGCGCGTGCCGTGCTTCGTCCGGCCTCGGCCGACGTCGACATGGCCACGCTGTCGTCCACGTTCACCATCCGGGCGGCCGCGTCGTTCATGGACATGCTCGCCGGCCCGGTGGTCGCCGCGATCGGCGACATCGCACCCGGCGTGCGCGTGCGTTTCGTCGCCAGGCTCGACCGCGATCCGGGGCCGCTGCGCGACGGCACGGTCGACCTGGAAATCGGCAAGCGCGGCGACGACGCGCCCGAGCTGCACACGCGCGAGCTCTTTCACGACGGACACGTCGCGGTGGCGCGCGCCGGGCATCCGCTGTTCGCGGCGGCCAGGATCACGCCTGCGCGCTACGCGGCCTGCCGTCACGTGATCGCATCGCAGCTCGGCGACTTCGGCGGGCCGGCGAACGATCCGGCAGACACGCTCGCGCCCGCTCACATCGTGCAGGTCGTGGTGCCCGGCTACCCCGATGCGATGCGCGTCGCGGCCGGCACCGACCTGATCGCGCTCGTGCCGCGCTCGAGCCTCGGCAACGCATTCACGCCGGGGCTCGTGGACGCGCTGGGGCTGCGCAGCTTCGCGATACCGGTCCGGCTGCCCGAGATCCTGATCTCCGCGCTCTGGCATCCGCGGATGCAGCGCGACCCCGTGCATCGCCGTCTGCGCGAGGCCGTCATCGACGTGTGCAAACGCGCGTATCCGACGGCCCGCGCGCCCCGCGCACCGAAGCGCGGCCATCGCAACGCGCCCGACGGCGCCGGCGGGCCCTTCGGCTAAAATGCCGCACTTTCCATCCTGTCCGGCCCGCTCGCCATGCAACCCGCCTCCCCCGCCCGATCCGCCTCCCACGGCGCCGACGACGCAGATTCGTCGCGCGACCTCGTCTATGGCCCCAATGACCGGCCCGCGCCGATGGTCGCCTTCGTCGCGGCACTCCAGCACCTGCTGGCGATCATCGTGCCGATCGTCACGCCCGGCCTGCTGATCTGCCAGGCGCTCGGCGTATCGAGCCGCGATACGACCCTCATCGTGTCGATGTCGCTGGTGATTTCCGGTATCGCGACCTTCGTGCAGTGCAAGCGCTTCGGTCCGCTCGGCGCCGGCCTCCTGATCGTGCAGGGCACCAGCTTCAACTTCGTCGGCCCGCTGATCGCCGGCGGCAGCGTGATGGTCAAGCAGGGCACGCCGGTCGAGACCGTGATGGCCGCGATCTTCGGCGTCGTGATCGCCGGTTCGTTCGTCGAGATGGGCGTGTCGCGCATCCTGCCGTTCGTGAAGCGCCTGATCACGCCGCTCGTCACCGGCATCGTCGTGCTGCTGATCGGCCTCACGCTGATCAAGGTCGGCCTCATCAGCATGGGCGGCGGCTACGGCGCGATGGCCAACGGCACGTTCGCGAGCGCCCAGAACCTGACGCTGTCGTGCCTCGTGCTCGGCACGATCATCCTGCTGAACCGCGTGCCGATCGTATGGGTGCGCAGCACCGCGCTCGTGATCGCGCTCGCGATCGGCTATGCCGCGGCCGCGGTGCTCGGCCGCCTCGACTTCACGGGCGTGCATCAGGCCGCGCTGTTCCAGGTCCCGACGCCGCTGCACTTCGGCATCGGTTTCTCGTGGTCGCTGTTCGTGCCGATGCTGATCATCTACCTCGTCACATCGCTCGAGGCGATCGGCGACGTCACCGCCACCAGCAAGATCTCGAAGGAGCCGGTCGAGGGGCCGGTGTGGATGCAGCGGATCAAGGGCGGCGTGCTCGTGAACGGCGCGAACTCGCTGCTGGCCGGCGTGTTCAACACGTTCCCGAGCTCCGTGTTCGCGCAGAACAACGGCGTGATCCAGATTACCGGCGTCGCCAGCCGCTACGTCGGCATCTGGATCGCGGGCATGCTCGTGGTGCTCGGCCTGTTCCCGGTCGTCGCGGGCGCGCTGCAGGCCGTGCCGGAGCCCGTGCTCGGCGGTGCGGCGATGGTGATGTTCGGCGCGGTGGCCGCATCGGGCATCAACATCCTGTCCGGCATCCAGCTCGATCGCCGCGCGCTGCTGATCATCGCGGTGTCGCTCGCGCTCGGCCTCGGCGTGTCGCAAGTGCCGGACATCCTGAACAGCCTGCCGCATGCGTTGAAGAACGTGCTGGAATCGGGCGTCGCGACGGGCGGCATCTGCGCGCTCGTGATGAACTGGTTCTTGCCGGAACAGAAGTAACGCTACGGACTCCATGACGACGCGGCCCGACCGACGGGCCGCGTCGCGCTCGGCGGCTCCGGCTTGGCCGGGCGCCCGAGTCTCGCTAGAATCGGGGCATGTCTCAAGCCCCCGTCTCCACGAATGCGCCGGAAGCCAGTGCGGTCCTCGTCAAGGAACGCGCGACCGTCGTCTGCTACCGCGAACAACAGGTCTTGCTCGTTGCGCGCGTTTCGTCGCGCTGGGCGCTGCCCGGCGGCACGATCAAGCGCAGCGAAACGCCGCTCGAGGCCGCACATCGGGAACTGCTGGAGGAAACCGGCATCGTCGGCCAGAGCCTCGTCTACTCGATGCAGTTCACCGGGCTCGCGAAGGTGCACCACGTGTTCTTCGCGGAAGTCGGCCCGGAGCACAACGCCCAGGCGAGCAACGAGATCGAGAAGTGCAAGTGGTTTCGCATCGACAACGTCGATGCGCTGCGCGCGAGCATCCCGACGAAGCGCATCGTCGAGCTCGTCTACCGGCACGAAATCCTCAAGTAAGTAGACACCCCACCCCCGCCGGCTCGCACGAGCCGATATCATGCGCCCACGGTCCGTCGTCGCGTTCCCTTCCGAGCGAGCTGCAGATGAACAGTGCGTACATCTACCGCGGATACACCATCGATGTCCGCTGCGAATTCCGGCTCGACGAACCGCGCGACCACGCGCCGCCACCCGCCACGCTTCGGTTCGGGTTCGTGGCGGTCGTGCAGGTCCGCGCGGCCGGCATCGCGCCCCGCCTGCTGGCGCCGGTCCGGCTCGGCGACGATGGCGGCCGCCTGTTCGACGACACCCTCGACGCGCTGCGCGCCGGCCGGGCGGCCGGCGAAATCATCGTCGACGACCTGCTGGTCGATTCCGGCTCCACCGACGGGCGCGCGCATTCCTGAGCCAGCAATTGGCCCGGAGCGTTCTGCGCGGGTCGACGGTGCCCCGACGCTCAGTTCAGGCGTTTTCGTCGTAGTTCGTGTGTCGAATAGACGACGAGGAAGATCCCCAGCATCGCGACGCCGGATGCCATGAAGTCGTTTGCGGTTCCCATGCTGTTCAGCGATTTCGGGAAAATGCCGAGACTCAGTCCCGCGGCAGCCAGGAGCACGCCTGCCGCCACACCCCATACCGGTCCGGTGGTCTTTTCGATTGTGTTTTTCATACAGCACCCGTCTTCAGTCGTTACCTGAACGGGGGCGGCGCATGTCGCTCGCGACCACCGTTCGAGCTTCGACTATAGCGGCGAAATAATCAGGGCGGATTCAGTGCTTTCACCGATCAAGTTTTCGCCGATCGCGAAATGGGCCGTGTTCCGGCGACACTCGTTCTCGCCGATCGGTTCGGAGCATGATTCATTCCCCGCGCGCCGCAATACGTGCCACGGGTCGCGAATACCGGTGGAGAAGCGCCTCCCCTTACGCTCCGACGCAGAATTTACGGTTCGTTTCAAAGCTGTCCACACTGTGGGCATTCCCCGACACTATGCTTCGTTGCATCCACAATAATTTCCTGGAGGGGGCAAAACAATGAACCATTCATTCTGGAAGGCCGCACTATGTGCGGCAGCGGTGCCGTTCGCGCTTGCAGCGTGCGGCGGCGGCGACGATGGCGGCAGCCCGCAAACCGGCACGCTGCATGTCGCGATGACCGATGCGCCTTCATGCGGCTTCGATCATGTCTTCATCACCGTCTCACAGGTTCGCGTCAATGCGAACGGGAATGCTTCCGACAACGACGCCGGCTGGTCGACGATCACGCTGGCCACACCGCAGAGGATCGACCTGCTGTCGCTGACCAACGGCGTGCTCGCCGATATCGGTCAGACGGCGCTGCCGGCAGGTCAGTATCAACAGGTCCGTCTGGTTCTCGCGCAGAACCAGGGCAACACCCTCGCGAACTCGGTCGTCCCGACGGGCGGCACGGAACAGGCGCTCGCGACGCCAAGCGCGACGCAAAGCGGCTACAAGATCATCCAGCCTTTCACGGTTCAACCGAACACGCTCGTCGACCTCGTGCTCGACTTCAACGCGTGCAAGTCGATCGTCCAACGGGGCAACGGCACGTATGCGCTGAAGCCGGTCGTCACCGCGATCCCGACCGTCGTGAGCGGTGCGATCTCCGGTTACGTCGCATCGGCCGAAGCCGGCGCGACCGTGTATGCGGAACAAGGCGGCAAGGTGGTCCGCGGCACGGTTGCCGACGGTACCGGGAAGTTCGTGCTGTCGCCGCTGATCCAGAGCTCGACGCAAGGCAACTACGATGTGGTGGTCGTGCAGAACAACTTCGCGTCTGGCATCGTGCGCTCGGTTCCGGTCGTCGTGAATACGACCACGGCGGTGTCGACGTCGAACGCGCCGATCGCGCTGCCGGCATCGACGATGAGCACGGTCAGCGGCACGGTGACGGCAAGCGCCGACGCGTTCGTGCGTGCATTGCAGACCATCGATGCAAAAGCGTACGAGATCACGTCGATCAACGCGAACATGGATACGGGAGCGTACGCGCTCAATGTACCCACGGCCGCGCCGATCGTCGGCACTTACTCGGGATCGCTGCCGGTCGCGCTGGCTGCATCGCCGGGCGCCGCGGCACAATATACGATCGAGGCGGACGCAGCGTCAGGCGCAACGCAATCGACGAACGTCAACGCAACGACCAGCCAGTCGAACGTCAATTTCAGTTTCTGACGCGTCGACAGCATCATCGAAAGGGCCGCACGGCCCTTTCATCAATAAACGGGAGAACGAAGTGAAGAAAGGGGTTATCGCATTGCTCGCGGCGGCGAGCGTGGTCGGCGCGCTCAGCGGGTGCGTCGCATACGTTCCGGGTCCGCCGGTGGTCGTCGCACCGCAAGGCGGGCCGGGGAACGGGTTCTGCCCGCCCGGACAGGCAAAGAAAGGCAATTGCTGATTGGACGAGGCCCGCGTACGCGGGCCTTTTTTCATGGCCGCTGCAAGACAGACATGGCGGTGGGAATGGCGGAAGGCAGCCGACTACAGTCACCGCTCGCACCGAACCGCCAGGTAAGCCCCCCTTAATTCGGCGGAAATCGTAGGTCGCGCGTGCGCCGAGACCTCTAGCTACGCGCTCTACGGCAGGAACTCCCTAGAACCCTGTCGCGTGCCGATCCTCCGCGATCACCCCTGATGCGCGCGTGACCTCACGCATACACGAGCGCAACACGACTGGACCGTGACGGCATCGCTGTCAATCAAACCCCAAAGAAGGCCAAACCCGCGATCACGATGCCAATCGCGGCCACGCCGATCGACAGACCTTGCATCCATGACCGTCGCGTGAGGATCGTGATCGCCGCCAGTGCGATCGAGATCTGGATGATGGTCGTCGCCTGCGACCATCGATGGTGTCGGTGCATCCGCTCCTCACTCGCCACGTTGTTCTTCTCGACTTCCTTTTCCAGCGCCTCGGCACGTACCCGGATCGGCTCCTTGTCGGCGCGGTATCTCGCGGCATCCGTCTCGAACCGCTTTCGCTGCTGCGACGTCTCCGGGCTCAACGCCGCACCGAGTTCGGCGAGGTTCTGCTTGTTGCCCTTCGCCTGATAGTAGGCCCACTGGTTCGCAGCCTCGGTTTTCCGGATCGCGGCGTCATTCTTGTAGAGCAACGCAAGGCTCTCGTCGGCACCGCTCTGATAGGCAGATATCGCGCCGAAGCAGGCAAGCACGGCCGTCAGCACCGCGATGCGCGACGTACCGTGATCGCCATCGTGAGCCGCGTGATGTTCCACCGCGTGGTCGTGAGGACCATGAACTTCGTATTCTTCAGACATCCTTGGCACCCGCGTGATACGCGTTCTGTCGGGATAATGCGGCGATTATCCGGCATGAGGGCGATTTCGGGCAACGCCCTGGGCACCGAACGCGTGTGCGTCACGCCGATATGGACCAGCCCGCAGAACAATACGTAGACGTAGGTCAGGAGATGTTGCAAGCGCGCATGGATCATGCGTCGCTCGGTCGAAGCCAAGAATCCATCGTTGCAGCCTCGTTCGACACTCGCGCGATTCACACGCCGGATAACTGCCCGGCTCGCGGAAGCCGTCAAGAAGATCGGCCAATCGTAGAGCGCCGACACGATACGGGCAGAAAAACCGCCCCAGTTACGAAACAAGGCGCTCCCGATGGAGCGCCCGGATCGCCAAAAACCCTTGTGGCGGAAGCCAGCCGACTACAACCATCGCTCGCGCAGACCCGCCAGGTAAGACTCCCACATCTGCAGATAGCCTTCTACTCATAACTCTGATACGGTTGCTGGCGCGCAGGCCAGTGCTAACCTGTACTCCCTCGTCGAGACGTGCGAGGCGAACGGCGTCGAGCCGTATCGCTATCTGGTCTGGCTGTTCACCAGGTTGCCGCTCGCTGCAACCGCCAACGACTACGCCGATCTCATGCCGTGGAGAATGCCTCCCGCCCTCAACCTCTGACGGGCGTCGTTAAAAGACCGCATACAGTCAACCGACGTTGAACATCTGTTGATCGCCGAACAATCGCTTCAATTGGTACTCTTCGATTGGCGACGAAATAACATAATGGCTCCGCGTACCAGGCTACCGATTACGCCGATCCCCACCATCAGCCATCCCGCTGGCAACAATGCGAATGGCTCATGCAAAACACCTTGCGCATCTACTTCCGATCCAATTGCAGCGAACGCTATCCAACATGCGAATCCAGCGAAAATGAAGCATGCACAGACCGTCCAATATCGACGGTGATCAGCCTCTCTTACAGCCACGACAATCGTCGCAACGAGGGCAAGCGCTGAAACAACAAGTAATACGAACTGAATCATAGGTCTACCGGTTAGGCCTCGATACGGCACATTCTACATACATGAGAGACGTGATTCACGGATCGCGTAGTGTGTTAAGCATATGGCAAGCACCTTATCCCAATTCTGAACCTTTCTTGATTCTCGTTCTTTCGCATTCATCTCGAACGGACTCTCCATCCTAGGGTTCGAGAAGCAAAGGAACAGCCAACCGGCTTAGGCCACTAGCGTCATCAGTGTCGGTCGGAACTATCCATGCGCGCATCGCTCTCAGAGAAGCAATGGCGGTTACCCAGAGCGGCCCGAAGACGAGGTGCGGCTGTTGCCATTCGGCCACGAGCACATCAACATGCTCGGGCGCTATTCGTTCGCGGTGCCGGATGCCGTCGCGCGCGGCGAACTGCGGCCGCGAAGAATCGTGACGTAGGTAGGGTTTTTCAATAACCAGGAAAGAAAAATGAAGATCTATGCAATCCATCATGTTGCGGCAGGGCTCGTATTCGCTGCTATGTGTACTCAGCCATCCATGGCTGCTGAGTCCGCTGAGGCCCTTTACAAGCAGTGCGAAGCGAAACAAACGACTGCTGAGCAACGCGAATGCTATCCGGTAGCGGCAAAGCAATCGGAAATCGAACTTGTCGCAGCCGAGAAAAAGGCGCGCGCTGAAATGGTTGATCTGGAAAACGAAAGCGAAGGCAGTCGGTCGTTGCATCCTGTTATGGCCTTCGACAAGGCCGAGCGCGCATACCGGGCATTTCGAACTGCCGAAAGCAATCGCGTGTTGGCCTCCTACGGTTCCGGAAATGGCGGCGGCCTTGCCTCACACCAAGCAACCATCGAGATGAATCTCGCGCGGATCAAGTTGTTGAATGGACAATGAACCGTTGCCCCCAGCGCTCGCGCATGCGAGTCCGAAGGGCGCGGATCGTGAACCGCCTCGACAAGAAACCTTGGCTGACGACTGCGAACGGGAGTCATCAGCGCTATGACCCTGCCTCGATTCCACGTACAGTAAGAAGTTTGATAATTTTGAGGCTAGCCCACAAAACTGTCCCATTTGGAAGTGGAAAATTCCGGCATGACGTTGTCATCGAGACCAGGAGGTCATGCCGTGAAGAAGAGCAAGTTCGACACCGTTGGATAGACGCACATGCAACGCGAGCGTCATCGATGCTGAGGGTGGTGTGGGCGATGTCAACGACGGCGCCGAAACGACCGGCACGAACGCAGATGGTGGCGCCGTGACGAAGATGCGCTTGAGCGAACCTGGGAGATCGATAGCCACACCATCGATCACCTCAACGGCGGAGGGCAATTCGCGCCCGTCAGCGCCGTTATCTTGCGACGCAGGCACGAGGCCTTTCTCGCGCTCCAGCAGATACTTCGAAATCCACTTGCGCAGCAGGTTGGCGTTGATCGCGTCCTTCTGCTCCAGGCGAGCCACCGACACGCCCGGGCGTAACGCCGCCTCGACCAATGCTCGTTTGCCCTTCTCGTCGTAGCGGCGACGGCCGTCGCTGTTTTGACGAACTACTCTCGACTCAGAGTCTTTGTCAGCATAGGTGTCCACCTCCAATAGGTGGACACCTATGCTCCTCGCTCAGAGCGCCGTTGGGTAGACGCCGATGATGGATCGCTTACGTTCGAAGAAGGCTCGAGCCGTTTCGCGTGAACGCCCGGGGCCGACCCAGAGCACTTGCCGACCAATCGAATCGACTACCACTGTGGCGTAGCGATGGTCCTTATGCAGCGCGAACTCGTCCATTGCCAGATAGCTGATCGTCGACCAGTCCGGCTCGGCCACACGTGCTCGCAAGCGCATCTTGTCGATCGATTTGACCGTGTGCCAACCTAGATCGTAGAAAGCCGCCATCGCTTGCACGCTGGCCGCTTGCAGCAACTTCTCGCAGGCCTTCGCGAATCGCTCCGTCACTCGCTGGTAGCGGCCCAGCCACGCCAACCTCTCCAACCGCGGACCGCCGCAGCGTTCGCACCAGGCTCGGCGACGCGGAACGTGCAGCACCACCCGGTATTCGAACAGCGGCAGATCGCGCACTCGGCGAACCGTCGTCTTGTGGATTTGCCGGCAGCGTGCCCCGCATTGCTCGCAGTACATGACCTTGCTGACCGGCTTCAGATACAGCGACAGCGTGCGCTCTTCTCCTTGCGGCCATTCCACCCGCTCCAGCCGATAGCCGGTCCAGCAGCCCAGTGCCTGAAGTGCCTTTCGATCGAGCAATTGCTTCCTCCGACATCCTTAGAATCAGGTGTCAGATTATGCAATCGCTCGAAAACCCTCCACGGTTTCCTGCGATGAACCTTTCTTTGAATCGAAAAATGTGGTCGATGGCTCAGGATGCCGGTCGCGAAAATCGGCGATGGCAACCTGCCCGTGAGTTCGGAGTTCGCCAATCCCGCTGCTGGATCTTGCGCTCGAACCCGTTCCGGATGAAATTTCACCGAAGTGCACGGAAGTCACGAGGATGATGCACCCCTGCATGCGTTCACGGACAGTGGCTCATGCAACGACACGCAGGATCACGTATTCGCCCCCTCGTGAAGTAGTCGATCGGCATCGGCTCCGATGCCGGCAGCGTATCGCCCTTCAACAACACGCTGCCCGCCCTGCGGTCAGTCCTTCAGTTTGGCTGCGAGCATCGCGACACGTGACGGGTCCGCCTTGACAGCCAGCGCAATGCGCCGGCCATAGTCCGGGTCGGCTTTCTGGAAGTACGAAAGCATCGTGTACTTGACCTGGTCGTCCTTCACTTGTCCAAGATCACCGGCCAGGTTGCTGATCAGATTCGTCTTCTGCTGCGACGACAGCGCTCGATAAAAGGACCCGGCCTGGACGAAATTCTGCGTTCTGGCGATGCCCTTTTGCTGGGTGGTGCCCGCAACCGGCAACTCGCTGGAGCGATACTGCGGATCTGCCGACACGGAGGCGTGATCGCTCGGCTCGTAGTTCACACTTCCCTTTCGCGAACCACTGTTCATCGCGCCATCCTGGTTGTTGTTGACGACATCGACTCGCGGACGATTGATCGGCAGTTGCAAACCATTGGTGCCGACGCGATGCAGCTGCGTATCCGCGTAAGCGAACAATCGACCTTGCAGCAATCGGTCCTCCGAGGGCTCGATACCCGGAATCAGATGGGATGGAGCCAGCGCGACCTGTTCGGTTTCCTCGAAGACATTGGCCGGGTTGCGGTTCAACGTCATCGATCCGATCCTTACCTCGGGCACGTCAGGCCAGATCTTGGTCGCATCGAGCGGATCGAAATCGAACTGCGCGAGCTGCTCCGGCGTCAGCACCTGAATGTAAAGATCCCACTTCGGATAATTGCCTGCCTTGATCGCCTCCTGCAGGTCGCGCGTCATGTGATTGAAGTCCTTCCCCTGAACCTGCTCGGCCTCCTTCGCCGTCAGGTTGCGCTCGCCTTGAAGGCTCTTCCAGTGAAATTTGACGTAGTGGATTTCACCTCTGTCGTTGACGAACTTGTAAGCGTGCACGCTATTGCCATCCATCTCGCGGTATGACGCGGGCGTACCGCCATCCGTATAAACGCGCGTGAGCATGTGCGTCGCTTCAGGCTGATGCGAGAAGAAGTCGAAGAAGCGGTTCGGATCCTGAATGTTGGTGTCGGGCGCCGGCTTCAGGGAATGCACCATGTCCGGGAACTTGATCGCATCGCGGATGAAGAATACCGGCACGTTGTTGCCGACCAGATCCCAGTTGCCCTGGGTCGTAAAGAAGCGTGTCGCGAAGCCACGCGGATCGCGTAACGTTTCCGGCGACGTACCGCCATGGATCACGCTCGAAAAGCGTACGAACACCGGCGTCTCGCGGCCCGGTGCAAACACCTTTGCCCGGGTGAGCGCCGAAATATCGCGCGTGGCGACGAACGTACCGTAGGCGCCGGTGCCCCGCGCGTGTACGACACGCTCCGGAATGCGCTCGCGATCGAAGCGCTGGAGTTTCTCGATCAGCGTTACATCCTGCAACAGCACCGGGCCGGCCGGACCGGCCGTTTGCGAGTTCTGGTTGTCGCCTACCGGCGCGCCATTGTCGCGCGTGAGCGTCGTCGCGTGTGCCGCCACGGACACAACGACAGCCAGTGAAACCGCCGTATGTCTAAAAATCCTGTTCATCCTGATCATGTGCTTCTCCTTTTCACTTTAAATGAGGATGTCATTTAATTATGAACACCTAACTTTATAAATTTTATTTTCCCTATAGGATCGATATAGAAATTCAACGACCCTCTTTCATTGCGAACGCCGTCGTGCCTGATTCGGCCATGAGAGGTTGCCGTGTCCGGTTGGAAGCGCGGATCGACGGACCTGATAGCACCGCCTTACTGCGATTCGGCGTGACATTTGTTCATTTTTTCTCACGAACTCGATCGTAGAATGGCCGCGACGCATTCGCAAAGCATGCTGTCGTACAGCATAGGTCGCGTTCCTTGCATGCCAACTCGCCCAAACTGACGCTCCGGTCCGGACTTGGAGAAATCATGGTTGACGAAACGAGCCGGAAAATTTGTGATTTCATCAGAGTCGCGTCAGGCCGCGACATCGGTGTAACACTGCTCCAGATTGCGCAAGGCACCGCGCTGAATCTCGACGAAGTCTGCAACCGGATCCACCACCTCGTCATCGGCGGCTATCTTCGCCGCCTGTACGTTCGTCCGGCTGCGTATCAATGGGCCGGTAGGCCGCTGCCCTCGCGGCCTGCCTCACCGACATGCGTCGATCGGTCCGATGACGCGTGAATCGAGACACTCACACGCGGGTGTGACGACAGGTCGGCAGTCACGCAAGCCATCCGGATGACGGCGCGATCGCGCATCGCCAACAAGATGCCCGAAAACAGGAAACGGAGCGTACTGCAATGAATCAATCCACCGCCAAATCGGCACGCTACCGATTCCTTTCTCGTCATCTTCCCCAGGTGGCCCTACTGACCGCGACCGCATCGATTCTGGCGGCCTGCGGCCGAAGATCCGACCCGGCGCAAGCCATGCCACCGTCGTCCACCGTACCGGTTACATTGACCATCGGAACGCCGATCGCCGGCGCGGCGACGCTGTCGAGCGCCGTTGCAGGCCTGAGTTTCGAAAAAGGCCTGCTATCCAAGGGGGTGTTCTCCGGCAGTAATACCGCGTTGATCGCGCTGTTCAAGGAACTCGGCCCGAGCGTGCTTCGCATCGGCGGAAACAGTGCCGACAAGACCATCTGGGATGAAGGCGGCGATATCAACAGCCACGGGCTGACAGCCGGCTATACGGCCCCGTCCGACGTCGGCCGTCTTGCGGATTTCCCGCGCGCCACGGGCTGGAAGGTGATCTACGGTATCAATTTCACCGCCGAAACACCGGCGCAGATGAGCCGCGAAGCCGCATATGTCTCGAGCAAGTTCGGCGAAAGTCTGGCCGGATTCGAACTGGGCAACGAACCTGACTTGTATTCGAGAAACGGGCATCGTTCGTCAAGCTATACATTCGGCGATTTCCTGTCCGAATCGAACGCCGATGCGAATGCAATCCAGAGCGCCGTGATCACGCCGGCGTTTACCGGACCCGCGCCGACCTGCAACTACAAGGGATACACACTCCCTTTCGCCGCAGCCGCAGGCAACCGGGCTCACATTTTCTCCCAGCGCACTACAGGAATTCCAGCTGCCCGGACAGCACGACCGGTTATGCGCCGAGCATTGGCTACATGTTGTCGGCAAACCCCGGCTTGCCCGGCGAATTGCAGTCGCTGGCAGCCGCGGCATCATCGAACGGAATCGCAGGCGACGTGAGGATCGCCGAGTCCAACACCTTCTACAGGTGCCAAGGCAGCGCCATGAGCGGCGCGTCGGGCGTCAGCAATGCGTTCGCCAGTGCGTTCTGGGCGATGGATTTCCTGTTCCAGAATGTCAGAACGGGATCTCGGGGGTCAACTATCACTCCGGCGCTACTGCCTATTATTCAACGATACAAACCACATCGAGCTCTGTCAGTTCCGTCCAACCGGAATACTACGGAATCTTGCTTTTTTCGCAGGCAGCCGGCACGCCGGCGGAGACGCTGATCGGCATGCAACTGAGCGTGAATGTGCAACCTCAGCCGCAGATCAGGACTTATGACGTTCTCGCCCTGGATGGTTCGCATCGCATTCTCAACGAGTCGGATCGCGATGCCGATGTCACCTTTCTCCGGATTGCATCTCGATATGCAATCCAAATTAAACGAACGCATCGCATGCCACCCCGCAAATCAGGAAAGAATATCGAAATCTCGATAAATACGGGAACATCTACTGTCCGGTAGTCGATAGCATGGCGGAAGCACCGATTGATCGCGACCGCAGCTCTCATCGTGTGAGTGTCGCGAGCAATCTTCGATGGCATCGGCGTTTCCCGAATACGGGAACCACGGTTACATCGATCGGGAGACACCGTGTAGGCAGAGGTCATGTCACATCCGACCTCATCGAGGCGAGCGCGTCCAGAACAGAAGCGGGTACGTTGCGTCAGGCCGGTGGCAGTGACCCGGCCGCGCGATCGAATCTGCATTCCGCCGACGCCTGCCCCGACACGCGATATCCAAAAAGCTTTCCCCATCAGGAGACACATGCATGAGTGACACGACGCGGCCCGGCTTGCACCGGGGACTCAATCAGCGGCAAATGCGCCTGCTCGCGCTCGGCGCGGCCATCGGTGTGGGGCTGTTTCTTGGCTCCGCGAACGCAATCAGGATGGCCGGCCCAGGCATCATCGTCGCGTATGTGATCGGCGGCGCGGTGATTTTCCTGATCATGCGTGCCCTGGGCGAAATGGCTGTCGATCAACCGGTCGCGGGTTCGTTCAGCCGTTATGCGCACAACTACCTCGGGCCACTCGCGGGTTACCTGACAGGCTGGAACTACTGGTTCCTCTGGATCGTCACGTGCATCGCCGAAATTACCGCCGTCGGCATCTACATGGGCATCTGGTTTCCCGACGTACCACGCTGGATCTGGGCACTGACCGCACTGGCGGCGATGGGTTCGGTCAATCTGCTTACGGTCAAGGCGTACGGCGAGTTCGAATTCTGGTTCGCGCTGATCAAGGTCGTCACGATCATTGTAATGATCGTGGCCGGTATCGCAATCATCGTTTTCGGTCTCGGTAATCATGGGGTGCCGGTCGGCATCAGCAATCTGTGGACTCATGGGGGGTTTTTCCCGAACGGCGCACATGGCGTACTGATGTCGATGCAGATGGTGATGTTCGCGTACCTCGGTGTCGAGATGATCGGACTGACGGCTGGCGAAGCTCAGAATCCGCAGAAAACGATTCCGGCCGCAATCAACTCCGTGTTCTGGCGCATCCTGCTGTTCTACGGCGGCGCGCTGTTCGTCATTCTCTCGATTTATCCGTGGAACGAGATCGGAACCCAGGGCAGCCCGTTCGTCATGACGTTCGAGCGTCTCGGCATCAAGACCGCCGCCGGCATCATCAATTTCGTCGTGCTGACAGCAGCGCTGTCGTCCTGTAACGGCGGCATATTCAGTACCGGGCGAATGCTCTATAACCTGGCGCAACAGGGGCATGCACCGCGAGCATTCGGCCGCTCGAGTGCAGGTGGCGTACCCGTTCGCGCGATCGTCGTATCGATGGGCGCGCTGCTCGTGGGCGTACTACTCAACTATCTGGTGCCCGAGAAAGTGTTCGTCTGGGTTACGTCGGTCTCGACGTTCTGCGCAATCTGGACATGGGCCGTCATCCTGGTTACACAGCTGAAGTTTCGCGCCGGTCTGTCTCCGAACGAGCAGACACGTCTTCGGTTCCGGATGCCGTTCTGGCCGTATGGTTCATGGCTCGCCCTCGTATTCCTCGCGTTCGTCACGGTGCTGATGGTCGTGTTTCCGGACACGCGGGTCGCGTTGTATGTCGGGCCCGCATGGCTGATGCTGCTCGTCGTCTTGTATCGGGTATTCAGGGTGGGGGAAAGCGCCGACTCGATGACGCCGGTAGCGGGAGCCTCCGCGAAGTCCATGAACTGACCGAACACGCTGGTGCGCGCCATGACAGCGGTGCGCATCGGCTCCGGCATCGATCCGCTGCGCAAGCATGGATCGAAGGGCGCGGCGCGCGTATTCCGGGTTACGCGGCAAACGCCCCCATTGCAAGTCAGTCGCCACCGTTCGGATGCCATTGCCTCAGGATGGCAGCAAGCACGACGATCTCTCCATCCGCCAGGAAATTGTCTGCCGTCACGATAGCGGAACATATCCGCAGCACCTTTCGACGCAGCCATGGATCGTCGATCTCGTCGACGATCGCGGCCCGCGTTGCCGCATCGATGCCACCGATCGACGCCGGATACGACGCGACACTCCGGTCCTCAAAGAAAGTTCGGACGATCCCGTGAAATTCCGCCGGGGTCAGCCCGAGATCTTCCGCAGCGGCAAGCCGTTCGAGCATCCGGTCTTCGGCGCTGCAACTGTGTCCATCGGCCCCAAGCACCAGAGCGACGATCCGTGCCGCGGCTTGAGGACTGTTTCGTGGGTAACTACGCATCGTTTGCGCATCCGTCAGAAAGTGGGGAAACGAGGCGATCGTTGTCGGGCCAGCCGAAACAACGACGCCTTCGGGAATTGCGACGAGACGTGACAGGAAGACGCGGCACCGGTATAGCTTCCAGGTGCGGCCTTTACGGATGTTTTACGCCGCTTCCGACATGTGGAGTCAACCGCTCAGGACAGAAATTCGACCTTTCCACTATTCAGCCGGTAAACACCACCCGCGATTTTCAGCCTGCCAGCTTCTTCGGCAGACTTGACAATGTCCGATCGGGCACGAAGATTGTCCATGCTATCAAGGACGTTCTGCGCAATCGCGGCATCGAGAAGATCCGCTGCGCTCGCCCTGACCTTGATCACTGACGGCAAGATCGCGCTCGCGAGCGCCTGGATCCGGCCGGGAAACGTTGCGCCTTTCGTTTCCATCCTGACTGCTGCATCCACCGCGCCACACTTGTCGTGGCCGAGAACCACGATCACGGGCACGTTCAATACGGCAACGGCATATTCGAGGCTTCCGAGCATGTCGGTGCTCACGAAATTTCCGGCCACCCGAGTGACGAACAGGTCTCCCCTCGCGCTGTCGAACGCGTACTCCGGAGCGACGCGCGAATCCGCGCAGCTCAGTATCGCCGCATAGGGATTCTGCCCGCCATTGAGCGCCTCGCGTTCGTGCGCGAAATCGTGACGACGCATAACGCCCGACACGTATCTCGCATTCCCTTCGATCAGGCGCTTGATCGATTCGTCCGGCGACAAGGTGTTCTGCGGTTTTGGCACCTCCGTCTCCGCGCCCGCCGCGATCGCCGATCTGGCGGACAGCGTGCCACCCAACACGGCGGCAAATGCTGCTGCGCCGGTCTTGCGGAGAAACGAGCGACGGTGCTCACCGCCCATCTCCTCTCGGCATGTCTTCGAATCACACATCAGATATGCTCCAACACCATTCTTCGTTACAAATCGCCGAGCACCGACGGTCGTCGTTTACTCTTGGCGCTCCACCCCACCCCTTGCGCGCGACCGCTTCGTCACTCGCGATCCGCCTTGGCATCTTATTTCCAGCCATCCGGCATCGGTTGCCGTTCGTCGCCGGAGAACGAATCGCTTCGCGTACCGTTTCCGGTCGGCACTTCGTTGGGATCCGGCACCGATACGGGCGGGCTCAGTTCCCCCCGAACACGTGCACTCGATTCGGATAAGGAATTATTTTCATCGCGAATGATGTAGTGCGTCACTGCAATGGCAATCACGGCTACCGCGGCCGCCAGCAGGACGATTTGAAGCCTTTTCATATGAATGCCATGGGCAATGAAGAACCGGATTTTCAGTGCGACGCGAAATATCGCAACGCGCCATAAACCGATGAAGGTGTCGGAAGTGGGCCGGATTTCCATACCAGATCCGTCGAACGGTTCGATACGAATACCTGGCCGACATGGCTATCCGCCGTGTTCCGCTGGTCGAAGTAAAGACGTTTGAGCGACTCTATGCCCGGGCTTCCCGGAACGACGGCCAACCAGCCGGGCTTCGCATCGAATCGCGCCAGCCAAGCGGACAGCGCCACCGGCGTGTCGTTGGCAGGATCGATGCTGATCGACAGCAGCTGCGTGTCGGCGATCGGCGACTTCGCCAGCGACGATTGCAGCGACTGGAAAATTGCCCCCTGAAGCGGGCACGTGGAACTACAGCCGGTAAAAATGAACTGGATCGCCGTCAGTTTTCCCCGAAGCAGATCGCGAAGCCGCCCTCTCGCACCATTCGCGAGCAATATTTCGGTATCCGGAACGGGATCGGCGGGCTCGATCGGCCCCCACGGATTGTGGGGAATCTCGCGTGGTTCGGCAGCAAACGCAGGCAGGCAAAAATAGGCGGCGCTCGCAAGGAGGAAGCCGCGCCGCGACAGGTCCAACATGTTCATGTCAACGTGTTTCCGTCGTCAAATAGTTCCAGAGATCGCCGCATTGCTGGTCGCTTGCATCGAAGCGCGGCATGGTGGACTTCAATGTCACATAGGCCGGATCGACCCCGGTGCGCAACGTCTCGCAGAACGTCTCCCGGGAATAGACAGAGGGCGGCCCGCCTCTGCGCTGCTGCGGTACGCGCAGTGTCGATGCATCGAGCAGCGGCGCGAGCGCGCCCCTTTGCGGGGACGACACATGGCAATTGATGCACCGACTCGCGGTCGGCGGGAGAATTTCCGCATGCCCGTCGAGCCGGCCGCGCATCGCGTTGCCGCCGTCGAACAGGCGGGCGCCCCGCTCGACGCTCGCGTCGAGCGGCGCGTCCGGCGACCCAACAGCCAGGCTGCCCTGCAAGGTCAGCCCGACGATAAGCACGCGCGCCAATCGACGGCGGGCTGGTTCGGTCGAACCCGCGACCCGATTCACGCACGTGTCCTTGCTCATTGCGCTCAGGCACCGATCTGGATGATCTTCGCGACACTCGGCACGCCGCTCGCATTCATCGCGAACAGCATGTAGTTCCCGGGAATAGCGACGCCGGAATCCGACGGAATCGAAAGCGAATACGTATAGTCGCCGCTCGCTGACGTCTGTTGCGCGACAAGCGGAATACGGCGCTGATCCGTATTGACCGAGTGCGTACTGGATGACATGCGCACCAACGCGAAGCTGCGAATCGGCATGTCGGCCGAGACCGCGATCGTCGCCCCGTAAGCCGCGCTCGCAGGTGACGTCTTGATCGCCGGGCGCGTCGCATTGCTGCCGTCCGCGTTCAGCAGATACGGCGGCGTCAGGATCTGCACGTTGGGATGATTGGTATTGCAACTGCTTCCGCAGAGCCCGCCGCCGGACGACATGACGCGACCGTCGGGAAGCAGAAGCGCCTCGCTGTGGTAATTGCGCGGCACACTCATCGGTGCAAGACGCGTGAACGCCTCTGTCGTCGGATCCCAGAGCTCGGGCACCAGCACCGACTGATCGTCCGTGAAAGGAACCGGGACAGCCTGACCGCCAATCACGACGACTTGGCCGTTCGGCAGCACAACGCTGTTGACGAACCCCCGGCTATACGCCAGCGGCTGAACTTTTCGCACAACAGGAACCGCCGAGGGGCCAGCCGAAATATCGATGACGTAAGCGCCGGCTTTCGCCACACCGCCATCGTAGGCCGGTGCGCCGCCCAACGTAAGCAGCTTGCCGATGTCGTACATCACGGCGTTACCATTGATCGAGAATCCATCATCACCGCGCTGGCCAACAGGGACGACCTGGCCGGCCCCTTTCGTGTCGATCCAGCGCAACGTCGCGTCCGGGCCGGCGTAGAAGACCCAGCGGTTCTGCGCCGCCACCAGCCACATATGGTTGTCGCCGCGATAGGCGCCGGCAGGATCCGGGCCGATGATGTCCGGAACGTTCGACAGGATCGACCACCCACCGCCAGGTGTCCAGACTTCGCCGTACTTGTCGCCAAGGGTGAAATTGGGCGTAGCGATATTCCACGAACCACCGAGGGTAAAGACCGATCCGTCGGACAGGGTCGCGCTTGCTTCGTAACCCCGCGGGATGTTCATCAGATCGGACTTGCCCCAGGTATGCGTAACCGGATCGTAGATACTGGTCTTCCTGCTGGAGACCCCACCGTTGACAAATACCTTGCCACTCGGAAGCAGGCCGAGACCCGGACAGAACATGTTGTGCGCCACGCTCGTCAGCACTGCGTCCGATGCCTTTTGCGCAATCGGATCGAAAACGGTCGTTTGGGTATTGCCATCGACACCACCAGTGCCGCCGGCGTAGTCGGGCAAGTCCGCCGACCACATCAGAATTTTTCCGTCCGGCAAGTGCGCGGCAGCCGTCGGCACGAGCGGCAGCGTGATCGGACCACCCCACGACGACGGCAGCGTTCGATTGACGCGCCACATGGTGTTCGACCCGCCCCCTCCATTGCACGGAGACTGGATCAGGTTGGCCTGCGCTGCAGTAGACGCATTCTGGACGACGATGCATTGCCCGCTGCTCGCGGAAACGAATTGCCAGTACCCATTCGAATAGGCGTTCGTTCCATTGACTGCGCTGGCGGCACGAATCGTCCACAACTGGTTCGTTCCGCTATCGCACCGTTGACCTTCGATTGCCGCACCCGCACTCTGAGATGCGCCCCGCACACCGAGACAAAGATCCTTCGCGTTCAAGCGGATCTTGTAGCCATTGACCGTCGGACGAATCCGCCATTGCTGGCTCGCGACATTGCTGCAGGCGTTCTGTGTCGCTTGCACGCCCACATCGCCCGAATCGACGCAAAGGTTGCTGTTCATGCCAATCAGCGAACCGGTCACTTCCGGTGGTGCCGATACGTGCAGGATCTGCGATTCGCTGCTGCTGCAACGATCCTGGATCACATGGGACGCGCTATCGACGCTTACGCAAAGCGCGTCGTGAACGGACACGAGCTTGTGTCCGGTGCCGGACGGCGTGACATCCCACTGCTGATTCGAGCCGTTGTTGCACGGATACTGCACGAGCCGTTCGCCCGGGCTAGTTGATGCATTCAGAATCGTTAGGCATTGCTGACTGTTCTTGGCAACGATTTGGAAATGCTGATCGCTCTTGACCAGCGACCATTGCTGGCTGGCCAGGTTCATGCATTCACCGGCGTCGACGTTTGCGAGCGCTGAAACGGACCCGCCGCCGACGCCGACACACAGCCGGCTGCCGTTGACCGTCACCGAGATCACGCCGTATGGCGTCGATTGCGCTGCCGCCTGAGCATGAACGAACTGAACGGTAAAGAACAGCAGTCCAAATACCAAACATCTAAATTTCAAAATCCCCTTCCGCATCTCACCCATAGCACCCCCTCCCACCCATCAATGATTTTCATCAGAAAAATCGGATACGTGCTGCATCACCGCAGCAAAATATGACGAAAGCGAAGTTTTCGATTAAGCGGGCACCACGAGCCCTCATTACTCATCTTTTAATTTCGCTCATGCGCCGACGCACGTCCACATACTCCAGGCTGCCGGATTAGAGTCTATTGTCGAGAATTCTTTTAAATATGATTTTTTCTGAATGACCACCATCGATACACAAATCATGTGAAAACAAGGCACTCGCAATGAAATTGAATCTTTATCTCACGACAAGGGAGATAATCATCGATCTTTTCGGTTCGCTGGATCACACAAGTCGCATCTCGACGAATGCGGCCGTTGGCAGGCATTGGTGGCCGGTCAGGCGACTCGGGACGCGCATTCCGCAGCATCGGATGCGGGTAGCGTAACGAGAAATTCCGAGCCGACATCGAGGGAACTGGTGACCTTGACCGTACCACCGAGTTGGGTCACGGCGATACGAACGTAAGCCAGTCCGAGGCCGGTGCCCGCCACGCTCGCCTCGGATGCGGCCGGAGACCGGTAGAACGGACGAAACAGTTTCGACAAGTCATCGCTGGCGATACCAGTTCCCCAGTCGCGCACCGAAACGGTCCAATAGTCATCGCGGCCGCCGAGGGTAACGTGCACGTCGCCGCCGGTGAAGCTGAACTTGATCGCGTTATGAATCAGGTTGCTGAAGATCCGGAAGACCATCAGCCTCGCGCCACTCACCCATGCATCCGCGACCGGTGAATCGAACAGGACCTTGACGTCCCTGCATCGCGCGCATGCCCATGAGTCGTCGACGACTTCCGTCAACACGTCGACGATATTCACGGGCTGGAACTCGTGAGACTCGATCCGGCTTTGCAGGCGTGCAAACTGCAGATACTCGTCGACCAGAGATAGCGCGTGGCGGGCTTGACGCGCAATGTACCTTCGCACGTTCATGCTGGACGCGATGCTCGATTCAACGCCATGACCCGATCCCTCCGTCATCGTGATGATCGCGGCGATCGGCGCGCGTATGTCGTGCGAAATGAAGTTCAACGCATCCTGACGCTCTCGCTCGAGGAGAATATTCTCCGCCTCTGAGGCTCTGAGTCTTTGGGGCCCATTACGCAGTCGCACGATGTCGTCGTTCTCGCCACGCGCGCCCCCGGCTGTCGGTCCGAAGGCAGCCGACACTTCCTCGACCGGTTCGATCACCTTGCGGCGAAATGTACGAATGAGCACGATTTCCAGCGCGAACGCCAGAACCGAAAATCCTGTCACCCAGCCCAACGACAGCCGTGCATGATCGATACTTGCATCGATACGTTGCGCCGCAAGCTGTAGCTCCGTATCGCGCAACGCCACGATCGGGTTCATCGCCGGTACGTACTCGTTCGTGAATTCCTCCATGGTCATCGGGTACGGTTCGCCTGCCCTGCTTGCGTCGCGGATCCGCGCGGCCAATTTCCAGGCCCGGTCCAGATAGGCATGCCGCAGAGCATCCATGCCTGCCTCCAGCTCGGGATCGGTCGTGCCGTCGGTCGCATGCATCTTGAGCAGGTCGTAAAGCTCCAGGATGCGGCCCACATCACGCTCCATCGCCGCTTCCTGGCGCTGCGTCAACGGTGCGTCATGCACCACGGCAGGTGCCAGATCGGAGCCGAGTCGACCGGCATATTCCCGGAGTTCCGTCAGCAAGCGTGCACCCGCAATCTGATACGAAATCTCTGGCACGCGCATGAGCAACGGCGTCTGCATCCTGGAAAGCATCGGTTGCAGGATATCGACCAATCCGAACATCTGCCGCAGCGCGTCGCTCATTTCCGGTGCGCGGCGCATCGAGGCCGGTAACGCAGTCAATGCGTCGACGCGACGTCTGGCAACCGCCAGGCGCGTATCGAGTTCGATGACCGTCGACCGGTCGAGATCGTTGGCAGGTAGTGCGGTCACGAGCGCCGAAATCGCCGCGTCGGTCCTTTGCCGGGCCTCGACGAGCGCATGCGCCGCGTGATCGCGACGATGCGGTGCCGCACCGAGAACACTGTTCACCGGACCGCGTTCGCGCGAGACCATTTCCGTGACCACCAGTGCCCGTCGATATGTCGCCAGCAAATCGACGGACGAGTACTTGTCGGAAAGAATGTTCCACGCCTGAGCGATCGCGATCAGCGATGCGCTGAGGGTGATGAGCACGACCCCCGATGCGAGAATCCAGAATTGTCGACCGATACGCATGACTGATTGTGCCTAACAATGATCGATTTGCATCCGTTGCACCGGATGCCGACACGCTCGATCAGGATGAAGCGCCGTCAGGCGATCGAGTTACCGAGCAGCAATGGCGGAAAATAATAAGCGTAATGGCGCGTTGCTCCAGCAGTGGATGATTTCGTGAAGTTGAGTACGGCGTGCGGCCGCCGCGACCAGCCGCAGCCCCGGATCCGTCACGGCCGAGGCGCGAACGACCGGGTCGCGCGAAAACAGCACGCCCGCCTGGAAATCTCGTCCGTCTCGTCCGGCCCCGACTACTTGGCGTCTTGCCTGTCAGCGCCCGAATCGTCCGTATCCGGATGCGCCGCACTGCCAATCCGATAGGCATCCAGATCCCGTCCGACAAGCCATTTCGGCACCCTCCCGCGCCCGGCCCACGTCTGCCCCGTCTGCGGGTCCCAGTACTTCGCCCTCGCCTTGCGTACCGGCGACGTATGCTCGATGTCGTTCAGGTCGCTGATGAGGATTCCGTATTGGGACATCAATTGCACGACCTGCACGATTGCCGCGGCTTTCGCCTTCCGGCTCAATGCTTCGATCTCGGCCTGTATCTCGAGCAACCTCTCAGTCAACTGCGGATCCGTGTTCACCGCGTTCCTCCTCCATTACAGGTTGACGCGGATGGCGATTCAACACATCGGCTGCCCGATCCACGACCGAGCGCCAGTCACCTTGCGTCGTCTGGCGCAACAGCGTCATCGACCGATACCAGCTGCATCGGTCGCCCTCATAGCCGAACCGCCAGTCGCAATGGCGCATCAGCAATACATAGGTTGGTTTTCCCAATGCGGCGGACAGATGAGCGACCGATGTATCGACCGTCACGACGGCATCGAGATTCGCGACGAGCGCCGCCGTGTCCGAGAAATCCCGCAATGCGTGGCTGAAATCGATCAGATCGAGGTTCGGCGCGCCCGCGGCCTGTTCTCCGAGTTCGGCATTGTGCAAGCTGACGAACTGGACGTCCCGGCATTGCGCAAGAGGCTCGAGCATCGGCAACGGAATGCTCTTCCGGCTGGCCCGGCGCGCCGCGGAGGGCACCGACTTTGCCGGATTCGAGCCCCACGTCACACCGACCCTCATCGTGTGAGCCGATTGCGGCGCGAGCGCGCGAAGCCGCGTGCCGAACCATTCGACTTTCTCCGGATTCGCCAGCAGGTACGGCGCACCTTCGCCGAACGATGCGGCGGTCGGACGCAGCCAGCGCGCGAGGCTGCCGATCGGCGACTGATAGTCGATCAGCCCCAGGTCGCCGATTGCCGCGGGCGCCACCCCGACGCGATGGGCACGTACGGTAACGGACGGAAACGAACGCTGAAACAACGTCACGAGTGACGGCGCGCAGGCGAGCACGACGTGACGCGCGCTCCGGGCCAGCTCGGCGATCATCGATGCGAACATGATCTCGTCGCCGAGCCCCTGCTCGCCATGCACGAGAATGGTCTTGCCGTCGAGTGCTTCTCCACGCCAAAGCGGCATCTGGAACGGATGGCGAGAGACGTTGATCAGGTGTCCGATCTCGAAACGCATGTCGTAATCCGGCCATCCTTGTGTGCAGCCCGTCGTCCCCAGCAGGAAATGTGCTCGCTCCCACTGCGTCAACCGCGTGTCGGCGCCCTCCATCATCGCGAGATCGAAGTACATCGACGCCTCGTCGAACCGCCGCAAATGCGCGCAAACGACGGCCATCCGGTGGTGCATCGACGGATATCGATGCCCTGCTGCTTCCAATGTATCGAAACAGCGCGCCGCCTCTTCGAAGTGATCGTTCAATCGAAGGTATTCGCCATAGTTCCACAATGCATCCGGGTGATCCGGCTGCAGCCGCAGGCAGTTTCGATAGCTCAATGCCGCACGCTCGCGCGCGCCCGTTCGTTCGAGGGCGACGGCGAGGTTGTAATGTAGATTCGCATCGTCCGGTATCCGGATGCATGCTCGTTCGAGATACAGAAGCCCTAACGCATAGTCACCGCGCACGCATGCGACGATGCCGAAGAGCTTCAACGCCCGCGCGTCTTCCGGTGCAACCGCGAGCGCCTCCGCAGCAAATAGTCCGGCCTCGTCCGGACGGCCGGCATTGAGCAGTTGCTCGGCACGCGCGATCCAGCCGCAAGCATCGAAGGCCGGTTTCATGTCACACTCCGCTTGCGCCGGTTACGGAAACCTCGACGCGGCGATTCGGTGCCAGGCAGGCGATCAGCGCCTTCCGGTCGCCTTGCCGGCACTCGACGAGCGGATCGCTCGCGCCACGGCCTTCGGTATGGATGTCGTTCGCAGGCACGCCGGCAGCAGCCAGATAGTCGCCGACCGTTTTCGCTCGTGCTTCGGACAACTTCTGATTGTGGTCGCTGCCGCCAAGACGGTCGGTATACCCGACGATCGACACGGCGCTGACGTGCTGATCCTTCAACGCCGATGCGAGCTGCGACAGCTTCTGCCTACCATGCGGGGTCATCGATGCTTCGTCGGCACGGTCGAATGCGAACATCGCGTCGGCACTCAGGCGGATCGGAGCGGGCGCCGCCGCCACCGGGGCCGGCACCGGCACCGGCTGCTGCGCAACCGGCTGCTCCGGCTCGCCGCACTGGAACACCAGCGTGCGGACATCGTCGTCGTGACGGAGCGGCCCGACGCCCTGCAGAACGTGTACCTTCTGGTCGCCGCAGATTTCCTGGGCCTTGTCGCGGCAAACGCCGGCGCCCTCGAAAAGACCGTGACATTCTACTTTGTAGGATTTCGCTCCCGCGTTGTCCGATACGACATATGCGTTGAATCGCGGCCCCGTTGCGCTGGTGCACGCGCCGAGCAGAAGTGCTGCCGAGACGCCGATGAAAGTTGCTTTGTACATGACTTGTATCCCCTAGTGTGTCGAGACGAGGCGCATCGACGACGCGCCCCTTGGTATCGAATGAACGTCGATTACCACTGCATCGAGGCGCCGACACCCGCCGTCGTCCCGCCGCTGCTCATGCCAACGCCGGCACGGAACTTGATGTTCTCGGTAATGCGCGCCGTCGCACCGATCGCCACCGCCTGGTACCCGCGATAGGTACCGCCACCGACACCCACCGCAATGGTCTTGTCCTTGTCGACTTCGGGAATCATCGTCAGCGCAGTCGCGGCGGCGATGCCGCCGTATGCGTTACGCGCGAGGTTGTTGACGTCCTGGCGAATCCCGCCGAGTTGCTGGTTGAAATTGTCGGTCGTCTGATTGATCGCGTCGTTCAACTGCGATACGTTGACGCCGTCGGTACCGTTCACCCCCTTCGCGACGTTGACGATACGACGCTCGTTACCCGCGGAGCCGATCGACACCACGTTATCCTGACCACCGTCGCTCGACCCGTTACCGAGCGCGACGCTGTTGCGGCCGCTCGACTGGGCACCCGATCCGATCGCAGTCGAATCGACCCCGGTCGCAACCGGCGCGGTGTAGGTCGTCGGATTACCAGTCACCCACTTGTCACCGCCCGTCGTCGACGGCGGCACCGCCTGAATCTGTTTAACCGTCTGATTGGTCTGGTTGAGCGTCTGGTTGGTCTTGTCCAGGTTCTGTTGAACCTGGTCGATCGAATTCGTCAGATCGTTCTTCAGGTTGTACAACTGACTTCCGTTGACCGCATCGAGGCTATTCGGTCCGACGACGCCGGGAGCGAGATTATGTATGCCGACCGGCAGGCCGCCCGGGTTCAGCGTGACGCTGTTGTAATTGATCGTGCCGTCCGGGTTGATGTCGTAATTGACCGCGTTGTCGTGCACCCACTTGAGCTGGCGGACGTTGACCGCGTCGGTATCCTGCGTGCCGCCCGCTACATTCGTGATCTGGCGCTCCGCCCCGGGTGCACCGACCGACACGGCGCCGGCGGTCGAACTCACGGCCACGTTCGAGAACAGTTCCGTTGCGCCGTTCAAGCCCGCACGATCGGCAACCGCACCGCTACCCAGCGCGACACCGCCGTTCGCGGACGCGTTGGCTGTATCGCCGAACGCGATCGACCCTGCACCGGAAGCCACCGACGTATTGCCGATCGCGACCGAACCCTGGCCTGTCGCCGAGTTCTGGTTGCCGAGGCCGACGGCGCCCTGGCCGGTTGCCGTATTGTTCGCGCCAAGCGCGACCGCGCCGGTGCCGGTCGCGACGTTGGGATCGCCGATCGCGACAGCGCCGTTTCCGCTGGCCGTGTTGGCGGTGCCGATCGATACGGCCTGACCGCCGGTGGCCGTGGACGTGTTGCCGATCGCGACGGCGCTGGCCGAATTGGCCACGGCGCTCGTGCCGACCGCAATCGCGTCATCGGCTGTTGCCGCAGCGGCATTGCCTATGCTGATCGTGCGGCTGGCGGTCACGTTGTTGCCTGCCGACGTGCCGAACGCGATGTTGTTGTCGCCCGTCACGTTTTGTCCGGCCTGATGCCCCATGGCCTGGTTACTACTCCCTGTCACATTGCTGCCGGTACCGACCGTCGTATCGCCAGGGTCGGTACTTCCGAAGGCCAGATTGCCCCCACCGCTGACGTTCTGACCTGCCTTGAAGCCATTTGCCTGATTGCTGCTGCCCGATACGCCGCTACCGGCCTGGAAGCCGCTCGACTGGTTGTAATTGCCGGTCACATTGTTGCCTGCACTCTCCCCCGTCGCCTGGTTATCAACACCGGAAACGGCATTGCCAGCCAGAGTGCCTTGCGAGAGATTACGGTGGCCCACGACGTTGAAACCCGCGTGGTATCCACTGGCCTGGTTGTCCGAGCCGGTTACGTTGTAGCCGGCCATATTGCCGCTCGCCTGGTTGTCGTCACCCGTCACGCTCGTTCCGGCAAAGTCGCCGATCGCGAGGTTGCGGACACCGCTCACGTTGTTGCCTGTCCGGTCGCCAATCGCGAGATTGCCCAGACCGCTGACGTTCTGTCCCGCCTGAGAGCCGATCGCATTATTATTCGATCCGGTCACATTGCTGCCCGCGTTGCTACCGAGCGCCGTGTTGTAGTCTCCGGTCACGTTGTTGCCCGCCGACGTCCCGATTGCATAATTCGCGCCGGGGCTTTGGGTACCGTTACTTGCAGGCGCGCTCACGTTCTGTCCGGCACCGGTACCGATGGCGATAAAGTCGGTTGTCGCATTGCCCGTGGGGATTCCGCCCACCTTGCCGCCATTCGTGTCCGGCACCCCAGAAAAGCCTGATGCCTGCCCGTATGCCGCACCGCACGCAGCGACACCAAGCGCAAATGCAAGTGCGCTTGCGCGAGCAATGACACGCGCCTTCCGCTCGGACTTCTGCGAACACCCCTTCCCCGCTGCCGATGTCGTTTCCGGCGCGACTACCCACTCGCCCCGCGACTCGCTCCACCTCACCCGATATGTCTTGTTCATTTCATCCTCACCAAGTCGATTCAAAAACATCAAATTGCAGTGAGGAATTTATTTTTTACGGACAACATCAAATCTGAACTTTCCTATCCGGATTCTTTAAACATTGAAAATCAAACCCATTAAGTTATTAATTAAATTTACAAGTAAAACGTTTGCGGAAGAGAATTCGATATATCACGATCTCTTTTAGAGCCCCCCCCAAAAAAACGCATCGCCTCCGGTTGATCTGGGCGAATACCAATCGGATTGCTTATTCTGTCGCGCAGCTCAACTCGTCCAGCCGGTATCCGTGTGTATAGATCGAACGAAGCAGTGCGCCGTTGCTCCGCGACAGATTGAGCTTCTGCCGGATTCGGTAGATATGCGTGTCCAGCGTGCGGGAACTCTCGTCCCCGACTGAACGCCCCCACACTCGACCGATCATCGTTTCGCGCGATACGACCTGTCCGACATTCCGCGCCAGCAACTCGATAATTTCGTATTCCTTGGGTGACAACGAAACCCGTTCGCTGCCTAGATAGATTTCGCGCTGCACCGTCTCAACCCGGTATGCACCGAACGTGATCGTGGTCAGGTTTTCCCTGATTTCGATGGTCCTGCGATGAAGTGCCTTGATGCGCGCCACCAGTTCCCGCTCGCGCGGCGGCTTGACGAGATAGTCGTCGGCGCCTGCTTCCAGCGCTTCGACGAGATCCGATTCGAGAATGGCGTTCGTCAGCACCAGCACCGGCAGCGCCACGTAGCGTTCGCGCAGCCATGCAATCACTTCGAGCCCATCGATATCCGGCAACCGGAGATCGAGCACGACAACGTCCGGCGCCGCACGCTGGATCTCCCTCAATGCACGCGTGCCTTCCGGTATCACCTGCACGCACCACCCGGCCCGCTCCAGCATCGCTTGATAACACCGCGCCTGGTCCTCGTCATCCTCGATCAAATAAATAATCACTGTCTGCCTCGACTGCTACCGAAATGGCTGTACATGCGCAAATATCCGCGCCGCACATGATTCGCGCGCTGTCGAGAACCGGCTTGTGCAGAGGGCAACCCCACGGTGCAGGATGACTCGACGGATACACCGCGCGTCATTCGTCGCCTGGACACGGAACTTGATTGATGGCGGCTCGACTGGCATCCGGCTGCGGTACGCCGAATCAGCCAGAACGCAAGGCCGGTGGTCGACCTCTCGGGCCTGAAGTCTGCTTGTCGCGGGTCGTGTCCGCAGACTCGCGCATTCACATCTTTCGCACACTTCTTTATGGATTTTCAAAGTACTTCTTGTCTCAATTTTCGACAATATTTCCGGGCCAATTTCACAACAATTCTGAATATTTCATCTCGCGCAAGGTTCGGCACGCAACCTGAACCCTGCTGCCACAATCGGTCCGATCATGAAACCCTCCCACCGCATCGAGGGTTCGCAGCCCGCCTGGCCTTCGCCACGCGCCGCCTTTAGCTCGCAATCCGACCGTCGACACGATCATGCGCGTCGACATGTGTGCGTCTCGATGGCTCGCGACTCACATACTCGAGCCTGTATCCGAGCGTGTAGGCCGAGCGCAGCACGAGCCCGGACAACGCGTGCAACCGCAATTTTCGCCTGATCCGGTAGATATGCATGTCCAGCGATCGCGATACCGCCTCGTCGATGGGGCGGCCCCAGACAAGGGTCGCGATCGTTTCGCGCTGAATCACCACACCGATATCCTGAACCAGCAATTCGACGATCTGATATTCGATCGGTATTAGCCGTACCAGGTTGCCGGCCGCCATGACTTCTTTCATCTGGACGTCGATGATCAGATGTCCGATTTCAATGACGGCGGGCGCCGGACGGCGATGTCGTCGGATCTGTGCCGCGATCCGCGCGACGAATTCATCTTCCGACACGGGCTTGCGGACGAAATCGTCGGCGCCCGCGCGCAACGCGGCCACCACGTCGTGCTCGAGCACGGCACCGCCCAGAACAACCACGGGAAGATCCGGAAAACGGGTCCTGATCCAGACCAGGACTTCGAGCCGTCGATATCAGGCAAGCGCCGCTCAAGCACGACGATGGTCGGCAGGCTTTTTGTCAGCCTGCGCATCGCCGCGCCGCCCCGATTGATAGTGTTCGACCCTGTATCCTGCCCGCGCGAGCGGCCCGTCAATCATGCGTGCCTGCCGTTCGTCGCCGTCGAGGAACAAGACTCCGTGTATATTGCACATACCCTGACCGATTCGATGCCCGAGCAATGCCGCATGTATCGACTCTCGGCACCGTCTTTATGGTTTTTAATAATGGGTCGTCGATACTTCCGCTCCGGTTCCTGTTCCCGGCGGCAAATCGGCATTCGCTCGATCGACGCGTCCGATGACTTGCAGCGCATTCTCGGGGCGGTCAGCAGGCCTTGTAAATTGACATATTCGACTGGATCAATTCGCCCTGGGCATGAATGCGCGCCCCGCCCCTTCAATTGCCCGGCGCTTACGCCTGCAACAGCGCGCGATGCAACGCCGCGGCCAAACTCATGACGTGCAAGGCGACTTGCCTGCACCGACGACATCGGAGGCCAATTGGACCCCATCAACGAAGTCGATCGTCGGCAGCACTTCGGTCAGGATCTCCAGGAATCTGGCTGCCGCCGGCAACAACGACACCTCGCGGCGGGTGAAAACATAGACGTCGCGCTGGAGCACCGGCGATTCGATGAGCCGATAAGGCAGTCCGAGCGCGCCCGGATGCGAGGCCGCCAGCGCCGAAATGACGCATGCACCGATCCCGTCTCGCACGAGCGCAAGCTGCATATCCAGGCTCGTGACAGTGACCCTGCGCGCCATGCGCTCCCAAAGGAGCGGCGCGTATTGCCTCAATGCGGCAGCGATGCTCGAATCGTCGGCATCTCGCAGAATCGCCAGCTCGCTCAGGTCCTTGAGGGTCAGCGGCACCGGAACGTTGGTCAGGCCAGCGGGGTAAACGACGCCGAGCCGGGCTGTCAACAGCAATCTCGCGTTCAGCACACTGCCCGCCATGCCGATATAGGAGCCGATACCGACATCGACTTCGCCCGATTCGATCCGCCGGATCACGCCGCCGCTGGTATCGTCGATCAAGCTGACGTGAATGCCGGGCTCTCTTGCATGAAGCGCCTGAATCACGCGCGGCATCACGGTGGAGCCGAACGCAAGCCCGCTTGCGACATGCACCGTGCCGCTGCACCCGCGCACCTGTTCGTTGATCCCCTTCAGTGCGAGTTCAAGGTCGTTGAGTATCCGAACAGCGTCAACGAAAAAGGAGGCACCGTAAGAAGTCAATGAGAGGCGGCGCGTGTTCCGTTCGAGTACATCGACGCCCAACATCGCTTCGAATTCGCGAATCGTCTTGGTCAGCGTGGATTGCGTCAGGCACAGCTCGGTGGCCGCGGCGGTAAAACTGCCCTGTCTCGCGACTGCCACAAAGGCACGCAAATGTCGAAGTGAAACGTTCAATCGGCATTCTCCGTAAGCGACTTCGCCCGGTAACGCTGTCGGTGCGGCTGGGTCGACGGCCGCGATTCGCGGCGGCTCGGTCGAACTTCGGCGATCTAATGCGGGGTACTGCCGTCGCTCGGACCGGCGAGTCACCCGTTGAATCGCTCGCTTGCCTCGGCACGAAAGCAAACGAACGCCAGCCACCAGGTGCGCGACATCGGTGGGCTCGGCGGTGGTGTCGGATCGGTATCGATCGCACTTTGCGACATAACGCTATTGCGAGGCGCACCTACGCGACAATTCACGCAAACCCTTGCCGGGCGGCCCGCGGCACGTTTACGGAAGCCGCCGGAATGCGCGGGAAGCCAAGACTGGCGGAAGGCAGCCAGAGTCGAACTGACCCGGGAGTGTCTGACACCCCCAACCGGGTTTGAAGCCCGGCCGTACCACCGGATACGAATGCCTTCCGTGGGAAAAAACCAAAAGAACAACGAGCGCCTACGCCTGTACACCCATCCAACCGCTGTCAGGCCGCAGGAAGTGAAGATCGCGGTGGAAGCGAGTATACCCAACCCGATCGAAGAATTCGAGAATCTGGATCGCCCGCTTGCGGCCGAGCCCGGTCGCGTCGCGGAACGTCGCCGCATCGAGCCCGCCGCCGCGCGTCGGCGCGAGATTGGCAACCAGCCCGGCCAGTTCGCGCACGACATCCGCGTGATAGAACAGGTCGCGCACGACCTGATGCACGTCGCCGCGCCGCGCGAGCTTGCGCAGCAGCGTGCGCACGGCATCCTCGGCCGCCCCCGTGTCGCGCGCCAGATCGCGGACCCACGGCGGATCGAAGCGCCCCGCATGAATCAGCGGCAGCAGTTGCTGCGCCAGCGCTTCCTCGCGCGCATCGAAACTCACCGCATGCGCCGGCAGATGCAGCCACGGCCCGCTTCGCGCGACCTCCCCGCCATCCACCAGCGCATCGACCAACGCGCGCCACAGCACGTCGCCGACGAGCGGCGCCGCCATCCGTCGCAGGCGCGCCGCATCGAGCCCCTGCTCGTCCGGCACGCGCTCGTGATACGCGCGCAGCGTGTCGAGCGCCCGCGCCTGCAGCGCATGCCAGTGCGCGCGCGCGATCACCGTGCCGTCGTTCGACGCACGCTCGCGCTGACCGATCGCCAGGGCGTCGTCCGGCAACGCGAGCGCGTCGGGCGCGAAGCCCGTCAGGTGCGTGAGCATCGTGCGTGCGATACCGAGCGGCGCCTGCGCAAGCAGCGCATCGAGCCGCCCTTCGTCGAGCCATGCCGCGAGTGCGTCGAGCCATGCGCGACGCGCGGGCGTGCGGCGCTTGCGCGCGGGACCGAACGGGTCGAGCACGCGGCCGCCGCCGACGGTGCGCGTCGCCTGCGGATTGCGGACGATGAAGCGGTCGCCCGGCAGCGCGAACACGGGTTCGTCGAACACCAGTTGCACGCGCATCTTTTGGCCGGCCGCGAGCGTATCGCCGTCGAGCAGCGCGACGTGCGCGACGCGATGCAGCGTGCCGAGATGCACGTGCAGCGGCGCCCAGTGCGTCAGCGTGAGCCCCGCATCGGCCAGCAGCGTCAGGTCGACGTCGAGACGCAGCGACGTCGCGACGAGCCGCGCGTCCGCGACGGTATCGCCACGCTCGACGTCCGCCTTGTCGACGCCGGCCAGGTTCAGCGCGCAGCGCTCGCCCGCGCGGCCCGCGCCGACCGGCCGGTTCTGCGCATGGATGCTGCGCACGCGCGCGGCGGCGCCGGTGCGCACGACCGCGAGCGTGTCGCCGGTCGCCACGCGGCCCGCGAACGCGGTACCCGTCACGACGGTGCCCTGCCCGGCGAGCGTGAACACGCGATCGACCGCGAGCCGGAACAGGCCGTCGTCGCGACGAGCGCGCCACGCGAGCGCCGCATCGGCGAGATGACGCTTCAATGCGGCGACGCCCGGATCGTCCTCGCGCGTCGCGCAGGTTTCGAAGATCGGTGCGCGATCGAGCGTCGTGCCGTGCAGCCACGCGGCGATTTCGTCGCGCACCGCCGACAGGCGTGCGGTGTCGACCCGATCGCACTTCGTCAGCGCGACCGCGCCATGCGTGACGCCGAGCAGTTGCAGGATCGCGAGATGCTCGCGGGTCTGCGGCATCACGCCGTCGTCGGCGGCGATCACGAGCAGCGCGAAGTCGATTCCGCACGCGCCGGCCGCCATCGTATGAATCAGCTTCTCGTGGCCCGGCACGTCGATCAGGCCGAGCACGTCGCCGTTCTCGAGCGGCGTATATGCATAGCCGAGTTCGATCGAAATGCCGCGCGCCTTCTCTTCCTTCAAGCGGTCGGTATCGACGCCCGTCAGCGCGCGCACCAGCGTGGTCTTGCCGTGGTCGATGTGCCCCGCGGTACCGACGATCATGCAGCCGGCCCCGCGACCTGCACGCATTGCGCGACGAATGCCGCTTCGTCTGCCGCTTCGAGGCAACGCAGGTCGAGCCGCAGCGCGTTGTCGGCGATGCGGCCGATCACCGGACGCGGCCATTCGCGCAGTTTCTTCTCGAGTTGCGCGAGCGCGCGGCCGCCGCGCTTGCCGTCCGGCGTGCGCACGACGAGCCCGGCGCTCGGCAACTGATCGATCGGCAGCGCACCGCTGCCGATCTGGCTGAACATCGGCTCGACCGTCACGTCGAAACCGCTGCCGAGCGCGGCCTGCAACGCGGGGCGCACGCGCTCGGCGGCCTCGGCGATATCGCGCTGCGGCCGCGTCAGCAAGCGCAACGTGGTGAGCCGCTCGCGCAGGAATTCCGGCGCGCGGTAGAGCCGCAGCACGGGTTCGAGCGCGGCGAGCGTCAGCTTGCCGACGCGCAGCGCACGCTTGAGCGGATGTTTCTTGATCTTCGCGACGAGCGCGCGATCGCCGACGATCAGGCCGGCCTGCGGCCCACCGAGCAGCTTGTCGCCGCTGAACGTGACCACGTTCGCGCCGGCGGCGACGGTTTCCTGCACGGTCGTTTCGTGCGGCAGGCCCCACTGCGTCAGGTCGGCGAGCGTGCCGCTGCCGAGATCGACGGCAACCGGCAGCCCGCGCTCGCGTGCGAGCGGCGCGAGTTCGGCCAGCGTCACTTCCTTCGTGAAGCCGCTGATCGCATAGTTGCTGCAGTGCACTTTCATCAGAATCGCCGTGCGCGGGCCGATCGCATCCGCGTAGTCGCGCAGATGGGTGCGGTTGGTCGTGCCAACCTCGCGCAGCTTCGCGCCCGCGCGGCTCATGATGTCGGGAATGCGAAATGCACCGCCGATCTCGACCAGCTCGCCGCGCGACACGATCACTTCGCGTTTCGGTGCAAGCGCGGACAGCGTCAGCAACACGGCCGCGGCATTGTTGTTGACGACGGTCGCGGCTTCCGCGCCGGTCAGTTCGCACAGCAGATCGTCGATCAGGTCATCGCGATCGCCGCGGCGGCCGGTGGCGAGATCGAATTCGAGGTTGACGGGCTGGGTAAGCGCGTCGACCACCGCACGCACCGCGTCGTCGGGCAACAACGCGCGCCCGAGATTGGTATGCAGCACGGTGCCCGTCAGGTTGAACACCGGGCGCACGGTGCCCGCGTTCTGTGCGGCCAGCGTGCGGGCGACGGCCGCGGCGATGCGCGGCTCGTCGAGCGGCTCGGCCGCCGACGGATCCTGCTGAGCGGCGGTGCGCCAGCGTTCGAGTTCGGCACGCACCGCGTTCAGCACGCGGGTGCGGCCATGGTCGGCGAGCAGCGGTTGCAGCGGTGCCGACGACAGCACGCGCTCTACCGACGGCACGCGCGCGAGGACGGCATTCAATTCATTCAAACCCGGTTCGGTCACGTAATGGTGGCTCCATTTCCATGCGCGGCAGGGCAGCCGACACCGGCTGCCCTGCCGTCACTCCGCTTCGCGCGACATGTCCGGCCACAGCAGCGGGTTCGGCGAACTGCGCTGGTAGCCGGCTTCGTTCATCAGCAGATCGAGCGTGAGGCTCGCGAGATCGTCCGCCAGCGGCTCGAACTCGTAGTCCTTCTCCTGGTAGCCGATCTTGCGATAGGTCTTGCATTCGTCGCACGACTCGGCCTTGACGGCTTCGCTGCCGCCCTCGATCCCGTGGTAGGCGATGCCCTTGGTCGAGTCGCAGTGCGAACATTTCGTGCGCACCATGTGCCACTCGGTCGTGCACAGCCCGCACTGAAGGAAGCGGTAGCCCTGGAACTGGCCGCCGACGCGCACGACGCTCGCGACCGGATGCGAGCCGCACACGGGGCACAGCCCCGGCTGGTCGAGATATGGGACGTCGGCCGGTGCGACGCGGCTCGCGAGATCGGTCCAGACGACCTGCAACGCGGCCATCAGGAACGGCGCGGTGGCCGGATCGACTTCGGCGAAGCGCAGTGCGAGGATCGCGTCGGCCTGTGCGTCGAGTTCGGCGGGCGCCATCAGGCGCAGCCGGTCGAGCAGCTTCGCGAGCGACGGATTGACGAGCCCGGCGCTTTCGACGCGGTCGAGCAGTTCGTACAGCACGGCCCGCCACTGCGGGTTGCGCTCGCCGTCGAGCGCCGGCACGAGCGGCATCGAATGCTGCTGCGCACGCGCGATCGCTTCGGGCGACGGCATCGGCAGGTTCAGCGCCTGCAGCGTCGCGTGCTGCGCATCGGCGACGGTCGCCATCAGCCGCAGGTAGCCGCTGATCGGGTTCAGGTCGGCGAGCTTGCGCAGCCGTGCGGCACGCGCGGCAAACACGGTGTCGCGCTCCGGCAGGCGAAAGCGCGGAATGGCCGAATGATCGAGCGTCGAGATCTCGGTCGGTTCGAGAATGCGTTGTGTCACGAAAATGTCATCCAAAAAAACAAGCGCCGACGGATCGGCGCTCTTCAGGCAGTCCCGGCGGCAGGCGGGGCGGCGCGCCGCAATCGGCGTACCGCCCCGCTCCGGTGCGTTATTTCACGCTTTCACGGAACCACTTCGGGTGATGCTTGCGGGCCCAGCCCAGCGTGACGGTGCCGCGCACCATCGCCCCGATCGAGCCCTTCACCCACAACGCCGCGTAAATGTGCACGATGATGCTCGCGATCAGCACGAAGGCCGCCACGGCATGCACGACGGCCGCCGCGCGGATCATCCCGATCGGGAAGTAGAACGAGAAGTAGCGTCGCCAGATCACGATCCCCGACAGCAGGAGCAACAGCAGGCACGCCACCAACGTGAAGAATAGCAGCTTCTGTCCGGCGTTATAGCGCCCGACGGGCGGCAGCTTGTCTTCCTGGTTGGTCAGCACGTCGTCGATCTGCTTCAGCCATTGCCGGTCATCCGCGTCGAGCACGTTGTGGTGCCAGAAGCGCACCACGAGAATCGCGAACGACACGAACATCACGAGACCGACGAACGGATGCAGGATCCGCGTCCACTGGCCGCCGCCGAACAGCGCGGTGAGCCAGAACATCGACGGATGGAACAGCGCGAGCCCGGACAGCGCGAGCAGCACGAACGTGATCGCGGTGATCCAGTGGTTCGTGCGCTCGTTCGGCGTGTAGCGGACGATCAGGTTGGGGTCGTCGTGCTTCATTTTGCGTCCTCCTTGATGCGTCGCGCCTCGTCGCGGGCGGCGGCTTCCTCGTCCTCGCTGACCTCGTTCGGACCGACCCGGGTGTAGTGGAAGAACCCGGCCAGCGCGGTCAGCGCGAGCCCGGCGACCGCGAGCGGCTTCGCGATGCCCTTCCACAGCTTCACCATCGGGCTGATCGACGGATTGTCGGGCAGCCCGTGGTACAGCGACGGCTTGTCCGCGTGGTGCAGCACGTACATCACGTGCGTGCCGCCGACGCCCTGCGGGTCGTACAGCCCCGCATGCTCGAAGCCGCGCTCCTTCAGGTCCTCGATCCGCTCGGCCGCGTGCTGCTTCATGTCCTCCTTGGTGCCGAACACGATCGCGCCCGTCGGGCAGGTCTTCACGCAGGCCGGTTCCTGGCCGACCGCGACACGGTCGGAACAGAGCGTGCACTTGTATGCGCGATGATCCTTCTTCGAGATCCGCGGAACGTTGAACGGGCAGCCGGTCACGCAATAGCCGCAACCGATGCAGTTTTCCTCGTGGAAATCGACGATCCCGTTGTTGTACTGCACGATCGCGCCCGGCGACGGGCACGCCTTCAGGCAGCCCGGATCCTCGCAATGCATGCAGCCGTCCTTGCGGATCAGCCACTCGAGGTCGCCTGCCGGGTTCTCGTATTCGGAGAACCGCATCACCGTCCACGAGTGCTCGGACAGGTCGGACGGGTTGTCGTACACGCCGACGTTGGTGCCGACTTCGTCGCGCAGGTCGTTCCACTCCATGCATGCCGTCTGGCATGCCTTGCAGCCGATGCACTTCGATACGTCGATCAGCTTCGCGACGCTCCCGGTCACCGGTTCGCGCACCGTGGGCGGTGGCGTCGTGGTGGCCGAGACGCGCTTGATATCCAGCGATTGCAATGCCATCTCTTCCCCCTTACGCCTTTTCGACCTTCACCAGGAACGACTTGAATTCCGGTGTGTACGAGTTGCCGTCGCCTACGGACGGAGTCAGGGTATTGGCGAGATAGCCGGGCTTCGTCAGACCCTTGAAGCCCCAGTGCAACGGGACGCCGACCGTCTGGACCTTCTTGCCCTCGATCGTCAGCGGCTTGATCCGCTTCGTGACGAGCGCGACCGCGACGATGTAGCCGCGCTTGGACGACACCTTCACGCGATCGCCATGCGCGACGCCGACTTCCTTCGCGAGATCTTCGCCGATCTCGACGAATTGCTCGGGCTGGATGATCGCGTTCAGCCGCGCATGCTTGGTCCAGTAGTGGAAATGCTCGGTCAGCCGGTAAGTCGTCGCGACGTGCGGGAACTCCGACACCTTGCCGAACGACGCGCGGTCGTCCGGGAACACGCGGGCGGCCGGGTTATTCAGCGCCTGCGGGTTGTCGGGGTGCAGCGGGTTCGCCGCGAGCGGCGTCTCGAACGGCTCGTAGTGCTCGGGGAACGGACCTTCGTTCATCCCCGCGCGGGCGAAGAAGCGCGCGACGCCTTCCGGGTTCATGATGAACGGACCCATCCCGTTCTCGGGCGATTCGTCGGCCTTGAAGTCCGGCACGTCGGCGCCCTTCCACGCGCTGCCGTTCCAGCCGATCAGCTTGCGGGTCGGGTCGAACGGCTTGCCGCTCACGTCGCACGACGCGCGGTTGTACAGGATCCGCCGGTTGGCCGGCCAGGCCCACGCCCAGTTCAGCGTCTGGCCGATGCCGGTCGGGTCCGAGTTGTCGCGCCGCCCCATCTGGTTGCCGGCCTGCGTCCAGGCACCGCAGAAGATCCAGCAGCCGCTCGCGGTCGTGCCGTCGTCCTTCAGCTGCGCGAACGCGGCGAGCTGCTCGCCCTTCTTCACGAGCGTCTTGGCCGGATCCTTCGGGTCGGGCAAGTCGGCGAGCGCACGGCCGTTGAACTCCATCGCGAGCTCTTCGGGCGTCGGGCTTTCCGGGTTCGCGTACGGCCAGGTCAGGTTCACGATCGGATCCGGATACTTGCCGCCGTCCGTCTGGTACATCTTGCGCATGCGCAGGAACAGCCCCGACATGATCTCGAGGTCGCTGCGCGCCTGGCCCGGCGGCTCCGCGCCCTTCCAGTGCCATTGCAGCACGCGGCTCGAACTGACGAGCGAACCGTTTTCCTCCGCGAAGCACGTGGTCGGCAGACGAAACACCTCGGTCTGGATCTTCGACGCATCGACGTCGTTGTAGTCGCCGTGATGCTTCCAGAACTCGGACGTCTCGGTTGCGAGCGGATCCATGATCACGAGCCACTTCAGCTTCGCGAGGCCTGCCGCCGTCTTCACCTTCGACGGCGCCGCCGCGAGCGGGTTGAAGCCCTGGCAGATGTAGCCGTTCATCTTGCCGGCATTCATCAGCTCGATCGCCTGCAGCAGGTCATACTGCTTGTCCAGCTTCGGCAGGTAGTCGTAGGCCCAGTTGTTCTCGGCGGTCGCCGCATCGCCCCACCACGACTTCATGAAGCTGACGTGGAAGGCCTTGTAGTTCTTCCAGTAGCTCAGCTGGTTCGGTCGCAGCGGCAGCTGCGTGCGCTTCTTGATGTAGCCGTCGAAATCCTGCTCGGCCTGCATCGGCAGCGTCATGTAGCCCGGCAGCAGGTTCGACATCAGCCCGAGGTCGGTCAACCCCTGGATGTTCGAGTGGCCGCGCAGCGCGTTCATGCCGCCGCCGGCGATGCCGATGTTGCCGAGCAGCAGCTGAACCATCGCGCCGGTGCGGATGATCTGCGCGCCGATCGAATGGTGGGTCCAGCCGAGCGCGTACAGCACCGTGCCGGCGCGGCCGGGAACGGCCGTCGTCGCGAGCATTTCGCACACCTTCAGGAATTTCTCCTTCGGCGTGCCGCACGTCTGCTGGACCATGTCCGGCGTATAGCGCGCGTAGTGCTGCTTCAGCAGGTTGTACACGCAGCGCGGATGCTGCAGCGTCGGGTCGACCTTCACGAAGCCGTCGTCGCCGCGTTCGTAGTCCCAGCTCGATTTGTCCGGGTACGCGTGCTTCTCCGCATCGTAGCCGGAATAGATGCCGTCGTTGAACGCGAAATCCTCGCGCACGATGAACGAGAAGTCCGTGTAGTTCTTTACGTACTCATGCTGGATCTTGTCGTTCGTCAGCAGATAGTTGATCACACCGCCCAGGAAGACGATGTCGGTGCCGGTGCGGATCGGCGCGTAGTAATCGGCCACCGAGGCCGTACGCGTGAAGCGCGGGTCGACGACGATCAGCCGCGCCTTGCGGTGCGCCTTCGCCTCCGTTACCCACTTGAAACCGCACGGATGGGCCTCGGCTGCATTGCCGCCCATCACGAGAATCACGTCCGCGTTCTTGATGTCGACCCAATGGTTCGTCATCGCTCCACGGCCAAACGTCGGGGCAAGACCTGCCACCGTCGGGCCATGTCAGACACGCGCCTGATTGTCGAATGCGAGCATCCCCAGACTACGGATAGTCTTGTGGGTCAGGTAGCCGACTTCGTTGCTACCCGCCGACGCGGCCAGCATGCCGGTGGTCAGCCAGCGGTTGACCTTCGCGCCGTCTTCGGCCGTCTCGACGAAGTTCGCGTCGCGGTCCGCTTTCATCAGCTTCGCGATCCGGTCGAGCGCGTCGTTCCACGAGATCGGTTCCCACTTGTCCGAGCCGGGCGCGCGGTATTCGGGATGCGTCAGGCGGTTCGGGCTGTGGATGAAATCGATCAGGCTCGCGCCCTTCGGGCACAGCGTGCCGCGATTGACGGGGTGGTCGGGATCGCCTTCGATATGGATGATGCTCGGCTGTGCGTTCTTCGCGCCGTCACCGAGGCTATACATCAGGATGCCGCAACCCACCGAGCAATAAGGGCAGGTGTTGCGCGTTTCGACTGTGCGCGCCAGCTTGTACTGTCGGACCTCGGCGAGCGCTTCCGTCGGAGAAAAGCCCATCAGGGCAAGACTCGATCCGGCAAGCGACGTGGCCGTCACCTTCAGGAACTGGCGCCGGGACATTTGTAGCATGATGGTCTCGGCGTTTTTGTGGGGTGAGGTGAAACTGAAAGGAATTATAGACAGTTCAGGCAACTATGATCGAATCCTCGGATCAATACGGATTTGTCTGATCCCCCGTTGTCCTCGCGTACAACGCCCAACCGAACCGTCATGAAACGACCGATCACGTCCGAAGCCACCCGTCTCGCGCAACAACAGGCCAACTGGGCGCTCAACGCGTTCAAGCGCTTCTCGTCCGACCGCTGCTCGGCGATGGCCGCGAGCATCGCGTTCTTCTCCGCGTTCTCGCTCGCGCCGACGCTCGTGATGGTGATCGCCGTGGCCGGCTGGTTCTACGGCGACGACGCCGCACGCGGCCAGGTGTTCGAGCAGGCGCATCAGTTGATCGGCGACGACGCGGCGGCCAGCATCCAGACGATCGTGCAGAACGCGCATCGCGCCGGCGAGCGCGGCGGAATCGCGACGCTGATCTCGTTCGCCGCGCTCGCGGTCGGCGCGTCGGCGACGTTCGCGTCGCTGAACACCGCGCTGAGCGTGATCTGGCCAAGCACGGAAAGCCGCTGGTCGAGCATGCTCGGGCTCGTGCGCGTGCGGCTGGTTTCGTTCGGGCTCGTGCTCGGCGTCGCGTTCCTGTTGATCGTGTCGCTGGTGCTCGATACCGCGATCACGTTCGTCGGCACCTGGCTGCTCGGCGATTCGCCGTACGTCGTGATCACCAATCTGCTGCAGTTCTTCGTCGGCATCGCGGTGCTCGCGGGCGCGTTCGCCGCGCTGATGAAGTTCCTGCCCGATGCGCGCGTCGCATGGCGCGACGCGACGATCGGCGGGATCGTGTCCGCGATCCTGTTCTCGGGCGGCAAGAAGCTGTTCGCGCTGTACCTCGCGCGCGCGGGCACGGCCAGCGCGTTCGGCGCGGCCGGATCGTTCGCGGTCCTGCTGATGTGGCTGTACTTCTCGGCGGCCGTGCTGCTGCTCGGCGCGGAATTCGCGGCCGCGCGCGGCGATGCGCATCGCCGCACCGGCAACACTGCGGCCGCGGCCGCGCCGACCGATCGCGCAAGCGGCGACTGATTCCCCACGTATTGCTTCCCGCGGTCGCGCCGCGCGCGTCGTATCGCCGCCCTACGCGACCGCCTCCCTTTCCGCAACCACCCCGCCCGCCACGCATTCGCGCACGTTGACGCGATCTTTGCGTCGGCAGGCGATGCGCGCTGCAACGGCAAACGTTTGCATGCCTCGATTTCCGCGTACGAACCGGCGAAATCCGCCCTTCTCCTGCCGAACGCATCAACAGTTGCAACAATCGCAGCGCACCAAATGTCAACTATTTCAAAAAGAGGAACAGTCGTTGATGTCCTTGATATATATGGATTTTTTTCGGCTGTTACCTTTTCGAGACACTTTATTTTTTAAGCTTTCTTGCACGTATGGCACTGAGCTATTCTCCAATCCGCAACAAATAACGAATGACGATTCATTTGCGTGGAGATACTCAACGATGAAGAAACTCGCACTCTCGACCCTCTCGCTCGCCCTGCTGGGCGCCGCTGGCGCTGCTCACGCTCAGTCGAGCGTCACGCTGTACGGCGTGATCGATACGTCGATCGCATGGGTTCACGGCAACAACGGCCAGGCCAACAACTCGTGGCAAATGCTGTCGGGCAACCTGCAAGGCAGCCGTTGGGGCCTGAAAGGCGCTGAAGACCTCGGCGGTGGCCTGAAGGCGATCTTCCAGTTGGAAAACGGTTTTGATCCGGGCACCGGCCACCTGAACCAGGGCGGTCGCATGTTCGGTCGTCAGGCATACGTCGGCCTCGAGAGCGCCCAGTACGGTACGCTGACGCTCGGCCGCCAGTATGACCCGCTGGTCGACCTGGTCCAGGCAGTCACGGCTGACAACTACTTCGGCAGCGTGATGGCAACGCCGGGCGACGTCGACAACAACGACAACTCGCTGCGCGTCAGCAACGCAATCAAGTACACGTCGCCGGTCTGGGCAGGCTTCCAGGTCGAAGGCATGTACGCTCTCGGCGGCGTTGCAGGCAAGACGGGTTCGGGCCAGACGTGGTCGGTCGCGGCTGCCTACAACAACGGCCCGGTCGGCGTTGCAGCAGGCTACTTCTACGCAGCCAACCCGTCGCCGACGACGGCTGTCGGCCGCGCAGGCTGGGGTTCGACGACGTCCGACGCGATCTTCGACGGCCCGATCAACTCGGGTTACGCAACGGCGAAGTCGATCGCCATCGCGCAAGTCGCAGGCCAGTATGCCCTCGGCCCGGTGACGTTCGGCCTCGGCTACAGCAACGCACAGTACAAGCCGGACGCATTCTCGGGCTTCGGCTCGACCGAAAAGTACAACACGGGCCGCGCGTTCGTGACGTACCAGGTCACGCCGCCGCTGCTGCTGGGCCTCGGCTACTCGTACACGAAGGCTAGCGGCGACACGTCGGCCAAGTACCACCAAGTCGGTGTCGGCGCGGACTACTCGCTGTCGAAGCGCACGGACGTCTACCTGGTTGGCGCATACCAGCACGCAAGCGGCACGCAGCTCGTCGACGGCGTGCAGCAAAGCGCGCAAGCGTCGATCGCTTCGTACGGCTTCGCTGGCAAGAGCTCGGCCGAGCTGGTCGCGGTCGGCATTCGCCACAAGTTCTAAGAAGTACGTTTCCGGTGTGCATGGCGTCTCCGACGCCATGTCGCCGAACTGCAAAACCAGTCACCGGTTTCGGCCGTGGCTGGTTTTTTTTCGTCCGTTGCCGGCGGCGCCGTGGCGGGCGATGGTCGTGGTCGACACTTGGGTACGGCAACCGGCCGGGAGCGGCTCCTGGACCGCCTGTCGCGCGCTGGAAGCCTGTCCTGAGGCATCCGGACACCCCTTTCTGTCCGACGGCCGCATACCGCCGGTCAGGCGCATGCCGCCACGCGAACCTCGCCATATCCCCTGACGCGCGACGACGGAATCCGCCATCGCAACGGACGCTTGCGCGCCCACCCTGCCGATTTCGATACAGCGAGGCGAAGCACTATGCTTCGAATTGTCGATTTCGACGGCCTTCATCCGTCGTATCGATGGCGGCACGCGGATTGCCCCATCCCTCACCGACACCCGACAGGAGACGCTCCATGACGATTCAGAAGATCACGCCGTTCCTCTGGTATGCGACGGAAGCCGAAGAAGCCGCGGCCTTCTACGCGGGCATTTTCCCGAACTCGCGCGTCGTGCGCGTCACGGCGATACCCGGCACCAGCGGCACCCGGATGGTCGAATTCGAGCTGTTCGGCCAGCCGTTCATCGCGATGAGCCACCCGCGCACCGAGACGTTCAACCACGCGATCTCGCTGATGATCAGTTGCGCCGACCAGGCGGAACTCGACCGCTACTGGAGCGCGCTGCTCGACAACGGCGGCACGGCCGACGGCTGCGGCTGGCTGCGTGACCGCTTCGGCGTCTCATGGCAGATCGTGCCCGACGCGCTGATCCCGATGATGGCCGACCGTGACGAGGTCAAGGCGGCGCGCGTGGCCGCGGCCATGATGCAGATGACGAAGTTCGACGTCGCCGCGCTGAAGGCCGCCTACGCCGGCACGGCGGGCTGACGAAGCACCGGCGCCGCAGCCTCCTTCGCGCGGGCATCGGCACGCCCGCGGCGCGCGCGATACGCGCCTGACCGCGGCCGTCGACGGGATTGCATCGCGCCGCGACGCAATCGCGGGCAGCGGCCGTTCGCGCGCGGCTACGCCGACAACATGGCTTCGACGATCCGTCGCACGTAACGCACGAATGCAGCGACCGGTTGGCCCGACAACAGCGCATCGGCACCGTCGCCGTCACCGCGCAGATAGACGGTACGCGCGGCCGACAGAACGGGGCGGTACGTGTCGGGCAGGCGCTCCAGCGCCCACGCCGCGGCGACATCCTTCGGCGCGATCCTGCCGGTCGCGGCGCTGTACCAGATGCGCGCGAGCGCGAGCACGACGTTGCATTCGTCGCCGCGCCAGTCGGGCTCGGCATTCCACTGCGCAACCGTGGCGAGGAGCGCGGCGACGAAATCGCGTGCGGGCACCGCGTCGAACCACGCGGCCGCGCGCGGCCCGCGCAGCGCAACGTCGTGCTGCCGCACCTTCGTCAACAGAATGGCCAGATCGTGATCGACGCATGCCGGCTCGACGATGCCCGCGCGCAGATCGCGGCGCAGCCATTCGCCGAACTGCAGTTCGCGCCGGGCGGGATGACGCCACGGCACCACGTCGCCGCGCACGACCACGGTTACTTCCAGCGCGCGCATGAGCGCCTCGCTCCGCGGCGGCGCAGACACGTCGAGCAAGTCGAGCATCAGCGCGCGCCGCACCGCTTCGCCCGGCGATGCGACAACCGTCACCAGCAGGTCGATGTCGCTGCGCGGTTTCAGCCCGCCGTCGAGCGCCGAACCGAACAGATGCATCGCCTGCAGCGTCGCGCCGAGATGCCGTTCGATCGCGGCGCACGCGACCGTCACCTGCTCGGCGATCTCGGCGGGAACGATCGTCGCGTTCATCGCGCAAACCCCGCGCGACGCACGCGCAACGCGCGGCGATGCAGCGCCGCGCGCCGGCACGAACACGACGATCCGGCCATCCGCGCAAGCGGCCCGCCACACCGGATGCGCGTCACGTCATGCCGTATCCGCGCCGTGCGATACCGACGCGGCCGTTCGATTTGCGCGGCGCAATAAAAATCCCCGTACGCTTTCGCGTACGGGGATCGTCGGACATCGCAACGGCCGCCGACATGCATTCGGCGACCGTTACGCGGCATTACGCAGCCGCGTCCTTCAGCTTCTTCAGCGCACGTGCCTTCACGCGCACGCTGGCCGGCTTTGCCGGGAACCAGCGCTCTTCGCCCGTGAACGGATCCTTGCCGAAGCGCTTCTTCTTCGCCGGCACGACTTGCGCCGTGATCTTCAGCAGACCCGGCAGCGTGAACTCGCCTGCGCCCTTCTTGTGAACCGAGCCCAGCACGACGTTCTCGAGTGCGACGAGCACTGCCTTGACCGCCTTCACTTCGACAGCTGCGCGCTCAGCGATGTGCGTTGCGAGCGATGCCTTCGTGAACTTGTCCTTCAGCGGCGTCGGAGCAGCCGGTGCTGCCTTCGCGACAGCCTTCTTGGCCACTACTTTCTTCGCGGGCGCAGCCTTTTTGGCAGCCACTTTCTTGGTGGCCGGTGCGGCAGCCTTCTTGGCCACCTTTTTTGCGGAAGTCGCCATGTTTCTCCTACCAGGTGTGGTCGTTGGATACACGAAGCGTGCAACGCGCGCGCTTCAACGCCGGATTCTACAAGCGCCTTGACGCTTCGTGGAGTACTTTTATGCGTTTTCGCGGGGTTTCCCGCAGGTTTTGTTGCGCGCGACCGACTTCGACGCCGCTCCAGCATCGAAAAACGCCTTCACGTATACGTCCAAACGCGTCCGATCGCGAATTACGTTCGATATTTGCGCACCTATACTGACCTCGCTCAGTGCCCCGGATGCCTTCATGCGCGAAGTCAGATACGTCAAAGGACTCGACGGCCTGCGAGCCATCGCCGTCATCCTCGTTTTCCTGTCCCACAAGGGCCACGTCCTCGCCGTCGACGTGGGCAAGCTCGGTGTGTGGACGTTCTTCTTCATCAGCGGATTCCTGATCGTCGGCGAACTGCATCGCAATCGTCAGGCGATCGAGTGCGGCGCGATGACGCGCCGTCATGCGCTGGCGCTGTTTCTCGCGAAGCGCGCGCTGCGGATCTTTCCCGTCTATTACCTGCTGCTCGCCGCGCTCGCGATCGCGCACGCGCTGTTCTACCAGCGCGGCGTCGATCTCGGGCTCGCTTGGCACGCCACGTTCCTGTCGAATTACTGGATCGGCGTCGTCAAGGACGGCTGGCCGGGCTCCACGTCGCACTTCTGGAGCCTCGCGGTTGAGCAGCAGTTCTATCTGATTGCGCCGCTCACGCTGCTCGCGGTGCCGGCCGCGCGCCACGTCGTGCTCGGCGTCGCGGCCATCGCGCTGTGCGCGCTCACGCATCTCGCGCTCTACGCGGTCGATGCATCGCCGGTGCTGATCTACGCGTTTTCCCCGTGGAATTTCGCGCTGATCGCGCTGGGCGGCGTCGGCGCGATGGCGCTCGCCGATCGCGGCCAGGACGTCGTCCGCCGCATTCCGCCCGGCTGGCTCGGCGCCGCCGGCGTCGTGTTCTTCCTCGCGCTGCCCGCGTTCACGATGCTGCCGGACGTCGTCACGGGGCTCGCGGATCTCGGCCTGTCCGCGTCGCTCGGCGCGCTGATGCTGTGGATCGTCACCGAACCCGACCATCCGGCCGTGGCACTGCTCGACTGGGCGCCGCTCGTCTATCTCGGCACGATCAGCTACGGCTTCTACCTGTTCCACAACCTGATCCCGGCACGTTTCGGGGAGATGCCCGCGCTGTTCGCGCACGCGCCGGTGCCCGGAATCGTCCGGGACGTGCTGCCCGAACTGCTGCAGTTCGCGCTTGCCGTGCTGCTCGCACATCTGTCGTGGCGCTATCTGGAACGGCGCCTGCTCGACTTCAAGAAGCCGATCGCCGCGATGCTGGCCCGGTACTTCGTCGCGCGGCCGAGCACGTCGCCGCGCTGAGCGCGATACCGGCGCGGACGCGACGCAGCCTGTACGCAACCGTCGCTCATCAGCGCGCAAGCGGCGGGCGCGCCGGCACCGGTTTCATCGCCGCGGCATCCGGCGCATCGCTCAACGCGCGCTCGAACCGGCATCACCGTCCGGCGGCATACCAGAATCGTCGCGCACACACCTGCTCGAACCCGCCCGACATCCGCATCGCCGGTCACCCGCCGCCGCACGCCTGCACTTCGTCCACACGCAAAAAAGCCCCGACGCACGAAGCAGCCGGGGCCAACGGAACAACCACCACCTGAAACAACGGAGCAGCGCGGCTGCTTATGCGACAGCAGCCAGCGCGGGCAGACAGGTACGCAGGTACGCCTCGAATTCGCGGCTCACTTCCGGATGCTGGAGCGCGAGCTCGACGGTCGCCTTGAGATAGCCGATCTTGCTGCCGCAATCGAAACGCGTGCCGTAGTAGCGATACGCGAGCACCTGCTCGTTCGCGAGCAGCGTCTGGACCGCGTCGGTCAGCTGCAGCTCGCCGCCGGCGCCCGGCTTGAGCTTGCGCAGGTGATCGAAGATCGTCGGCATGAACACGTAGCGGCCGACCACGCCGAGGTTCGACGGCGCGTCTTCCGGCGCCGGCTTCTCGATGATGCCCGACAGCTTGATGATGTCCTCTTCCCACTCGCGGCCTTCGACGACGCCGTACGAGCGGCTGTCCTCGCGCGGAATCGTCTCGACGCCGATCACCGAGCTGTGATAGTGGTCGAACACGTCGACGAGCTGCTTGAGCACCGGCTGTTCGCCGTGCAGCAGGTCGTCGGCGAGAATCACCGCGAACGGCTCGCCGTGCACGAGCTTTTCCGCGCACAGCACCGCGTGGCCGAGACCGAGCGCTTCCGGCTGGCGCACGTAGAAGCAGTTCACGTGGCTCGGCTTGATGCCGCGCACGAGTTCGAGCAGCTTTTCCTTGCCGCGCGCCTCGAGTTCGGCCTCGATCTCGTACGACTTGTCGAAGTGATCCTCGATCGCGCGCTTGCTGCGCCCGGTCACGAAGATCATCTCGGTGATACCGGCGTTGATCGCTTCCTCGACCGCGTACTGGATCAGCGGCTTGTCGACGACGGGCAGCATCTCCTTCGGGCTCGCCTTCGTTGCCGGGAGGAACCGCGTGCCGAGACCGGCGACGGGGAACACGGCCTTGGTGACTTTCAACATGTTCGCATCCTGATTGCGTTGACTGCGCCGCGTCGCTGGGCGACCCGGCGCGATTGTTTTTCGAACGGCATATCGAGAACCGGCGGCACGGCCAATTCCACTCCGCTCATTTTCGATATGGACCTATTGCCCATGTTTCCGGAAAATAGATAATCCGCGAATCCGGTCGATATTGCCGAACCCGGCGCCGACACATAAACAAATTACCGATTTTCCGGATACAAATTCTTACGATTCGAATTCCTCGATATACGGGACGCCGCCCCGCTCGAGGCCCGGGCGAATCGGCTCGTTCTTCAGCGCCTCGCGGTACGCCGACAGCACGGCCATGACCAGCAGTACTGCCGCGCTCGCGATCCAATGCATGTCCATCTTGCCGCTCCTTGCATCAATCAACTGGAGCTTCAAGCTATCAGAAAAAAATCGGCAAATAATTGTGGCGGCGGCGAAACCGCTTTCAGACCGGAATAAAACCACCATCTGAAACACCGTCATTTCCCGGCGAGATTTTTTTATTCATTCGATCGAATTCTTGCGCATTACGATTGGACCATCCCCTTCATCCGTCGCAAGGAATCGAATCGCATGCAAGCTTTCAGCGGATCGTCTTTGACTGCGCCGCCCGTCGCCGACCACAAGGAACACGTGATCGACGCGATGCGCGGGTTCGCGGCGCTGCTCGTCGCCTATTTCCACTGTCGCCAGGTCGTCTGGGTCGGCATGCAGAGCTTCCATCACGCTTACGGTCATGCGCTGAACCCGAGCGTGATCGCCGGCTACCTGACCTTCCCGTTCGCGTGGGGCTCCGCCGGCGTGCCGATCTTCTTCGTGATCAGCGGCTACTGCATCCACCGCAACGCGGCGCTCAAGCTCGCGGCCAACCCCGCGTACCGGCTCGACGCGCCGAACTTCTGGGCGCGCCGCTTCGCGCGCATCTACCCGGTGCTGCTCGCCGCGCTGCTGTTCACGCTCGCGATGGACGCGGTCAGCCTGCAGATCGCGCCGGTCAGCCACAAGATCCGCGACGTCGGCCTCACCGCGTTCCTCGTGAACCTGTTCTCGCTGCAGGGTGTCGCCGGCTACACGTACGGGTCGAACGGCGCGCTGTGGACGCTGTCGCTCGAAGTGCAGTTCTATGCGATCTACCCGCTGCTGTTCGCGCTGCGCCGTCGCATCGGCATGCCGGCCATCGTGGCGGCCGTCGCGCTCGTCAACGTCGCGTCGGCGTGGCTGCTCGAACGGCACGACCTGCAGTTCTTCACGTCGTACTGGCTGTCCTGGACGGTCGGCGCGTGGATCGCCGACGTGCGCGCGCAGCCGGCGCGCGGCACGGCCGCCGTGCCGTCGCGCGCGTGGTATCTCGCGGCCGCCGCGCTGCTGGCCGCGGGCTGCGGCGCGTTCCATTTCGGCCAGTACGGCGCGTTCCAACTGTGGGCGGCCGGCTTCGCGTGCTTCCTGTACCGCGCGCTCGCCTGCCCGCCGCGCCCGACGCCGCTGTTGCGCGTGCTCGGCTGGTTCGGCGACTTCAGCTACTCGCTGTACCTGATCCATCTGCCGCTGTTCGTCTGCCTCGGCTCGGTGCTGTTCCACTCCGAACTGCAACTGTCGATCTGGCCGTCGATCGCGTTCATGGCCGCCGCGATTCCGGTCGCCTACGTGTTCTACCGGCTGTTCGAACGCCCCGCGATGATGTGGTCGGCCAGCCTGAAGCCGACGCGCGCCGCCCGCGTCGTCGCACCGGCGCCCGAACGGGCTGTCTGATTGCGCCGTTACGGCGCTCCCGGCCCCCGCGCGACCTCAGGTCGCCCGGGGGTATTTTCATGGGCGTGACGCGGCGTCACGCGCCGCCTGGGCGGCTGCACTGCCGCCGCATCGCCCGCCCAAAAAAGCAGAACCCTCATGCAGCACACCGCCGCATGAGGGCCCGTTTCCCGGCGCATGGCGTCGATTCGCGCCGACGCGCCGCGCCTACCGCTTCTGCGCCTTCGCGGCCTTCGCCGTATCCGCGAGGATCTTCTCGACCCGTTCCACATAGGTCGCGGTGCCGAACCGGCGTACCGCGGTCGCCCGCCCGCTCGCGACGAGCCGCTCGCGCAGCGCGGCGTCGTGCTGCAGCCTGCCCAGTGCGTCGGCCAGCGCGGTCGCGTTGCCCGGCTCGCACAGCAGCCCGTTTTCGCCGTCCTCGATGATCTCGACGACTCCGCCCGCGCGGGCCGCAACCACCGGCCGCCGTGCGAGCATCCCCTCGACGATCACGCGCCCGAACGGCTCCGGCGTGATCGACGTATGCGCGACCACGTCGACCGCCTTCATGCACGCGGCCACGTCGCGCTGGAAGCCGAGGAAGTGCACGCGATCGTCCATCCCGTGACGCGCGACGATCTCGTGCAGCTGCGCCGCGTATTCGTCCTCGCCGAACAGCGGCGCGCCGACCAGCACCACGTGCATGTCCGGATGGCGAGCCGCGGCCTCCAGCAGCAGGTGCTGCCCCTTCCAGTGCGCGAGGCGGCTGAACGAGCCGACCAGCCATGCCTGCTCGGGCAGCCCGAAGCGCGCGCGCAGCGCGGCCTGGCTGGCCGTGTCCAGCGCGTCGAACGGTTCCGCCGAAATGCCGTTGAACACCACGTCGACGTGCTGCGGCGTGAAGCCCGTCAGCGCACGGAACGCCTGCGCGGACGCGTCGGAGTTCGCGATCACGCGCGTGACGCCGAACCGCGCGCAGTACTTGATCGCCATCAGTTGCTTGCTGCCGAAATGGTCGCCGCTGACGATGTCGCGCAGGTGCCAGACCACCGGCTTGCGCGCGAGCCGCCCGGCCAGCGCCGCGACCACCATCGCGCGCTGCGTGTTCGCGTAGATCACCTCGGCGCGGCGTGCGCGCCGCGCGACGTCCCGCACGAGCGTGTAAAGCTGCTTCAACGCGCCTGCCGACACGCCGCCCTGCTTGCGCACGCCGGCGAGCGCGCCCTGGTCGAGCACGTCGACGCGCGCGCCGATCTCGTCGAGCGCCGCGCGGAACGGGCCATCGTCGAACAGCACCACGTCGGCGTTCGCGCGCATGTGCTTCATGATCTCCAGCAGCGACAGCTCCGCGCCGCCGAGCACGCCGCTCTGGTCCAGCACGAGCGTCGCCGGGCCGCGCGCGGGCGGCATCGGCGCAACGGCCGTGCCGCGCTGCGCGGTCGAGCCCGGCAGCGCCGCCTCGACGTAGTCGAGGAAGCGCCGCCGGAACGTGTCGGCGGAGAAGCGCTCCGCATTCGCGCGGCACGCGTGCGGCGTGAAGCGCTGCGGCGCGCGCTCGAAATCGTCGACCGCCGCGACGATCGCGTGCGGCGTCTGTTCGTCGAAGAACAGCCCGGTCGGATTCGCGTGCGCGCGCGGTTCGAGCACCGTCTCGAGCGCACCGCCCTTGCCGTAAGCGATCACGGGCGTGCCGCACGCCTGCGCCTCGACCACCGAGATCCCGAAATCCTCCTCGGCCGCGAACACGAACGCCTTCGCGCGCCGCATCCGGTCGTGCAGCACCGCGAACGGTTGATAACCCATGATCTCGACGTTCGGGCCGGCCTTCGCGCGGATCTTCTGCATCTCGGGGCCGTCGCCGATCACCACGAGCTTGCGCTCCGGCGTGCGCGAGAACGCTTCGACGATCAGGTCGATCTTCTTGTACGGCACCATCCGCGACGCGGTCAGGTAGAAATCGTCCTTCGCCTCGTTCAGCGAGAAGCCGTCGACGTCGACCGGCGGGAAGATCACCGCCGCGTCGCGGTGATACACCTTGCGGATGCGTCGCGCGATGAACGCGGAGTTCGCGACGAAGCCGTCGACCGCGTTCGCGGTGCGCGTGTCCCAGTTGCGGATGTAATGCAGGATCATCCGCGCGAGCAGCGACTTCGGCCCGTGCGTGAGGTTCGACTGTTCCAGATACTGGTGCTGCAGGTCCCACGCGTAGCGGATCGGCGAATGCACGTAGCTGATGTGCATCTGGTCCGGCCCGGTCAGCACGCCCTTCGCGACCGCATGGCTGCTGGAGATCACGAGATCGTAGTCCGACACGTCGAGCTGCTCGATCGCGAGCGGCATCAGCGGCAGGTAGCTGCGGTACTTGGTGCGCGCGAACGGCAGTTTCTGGATGAACGAGGTCGTCACCCGCTTGCCGCGCACGAACGCGCGATCGTCGAGAAAATCGACGAGGCTGAACAGGTCCGCGTCGGGAAAGCACGCGACGATCTGCTCGAGCACGCGCTCGGCGCCGGCGTACGTGACGAGCCAGTCGTGGACGATCGCCACGCGCAGCGGGCGCGACGCATCGCGTGCGCCCGCCTGCCCGGCCGGTTCGGTCCGTCGCAGCGCGGCGGTGTCGCCGGCTTCGGCCACGGCGGCATCGGCCGTGGCGAGGTTCAGGATGGCGTGTTCCGCCAGATCGCGATTCATACGGTTTTCCTCGCATTGAGACGGACGAACAGGTCGCGCACCAGCGCGCGCAGGGCCGGCGTCATCGTGAGCGACCACGCAAGGTTCAGCACCAGCACGACCGCGCAGAGGCCGATCGACTCGCCGAGCCCCGACCACGCCTGCGCGAGAAACAGGCTCGCGAGCAGGAAGGCGAGATGCGCGAGCATGTCGAGCACGATCGCGCGCATCCGGATCGCCGACAGGTAAAGCAGCACGCCGTAATCGACCAGCGCGCGGGTCGCGACGACCACCGCCGCGCCGATCAGCCCGAAGTGATGAATGCCGAACCACAGGCCGCCGACGAAGAACGGCATCTCGACGAGCCCGGCGAACGCCGCCCGGGCCGGATTGACCTGCGACTGGATCAGGATTCGCGTGACGCTCGCCTGGCCGACGAGCCAGACGCTGATCACCAGCACGCGCCCGACCGGCGCCGAATGCGCGGCGAGATCGGCGCCGACCCACAACGTGAGGAACGGTGCGAGCGCGAAGATCGCGACGATGCCGACCGGCGTGAACACGCCGTTCAGGAATTCGAGCGACTGGCGCGCGAGCGTGTCGGCATGGTCGCGGCCGACCGCCGACAGGCGCGGAAACAGCGTGCGCACCAGCGCGTTCGGCAGCATGTTCAGCCGCGTGACGAGGTTCTGCGGAACCGTGTAATAGGTGACGAACTTCGCGCCCATGCCGGCGCCGAGCATCACGCGGTCGAGCGTGTCGGCGATCATGCTCGTCGTGCTCGCGATCAGCATCCAGCCGCCGAAGTTGAACAGCCCTTTCGCGGTGCCCCACTGCGGCGGGTCGATGCGCCGGATGCCGAGCACCTTGATGCTTGCGTGACCGAGCATCACCGCCGCGATGAGCCGCGCGAGGACGGCCGCGGCCAGCACCGTCTGCAGGTTCGGCGCGATCCACCATGCGGCGCCGAGCGGCAGCAGCTGGAACAGGAACGTGCCGATCGTCTGGTTCGTGTTGAACACGCCGAACCGTTCGGCCCCGTTGATCGCGCCGGCGAACACCCACGACACGTTCGCGAGCGGAATCGCGAGCGCGAGCCACGGCAACGCGAGATACACCTCGTGCTGCATCGCCGCCGACACCTTCGTGAAATATGCGGTGTAGACGAACGCGCCGAAATAGATCAGCAGGCCGCCGACGATGCCGGTGCCGAGGTTCAGCCAGAACGCGCTCCAGAAGACCCGCGCGCTTTCGTCCGCATTGCCGCTCGCGAGCGCCTTCGAGATGTGGTTCTGCGCGGCCATGCTCATCCCGAGATCGAGGATCCCGAAATAACCGATCAGCGTCCACACGAGGCTGACGACGCCGTAGCGTTCGACGCCCAGCGCGTGGATGTACGCGGGCACCGTCACCAGCGACACGAAAGTCGGCAGGATCAGCCCGATGAAGTTGATCGAAACGTTCTTGAGTATGCCTTTGTCCATGCTTCTGCCTTGTGTGACGCCAACGACGACGGCGCGCCGCCCGTCACGGTTTCCAGCGATACATCAGCACCTTGCCGCGCGCGTCTTCCTCGACGAACACCAGGTATTCGCCGTTCTCGCGCCGGAACGCGCTGATGCCGAACGGCACGTCGACCCAGCCCGACGCCTTGCCGACCTCCGCGCCCGGGCTCATCACGCCGACTTCCTTGCCGGTTTCCTTGTCGTACACGTGGATCTTGCCGACCGGCTCCACCGTGAAGATGTAGCGGCCTTCGACCGTGATGCCGATCAGGTCGAGGATCGGCTTCGCGTCGAGCTGCCACGGCAGCGCGACCGTGTAGCGCACCACCGGCGAGCCGGTCGACCACTTGTCGAAGCGCACCAGCACGCGGCCGACTTCCTTGTTGATGCCCGGCTGCGGCGGCGCATCGGCCGTGTAGCCCGTCACGTACAGCGTGTCCGTCTGCGGCTCGTAGATCGCGCGGCGCAGTTGCGTGAACGGCTGCGGCATCGGATAGGTCGTGACCTTGTCGTACGAGTAGATCGGGTTGCCGGCCTTGTCGACGCCGCCGTAGGCGAAGCGATGAATTCCGCGCACGTCGCTCGTGCGCCAGATGTCACCCTTCGTGTCGACCCACCAGCCCCAGCCGCCCGCCTTTGCCTTGCCGGTCGTGTTGGTCGTGAATTCGTCCTCGTCGAGCCGGCCGTTTCCGTTCGCGTCGCGCCAGATCCAGTCGCCGCCCGGCGGCTTGTTCGGCACCTTGTCGACCGGCCGCGCGCGGCCCGCGATCAGGCCCGACGGAATCGCGACCTCGCCGTCGCGCTTCGCGTCGAAGCGGTAGATCTTCAGGTGGTCGGCGTACATGTCGGTCAGGTACAGGAACGTGCGGCCGTCGACGCGCCGCGCGAACGGCATGCCGGGATACTGGTCCGTGTGGAACACGGGATCGTCCGGATACTTGAAGCGGTTCGACAGGAAGCCGGCGTATTTCCAGTCCTGGCCGGGCGGCTTCGACAAATCGAGCTCGAAGCGCTTGTTGCCCGTGTACACACTGTTCGGCCGCGCCGGGTCGAGCCACGCGCCGTCGACGAACAGCAGCCCCTGCACCTGCCAGCGCAGCTTGCCGTCCGGCGTATAGCTCTCGAGCACCGCGCCGAGCCCCGCGCCGATCGTGTCGTGACGCGGCCCGATGCCGTTCATCGACACATACACGTTGCCCGCGCGATCGACGCCCACGCCCGTCAGCCCGTTGAAGCGCTGCGGCCCCGGACGGCCCGGCACCGGGCCCGCGAAGATTCCGCCTCGCTCGCCGAGCGTGCCCGACGGCGCATAGCCCTTGCCGCCTTTCGAGAAGATCAGCACCTGCTGCCGAGGCCCGTTGTCCGCGACCAGTACGCGCCCTTTCGCGTCGACCGCCACGTCCACCGCCTCGGTGCCGTCGGGCAGCGCGGGCGCGTCGTCGAGCTTGCGGCCGTCCGCGCGCACGTGCACGAGGTGCGCGGGCCCGCCGATCGTATCGGTGAGCAGCCACAGCGTGCCGTCGCCGGCGAGCGCGATGCGGCCCGGCTCGTGCGCGCTCCAGGTGGCCTTCTTCTGCATCGTCTCGGCGTCGTAGACGTCCACCGCGTCATGCGACGGATTCGTCGAGAACAGCGTCTTGTCGTCGGCCGCGAGGCCGCCTACTTCCGCCTTCGCCTCGCCCACTTCCGACCGGGCCGGGGCCGGCACCTCGTTGACCATCATGAAGCTGGCGGCCATGCGCGCGCGGCCGGCATCGGCGCGCCCGCCCGGCGCGACCTGCGGCGCGGCGCGGAACGGCGCCGGCTGCTTCATGTCGCCGATCGTGCGGCGCGAAATGCCGAACCACTGCTTGCCCTTGTCCGGCCAGATGCCGGGCGACTGCAGATGGCCGCGCTCGTTGCCGACGCCGATCGCGACGTACGCATACTTGCCGTTCACCGCGACCGCGTTGCCGCCGAGGTTGCCCCAGCCGTGCGTGCCGCCGGCGAAGCCGAGCATCTTCCCGTCCTGGTAGACGCTCGCCTCGGCGCCGCTCTCGTCCCACGGCGCGTTCGTATACACCTTGCCGTCGGGCGTCACCGCGATCGCGCGAATGTCGATCTGCGTCCAGCTGCCGTCGCCATAGCCGAACGTGTTGCCGATCCACGACGTGGTCGCGGGCAACACGGTTTCAGCCGTTGCGGCGCTCGCGGACAGCGCCGCGCATACCGTCATGCCAACCAGAATCAGACGTCGCAATGCGCTCTCCAGACTCGATGCGGAAGCGACCGGCGGCGCGGCATGCTGCCTGCACGCGATGCCCTGTCGCTAAATAGGTTTCAAACGTCGCGATGCAGGTTACAAGCAAAAATAATCACAAGAAATTTGGAAATATTTGGGGATGTTTCCACCTGAAATATCGAGCCGGAACAGCGATAAATTGGCCCGGCAAAGCGGAAATATCGACCGCCTTCACGCGACAATCCGTAGAAAATTCCGCCCCGGCCCGCCCGCCGGGGCGCGTAGCCTGCAAACCTTTCATGTCGCGATTGAAACGACCGGCATTCGAATCTTTTCAGCCGGATAAATGACATGCGTTTTTTTGCCGATTTCTTTTCCCTAGAATCGATTTCGATTCAATATTTCATTTAAACGCATGCATTACGTTCACGCATCGGATGCGCGGCGCGCCACGGCATCGGCCGCGCGTCGCGAAGGAGCGGCGCGATGACGGGCATCTCGCGCACCGCCGACCTCGCCCCGCCGCAACACGGCCGCATCGTGCAGCTCGACGGGCTGCGCGCGATCGCCGTCGGCGCCGTGTTCCTGCAACATGCGCTGAAGGCGCCGCTATGGATGGGCGTCGACCTGTTCTTCGTGCTGAGCGGCCTGCTGATCACCGGCATCCTGCTCGATCGCAAGGCGCGCGGACAGTCGTACTTCAGCCACTTCTACGCGCGCCGCGTGCGCCGGATCCTGCCGCCATACGTGCTGCTGCTGGTCGTGTCGACGCTGCTGTTCGGTGCGAGCTGGCTGCCGCACTGGCCGTGGTTCGCGTTCTTCTCGACCAACATCGGGCTGTCGCTCGGCAGCATCGGTCACGACAGCCTGAACGTGCTGTGGTCGCTCGCCGTCGAGGAGCAGTTCTACATCTTCTGGCCGTTCGTCGTGCTGTGGTGTTCGGAGCGTGCGCTGCTGTGGATCGCCGCAGCGCTGATCGTCGCGGCGCCCGTGCTGCGCGCGATCGCGACGCCGTGGTTCGATTCGTTCTGGCCGATCTATTACCTGACGCCGTTCCGGATGGACCTGCTCGCCGCGGGTGCGCTGCTCGCGATCGTGCTGCGCCGCGACCGGCGCGCGCTGGAGCCGTTCTATCCGCTCGCGATCCTCGGCGCGCTCGTGGCGCTCGCGATCCTCGGCTGGCTGCACCTGTCGTTCCCGCGTTTCCGCGCGGCGAACACGCCGCTGTCGAACGCCGCGCTCTACAGCGTCTCGCTGCTGCTGTGCACGTCGATCGTCGTGATCGCGCTGCGCGGACGCGGCCTCGTCCAGCGCGTGCTGACGAACCCGCTGCTCGTGTACGTCGGCACCGTCAGCTACACGGTGTACCTGATTCACCTGAGCGTGCTGTACGCGCTGTGGCCGCTGCACCTGAACCGCTTCGTCACGGCCGCGCTCGCCCTCGCCATCACGCTCGCGTACGCCACCGTGAGCTGGTACGGCTTCGAGCGGCGCCTGACGCGCGGCCCCGCACGCGCCACGGTGCCCGCCGCCGCGCGCACGACCGCCTGAATTTCTCAATCCATCGATTCGACCAGGACATTGCCATGAGCCAAACTCGCAAGAAGGCCATCATCACGGGGATCACCGGGCAGGACGGCGCCTACCTGACCAAGCTGCTGCTCGACAAGGGCTACGAGGTCACGGGCACTTACCGCCGCACCAGCTCGGTGAACTTCTGGCGCATCGCCGAGCTCGGCGTCGACACGCACCCGAACCTGTCGCTCGTCGAGCACGACCTGACGGATGCCGGCTCCAGCCTGCGGCTGCTCGAACGCACGCAGCCCGACGAGCTGTACAACCTGGCCGCGCAGAGCTTCGTCGGCGTGTCGTTCGATCAGCCGGCCACGACCGCCGAGGTTACCGGCATCGGCCCGCTGAACCTGCTCGAGGCGATCCGCGTGGTGAGCCCGAAGACGCGCTTCTACCAGGCATCGACGTCCGAGATGTTCGGCAAGGTGCAGGCGATTCCGCAGACGGAAACGACCGCGTTCTACCCGCGCAGCCCGTACGGCGTCGCGAAGCTGTACGCGCACTGGATGACCGTGAACTACCGCGAGTCCTACGACCTGTTCGGCTGCAGCGGCATCCTGTTCAACCACGAATCGCCGCTGCGCGGCCGCGAGTTCGTCACGCGCAAGATCACCGACACCGTCGCGAAGATCAAGCTCGGCAAGGCGACCAAACTCGAACTCGGCAACCTCGACGCCAAGCGCGACTGGGGCTTCGCGCTCGAATACGTCGAAGGGATGTGGCGGATGCTGCAGGTCGACGAGCCCGACACCTACGTGCTCGCGACCAACCGCACCGAGACCGTGCGCGACTTCGTGCAGATGGCGTTCGCGGCCGCCGGCTACCAGATCGAATGGACCGGCAAGGGCGAACAGGAACGCGGTCTCGACGCATCGAACGGCAACGTGCTCGTCGAAGTGAATCCGAAGTTCTACCGCCCTGCCGAAGTCGACCTGCTGATCGGCTGCGCGGACAAGGCCAAATCCAAGCTCGGCTGGGCGCCGGAAACGACGCTCGAGCAGCTTTGCCAGATGATGGTGGAAGCGGACCTGACGCGGAATCGTCACCATGACACGTACTGATGCCGGACGCGCGTCGCGCCGTGCGTTCGTCACGGGCCTGACGGGCTTCACCGGCCGCTACATGGCGCAGCGCCTCGAGGCGGCCGGCTACGACGTGTGGGGCACCGTGGCGCCCGGCGCGGCGCGGCCGGACGATCCGGCGTTCGCGAACTGCACGCTGCTGCCGGTCGACCTGCTCGACGCGCACGCGATGCGCGCGGCGGCCGCCGATGCGCGACCCGATGCGGTCGTGCATCTGGCTGCGCGTGCGCACGTCGCGCAGGACGAGCCGTCGCAGACTTACGCGGTCAACATCGTCGGCACGCGCAACCTGCTGGCCGCGCTCGCGGGCCTCGACCGCCGTCCGTCGGCGGTGCTGCTCGCCAGCAGCGCGAACATCTACGGCAATTCGACGGCCGGCGTGCTCGACGAAACCGTCGCACCCGCCCCTGCAAACGACTATGCGGTCAGCAAGCTCGCGATGGAATACGCGGCGAAGCTGTGGGCCGACCGCCTGCCGATCGTGATCGCGCGGCCGTTCAACTACACCGGCGTCGGCCAGGACGAGGCGTATCTGCTGCCGAAACTCGTGTCGCACTATGCGCGCAATGCGCCGCGCATCTCGCTCGGCAATCTCGACGTGAGCCGCGATTTCTCCGACGTGCGCGACGTGACGGCCGCCTATCTGAAGCTGCTCGAAGCCGCGCCGGCCGGCGAGACGTTCAACGTCTGCTCGGAGCGCGCGTATTCGCTGAAGGAAGTGCTGGCGATGCTGTCGCGGATCGCGGGCTACGTGATCGACGTGACGATCGATCCGCGTTTCGTGCGGCACAACGAGGTGAAGCGACTGAGCGGGTCGCGCGACAAGCTGCGGCGCACGGTGGGCGAGCTGCCCGTGACGCCGCTCGACGACACGCTGCGCTGGATGATGGAAGCGATGCGCGACGTGCCGCGGCCCGCGCAGGCCGGGCACGCCGGCTGATTCAGTCGACGCATGCGGCGGCAGGCCAAAAGAAAACGGGCCGCTCGATCCGATCGAGCGGCCCATCTCATGTCGGCCCTGAAACCTGCCGCCGCGCTCAGCCCTCGAGGCCGCGCGCGAGATCGTTGCGCAGGTCGCCCGCGTTTTCCAGACCGACCGCGAGGCGGATCAGCCCTTCGGTGATCCCCGCGGCCGCACGCGCTTCCGGCGTGACGCGAGCATGCGTCGTCGTCGCCGGATGCGTGATCGTCGTGCGCGTGTCGCCGAGGTTGCCGGTGATCGAGATCAGCTTGGTACCGTCGATCACGCGCCATGCATTCGCGCGCTGCTGCTCCGGCGTGTCGCCCTTCAGCTCGAACGACACGATCGCGCCGCCCGCCTTCTGCTGGCGCTTCGCGAGTTCGTGCTGCGGATGCGATTCGAGCCCCGGATAGAACACGCGCGCGACGGCCGGATGCGAATCGAGCCAGCGCGCGATTTCGAGCGCGTTCGCCGACTGCTTCTCGACGCGCAACGACAGCGTCTCCATCCCCTTCAGCAGCACCCACGCGTTGAACGCCGACAGCGTCGGCCCCGCGCTGCGCACGAACGGGAACACCTTGCCCATGATGAATTCCTTCGAGCCGACCAGCGCGCCGCCGAGCACGCGGCCCTGCCCGTCGAGGAACTTCGTCGCCGAATGCATCACGACGTCCGCGCCGAGCTTCAGCGGCTGCTGCAGCACCGGGCTGCAGAAACAGTTGTCGACGACGAACAGCGCGTTCGCGGCCTTCGCGATCTTGCCGATCGCCTCGATGTCGGCGAGTTCGGTCAGCGGGTTCGACGGCGTTTCGAGGAAGAACATCTTCGTCTCGGGCCGCACCGCTTCCTGCCATGCGTCCAGGTCGGTGGGATCGACGAAGGTCGTCGTGATGCCGAACTTGCTGAAGATCTGCGAGAACATCCCGAGCGTCGAGCCGAACAGGCTGCGCGAGCTGACGAGGTGATCGCCCGCCTGCAGCGCGGACATCACGACCGACATGATCGCGGCCATGCCCGACGCCGTCGCGATGCAGGCCTCGCCGCCTTCGAGCGCGGCGAGACGATCCTGGAACATGGTGACGGTCGGGTTCGTGAAGCGGGAATAAGTGAAATAGTCTTCCGAATTCGCGAAGCGCTCGGCCGCCTCGGCCGCGCTCGTGAAGCAGAAGCTCGACGTGAGGAACAGCGCTTCCGAATGCTCGTTGAAGTTGCTGCGCAGCGTGCCCGCGCGCACGGCGAGCGTGTCGAAGTTGAGGGAGTCGTCCATGTTCCGTTTTCCGTATTCGAGGGTCGCGCCGCGGGTCATGCATCGGGCGCGCACCCAGCCACAAAATCAGGCCAAAACAAAAAGCCCGCTATGCGTCGGCATCAGCGGGCTTCGGTGCGGTACGACAGCGATCGACTCGGGCCGGCTGTCGCCGGCCTTCGCTTTAGCTGTTTTGGGAAGTCGCCCCGCGTCCGCAAGCTGAATCAAATCGACGCAAGGCCACATCCTATCACGCTTCGTCGGAAGCGCGCGCCGGCATCACTCGACCGACAGTTGCAGGTTCATCTGCGAACGCGCGGTATCGCCGGCCGTGTCGCGATCGGCCTGCGACGCCGGTGCGAGACGCGCGCGCTCGATCGCATCGAGATACTCGGGCGTCACGGCGCCGGTGATGTAGTTGCCGTCGAAGCACGACGCCTCGAAGCGCTCGAGCTTCGGGTTGATGTCGCGCACCGCGCGGCGCAGGTCGTCGACGTCCTGATAGATCAGGTAGTCGGCGCCGATGATCTTCGCGACTTCATCGTCGGTGCGGCCGTGGGCGACCAGCTCGCCGCGCGTCGGCATGTCGATGCCGTACACGTTCGGGAACTTCACGGGCGGTGCCGCCGACGCGAAGATCACCGACTTCGCGCCCGCATCGCGCGCCATCTGCACGATCTCGTGCGAGGTCGTGCCGCGCACGATCGAATCGTCGACGATCAGCACGTTCTTGTCCTTGAACTCGATGCTCATCGCATTGAGCTTCTGGCGCACCGACTTCTTGCGCACGGCCTGGCCCGGCATGATGAAGGTGCGGCCGACGTAGCGGTTCTTGAAGAAGCCTTCGCGATACTCGACGCCGAGCTTCGCGGCGACCTGCATCGCGGCCGGACGCGACGAATCGGGAATCGGCATCACGACGTCGATCGGCACGTTCGGCAGCTCGCGCTTGATCTTCTCGGCGAGGTAATCGCCCATGCGCAGGCGCACGTTGTAGACGGGCACGCCGTCGAGGCACGAATCCGGACGCGCGAGATACACGTATTCGAACATGCACGGATTCAGCGTCGGGTGCTCCGCGCACTGCTGGCTGTGGAAGTTGCCGGCCTTGTCGATGAAGATCGCTTCGCCCGGCTGCACGTCGCGCACGAATTCGAAGCCGATGCCTTCGACCGCCACCGACTCCGACGCGACCATCCACTCGGTGCCGTGTTCGGTCTCGAGCTTGCCGATGCAGAGCGGGCGGATGCCGAACGGGTCGCGGAACGCGAGCAGGCCGTAGCCGGCGATCAGCGACACGATCGCGTACGAGCCCTGCAGGCGGCGATGCACGCCCGCGACCGCCTTGAACACTGCGGCCGGATCGAGCTCGAGGCCCGTCGTCGACAGCTGCAGCTCGTGCGCGAACACGTTGAGCAGCACTTCGCTGTCGGAATTGGTGTTGATGTGCCGGCGGTCGATCCGGAACATCTCGTCCTTCAGCTGTTCCCAGTTCGTCAGGTTGCCGTTGTGCGCGAGGATGATCCCGAACGGCGCGTTCACGTAGAACGGCTGCGCCTCGGCTTCGCTCGACGCCGAGCCGGCCGTCGGATAACGGACCTGGCCGATGCCGAAGGTGCCGGGCAGGCTGCGCATGTTGCGCGTGCGGAACACGTCGCGCACCATGCCGTTCGCCTTGTACATGTGGAAATTGCTGCCGTCCGCCGTCGCGATGCCCGCTGCGTCCTGACCGCGATGCTGCAGCAGCAGCAGGCTGTCATAGATCAGCTGATTGACCGGGGATTGGGAGATAACACCTACGATGCCGCACATGGCATGTCCTTCAAGATGACAAAATCGGTTCCGTCCTGCCCGGCCGCGTCGTCACACGCGCACATACTGGGCCATGCCGTCGGGCAGGAGCTGCTTCAGCTCGTGCACGCCCTGTTCGGCGAAAGGACGCAATAGCGCATTGCGCCAGAAATCCTGTTTGGGCAATTCGGTCAGCCCGGCCGCCGCGACCAGCAGCACCACCAGCACGCAGCCGCGGACGAGCCCGAACATCATGCCCAGCGAGCGATCGACTCCGCCGAGGCCCGTCGCCTGCGCGATCCGCGACAACAGCGCGTTCGCGACACCCGCGACGAACACCACGCCGATCACGATCAGCGCGAACGCCAGCACCCACTGTGTCAGCGCGCCGCCCGGCCAGTTCGCCGGGATATACGGCACGACCAGTCCGACATAGCGGGCCGCGATCGCAATCGCCGCGATCCAGCCGATCAGCCCGAAAATCTCCGAGACGAAACCGCGCCATGCGCCACGCAGCGCAGACAACGCGATCACCGCCAATACAGCGTAGTCGAAAGCCGTCAGCATCGCACGTTACTGCGTCAGTCCGGCTTCGCGCACCTTCGCGATCGCGGCGGACGCCGCCGCGCGATCCGCGAACGGGCCGGCACGCAGCAGTGTAGCCGTGCTGCCATCCGCCTGCTTGCGACGTTCGACATATGCGGGCACACCCGCCGATTTCAACTTGGTGGCCCACGAACGGGCCGTTGCGTCGTCCTTGAACGAACCGAGCTGCACCGCGAAGCGCGCACCGGCCGGCGACGCCGGCGACGATGCGTCGCCGCTGTCGGCCGCGGCATCGGCATTCGCGACCGTCGCGGGCGCCGGTTTCGGCGCGGCCGGCTTCGGTGCGGGTGCGGCCGTGGCCGGCTTCGCAGCGGGCTTCGGCGGCGTCACACTCGCCGTGGTCGTCGGGGTCGTGGTATCGGGCTTCGCGGCCGGCTTGGCCGCGGGCGCGGGCACGGCCGCCACGGCGACATCGGATGCCGGCGGTTCGTCGTGCGCGACGCCCGCCTGCACGTCGGACGCATCGTCGTCGCGCGGTGCCACCGCCTGATGCGCGGGCCGGTTCGGGATGTCGATCGCGATGTCGTCCGTCACCGGCTTCGGGTGCGAATCGAGCACCATCGGCAGCACGATCACCGCGGCGACGACGAGCGCGATCGCGCCGACGAGACGCCGGCGGGCGCGTTGCTTTTCTGGAAGGGTCGGATCGAGGAGCAGTGCGTCCGATTCCGGACGCTCGGTGCGGCGCGTGCGTCGCTCGACGCGTTCAGTGCGCTCCGTGCGCACGTTCCGGGAGGCCCCGGTACGACCGCCGCGCCGCGGGGGCGCGTCGTCGTCTTTCTTGCCGAACGAGAAAATTCCCATGAATGGCTGAGTCCGAAACTGCCCGTCAGTCAGTGTTGCTGCGATTTCCGGTAGGCCATCACACCTGCCACCGTATGGAAACTGCCGAAAACCACGATTCTATCATTCTCGGATGCTCTTTTTAGTGCATCGCGAAACGCTTCGGCGGGCGACGCGAACCGCGTCACGCTCGAATCGGCCCCCTCCTCCACGCCGGCCTTGCGCAGCGCGGCTTCGAGCTGCTCCGCGCTCGCCGCGCGCGGCAGCGGCAGGTCGGTCACGCACCAGTGGTCGATCTCGCCCTTCAGATGCTGCAACACGCCGTCGATGTCCTTGTCGTGCATCGCGCCGAACACCGCGTACGTGTACGGGAAGAAGCCCATGTTGCCGAGATTCTGCTCGAGCACGGCCGCCGCATGCGGATTGTGCGCGACGTCCAGCACGATCGCCGGCTTGCCGGGCAGCACCTGGAAGCGCCCCGGCAGTTCGACGTTGGCGAGCCCGAGCCGGATGTCCTGCGCGGACACCGGCAGCACCGGGCGCAGCGCCTCGAGCGCGGCCAGCGCGGCCGATGCATTGATCAGCTGATTCGCACCGCGCAGCGCCGGATACGCGAGCGCCGGATAGCGTTTCTCGCGGCCGAGGTAGCTCCATTGCTGGCGCTCGGCGCCCGGCTGCGCTTCGTAGCGGAAATCGCGGCCGACCAGCCACAGGTCGGCGCCGATCGCTTCGGCATGCTCGACCAGCGTGTTCGGCACTGCGGGATCGCCGCAGATCGCCGGCTTGCCCGCGCGGAAGATCCCCGCTTTCTCGAATGCGATCTTCTCGCGCGTGTCGCCGAGGTATTCGGTGTGGTCGATGTCGATGCTCGTGACGATCGCGCAATCGGTATCGATGATGTTGACCGCATCGAGCCGGCCGCCGAGGCCGACTTCGAGGATCACCGCGTCGAGCCCGCGCGACGCGAACAGGTGCAGGATCGCGAGCGTCGTGAATTCGAAGTACGTGAGCGACACCGGCTCGGGCAGCGACGTGCGCGCCGCCTCGACGGCTTCGAAGTGCGGCAGCAGCTCGCCGTCGCTCACCTGCTGGCCATTCACGCGCGCGCGCTCGCCGAATTCGAGCAGGTGCGGCGACGTGTGGCAACCGACCTTGTAGCCCGCATGAACGAGGATCGCCTCGAGGAACGCGCAGGTCGAACCCTTGCCGTTCGTGCCGCCGACCGTGATCACGGGGCACGCGAATTCGAGCTGCAACGCCGCCTTGACCTGCCCGATGCGGGTGAGGCCCATGTCGATGCCGACCGGGTGCGCGCGTTCGAGATGCGAAAGCCACGCGTCGAGAGTGGGAAAAGTGCTCATCGGATCAAATCTGAATCGGTACCGCCACTACGCCAAAAAACGAAACGCGCCGCCCGGCGGTTCAGCCGGGCGACGCGCGCAGTTCACAACGCCGCGCCAATCAGGCCAGCGCGTCGGCCGGCTGTCGCTGCAGCAGCGCGAGCAATTGCGCGATCTCGTCGCGCATCTTGCGGCGGTCGACGATCATGTCGATCGCGCCGGTCTTCAGCAGGAATTCCGCGCGCTGGAAGCCTTCCGGCAGTTTCTCGCGAACCGTCTGCTCGATCACGCGCGGGCCGGCGAAGCCGATCAGCGCCTTCGGCTCGGCGATCACGACGTCGCCGAGGAACGCGAAGCTCGCCGACACACCGCCCATCGTCGGGTCGGTCAGCACCGAGATGAACGGCAGCTTGGCTTCGGCCAGCTTGGTCAGCATCGCGGTGGTCTTGGCCATCTGCATCAGCGACAGCAGGCTTTCCTGCATCCGCGCGCCGCCCGACGCCGTGAAGCAGATGAACGGCACCTGCTGCTCCAGCGCATTCTGCGCGCCGCGCGCGAAACGCTCGCCGACGACCGAGCCCATCGAGCCGCCCATGAACGAGAATTCGAAGCAGGCCGCGACGACGGGCAGCGTGTGGATCGCGCCGCCCATCACGACCATCGCGTCGGTCTCGCCCGTTTCGTCCATCGCTTCCTTCAGACGATCGGGATACTTGCGGCTGTCCTTGAACTTCAGCGAGTCGACCGGCACGATTTCCTGGCCGATTTCATAGCGGCCTTCCGGATCGAGCAGCCCGTCGAGACGCTCGCGCGCACCGATGCGCATGTGGTGATCGCACTTCGGGCACACGTGCAGGTTCGCGTCCACGTCGTTGCGGTACAGCACGGCCTCGCAGGACGGGCACTTGACCCACAGGCCTTCCGGAATGCCCTTGCGGCTTTTCGGGTCGGTCTGCTTGATCTTCGGCGGCAACAGTTTGTCGAGCCAGCTCATCGTATGGTTTCCTGTTCCGTGGCGGGGCGGGCCGACCGGCCCGTTCCCGCTTCCTGTGTTGTGTTTATCGCGCCGTCTTGCCGGCGCCGTCCAGGGCGGCGCGCAGCTCGGCGATGAAAGTCTTCAGCGCGGCGGCGGCGCCTTCCGGCGCGGCGCTCTCGAGCAGCTGCACCAGGCGGCTGCCGATCACGACGGCGTCCGACACTTCGGCCACCGCGCGCGCCGTTTCGGCGTCGCGGATGCCGAAGCCGACACCCACCGGAACCGGCACGCGCGACTTGATGGCCGGGATTTTACCCGCAATGCTCGAAACATCCAGATTTCCGGCGCCGGTCACGCCCTTGAGCGACACGTAGTACACGTAGCCGCTCGCGATCTTGCCCACGTCGGCGATGCGTTCGTCGGTCGACGTCGGCGCGAGCAGGAAGATCGGATCGATCTGCACGGCACGCATTTTCTCGGCGAACACGCCCGCTTCCTCGGGCGGATAGTCGACGACGAGCACGCCGTCGACGCCGGCCGCCTGCGCTTCCGTCGCGAACGTGTCGACACCCATACGCTCGATCGGGTTCGCATAACCCATCAGCACGACGGGGGTTTTCCGGTCGGTCTCGCGGAAGCGCTTCACGTCGGCGAGCACGCTCTTCAGCGTGACGCCGCGCGCGAGCGCGCGCTCCGACGAGCGCTGGATCACCGGGCCGTCGGCCATCGGGTCCGAGAACGGCACGCCGAGCTCGATGACGTCGGCGCCGCCTTCGGCGAGCGCGTGCATGAATTCGACGGTCTTCGCGGGGTCGGGATCGCCGGCCGTGATGAACGGGATCAGGCCCTTGCGGCCTTGTTCGGCGAGTGCGGCGAAGGTCTGCTGGATACGGGAGGACATGGCAATTTTCCTTGATGCGATCGGCACTGCGGCGGCGCGACTCACGCGCACGCCGGCGTGGCGAGCGCGTTCACGCGCTCGTGCGCGATCGCGCAATAACTTTCGTTGATCTCGTAGCCGACGAAGTCGCGCCCCTGCCGTGCGCAGGCCACCGCGGTCGTGCCGCTGCCCATGAACGGATCGAGCACGCGGCCGCCCGGCGGGCAGCTTGCGAGCACCATCCGCTCGATGATTTCCAGCGGCTTCTGGGTCGGATGATCGACGCGCTCCGCGTGCTGCCGGTGCAGGCGCGAGACCGACCAGACGTCCTTCGGGTTGTAGCCCATCTCCAGCCACTTGCTGCCTTCGAACAGCTTGCGCGAGCGGGCCTTCTTCGTGTCGGCGTCGTACGGGATGCGGACCGGATCGAGATCGAAGTAATACGCCTTGGAAACCGCGAAAAAGCCGATGTTGTCGTGCACCGACGTGAAACGGCGCGTCGTGCCGCCCATGCTCGGCACGCGCCGGTCCCAGATGATCTCGTTGACCATCGTGAGCTTCGTCTTCAGGAAGCTGAAGATTTCCGGCGCGTACTGCCACGTGCAGAAGATGTACATCGACCCGCTCGGCTTGAGCTTCGGGATCGCGAGTTCGAGCCACTCGCGCGTCCACGCGAGAAAGTCGTCGCCCGAGCGCTTGTCCGAGTCGTTGCCGTAGTCCTTGCCGAGCCCGTACGGCGGATCGGCGACGATCAGGTCGATCGACGCATCCGGCAGGCGCGCGGCTTCGGACATGAAATCGCGGTTGTGCAGCTCGATCCCGGACGGCAGCGCGCACGGCACGGCGACTGCGGACTGCACCGCCTCCGCTTCGCTCGCGGCGCCGCCGCCCGGTTGTTCGATCAGGTCACGCATCGGTCGGGGTCAGAGCGCGATGCCCGATCGCTCGGCGACCGTGTGCATGTCCTTGTCGCCGCGGCCCGACAGGTTGACGAGCAGGATCTTGTCCTTCGGCAACGTCGGCGCGAGCTTCACGCCATACGCGATCGCGTGGCTCGACTCGAGCGCGGGAATGATCCCCTCGATCCGGCAGCAGTCGTGGAACGCCTTCAGCGCCTCTTCGTCGGTGATCGGCACGTACTGCGCGCGGCCGCTGTCCTTCAGCCATGCGTGCTCGGGACCGACGCCCGGATAGTCGAGCCCGGCCGACACCGAATGCGTCTCGATGATCTGGCCGTTGTCGTCCTGCAGCAGGTACGTGCGGTTGCCGTGCAGCACGCCGGGGCTGCCGGCGATCAGCGACGCCGCGTGACGGCCGGTGTCGAGGCCGTCGCCGGCCGCTTCGACGCCGATCAGCTGCACCGACGTGTCGTCGATGTACGGATAGAAGATGCCCATCGCGTTCGAGCCGCCGCCGACGCACGCAATCACCGCGTCCGGCTGCCGGCCGGCGAGTTCCGGCATCTGCACCTTGCACTCGTCGCCGATCACGCGCTGGAAGTCGCGCACCATCGCCGGATACGGGTGCGGGCCCGCGACCGTGCCGATGATGTAGAACGTGCTTTCGATGTTCGTGACCCAGTCGCGCATCGCTTCGTTCAGCGCGTCCTTCAACGTGCGCGAACCCGATTCGACCGGCACGACCGTCGCGCCGAGCAGCTTCATCCGGTAGACGTTCGCGGCCTGGCGGCGCACGTCCTCGGCGCCCATGTAGACGATGCACTCCATCCCGAAGCGCGCGCAGATCGTCGCGGTCGCGACGCCGTGCTGGCCGGCGCCGGTTTCGGCGATCACGCGCTTCTTGCCCATCCGCTTCGCGAGCAGCGCCTGGCCGATGACGTTGTTGATCTTGTGCGCGCCGGTGTGGTTCAGGTCCTCGCGCTTCAGGTAGATCTGCGCGCCGCCGAGCATCTCGCTCCAGCGCTGCGCGTGATAGATCGGCGACGGACGACCGACGAAATACTTCAGTTCGCGCTCGTATTCGGCGACGAAATCGGGGTCATTGCGGAATTTTTCGTACGCCGTGCGCAGTTCGTCCAGCGCGTGAATCAGCGTTTCAGCGACGAACACGCCGCCATACGGGCCGAAGTGGCCGTGATCATCAGGAAGGTTGTACATGGTGTCACTCTCGATCGGTCGGCGCGCCCCGCTGTCGGGGCCGCACCGGCTTGCATCACCCGGCGTCCGCTTCGCGCACCGCGCGTACGAACGCCGCCATCCGGGCGTGATCCTTCACGCCCTTCGCGCCGTCCACTTCGATGCCGCTCGAGACATCGACAGCAAACGGGCGCAACTGGCGGATCGCATCACCGACGTTTTGCGCGTTCAAGCCACCACTCAAAACGGCCCGATGCGCGAGCTCTGCGGGAATAAGTGACCAATCGAAGACCTTGCCGCTACCGCCGTAATCCGGCACCAGGGTGTCGAACAGGAGGCCGCGCGCTTTCGAATAATGAAGAGCCGATTCTACCAAATCGGCCGGCTGCGTCGAGGGGCCGACGCGCACCGCGCGCAACCACGGCAGACGTGCCGCGCGGCCGAGGGCGTCGCACTGCTCGGGCGTCTCGTCGCCGTGGAATTGCAGCACCGTGAGCGGCACGTCGCGCACGACCGCCTCGATCTCGGCTTCGGTCGCGTTCACGAACAGCCCGACCACCGACACGAACGGCGGTGCGAGGCGTGCAAGCTCGGCCGCCTGCGCGATCGACACCGCGCGCGGGCTCTTCGGATAGAACACGAGGCCGATCGCGTCGGCGCCGAGCGCGGCGGCGTGCAGCACGTCCTCGGGGCGCGACAGGCCGCACAGCTTGATGCGCGTGCGCGGCGCGAGGCCGGCCGCGGCGGGAGTCGGAGAAGACACGGCGTGATCCGTCATGGTTGTGGGTCCAGGTCGGCCCAGACGCTGCTCCACGGCACGCTGCCGAGCTGCGCGGGCGGGACGGCGAATTCCGCCGGGTAGCCGACATGGGCGAGGTACAGCCCGTCGGCCATGAACGTGGGCGCGGCGAGATTGCGGTCGCGCCCGGCCAGCACGTCGGCGAGCCAGTCCGCCGGATAGCGGCCGCGTCCGACCGCGACGAGGCAGCCCATCAGGTTGCGCACCATGTGGTGAAGGAACGCGTTCGCGCGGAAGCGGAAATGAATGAAGTGGCCCGCACGCCGCACGTCGATCTGGTACAGGTGTTTGACCGGCGTCTTCGACTGGCATTCCGACGACCGGAACGACGAGAAGTCGTGCTCGCCAATCAGGTGCGCGGCGGCGACGCGCATTGCGTCGTCGTCGAGCGGCGTGTGGATCCAGCCGGCCCGGCCGGCCAGCATCGGCGAGCGCACGGGGTGCACGTACAGCGCGTAGTAGTAGGTGCGTTCGAACGCCGAGAAACGCGCATGGAACGTGTCCGGCATCGGCTTCGCCCACTGCACGGAAACGGTCGGCGGCAGGAACGCGTTGGTGCCGCGCACCCACGAGAAATCCGCGCGGTCGAGGTCCGTGTCGAAGTGCACGACCTGCCCGAGCCCGTGCACGCCCGTGTCGGTCCGTCCCGCGACCGTCGTGTGCAGCGGCACGCACGCGAATTCGCCGAGCGCGCGCTCGAGCGCGTCCTGCACGGTCTTGCCGTGCGGCTGCGCCTGCCAGCCGCAGAACGCGGCGCCGTCGTACTGAATCCCCAGCGCGATCCGCATCACGCCTCTTCCGCGAGTTTCGCGAGCAGCGCGCGCGCATCGTCGCGCGTCGCGGCGTCGTTCGCGTCGACGACTTCCTGCAGCAGCGTGCGCGCGCCGGACAGGTCGCCCAGCTCGACATACTCGGACGCGAGATCCAGCTTGTTGCGTGCGATGCGCGCGAGCTCTTCCGGTGTCAGCGCGGGCAGCACGGCGCCCGGCGCGGACGGCAGGTCGAGATCGAAATCCAGCTTCAACGCGCCGAACTGCGCGCCGCCGAGCGGCGGCAGCGACGACGGCGCGGACGCGCCACCCGCGGGCGGCGCGGGCGTTGACGCATCCGGATCCCAGTCGAACTCGTCGTCCTGGTCGGCCGGGTGCTCCGGCAACGGATCGTTCGCACCAACGGGCGGGTGTGACGCGGACTGACCGTTAGTTGCGACTTGCTCGCTTTCGGCTTGCCCCTCCCGAGCGGCCGGCTCTTCCGCCGTACGCGGCGGCAGCGGCATGTCGAGGCTGTTCAGCGCGCTGATCGCGTTCTGCATCAGCGCCGCGTGCTGATCGTCGTTCGTCGCCGGCGCGGCGGGCTTCGCGTCGTGTGGTGCCGGCTCTGCGGCGGGCGTCAACGCGGCGGGCGCGGCCGGCGCTTCCTTTTGATCGTCTTGCGACGGCGTTGCCGCTTCCGGTGACGAAGGCACGTCGAGATCGCGCGTTTCAGCCACCTCCGCCGCTACCGCAGCGGCCGAAACGAGATTCACGTCGGCGGCTGCGTCGCGTGCGACCGGTGTCTCGGGAAGAATCGGCGGCACGGGTTCGACTGGCGACGATGATGCGCCGGCATCCGAAGCAGCCGCCCCGCCGGATTCCGCGGCGACCGCCTCGGCGCGCCGCGCTTTCCGGCGCTTGCGCCATGCGAAGCCGGCTGCGAGAACGACCACCGCCGCGCCAGCCGCCGCGGCCGGGCGCCAGTCGATCTGTTCGGAATCGCGCGCGAGCGGCGTCGCCGTCACGGGCGCGGCCGGCTGCACGGGCGCCGATGCCGGCTGCGCCGCACTGGCGGCCTCGCCGGACGCCGCCTCGCTCGCGGCGGGCGACGACGCGGCAGCAGATGCGCCGTCATTCGCGGCGGGACGCGGGGCAGCAGGCGCCGGCGCGGGTGCAACGTTGTTCGTCGCGGCCGGCTTGCCGATTCCGTGTTTCTGCAGCTCCATCAGCACGCGATTCTTCAGCGCGAGCAGTTGCTGCAGGCTCGACGGCCGCGGCTGCGACGCGCCCGCGACGGGTGCCGCCGCGGATGGTTCGTGCATGCCTTGAGCCTGGCCGCCTTGCGCGGGCTGGATGGCGGCTTCGCTCGCGGACGACGGAGTCGCGGACTGAATCGCGCCGCTCCACACATGCGGCCCGCTTGCACCGGCCGCAGGCGCGGCCGGCTGAACGGGCTCGACCGTCGATGCGCCATGCGTGGCGGACGCGCCGGTCGAAGCCGATGCCCCTGCCGCGACTGCCGCCGCCGCGACACTTGCGCCGCTGACGGGTACCGCATGTGCAGCCGGCGCCGTTTGCACGGCCGACCCCGGATGCGGCGCGGACGCGCCATGCTGCGTCGCCACAGCCGCAGTCGCGGCCGCACCCGACGCGGCGGCCACCGCGGACGCGGCCGATGCACCTGACGCACCTGACGCACCGGCCGCCGCGAGCGCCGCGCCCGTCGCGTCGAGCGCCGGCACCGTCAGCGTCGCGCCGACTTTCAGGCGGCTCGGATCGCGCTTCATGAATGCCTGCGGGTTGGCGTCGAAAAGCGCGCGTCCGGCGCGCGCGAGCACGCCTGGATCGTGCGACTGCGTGGCCGCCTTCGCGAGATCGTTCAGCGACTGGCCCGGCTGGACCGTCACGGTGAGCGGCGCGGGGCCGCCTGCGGCGGAAGCCGGCAGTTCGACGGTGCCGGCCGCCCAGGCCGACGCGGCCGCGCCGAGCGCCAGGATCGCCAGCGCGCCGCGCACGGCGCGCGACAGACGGGACTGACGCGGAAACAAGGAAATTCGGGACATCGTAGGCTCTATCGCCGCGCGCGGGCGCGGCTCGGATTCGCGTAGGGAAGCGTCAATAAAGTCGCCGCAGAAATGCAAAAGCGTCGCGCAGAACGCGACGCTTTCGGCGACTCTGCGCGTCGTAACCGCATAGTTTACTTCACGCGATCAGGTTCCGGCCGAATTCGTCGCCGGCGGATGCGGCCGCCCATGCCGATGCATCGGCGCAACCGCTATTCGCACCGCGCCGCCGGCGCGCGGATCGCGCGCCGGCCATGCCGATCCTCACCATCAATCGTGCACGGCAGTTTTATCAAAAAGAGGGCATCAATCGATGACGATTGTTGCGGCCGCATCGCTCCGGGAATGAATTCATGCCCGTATCGTTCGCGTCGCGCCCCTCTCGCAAGCATCTCGGGTTTTCGCCCGCATGCCGCCGCGCCAACCAATAAAAAACGCCTGCCGCCCCGCGAAGGGCAGGCAGGCGTTTCGCGTCGCGCGCCGACGGGGCGCGCAGCGCGGCCCGATCCTTACTTGTCGAGCAGGATGCGCAGCATGCGGCGCAGCGGCTCGGCCGCGCCCCACAGCAGCTGATCGCCGACCGTGAACGCCGACAGGTATTCGCCGCCCATCGCAAGCTTGCGCAGGCGACCGACCGGCACCGTCAGCGTGCCGGTGATCTTCGCCGGCGACAGGTCGCGCATCGACGCTTCGCGCTCGTTCGGCACGACCTTCACCCAGTCGTTCGCCGACGCGAGGATGCCGTTGATTTCGTCCAGCGGGACGTCCTTCTTCAGCTTGATCGTGAGCGCCTGCGAATGGCAGCGCATCGCGCCGATCCGCACGCACAGACCGTCGACCGGGATCGAACCCGGCTCGCCCATGGCCGGCTTGCCGAGGATCTTGTTGGTTTCCGCGCCGCCCTTCCACTCTTCCTTCGACATCCCGTTGCCGAGATCCTTGTCGATCCACGGAATCAGCGAACCCGCGAGCGGCACGCCGAACTGGCTCGTCGGCATTGCATCGCTGTTCATCGTCGCGAGCACGCGGCGGTCGATGTCGAGAATCGCGGAAGCCGGATCGGCGAGCTGTTCCTGCACCGAACCGTGCAGCGCGCCCATCTGCGACAGCAGTTCACGCATGTTCTGCGCGCCCGCGCCCGATGCGGCCTGGTAGGTCATCGCCGTCATCCAGTCGACGAGGTTCTCGCGGAACAGGCCGCCGAGCGCCATCAGCATCAGGCTGACCGTGCAGTTGCCGCCGACGAAGTTCTTCGTGCCCTTGACGAGCGCGTCCTTGATCACGTCGAGGTTGACCGGATCGAGGATGATGACCGCGTCGTCCTGCATCCGCAGCGACGAGGCCGCGTCGATCCAGTAGCCGTTCCAGCCGGCCGCGCGCAGCTTCGGAAACACGTCGTTCGTGTAGTCGCCGCCCTGGCACGTGATGATCACGTCGCACTTCTTCAGCTCGTCGACGTTGGTCGCGTCCTTGAGCGTAGTCTCGTTTTTCGCGAACGACGGCGCCTTGCCGCCCGTGTTGCTGGTGCTGAAAAACACCGGTTCGATCAGGTCGAAATCACCTTCTTCCTGCATGCGTTGCATCAGCACGCTGCCGACCATGCCGCGCCAACCTACGAGACCTACGTTCATGACTAACCCTTTGAATGGAGCTTCCCCGCCATTTCCGCCCCCGGCGTGACCGCGCGGGGAAACAGGCGGGCACGACGGACGATCAGCGTTTAATGATCGTTTTCGTGGTAATGGTTTTCGTGATGACGATGGCGCGCGTACCCGCACGGGCAGTGTTGCCGTGGAGTTTCAGGACCGGGGAGATCAGGGAAATCAGCGCCATCGTTCGAGTCTACACAAAGCCGGTTGGCCGCACAACGGCCAACCACGCGCGAACGGGCCGATTTCGCGGCCCGTTCGCGCCCTTTCTACAATTCACCGCTGCTGCATTGCCGTGCGCGTTACAGCGCGGCGACCACCGCGTCGCCCATCGCCGCCGTGCCGACCTGCTTGCAGCCCGGCGTCGCGATGTCGCCCGTGCGATAGCCTTGTTCGAGCACCGTTTTCACCGCGCGCTCGATGCGATCGGCCTGCTCCGCGCGATTCAGCGAGTAGCGCAGCAGCATCGCGGCCGACAGGATCGTCGCCAGCGGGTTCGCGATGCCCTTGCCCGCGATGTCCGGCGCCGAACCGTGCGACGGCTCGTACAGGCCCTTGTTGTTCTTGTCGAGCGACGCCGACGGCAGCATGCCGATCGAGCCCGTCAGCATCGACGCTTCATCCGACAGGATGTCGCCGAACATGTTGCCGGTCACGATCACGTCGAACTGCTTCGGCGCCTTCGCGAGCTGCATCGCCGCGTTGTCGACGTACATGTGCGACAACTCGACGTCCGCGTATTCCTTCGACACGTCGATCATGATGTCGCGCCAGAATTGCGACGTTTCGAGCACGTTCGACTTGTCGACCGACAGCAGCTTCTTCGCACGCTTGCGCGCAGCCTGGAACGCGACGTGCGCGATGCGGCGCACTTCCGGTTCCGAATAGCGCATCGTGTCGAAACCCTCGCGCTCGCCGGCGAACGGGCCGTCGGGAGCGGCACGCACGCCGCGCGGCTGGCCGAAGTAGATGTCGCCGTTCAGCTCGCGCACGATCAGGATGTCGAGGCCCGCGACCAGCTCCGGCTTCAGCGGCGACGCGTCGACGAGTTGCGGATAGCAGATCGCCGGGCGGAAGTTCGCGAACAATTCGAGATGCTTGCGCAGCCCGAGGATCGCCTGCTCGGGGCGCAGCGCGCGCTCGAGCGAGTCGTACTTCCAGTCGCCGACCGCGCCGAACAGGATCGCATCGGCTTCCTTCGCGAGTTTCAGCGTCGCGTCCGGCAGCGGATGACCGCTCGCCTCGTAGCCCGCGCCGCCAACCGGCGCCTGTTCGAGTTCGAACTTCTCGTCGAGGGCGTTCAGCACCTTGACCGCTTCGTTGACGATTTCCGGACCGATGCCGTCGCCGGGCAGCACTGCAATCTTCATGCGTTATTCCTGACTGGGTAGGTGTGAGTGGCAGGTCGGCGAACGCGCGTCATGCGCGCCCGCCCGGAGGCAATCTCAGCCGACCAGCTTGTTGTTGAGCCACGGCTGCTTCGCGAGCCGCTCGGCTTCGAACTGGCGGATCTTGTCCGCGTGACGCAGCGTCAGGCCGATGTCGTCGAAACCGTTCAGCAGGCAGTACTTGCGGAACGCGGTGATGTCGAACGCATACTCGCGGCCGTCGCCCGTGCGCACGACCTGCGCGTCGAGGTCGATCGTCAGCTGATAGCCGTTGAACGCGTACGTGTCGTTGAACAGGTGATCGACCTGCTGCTCGGTCAGCACGATCGGCAGCAGCCCGTTCTTGTAGCAGTTGTTGAAGAAGATGTCGGCGAAGCTCGGCGCGATGATCGCGCGGAAGCCGTACTGCTGCAGCGCCCACGGCGCGTGCTCGCGCGAGCTGCCGCAGCCGAAGTTCTTGCGTGCGAGCAGCACCGATGCGCCCTGGTAGCGCGGCTGGTTCAGCACGAAGTCCGGGTTCAGCGGGCGCTTCGAGTTGTCCTGGCCCGGCTCGCCGTGATCGAGGTAACGCCATTCGTCGAACGCGTTCGGACCGAAGCCCGTGCGCTTGATCGACTTCAGGAACTGCTTCGGGATGATCGCGTCGGTGTCGACGTTCTCGCGATCGAGCGGCGCCACGACGCCGGTATGCACATTGAATTTTTCCATGATCCGTCTATTCGGTTGAAGGGCCGGCATTCAGCCGGCGCACATCGACAAATTCTCGGCGGATGTCACTCCGCGGCGCGCTGCAGCGCGTTGCCGGCGGCATTGACGTCCTGGCCGAAGCCTCGGACGGTATTGCAGCCCGCAAGGCCGAAGCCCAGCCCCGCGAGCGCCAGCGCGGCAACCAGCCGCGCGATGAGCTTCGATGCCGTCACGCGTTACCCCAGCTTGCGAATGTCGACGAAATGGCCTTCGATCGCCGCCGCCGCCGCCATCGCGGGGCTCACCAGGTGCGTGCGACCGCCCGCGCCCTGCCGGCCTTCGAAGTTGCGGTTCGACGTCGATGCGCAGCGCTCGCCCGGATCGAGCCGGTCGGCGTTCATCGCGAGGCACATCGAGCAGCCCGGCTCGCGCCATTCGAAGCCCGCGTCCGTGAACACCTTGTCGAGGCCTTCGCGCTCGGCCTGCGCCTTCACGAGGCCCGAGCCCGGCACGACCATCGCCAGGCGCACGTTCGATGCGATGCGGCGATTCAGCTTCTTCACGACGTACGCGGCCGCGCGGATGTCCTCGATGCGCGCGTTCGTGCACGAACCGATGAAGATCTTGTCGACCTTGATCGACTCGATCGGCGTGTTCGGCTCGAGCGCCATGTAGGCCAGCGCGCGTTCCATCGCGTCGCGCTTGACCGGATCCTTCTCGCGCTCGGGATCGGGCACGCGACCGTCGATCGACGTGACCATTTCCGGCGACGTGCCCCACGTGACCTGCGGGACGATCTCGGCCGCGTTCAGCTCGACGACGCGGTCGAACTGCGCGCCTTCGTCGGACTTGAATTCGCGCCAGTATTCGACGGCCTGGTCCCATTCCGCGCCGGTCGGCACGAACGGACGGCCCTTCAGGTAATCGATCGTCGTGTCGTCGACGGCGACCATGCCCGCGCGCGCGCCGGCTTCGATCGCCATGTTGCAGACGGTCATCCGGCCTTCCATCGTCAGCGCGCGGATCGTCGAGCCGCCGAATTCGATCGCGTAGCCCGTGCCGCCGGCCGTGCCGATCTTGCCGATGATCGCGAGCACGATGTCCTTCGCGGTACAGCCGCGCGGCAGGGCGCCCTCGACCTTCACGAGCATGTTCTTGCTCTTTTTCTGCAGCAAGGTTTGCGTCGCGAGCACGTGCTCGACTTCCGACGTGCCGATGCCGTGCGCGAGCGCGCCGAACGCGCCGTGCGTCGACGTATGCGAATCGCCGCAGACGATCGTCATGCCCGGCAGCGTCGCGCCCTGCTCCGGCCCGATGATGTGCACGATGCCCTGGCGCACGTCGTTCATCTTGAACTGCGTGATGCCGAACGCGTCGCAGTTCGCGTCGAGCGTGTCGACCTGCAGCTTCGAGACCGGATCGGCAATGCCGTGGCTGCGATCCGTGGTCGGGACGTTGTGGTCCGACACGGCCAGGTTCGCGCTGATGCGCCACACCGGGCGGTGCGCGACGTTCAGCCCTTCGAATGCCTGCGGGCTCGTGACTTCGTGCAGCAGCTGACGGTCGATGTAGAGCAATGCCGTGCCGTCGTCCTCGGTGTGGACGACGTGGGTATTCCACAGTTTGTCGTAGAGAGTCTGTGCCATGGGTATGCGGGGTCGTTGTGACTACAAGCCTTGCGGATGCGGTCGATTATGCCACGCAGAACGCGCCACGGCGCAGGCCCGGCGCGAAAAAACCCATTAAAAACAGTGGTTTGGCTGGTAGTGCCAATACCTGTATCGGCATTACCAGCCAAACGGCAGCATCGGACACCGCGACGCCCCGCGCTCGCGATGTTCGCCTCGAGGCGGATTCCGGCATACGATGGGGCGACGTATGTCCGCATGTCCCCACGGTCCGGAACCGGAGCCCACGACGATGAAGCTCGGCATCAACGAATCGCTCGCCCGCCTCGACGATGAAGGCACGCCGTTCACGACGCTGTTTCGCCACGGCACGCTCGACGTCGAGCTGTACCGGCCGCGCGGCGAGGACCTGCAGACGCCGCATACGCGCGACGAGGTCTACGTAATTGCCACCGGCACGTCCCGTTTCGTCGTCGACGGACGCGAATGCGACGTCGCGACGGGCGACGTGGTGTTCGTCCCCGCATTCGCGTCGCACCGTTTCGTCGGCTTCTCCGACGACTTCTCGACCTGGGTGTTCTTCTACGGCCCCGAAGGCGGCGAGCGCGACGCGCGCGATGCATGACGCGCGCCAAGCACCGCGCGTCCCGCACGATCTCCTAGACTGTCTATTCGCAACGGGCGGCGCGGCCGCCCTCCCCGCCATCACGATGCGCGCATCGCCCGGCGCATCGACCGGACAGGAGCACGGCATGCGTTACGAACTCTATTACTGGCCCGAGATCCAGGGCCGCGGCGAATACGTGCGGCTCGCGCTCGAGGCGGCCGAGGCCGACTATGTCGACGTCGCGCGCGAATCGGGGCGCGGCATGGGCGTATCGGCAATGATGCGGCTGATGGACAGCACGAAGACCGAATGCGTGCCGTTCGCACCGCCGTTCCTGAAGGCCGGCGACGTGCTCGTCGGACAGACCGCGAACATCCTGCTGTTTCTCGGCGCGCGGCTCGGGCTCGCGCCCGCCGACGAAGCCGGACGGCTGTGGGTGCATCAGCTCCAGCTGACCGTCGCCGATTTCGTCACCGAGATCCACGACACGCATCACCCGATCGGCAGCGGCCTGTACTACGAGGACCAGAAGGCCGAGGCCGCCGAGCGCGCGGCCGATTTCCTCGCGCACCGCCTGCCGAAGTTCCTCGGCTACTTCGATCGCGTGCTGGAGCAGAATCCGCACAAAGGCGGCTATATCGCCGGCAGCGCGCTCAGTTATGCGGACCTGTCGATGTTTCAGCTGATCGAAGGGCTGCGCTACGCGTTCCCGAAGGCGATGAAGCGCGCGGAGCGCAAGGTCGCGGGGCTCGTCGGCCTGCACGACCGCGTTGCACGGCATCCGCCCGTCGCGCGCTATCTGGAGTCGGCGCGCCGCATCCCGTTCAACGACATGGGGATCTTCCGGCACTATCCGGAGCTGGACAAGTAGCGCCGCACGCCGCGTCAGTCGCCGTAGCGATAGCGGCTGCGCATCGCGTCGAGCGGATTGCCGTCGGCGAGCGTCCCGCCGAGACTGCGGATCACCGCGCTCGCCGCGTTGATCGCCGTCTGCACCGCGCCCTCGATCCAGCCGCCCGTGAACGAGCAGCAGCAGCCGGCCAGATAGATGCCACGATCCGACGACGGATCGGCGGCCGTCTGGAACTGATAGAACAACGCCTGCGAGTGGATGTCCTCGCCCGGATAGTTCAGCTTGAATGCGCCGAGCGCGTAGCGGTCCGACAACCAGTCGTGGCTCGTGACATTGCGCGCGTAATCGTCGTCGAGCGGACGCAGGTGCGCGGCGAACGCCGGCGACACGATGCCGATCTCGGCCACGAGACGCTTGAACCGCTCGACCTTGTCGGTGAGCGACAGGATCTTGTGCGAATCGTCCTCCCACGTGTAGCTGATCAGCACGACGCCGTGTGCGTCGGGATCGTCGGGCGCGTAGTCGAGGCAGTAGATGCCGCGCGCCAGCGTGTCCGTCTGGATGTTGTGCGGCAGCCCGTGCTTGAGCCAGAACTTGTCGCGGGTCAGCACGAACAGCTTCGACGAGCTGACCATGTGCGTCTCGTTGATCGCGCGAACGACGTTCGGCGCGAACAGGTTCGCGATGCCGGTGATGCCCATGCCGACCTGCATCGCGCGCGTCGTGGTCGCGACGATCACGCGGTCGAATATCCGCGTCGACCCGTCGTCGAGCGTGAGCGCAAAGGTCTCGTCCGGCTGCTTCGCCACGTGCCGCACGGCCGCGTGGACGATGCAATCGCGCACTCGCGCACCGTCCCCGCCATCGTCGAGCAGCCCCTGCGCGAGCGCGAAGATGCCGGCCGGGATCAACCGCTGGTCGACTTCGAGCTCGTTGACCACGATCCGCAGGATTTCGAGGAACGAGGCGCGATAGACCGGCTGGAAACCGCCCGAGCCGATGCCGAGCGTGCCGAACAGGCGCAGGTCCTCGCCCTTGCGCCAGCGCGCGCCGCCCGGCGGCGTCGCGCCCGTGAAGATCTTGACGATCGCCGAGTAGAACGACTCGTCGCCGAAGCGGTCGATGTACTGCTGCCAGCCATGCCGCGCATCGTCGTAGCGGTGCGCGCGCAGCAGCGCCGTCAGTTCGGCCGGTGCGGGCAGCTGCGTGCCGTCGTCGAGCCGCACGCCGTCGCGAATGAACGCGCGCCAGCCGCGGTCGACGCGGTCGAACAGCGCGGGAGGCGCATCGCCCGCGGGCCAGCGGTACGCATGGCCCTGGTAGTGGATTTCGGTGTCGACGATGCCCGGATCGGGAAACGCGGATGCGCTGTCGACGCCGAACCGCTCGAGATAGTGGTAAAGCGCGGCCTGCGACGGCGGGAAACGCATCGCGCCCATTTCGGCGAGCAGGTGCGGATGGTCCGGATTGATCGACTGCGACAGCAGGCGCCCGCCCACGCGCGCGCGGTTCGCCTCGAACACGACGACCTGCCGTGCCCCCGCGCGCAGCAGCTCGCAGGCGGCGACCAGACCGCCGACGCCCGCGCCGACGATCGCGATCCGCGCGTCGCGTGCGCGCTGCGCCGGCAGCGTGCCGAGATGCCCGCCGGTGCGGGACAGGAAGGCGCCGTAGTCGTACAGCGTGTCGATGTACGGCAACGTGCGCGGCAGGAATTCAGGAGCGTTCATGTGGTCGGGAACGAAAAGGGACATGCTGACCGCACGCGATCAGACAGGCAGATGGATGCTGCCGAGCGGCGCGTCGGCATTGACGAGATCGACACGCTTCACGCGGATGCGCAACGTGTCGTCGCATACCGCGAGTTCATGCGTGTACCAGCCGGCGAACAGCGTCTGCTCGTCGCGTCGCGTTTCGACGTAATGAAACGGCGTGCGCAGCACATAGGCGCCGCGTTCGTGGTCGGCCCGATCGACGTGCGGCTGCTGGAGCAGATGATGACCGCGACTCGCCGGCTGCTGCGAGAACGTCCGGCGCCCGGCCAGCCGCTCGATGCGGATGCGCAGCAGGAGCCGGTCCTCGTCCATCAGCGCGCCGTGCAGCCCGGTGTCGGGCTGGTCCGGCGACAGCGGCATCCAGTAGCGCGCGTCGTCCGCATAAAGCGCGAGCCATTCCTCGTAGCGCCGCTCGTCGAGCAGGCGTGCCTCGCGATACACGAACGCGACGAGCTCATCGTGCGGAAATACGCGCATCGGCGGCCTCCTGCGTCGATACCGGCGCGATGTACTGGAGCCATGCGCGGAACTGGTTGCGGATCTGCTGTTCGCTGGTGCCGTTCGTCTCCGACGTCGGCTGCGCGAACTCCTCGGGCTCGAACAGCCGCCCGACATGCACCCAGTCGCGCGCCTGCGTGGCGAGGCCGCGCTGCGCGCGTTCGTACATTTCGAGATCGTCGTGCGCGACGATCGACGTCGGCGCGTTGATGAGGCGGTTGTAGGCGAGCGTGCGCTCGAACAGCGAATCGGGCGCGCCGACGAGACGAAACGACCACGACTCCACCAGCGTGCGGTCGACCGCCAGCGGCTTGAACACGCGCAGGATCTGGATCGGCCCTTTCACCATCGCATTCGGAAACAGCACCGTGTTGTGACGCACCTCGCCGAGAATCCGCGCGGCGCGCGCTTCGCCGTAGGCCGCGGTCATCTTCTCGTGATAGCCGGGAATCGGCGTGTAGCGCGCGTGAATCGAATCGGCGGTGCCGGTGTGACCATGTCCGTTGGGCCACACGCGCAACCCCATCTGCTCGAAGAACGCGTGCGGCTGGATGAACGGCTCCAGCAGCTCGACCGCCATCGGCTTCGCCTGCTGCGTGCCGTCGCGCTCCCATACGCGCACGGCCGTGCCGGCCGACGACTCGTGCGCGACCATCGGATGGCAGGTGTCGGTCTGATTCTCGACCAGCATCTTCCAGTTGCAGCCGTGCACGTAGCGGAACACGCCGCCCGCGACTTCCACGCGCCCTTCGGGCGAACGATCGACGAGGTTGTCGAGCGACGACAGCGCATCGCCGAAGTACGCATGGAAATCGACGCCGGACCGACTCAGTCGGCAGAACACGAAACCGCGATGCTCATGGGTCGCGCCGACCGCCTGCATGCCCTTGCTCGCCTCGCACGTCTCGAAGCCCGTGTTTTCGTAGCCGCGCCGCAGCGGAATCGCGTAGAGGCTGCCGTCGGTCCGGTACGACCAGGCGTGGTACGGGCAGCGGAAGAATGTGCCCGTGTTGCCGGCGGCATCCGTCACCAACTGCGTGCCCTTGTGCGAACAGCGGTTGTGCAGCACCCGCACCGAACCGTCGACGTGGCGCACCATCACGACCGGCTCGGCGCCGATCGTCGTCGTCACGTAGTCGCCCGTGGCCGGAATCTGGCTGACATGGCCGACATAGACCCACGTGTTCCAGAACAGATGGCGCATCTCCAGCTCGAAGATGCGCGGCGACAGATAGAGGTCCTTGTGCACCTCGGTATCGCGCACGAGCGAAGCCACCGCATCGGTGAACAATGGCGCCGTCATGCGCGCCCCCGACTGCGGACGCGATGCGGCCGCGCGTCCTCGCGACGCGCGATGTCGATTGCTTTTATTGTCATCTCTCAGGTTTCTGGTTGGTATGCCGCTCGGAGGAGCATGTGCCTGCCGCCGCGCGGCGGCGTCAGGCGTTGCGGGTAACGCTCAGCCCGTCACCGGCGTCTCGTGCAGCCGCAGCCAGCCGATGCGGCCATCGGCGTCGCGCTCGAACACGACGGTCGAACGGCGCACGGTTCGCCGCCCTGCCGCGTCGGTCTGCGTCTCGCGATAGGCGATCGTCGAGCCGCCCTGCCACGTGCTCACTTCCTGCAGTTCGTCGATCGCGATCCGCAGGCCGGGCCGCGCGCCGAAGCCGCGCGAGAACAGGATGTCGATATCCGCGTAGTCGAGCGCATGCCCGTGCAGCGAGATCATCGAGAAGTCCCGCGAAAAGCGCGCGAGCAGCGGCGCGAGCCCGTCGCGCGCCGCGCTGCCGGACAACCATTGCTCGATGTCGACGTGTGCGTCGACCACTTCCTGGAAAAACGGGTTTGACGAATTCATCTCGAAACTCACGAACGTTGAGAAGCCGCACGCCCGGCGGGCGCACGGTGCGCGGCGAGGCGCGCGACGAACGGCAGCGGCAGCAGCGTCGCCAGCGCAGCCAGGCCGAAACATTGCTGGTACGGCAGCCGCCCGTCGTCCCCGTGCATCGACAGCAGGAAATTCAACGCGCTGCCCAGCACCGCGACGCCGAGACAGAAGCTCAGTTGCCGATTGATGTTCCACAGCGCGCTTGCGTCGCCCATTCGCGTGGCGGGGACATCGAGAAACGCCGCGCTTTGCGACGTGCTCGTGCACATGCTGGCGCCGAGCCCCATCGCGACGAACGCGAGCACGCGCCCGGCCTCGAAACCGGCAAGCGGGGTCGCGAGTAACACGATCCCGAACGCGTCGATCGCGATCCCGCACATGAACAGCGGCTTCGGCCCCCACTTCGGGAAACAGCGGCGCGTCGTCGCGATCGCGGCGAACGACGCGAACGCCCACGGCACCATCAGCGCGCCCGTATGCGTCGCACTGAGCCCGAGCGCGTTCTGCAGATACAGCGCGGCGACGAGGTTCACGCCGGTAAACACGCCCGGCACGCACAGGTAGACGATCAGCCCGATCCGCAGCAGCGGCTGCGCAACCAGGCGCAGGTCGAGCAGCGGCGCGGCAGCTCTGCGTGCGTGCGCGACATACGCACCACCGGCGACGAGCGCGATCGCGAGCGGAACGAACGCGTCGCGGCCCGCGCCCGGCTGTCCCGCGAACGTCAGGCCGAGCAGCAGCGCAACGAGCGCCGCGGCGCTCAGCCCGAGGCCGCGCACGTCGAGCGCCGGCGGGCTGCCGTCCGGTTCGTCGGCCGGCAGCCACGCGAACGCGAGCACGCTCGTGACCGCGGCGAGCGGCAGCATTCCGAAGAAGATCGCCCGCCACGACACGCGATCCACGACCACGCCGCCCAGCGCCGGCGACAGCGCCGGCACGAGCAGCGCGACCATCATCACGATCGACGTCAGATGCGCCCGCGCATCGGGCGGATACGCACGATAGGCCATCGTCTGCCCGACCGGGATCAGCAATCCGCCGCCGAGCCCCTGGATCAGCCGCCATGCCAGCAGTGCGCCGATCGACGCCGACAGGCCGACGCCGAGGCTGCCGAGCGCGAACAGCAGCAGCGACGCGATCAGCAGCCGGCGCTCGCCGAAGCGGCGCGCGAGCCACGTACCGAGCGGGATCACGACCGTCAGCCCGAGCACGTACGCGTTGCCGATCCACGCCAGCTGCGCGACCGACGCGTGCAGCTCGCGCTGGATCGTCGGATAGGCGGCGTTGATGACGAACATGTTGGCGAGGTCGATCGCGAACCCGAGCAGGTAGACGGCGGCGATTTTCGAGCGATCGGTCATGGCGGCGGAAGACGAACGAAACGCCGCAGTGTAAGGTTCGCCGCGCACGTCGATAAGCCCGGCCGGACGGCAGGACTGGTCGAAAAATTTTGACAATCAGGGCACCATGTCGGTTTTCCGTCTCGGATCCGACACGCCATGGTGAGTCTCGATCGTTTCGCCGTCTTCCGCGCCGTCGTGGAAGCAGGGTCGTTTACGGCCGCCGCCGCCCAGCTGAACCAGGCCCGGGCCGCGGTGAGCTTCAACATCAAGCAGCTGGAAGCCGAGCTCGGCGTCACCCTGCTCACGCGCACCACGCGGCGCGTCGAGCTGACCGACGCGGGCGAGCGCTTCCATGCGCGCTGCCTGCGCGTGCTGGAGGAAGCCGAAAGCGCGATCGAGGACGCGCGCAGCGAGCATGGCGGGATGCACGGCGTGCTGCGCGTGACGTCGACCGTCGAGTACGGGACGATGGTCGTCGCCCCCGCGCTGCACACGTTCATGCAGCGGCATCCCGCGCTGCGCGTGCGGCTCGAAACGCATGCGTCGCAGGTCGATCTCGTGCGCGAGCGCGTCGGCGTGGCGATCCGGCTCGGCCGCCTCGAACAGTTCCAGGATCTGCCGTACCGCGGCGCGTGCCTCGCGACGTACGAAGTGCGGCCCGTGATCGCGCCATCACTGCTCGCCGCGGCCGGCCTGTCGCACATCGAGTCGCCGGACACGCTCGCCCGGCTGCCGCAGCTCGGCCATACGCGGCTCGAGCGCATCGCCACGTGGCCGCTCGCCGATCGCGACGGCAACCCGCACGCGTTCCGGCCCGGTGCCAAGCCGCGCGTCGTGGTCGACAACGCGTCGGTCCTGCGCGTGCTCGCGCGGCAAGGCAGCGGTGTCGCGCTGCTGCCCGAATGGCTCGTGCGCGACGATCTCGCGAGCGGCGCGCTGGTCGATGCGCTCCCCGGCTACCGGTTTCCGCCGCAGGCCGTCTATGCGCTGTACCCGTCGACCCCGCATGTGCCGCAGAAAGTACGTGCATGGGTCGACTTCATGAAGGCATATCTCGCCTGAACCCGGCGTGATCGCGGCAGGCGCGCGGCGACTCACGCGCGCGCCGCATCGTCCCGCAGCAGCGCGTCGATCTGCCGGGCGATCGCGAGCAGACGGCGATCGCCGCCCCATGGCCCTTCCAGCATCAGCCCGACCGGCAGCGCCGTTTGCGGGGAACGTCCGGCCGGGATCGAGACGGACGGCACGCCGGCGAGCGTCGCCGGCGAAGTCTGGCGTGCGACACGCGCGAACAGCGCGGCATCCTGCGCGGCGGTCATCGCGGCCGTGTCGTCGAGCGACGGCGGCTCGCCCGGCACCGTGGGCATCGCGATGCAGTCGACCGGCGTACCGAACGCGTCGTCGTACCAGCGCACGAGACGCCGACGGCACGCGATCGCGTCCGCATACGCCTGCGCATCGACCGGCGCGGACACGAACGACCGGAAGATCGCGCGCACGTCGTCGCTCGCGATCCGCTCGACGAACGTGTCGAACGGGATGCCGAGCCGTTCCGCCGCGAAGCGGCGCCAGTATTGGTTCGCCTCGTATCCGACGAGCGGAAAGCCGCATGCTTCGCTGGCCTCGTGCAGCGGAATCGCCGGCAACGGCACGAGCGTCGCGCCGGCCGCCGCGAACGACGCGAGCGCACGCTCGATGCAGGTCGCGACGCCCGGATCGAGCGTGTCGAAGTACGGTGCACCCGGCACGCCGATACGCAACTGCGGCCATTCGGGTGCGGTCGCGATGCTGTCGTCGCGCGTCAGCACCGCGTCGAGCAGCAGCAGATCGTCGATGCCATGTCCGATCGGCCCCACCGTGTCGCGCGTGGGCGACAGCGACAGCACGCCGTGCGCCGAATAGCGCTGCGCGGACGGCCGCAATCCGTAGACGCCGCAGAATGCGGCCGGAATCCGCACCGAGCCGCCCGTGTCGGTACCGAGACCGAACGGGATACCGGCCGCGACGGCCGCCGCCGTGCCGCCGCTCGACCCGCCGGCGATACGCCGCGGATCCTGCGGATTGCCGACCGCGCCGAAGTGCCGGTTGCCGCTCGTGATGCCGAACGCAAGCTCGTGCATGTTCGCCTTGCCGAGCGGCACCGCGCCGGCGTCAAGCAGGCGCCGCACGGTCAGCGCGTCCGAGGCCGCCCGATAGCCGTTCACCGCCGGGCTCGCGCCGAGCGTCGGCATCCCGGCGGTATCGAGGTTGTCCTTGATCACGAACGGCACGCCGGCAAGCGGTAACACGTCGCCCTGGGCGACGCGCGCATCGACGTGCTCGGCCGTGCGGCGCGCGAGTTCGCCATCGACGTGCACCATCGCGTTGAGCGGCGCGATCGATGCGAGACGCGCGAGCGCGTCGTCGGCCAGATCGACAGCGCGGCGTTCGGCCGTGCGCACGGCATCGGCAAGCTCGCGCACGCTGGCGGCGGAAACGAATGAAGAGGAAGAAACGCGGTTCGGCTGTATTGTCATGTTGTGTGCTGGACGCGGAATCGATCGGGAAACGCGCGACGTGCCGGAGGCCCTGTCCGGCACGCTGCGCGAACGCGATGGTATCCCGGCCCGCGGCCGCATGCACGCTACGCGCCGCGCGACGACCGCTCGCGCGTTTCCCCCGCGTCGCCGACCGGGCGCGTCAGCCACGGCCCGATCTCCATCTCCTCGTACCGCACGAGCCGGCTCTTGCGCGCGCGACGATACGCCCACCAGATCGCGACGAACAGCGGGATCCACACATAGATCGACAGCACTTCCATCCAGTCGATGCGAGCGGCGAAGAACGCCTGGTAATCCTGCCCGAGCGAGATCACGATGCAGACCGCGATCGCGAACAACGGCCCGAACGGGAACCACTTCGCGCGATACGGCAGCTGATCGAGCCGGTAGCCCTGCTTCAGAAAGCCCTTGCGGAACCGGTAGTGGCAGACCGCGATGCCGAGCCACGCGATGAAACCGGTGATGCCGACCGTATTGAGCAACCACAGATAGATGCGCTGGTTGTTGGTCAGCGACGTGAGGAAGCACAGGCCGCCCACTGCCATCGTCGCGTAAAGCGCGTTGCGCGGCACGCCGCCCGGCGACAGCGTCGCGAACATCGCGGGCGCACGGCCCTCCGCCGCGAGGTTGTACAGCATCCGCGTGGCCGCATACGTGCCGGAGTTGCCGGCCGACAGCACGGCCGTCAGGATCACGAGGTTCATCGCGCCCGCGGCGAGCGGAAAGCCCGCATGGCTGAACACGAGCGTAAACGGGCTCACGCCGATGTCGGTCACGTCGCTCTTCAGCAGGTTCGGGTCGGTGTACGGCACCAGCAGGCCGATCACGAAGATCGCGAGCACGTAGAACAGCATGATCCGCCAGAAGATCTGCTTCACTGCGCGCGGGATCGTCTTGCGCGGGTTTTCCGATTCGCCGGCCGTGATCCCGACCAGCTCGGTGCCGAGAAACGAGAAGCCCGCGATCAGCGCGACGCTCATCATCGCGTGCACGCCGCCGACGAACGGCGCATCGCCGGTCCTGAAGTTGCGCCAGCCGACCGGGTGCCCGTTGCCGAGCAGGCCCGCCGCGATCAGCAACCCCGCCGCGATGAACGCGATCACGGTGACGACCTTGATCAGCGAGAACCAGTATTCGGATTCGCCGAAGCCGCGCACCGACAGCGTGTTCAGCAGGAAGATCAGCACCAGGAAGCCCGCGCCCCACCACACGCCCGGCACGGCTGGAAACCAGTAGCGCATCACGATCTGCCCGGCGACGAGTTCGATCGCGATCGTCACCGCCCAGCTGTACCAGTAGGTCCAGCCGAGCGCGACACCGAAGCCTTCGTCGACGTACTTCTCGCCGTAGATCGCGAACGAGCCCGACACCGGCATCAGCGCGGCCATCTCGCCGAGCCCGGTGACGACGAAGTAGACCATCAGCCCGATCGCGACATACGCGGCGATCGCGCCGCCCGGCCCCGCCTGCGCGACCGATGCGCCCGACGCGACGAACAGCCCCGTGCCGATCGAGCCGCCGATCGCGATCATCGCGATGTGGCGGCTCTGCAGCCGGCGCTTCAGCGCCGTTCCGGACGGCGCGGCCGTCTCCACTGCCGCTTGCATAGCATCCATAGTGTTCACCCTGATTGGATTCGGGCCGATCCAATTGATTCGGAATACCAATCGATCGGCCCGGTTATTCGCGTCGAAGAACGGTCCCGTTCGCCGGGCCGCGCGTCCGATGCCGGCGGCCCGGACGCGCACGGCCGCGTCAGACGACGCTGCGCTTGATCGCCTGCAGCTCGGCCGTCGTCACGATCTTCTCGATCCGGAACCGCTGACTTTCCAGCCACATGTTCGCGATCCGCCGGTATTCGTCGAGATCCTCGCACGCGAGCCGCACGAGAAAATCGAACGTGCCGCTGACGAGCCAGCAGTCGAGCACCGCCGGGTTGTTCCGCATCTCGTCCTCGAACGGCGCCTGCGAACGCCCGTGGTCGGCCAGCACGATCTGCGCGATCACGACGATCGGCTTGGTCGCGCGAGGCGCCTTGATCACCGCGCGATAGCCTTCGATCACGCCGAGCGCCTCGAGCCGCTCCACGCGTGCCTGGCATGGGCGCGGCGTGAGGTTCACGAGCTCCGACAGCTTCCGGTACGAAATCCGTCCGTCGGTGCGCAGGATATCGAGGATCCGGAGGTCGATCTTGTCGAGCTGCATCTTCTTGTCGGTCATCCGCGTTCGCTCCGGTCGGGTGGTGGCTGGCGCGCGGAGCGTCTCCTCCAGTTCCGCGCGGGGGCCACATTATCCGGCCGAAGCGGCGGCGCGCCAATCGGCTAGAAGCGCAGCGACAGGCAGGTCAGGCCGCCGTCCATCTTGCGGAACTCGCTCGTGTCGATCACGTGCAGCGGCAGCCCGAGCGCGCCGATCGCATCGTGCACGCGCGGGTAGCCGGCCGGTGTGATCAGCGTGCCGTTCACGCGCAGCGTATTGCCCGCGTATTCATCGGCGGCCGAGATGGCGATCCGGCGATAGTCGGCGAACGCCGGATGCGCGGCCAGCGCCTCGGTCACGAGCAGCGTGTCGTCGCCGAGCGCGTTGACCACCGATTTCAGATGCAGGCCCGCGCCGACCGGCACCGCGACGACCGAATAGCCGTAGCGCGACACCAGCGACTCGAACGCGGCGATGCCCTCGGCATCGGTACGGCTCGTCAGGCCGATGTAGAAGCGCTTGCCGACGAGCATCACGTCGCCGCCGTCGAGGCGGCCCGCCTGCATCGGCAGCAGGTCGCGATGCGCACCGAGCGCCGCTTCGATATGCGCCGTCTCGCCGCGCCGCGCGGGTGCGCCGGGGCGCGTGATCACCGCGAATTCGGGCGTGACGACCGCGACGTCCTCGACGAAGTGCGAATCGGGAAACGCGTCCAGCGGCGGCAGTTCGGTCAGTTCGACACCGAGGCCGCGCAGCGCGTCGCAGTATGCGTGGAACTGCGTGAGCGTCTTGTCGTAGTCGGGCGCGCCGAGCGCGGCGGTGGTGAGACCCGCGCCGCACGACGGCGCGGGACGGCGAACGATCGCTTGCGTGAATTGCATCGACTCCTCCATGGTCACGCTGCCCCGTGCGGCGCACCGGGCAGCTGCGTTGTGTCCGGACCATTATCGGAAGCCAAATTGCGCAATTCGCGTCGAATTCGGGCGCGCCCGCAGCCGATCGCGTCGAATTGCGTGCGTGACGCAGCGGATTCGGCAGACGGCTGGCGTGCGCGGCGTGAACGCACCGTACGCGGGTGCCGGAGCGACCGACGCGTCCGTGCGCTGCATCCGTCATGCGGCGACAGGCGCGAACCCCATTTGCGCACGCCCCAGCGCCGTCAGATCGCCCTCGCCGCCGCGTCCGTCGAAATCGACCTCGAAATGATCGGCCGGGAAATCGGGCGGGCTGTCGCCGCGCAGGAACGCGAGCCGCTGGCGCTGGAGGTACGCATCGTTCTTCGCACAACCGGGCGCGGCCGCGATGTACATCACGTTGCTGTCGCCGCTGCCGCGATGCGCATCCTCGACCGCATGCACGACGTCGCCATGCCAGAACACCGCATCGCCCGGCTCCATGTGCGGGATCGGCACCAGCGCGTCGAGCAGCAGCGCATGCCATTCGGGCAGGACCGACAGCGCGCGCCCCGGACGCGCGCCGCACAGGTCGTCGTCGGCGACGTCGTCCTGCAGCGCACGCAGCACGACGTACGCCATCGCGTTCGCAACCGGGATCAGTTGCAGCGTGCCGTCGCCGGGCCCTTGCGGCGTCAGCGCGGTCCAGCCCTGGAACGTGCGGAACATCGAGCACACGGCCGGCGACGGAATCTCCTCGACGTCCGAGCGGAACGCCGCGTCGAACGGATCGTAATCGTGCCAGTGGCCGGCCAGCACGTGGCGGTAGACCTGCCGGAAATTCGCGCCGAGCCAGCGTTCGACCGAGCCGCCGTCGACGTGCGGCGACAGCCCGAGCGATGTCGAGCCCGGTGGCCGGCGGCGGATCCGGTCCGCGTAGGCCGGCACCTGGTCGGGATCGAAATGCGTGCGCGCGCCGTCCGCATGACGCCACAGCCGGTTCAGGAACACGCGTGCCCGCGTGAGGGCCGGCGACTGGCGCGCCGCCACCTGCGGCTTCGACCAGTAGACGCCGTAAATCTGCGGCTTGCCCGACGCGAGGTTGCCGAAGTAACGGTCCTCGGCGCGCGCATGCAGCCGCTCGGCGAAGCGGTTCGCGTCCAGATAGGCGCCGATCTCGTCGTTCCAGTCGCGCGCCTGCTGCGCGTCGAACACACCGCGGATCACCGCCGCGCCATGCGCACGGATCGCGGCGATCGCCCGCGGATCGACGGTATCGTTCGCGATATCCGCGAATCGCAGCACCGGGATCACGTCGCGGCCTTGCGCGTGCGCGCGGCGGATCGCGTCGACCTGCCGCGCGATATCGCCCTCCAGCTCGCGGAACGTGGCCGCGTAACCGGGCAGATCGGCGCGCAGCGCCCGTTTCGCCGTGCGGATCGCGGCCGGCAGATCGTCAATCGTCAGGTGCATCGTCGTCTCCTCGCTGAATCGTATGTCGTGTCGAGCATTCAGCGTACGGCCGACGCGGCGGCGTCATCGACACTATCCGGTCAACTATCGATACAATCCTGACAACCACCCGCTACTCGGGACGATGGCAGACCACGCACAGCTTGTTGCCGTCCGGGTCGCGGAAATACGCGCCGTAGTAGTCGGCGTGATAGTGCGGCCGCAGCCCCGGCGGCCCGTCGCAGGTGCCGCCGTGCTGCAGCGCGAGCGCATGACAGCGGTCGACCCGCACGCGCGTCGGCACGTCGAACGCGATCGTATGGCCGTTGCCCGGTTCGGGCGCGCGGCCGTCGAGGGGCGGGCCGAAGAAGAACAGCGGCCGGTCGGCATCGGCCGGCATCCAGCCCGACCAGCCGTCCGGCTCGCTGAACTTCAGACGCAGCCCGAGTTCCGCGAACAGCGGCGCGTAGAAGTCGTACGCGCGCGCGGTATCGCTGACGCCCACGCAAACATGTGAAAACATGGCATCGCTCCGTCGTGACGATCGATCACGATCATGCCACGGCGCGCTGCCCCGCTCGACCGGAGGTCGCGATGAAGCCGCAATACGAGCATGTGACGTTCGCCCCCGGCTGTTCGATTCGCGTGTATCACCGTCAACTCGCGCACATTCCGTTCGAATGGCATCGACATCCCGAGTACGAACTGACGCTGACGCTGAACAGCCGAGGCCGGCGCTTCGTCGGCGATCATGTCGCCCGTTACGGGGACGACGACCTGGTGCTCGTCCCGCCCAACCTGCCGCACACGTGGTCGTCGAATGCGCGCATCGATCGTGATGCGCCGGAAGTCGCGCTCGTCGTCTGGTTCGACGGCGACTGGGCACGGCGCATGGCCGACTGCTGCCCCGAATACGCGCCGCTGCGCTCGCTGCTGCGTCGCGCGGCGCCCGGTCTCGCGTTCGACGCCGAGACGGCCCGAGCGATGCGCGCACGCTTGCCGCAGTTGCTCGACTCATCGCCGCGCGTCCGCCTCGCGGCCGCACTCGACACGCTCGCCGATCTCGCTGAAGCCGGCGGCGAACCGCTCGCCACCGCCCAGGCCTACGGCCGGCCCGACGCCGCCGCGTCATCGGCCGACTCGGCCGCGCCCGAAGCCGAACGCCTCGACCGCGTGCTCGACGCGATCGACCGGCGCTTCCATGAGCCGCTGCGCATCGACGCGCTCGCCGCCGTCGCGCACATGTCCGAACGCACGCTGCAGCGGCTGTTCGTGCGGCACCTCGGCGAAAGTGTCGGCCGCTACGTGCAGCGGCTGCGGCTCGCGCATGCGTGCCGCCACCTGGTCGGCACCGACTGGCCGATCGCGACGGTCGCCGCGCGCTGCGGCATTCCGAATGCCGCGAACTTCAACCGCCAGTTCCTCGCCGCGCGCGGGATGACGCCCGGCGCATACCGGCAGTTCTTCGCGCGGCATGGCCACGCGCCCGACGCCGGCGCGCCGCCACCGCTCGACACGCGGCCGCCGTCGCTGGAACGCCATGCCGTTCGGCCGCGCAAATGAAAACACCCCGGCGGGATGACCCACCGGGGTGTCGGGGCGTTGCGATTGCCGGACGCGAGCGGCCTTGCGGCCGTTCGCGCCGCGCACGACTCAACGTGCGTTGAGCGGCTTCGCTTCGCGCGGCGTGTCGCCGATGAACAGCTGACGCGGACGGCCGATCTTCTGTTCCGGATCCGCGATCATTTCGTTCCACTGTGCGATCCAGCCGACCGTGCGTGCCATCGCGAAGATACACGTGAACATCGACGTCGGGATGCCCAGCGCGCGCTGAACGATACCCGAGTAGAAGTCGACGTTCGGGTACAGCTTGCGCGACACGAAGTATTCGTCTTCCAGCGCGATCTTCTCGAGCTGCATCGCGAGCTTGAACAGCGGGTCGTCGTGCAGGCCGAGTTCGTTCAGCACTTCGTAGCACGTTTCGCGCATCAGCTTCGCACGCGGGTCGTAGTTCTTGTACACGCGGTGACCGAAGCCCATCAGCTTCACGCCCGAATTCTTGTCCTTCACCTGCTTGATGAATTCGGGGATGTTGTCCGGCGAACCGATCTGCTCGAGCATGTTCAGCGCGGCTTCGTTCGCACCGCCGTGCGCCGGGCCCCACAGACATGCGATACCGGCTGCGATACACGCGAACGGGTTCGCGCCCGACGAGCCGGCCAGACGAACCGTCGACGTCGAAGCGTTCTGCTCGTGGTCGGCGTGCAGGATCAGGATACGGTCGAGTGCGCGGACGAGCACGTCGTTGACCTTGTACTCTTCGCACGGGTTCGAGAACATCATGTGCATGAAGTTCGCGCTGTACGACAGCGAGTTCTTCGGATACACGAACGGCTGACCGATGCTGTACTTGTATGCCATCGCGACGAGCGTCGGCAGCTTCGCGATCATGCGGATCGCCGACACTTCGCGGTGACGCGGGTCGTTGATGTCGAGCGAGTCGTGGTAGAACGCGGACAGCGCGCCGACTGCGGCGACCAGGATCGCCATCGGGTGCGCGTCGCGGCGGAAGCCACGGAAGAAGAAGTGCATCTGCTCGTGCACCATCGTGTGCTTCGTGACGGTGTCGACGAATTCCTTCTTCTGCGCCGCGTTCGGCAGTTCGCCCTTCAGCAGCAGGTAGCAGGACTCGAGGAAGTCGGCGTTCTGCGCGAGGTTGTCGATCGGATAACCGCGGTACAGGAGTTCGCCCTTGTCGCCGTCGATGTACGTAATCGCCGAATTACACGAAGCCGTCGACATGAAGCCCGGGTCGTAAGTGAACTTGCCGGTCTGGCCGTACAGCTTGCGGATGTCGATCACGTCCGGGCCCATCGTACCCTTGTAGATCGGCATTTCGACGCTCGGCGAATTGTCGCTGAACGATAGCGTGGCTTTAACATCAGACGGAGTCATGGCACATCCTCAATCGAAATAAAGAAACGGGATTCGATAACGGGCGTAACGCGTTACACGTTGCGCAGCATCTCCAACAGCCGGTGAACGTCCGGGCTGTCTAGGTCGCCCTCTGGTTCCTTGCGCGCGAGGAGCAAGTCCATCAGGTCGTTGTCGCTCAGATCGAGCAGGCGCGACAACGCGCCTACGTCTGCATCGGTGAGGTCATGCTCGTATCTGCTGAAGAAACGCTCGAATACGATGTCGTTTTCCAGCAGACCCCGCCGCGCGCGCCAGCGGAGGCGCGCGCGACGGTGCGGGTCGGATTGATGCGAATCGTCGCTCATCACAAACTTCAAACCGCGCGACGAACCATCAGTTCCTTGATCTTGCCGATCGCCTTCGTCGGGTTAAGGCCCTTCGGGCAAACGTCGACGCAGTTCATGATCGTGTGGCAACGGAACAGACGGTACGGGTCTTCCAGGTTGTCGAGACGCTCGCCGGTGGCGGTGTCGCGGCTATCGGCGATGAAGCGGTAAGCCTGCAGCAGGCCGGCCGGGCCGACGAACTTGTCCGGGTTCCACCAGAAGCTCGGGCACGACGTCGAGCAGCTCGCGCACAGAATGCACTCGTACACGCCGTCGAGCTCGTCGCGTTCTTCCGGCGACTGGAGACGTTCCTTCTCCGGCGGCGGCGCGTCGTTGATCAGGTACGGCTTGATCGAGTGATACTGGTTGAAGAAGTGCGTCATGTCGACGATCAGGTCGCGCACGACGGGCAGGCCCGGCAGCGGGCGCAGCACGATCTTCTGCGGCAGCTCGTTCAGGTTCGTCAGGCACGCCAGACCGTTCTTGCCGTTGATGTTCATCGCGTCGGAACCGCACACGCCTTCACGGCACGAGCGGCGGAACGACAGCGTCTCGTCCACGGCCTTCAGCTTGACCAGTGCGTCGAGCAGCATGCGCTCATGCTGGATCTCGAGCTCGTACGTCTGCATGCGCGGCGCCGCGTCCTTGTCCGGATCGTAGCGGTAGACTTCAAAAATGCGTTTTGCCATTTCGGATTCCTTTGACTCGGCTTAGAACGTGCGCGGCTTCGGCGGCACGGAGTCGACCGTCAGCGGCTTCATTTGAACCGGCTTGTAGTCGAGGCGATCGCCTTCGCTGTACCACAGCGTGTGGCGCAGCCAGTTGTCGTCGTCGCGATGTTCGTAATCGCTGTGTGCGTGCGCGCCGCGGCTTTCCTTGCGCGCTTCCGCCGACACCATCGTCGCGCGGGCGACTTCGATCAGGTTCTCCAGCTCGAGCGCTTCGACGCGCGCGGTGTTGAACACCTTCGACTTGTCCTTCAGGTGAATGTTTTCCACGCGTGCCTTCAGGCCGGCCATCTGGTCGACGCCTTCCTTCAGCAGTGCCGACGTGCGGAACACGCCTGCGTGCTTCTGCATCGTCGCGCGGATGTCGTTGGCGACGTCCTGCGTGTACTCGCCCGAGGTCGACTTGTCGAGCTTGTTCAGACGTGCCAGCGAGAATTCGCCTGCATCGGCCGGCAGCGGCTTGTGTTCCTTCTGGTTCTTCACGTGCTCGACGATGTGGTTGCCGGCCGCACGGCCGAACACCACGAGGTCCAGCAGCGAGTTCGTGCCGAGGCGGTTCGCGCCGTGCACGGACACGCACGAGCACTCGCCCACTGCGTAGAAGCCGTTGACCGGATCCTTGTGGCCGCGCGACGTGCCGACGACCTGACCATGGATGTTGGTCGGGATGCCGCCCATCTGGTAGTGAATCGTCGGGACGACCGGGATCGGTTCCTTGATCGCATCGACGTTCGCGAACTTCAGCGCGATTTCGCGGATCGACGGCAGACGCTTCATGATCGTCTCGGCGCCGATGTGCGACAGGTCGAGCAGCACGTGGTCCTTGTTCGGACCGACGCCGCGGCCTTCCTTGATTTCCTGGTCCATCGAACGCGACACGAAGTCACGCGGCGCCAGATCCTTCAGCGTCGGTGCGTAGCGTTCCATGAAGCGCTCGCCGTTCGCGTTGCGCAGGATGCCGCCTTCGCCGCGCACGCCTTCGGTGATCAGCACGCCCGCGCCGGCCACGCCGGTCGGGTGGAACTGCCAGAACTCCATGTCCTGCAGCGCGATGCCCGAGCGCGCAGCCATGCCGAGGCCGTCGCCGGTGTTGATGAACGCGTTGGTCGACGCCGCGAAGATCCGGCCTGCACCGCCCGTCGCGAACAGCGTCGTCTTGCCTTCCATGATGTAGACGTCGCCCGTCTCCATCTCGAGGGCCGTCACGCCGAGCACGTCGCCGTCCGCGTCGCGGATCAGGTCGAGCGCCATCCATTCGACGAAGAATTGCGTCTTCGCTTCGACGTTCTGCTGGTACAGCGTGTGCAGCAGCGCGTGACCGGTACGGTCGGCGGCCGCGCAAGCGCGCTGGACCGGCTTCTCGCCGTAGTTCGCGGTATGGCCGCCGAACGGACGCTGGTAGATCGTGCCGTCCGCGTTACGGTCGAACGGCATGCCGAAGTGTTCCAGTTCGTACACGACGTTCGGTGCTTCGCGGCACATGAACTCGATCGCGTCCTGGTCGCCGAGCCAGTCGGAACCCTTGATCGTGTCGTAGAAGTGGAAGTGCCAGTTGTCTTCGCTCATGTTGCCGAGCGACGCGCCGATGCCGCCCTGTGCGGCCACCGTGTGCGAACGGGTCGGGAACACCTTCGACAGCACGCCGACCGACAGGCCCGCGCGCGACAGTTGCAGCGCTGCGCGCAAGCCCGAGCCGCCCGCGCCGACGATCACCACGTCGAACTTGCGGCGCGGCAGGGAAGTTTTGATTGCAGCCATTCTTTACACTCTCCAGAGAATCTGCGCGGCGTAGCCCGCACATGCGAGCAGCCAGACGATGGTCAGCGATTGCAGCAGCAGGCGCACACCGACGGGCTTCACGTAGTCCATCCAGATGTCGCGCACGCCGACCCATGCGTGGTAGAAGAGGGAAAGCAGCGTCACGAAGGTCGCGAGCTTCATCCATTGCGCGGAGAAGATCGATGCCCAGCCTTCGTACGAGAAGTCATGCGCGCCGAAGAACAGGACGAGCAGAATGACCGTGTAGACCGCCATGATCGTGGCGGTGACGCGCTGCGCGAGCCAGTCGCGCAGGCCGTAGTGAGCGCCGACGACGAGGCGCTTCGAGCCGATTCGGTTATTGGCTGCCATTTTCTTAGAATGCTCCGAACAGTTTGAGTGCCATGGCGATCGTCAGGGCGATCGAGACGACAAAGACGACGACGGCCGTCCGCTTGCCGCCTTCCTTCGAGACGGCGTCGTGATTGACGTCCATCAGCAGGTGGCGAATGCCGGCGCAGAAATGGTGGAGGAACGCCCAGGACAACGCGAGGACGATCAGCTTGACGACGATGTTGGAGAGGAAAGCCTTGAAGACTTCGAAGCTGAGCTCGGAGGTGAGGCTCTGATCGAAGAGGAACAGCAGGAACGGCAGGAACAGGAACAGCAGCGCGCCGCTGACTCGATGGAGGATCGACAATATCGCCGCCAAGGGCATGCGATATTTCATCGTGATATCGCCGAATCCGATGTTCCGGTATTCCGGCCTCGGCTTTCTTACTGCGTCAGTCATGCTAGACCCCTACTATGTTGTCACACTAATCCGCGATTTTAGCGCCTTTTTATATCGCGCTGCAGCGAAAGTCTGCTCTGGATCATTACGCGAACGGGAATAAAGGCGGCCCGAAACGTGCTACGCGAACATGGGAAGCGCGCACGCACGCTGCTTGTGCCGATACGTCGTCAGCTCAAGTCATTCTGATAGTAATACCCGGTTGTGACATACCAGCCGCGTCGCACTTCCACCGGCCGGTCTCCGTATGTATAGGACACACGCTCCACCGACAGCAAAGGAAAACCCGCCGGCACGTGCAGCAGGTCGGCCACCGCCGGCTCCGCCGCCACCGCGCGGATCTTCTCCGTCGCGCGGATCATCCGCGTGCCGAACTCCGTCTCGAACATCGCGTAGAGCGGCCCCTTGTACTCGCTCAGCCGCTCGAACGTGAGCCCGCGGAACATCGCGCCCGGCAGCCAGATCTCGTCCAGCACCGTCACTTCGTTCTCGAACTCCAGCAGGCGGCGCACCTGCACGACCGGGTCGGCCGGCTTCAGGTCGAGCTGCCGCGCGATCTCGGCCGGCGCGCGCAGGCGCCGGCATTCGAGCAGGCGGCTCACGTGCGGATGCTCGGCACCGTCGTCGGCCAGCAGTCGCAGAAAGCGGAACTGCGCGCGATCCTCGTTGTGCGTTGCAACAAAAGTGCCCTTGCCCTGCCGCCGGACCACCAGGTTTTCGGCGGCCAGTTCGTCGATCGCCTTGCGAACGGTGCCCTGGCTGACCTTGTAACGGGCCGCGAGCTCCACTTCGCTCGGGATGATCTCGCCCGGCTTCCACTCGCCGGATTCCAGGCTTTGCGTGATCAATGACTTGATCTGCTGGTATAACGGACTGAAGGTCGGCGACGGCGAAGCGGCAGGCGCCGGCACGGAATCGGCCGCGCCCGGCTGCCCTGGGCCGCCTGCGCCGGTCGGATTCGCGTTGTTCGCCTGGTTCGATGTCATGGCGCGCATTTCATCACAAACCGCGCTTTTCCGTCCACTCAAATTCCGCAAAACATCTGTCTTATATAAGACATATGATACCGTTGACTTTGGGCCCGCCGGCTCCTACACTCCGGGGCGAGCAAGGGTTCGCGGGTGCAAAACGCGTCCCCGGCTACGTGCCACGGCCGTCTCCAGGTTCACCGCGTCTGCCTTTCGCGAGTCCTCCGCCCTGCTTCAATGCAACGCTACGCGTAACGCGCATAGAATGGCGTTTTGCCTAGCGTCCACCGCTTCACCCGTCCTGGAGATTTTCAATGGCTAAGCCCGCAAAGCGCGTTGCCGTCACCGGCGCCGCAGGTCAAATCGCTTACTCCCTGCTGTTCCGCATCGCGAACGGCGACCTGCTCGGCAAGGACCAGCCGGTCATCCTGCAACTGCTCGACCTCCCGCAAGCCCAAGCCGCCGTCAAAGGCGTCGTGATGGAACTCGACGATTGCGCGTTCCCGCTGCTCGCGGGCGTCGTGATCACCGACGATCCGAAGGTTGCATTCAAGGATGCGGACGTCGCGCTGCTGGTCGGTGCGCGTCCGCGCTCGAAGGGCATGGAGCGCAAGGACCTGCTGTCGGCGAACGCCGAGATCTTCACGGTCCAGGGCGCCGCGCTGAACGAAGTCGCGAGCCGCGACGTGAAGGTGCTGGTCGTCGGCAACCCGGCGAACACCAACGCGTACATCGCGATGAAGTCGGCGCCGGATCTGCCGAAGAAGAACTTCACGGCAATGCTGCGCCTCGACCACAACCGCGCGCTGTCGCAGCTCGCGGCGAAGTCGGGCAAGCCGGTCGCATCGATCGAGAAGCTCGCCGTGTGGGGCAACCACTCGCCGACGATGTACCCCGACTTCCGCTTCGCGACCGTCGAAGGCGAGTCGCTGCTGAAGCTGATCAACGACGACGTGTGGAACCGCGACACGTTCATCCCGACCGTCGGCAAGCGCGGCGCGGCGATCATCGAAGCGCGCGGCCTGTCGTCGGCAGCGTCGGCGGCGAACGCGGCGATCGACCACGTGCGTGACTGGGTCCTCGGCACGAACGGCAAGTGGGTCACGATGGGCATCCCGTCGGACGGCTCGTACGGCATCCCCGAAGACATCATCTACGGCGTGCCCGTCACGTGCGAAAACGGCGAGTACAAGCGCGTCGAAGGCCTCGAAATCGACGCATTCTCGCGCGAGAAGATGGACGGCACGCTGGCCGAACTGCTCGAAGAGCGCGACGGCGTCGCTCACCTGCTGAAGAACTAAGCAGACTGCACGGCCGGGCCGCCTCCGGGCGGTCCGGTCACGGCACGGGCGGCGGGCCGGCAGCCGGCCCCGCCGCCCGATCCGATCCGGGCACGTTTTGCCGCTCCAGGCGCCCCGCGCGCCGGCCCAGAACGCGCCCGAATCCGATTTTCTCCACGTTGCCCGCCTCCTTGACGTAGAAGAGATGTCCGCGCTCACTCCTGCACAAGTGCTGTACGACGGGGCGTCCCCGCCCGCGATCCTGCCCTGCTGCGATCACTACGCGGGCAGCGAGAAGCTGATGCGCAAGTCGCTCGCGCTCCAGGCCGAACTCGGCCCCGTGTTCGACATCACGCTCGACTGCGAGGACGGCGCGGCCGTCGGCCAGGAAGCCGCGCACGCGCAGCTCGTCGCCGAATTTCTCGGCAGCGCCGAAAACCGCTTCGGGCGTGTCGGCGTCCGCATCCACGACTTTTCCCATCCCCACTGGCGCGACGACGTGCGCATCGTGCTGCGCGCCGCGCGCGCGCCGGCCTACGTCACGCTGCCGAAGATCGCGAGCGCCGCGGACGCGGCCGAGATGGTCGCGTTCATCGAAGGCACGCGCCGCGAGCTGGGCCTCGCGCAGCCGATCCCGGTCGACGTGCTGGTCGAGACGCACGGCGCGCTCGCGCAGGCGGCCGCCCTCGCCGCGCTGCCGCTGGTCGGCACGCTCAGCTTCGGGCTGATGGACTTCGTGTCCGCGCATCACGGCGCGATTCCCGATGCGGCGATGCGCTCGCCCGGCCAGTTCGACCACCCGCTCGTGCGCCGTGCAAAGCTGGAAATCGCCGCCGCCTGCCACGCGCATGGCAAGACGCCGTCGCACAACGTGACGACGGAGGTACGTGACATGGCCGTCGTCGCCGGCGACGCGCGTCGCGCACGCGACGAATTCGCGTTCACGCGGATGTGGAGCATCCATCCCGCGCAGATCCGCCCGATCGTCGACGCATTCGCGCCGCGCACCGATGAAGTCGCGTTGGCCGCCGAGATCCTGCTGGCCGCGCAGGCCGCCGACTGGGGCCCGACGCGCCACGGCGATACACTGCACGACCGCGCGAGCTACCGCTATTACTGGTCGGTGCTGCGCCGCGCACGGGCGACCGGCCAGCCGGTGCCGGCCGAAGCCGCGCCGCTGTTCGGCCCGGCCGCCGGAGACGCGCGGTGAGCGCGCGCCGACACACGCATTTCATCGAATCACCGGAGCGTGAACCCGCGACAGGTTTGCGAAACGACAAAAAACGTAACGGAGCCCGAAAACCTGAAATATGCGCGGCCAAATAGGTGAAAATAGCGGCCGCTGCGCGCTTCCGGGGCGCGTGCAGTTTCAAACCGGCCGACGGTGTCTGCCGCCGGCCCTTGTCAACTGATTATCGAAAGGTTCTGACTCCATGAAGAAACTCCTGATCGCTACCGCCATCGGCGCGTTGTCCGCCACGATGCTGGTGTCGGCTCCGAGCGCGTTCGCCCAGGATACGGCGACGACCGCGAAGAAGACGGCCAAGCGCCCGGCGCCGGCCAAGCGCATCGTTCCGCGCAGCAAGAAGGCGCAGGCGCGTGCCGCGGCCAAGGTCGATCCGGTACCGGACGGCGCAGCCAAGTGGGCGTGCAAGGACGGCCTGTCGTTCGACCTCGCCGGCGACATGAAGCGTGACCAGGTCGTCACGGTTCACTGGGCGAAGAAGAACTACAAGCTGCCGCGTCAGGCCACGACGACGGGCGCCGACACGTTCTACGATCCGGCCGCGGGCTTCAAGCTGGTCGTGATCCCGAGCAAGGCGATGCTGTTCAGCGATGCCAACGGCGGCGAGCGTCTCGCCGACGAATGCGTGACGCCGGAAATGGCGCAAGGCACGCCGGCTCCGACGCAATCGAACGAACTGAAGCCGGCAACGAACTAAGCGCCCGCGTCTTCACGCTCCCAGGCCCCTCGATGTCCGCCTCGGTCTCCAACGTCCGCCCCGCTCCGGATACGGTACTCGTCGATATCGTCGACTACGTGCTGAACACCGGAATCGACAGCGCGCTCGCGCTGGAGACGGCGCGTCATTGCCTGATCGACACGCTCGGATGCGGACTCGAGGCGCTGTCCTACCCGGCCTGCACCAAGCTGCTCGGCCCCGTCGTGCCCGGCACGATCGTGCCGAACGGCGCGAAGGTGCCCGGCACGTCCTTCCAGCTCGATCCCGTCCAGGCCGCTTTCGACATCGGCGCGATGATCCGCTGGCTGGACTTCAACGACACCTGGCTCGCCGCCGAATGGGGTCATCCGTCCGACAATCTCGGCGGAATCCTGGCGACGGCCGACTGGCTGTCCCGCACGGCCGTCGCGGCCGGCAGGAAGCCGCTTTCCATGCGCGACGTGCTCGTCGCGATGATCCAGGCCCACGAGATCCAGGGCTGCCTCGCACTCGAGAATTCGTTCAACGCGGTCGGTCTCGACCACGTGCTGCTCGTCAAGGTTGCGTCGACGGCCGTCGTCGGCCGCCTGCTCGGCCTCACGCGCGACGAGCTGATCAACGCGGTATCCAACGCATTCGTCGACGGCCAGGCGCTGCGCACGTACCGCCACGCGCCGAACACCGGTTCGCGAAAGTCGTGGGCGGCCGGCGACGCGACGTCCCGCGCGGTGCGCCTCGCGCTGATCGCGAAAACGGGTGAAATGGGCTACCCGTCGGCGCTCACCGCGAAAACCTGGGGCTTCTACGACGTGCTGTTCGGCGGGCAGCCGTTCCGCTTCCAGCGCCCGTACGGCACGTACGTGATGGAGAACGTGCTGTTCAAGATCGCGTTCCCCGCCGAATTCCACGCGCAGACGGCCGCCGAGGCCGCGCTCCAACTGCACGCGCAGCTCGCCGCGGCGGGCCGCAACACCGACAAGATCAGCCGGATCACGATCCGCACGCACGCGGCCGCGATCCGCATCATCGACAAGCAGGGGCCGCTCGCCAATCCGGCCGACCGCGACCACTGCATCCAGTACATGGTTGCCGTGCCGCTGCTGTTCGGCCGGCTGACCGCGGCCGATTACGAAGACGCGGTCGCCGCCGATCCGCGCATCGACGCGCTGCGCGCGAAAACCGTGTGCGTCGAGGATCCGCAGTTCACGAAGGATTACCATGACCCGGCCAAACGATCGATCGCGAATGCGCTGACGATCGAATTCGCGGACGGGTCGAAGCTTGCCGAAGTGGCGGTCGAATACCCGATCGGCCATCAGCGACGCCGTGCGGACGGCATCCCGCTCCTGGTCGAGAAGTTCAGGACCAACCTCGCCCGCCGTTTCCCGGCAAAGCAGCAACAAGCGATTCTCGACGTGTCGCTGGACCAGGCAAAGCTCGAAGCGATGCCGGTCGATGAGTACGTCGACTTGTATGTGATTTAGCACCAGGACTCTTTGTTTCCTAGCCTTAAACCCAGGAAAATCACCATGGCCCACAATCTCCACAAGACCCTCAAGGAATTCGACAGCGGTTCCGGCAAAGGCAAGTTCTACTCGCTGCCGCAGCTCGGCAAGGAACTGAAGACGAAGATCGAACGCCTCCCGGTGTCGATCCGTATCGTGCTCGAGTCCGTGCTGCGCAACTACGACGGCAAGAAGATCACCGAAGAACACATCGAGCAGCTCGCGAACTGGAAGCCGACCGCCAAGCGCGTCGACGAGATTCCGTTCGTGGTGTCGCGCGTCGTGCTGCAGGACTTCACGGGCGTGCCGCTGCTCGCCGACATCGCGGCCATGCGCGGTGTGGCAGAGCGTTCGGGCAAGAACCCGAAGAAGATCGAGCCACTGGTCCCGGTCGATCTCGTCGTCGACCACTCGGTCCAGATCGACTACTTCCGCCAGAAGGACGCGCTCGACCTGAACATGAAGCTGGAATTCCAGCGCAACAACGAGCGCTACCAGTTCATGAAGTGGGGCATGCAGGCGTTCGACACGTTCAAGGTCGTGCCGCCGGGCGTCGGCATCGTCCACCAGGTGAACCTCGAGTATCTCGCGCGCGGCGTCCACAAGAAGGCGGACGGCGGCGACACCGTGTACTACCCGGACACGCTCGTCGGCACGGACAGCCACACGACGATGATCAACGGCATCGGCGTGGTCGGCTGGGGCGTGGGCGGCATCGAGGCGGAAGCCGGCATGCTCGGCCAGCCGGTGTACTTCCTGACGCCGGACGTCGTCGGCGTCGAGCTGAAGGGCAAGCTGCGCGAAGGCGTGACGGCCACCGACCTGGTGCTGACGATCACCGAAATGCTGCGCAAGGAGAAGGTCGTCGGCAAGTTCGTCGAGTTCTTCGGCGAAGGCACGAAGTCGCTGTCGCTGCCGGACCGCGCGACGATCGGCAACATGGCGCCGGAATACGGCGCGACGATGGGCTTCTTCCCGGTCGACGAAAAGACGATCGACTACTTCGAAGGCACGGGCCGCACGAAGGCGGAAATCGCCGCGTTCGAAAACTACTTCAAGGCCCAGAAGCTGTTCGGCATTCCGAAGGCCGGCGACATCGACTACACGAAGACGGTGACGCTCGACCTGGCAACGGTCGCCCCGTCGCTGGCCGGCCCGAAGCGCCCGCAGGACCGCATCGAGATCGGCAACGTCAAGTCGACGTTCACCGACCTGTTCTCGAAGCCGGTCGCGGAAAACGGCTTCGCGAAGAAGGCGGACGACCTGAACGCGCAATACACGACGAGCAACGGCGTCGACGTGAAGAACGGCGACGTGCTGATCGCCGCGATCACGTCGTGCACGAACACGTCGAACCCGAGCGTGCTGCTGGCCGCCGGCCTGCTCGCGAAGAAGGCCGTCGAAGCCGGCCTGACCGTCGCGCCGCACATCAAGACGTCGCTCGCGCCGGGATCGCGCATCGTCACCGAATACCTGACGAAGACGGGCCTGCTGCCCTACCTCGCGAAGCTCGGCTTCGAAGTCGCCGCCTACGGCTGCACGACCTGTATCGGCAACGCGGGCGATCTGACGCCGGAACTGAACGAAGCGATCACGAAGAACGACATCGTCGCGGCTGCGGTGCTGTCGGGCAACCGTAACTTCGAAGCGCGCATCCACCCGAACATCCGCGCGAACTTCCTCGCGTCGCCGCCGCTGGTCGTCGCCTACGCGATCGCCGGCAACATCACGCGCGACCTGATGACCGAGCCGGTCGGCAAGGGCAAGGACGGCTACGACATCTACCTCGGCGACATCTGGCCGACCAGCGATGAAATCCACGCGCTGCTCAAGTTCGCGCTCGACCCGAAGAAGTTCGAGGACAACTACTCGAAGCTGACCAAGAAGGGCGACCTCTGGAGCAAGATCGAGGGCGAAACGGGCCAGGTCTACGACTGGCCGAAGTCGACCTACATCGCCGAGCCGCCGTTCTTCGGCAACGACTTCTCGATGGAGCCGGCCGCGTCGATCCCGACGGTCAAGGGCGCGCGCGCACTGGGCATCTTCGGTGACTCGGTCACGACCGATCACATCAGCCCGGCAGGCTCGATCAAGGAAGACTCGCCGGCAGGCAAGTGGCTGAAGGAGAACGGCGTGCAGAAGGCCGACTTCAACAGCTACGGCTCGCGCCGCGGCAACCACGACGTGATGATGCGCGGCACGTTCGCGAACGTGCGGATCAAGAACCTGATGATCCCGGCGAAGGCGGACGGCACGCGCGTCGAAGGCGGCCTGACGATCCACCAGCCGAGCGGCGAACAGCAGTCGATCTACGACGCGGCCATGCAGTACGTCGCGGCCGACACGCCGACCGTCGTGTTCGCAGGCGAAGAGTACGGCACGGGCTCGTCGCGCGACTGGGCCGCGAAGGGCACGCAACTGCTCGGCGTGAAGGCCGTGATCGCACGCAGCTTCGAGCGGATCCACCGTTCGAACCTGGTCGGCATGGGCGTGCTGCCGCTGCAGTTCAAGGGCGCGGACAGCGTCCAGTCGCTCGGCATCACCGGTGAAGAGACGTACGACATCGAAGGCCTCGGCGACGACTTCAAGCCGCAGCAGGACGTCACGCTCGTGATCCACCGCAAGAACGGCGAAGCGACCCGCGTGCCGGTGCTGCTGCGCATCGATACGCCGATCGAAGTCGACTACTACAAGCACGGCGGTATCCTGCCGTTCGTGCTGCGCTCGCTGCTCGCAGCGTAAGCGTCCTGCTTTTGCAGGTGCCGCAGCCGCCTCGCGGCGGTTGCGGCCGATTTGGATGCCCGACCTCGTGTCGGGCTTTTTTTTATGCGCGCGCGGCGGGAGCGCGATATCGGCGGTACGTCATGCGGCCTTGTCGCCGCGTGCCTTGGCCCCCGCCCGCACGTTCTTCTTCAGGTGCGCGCGGTTGTAGTCGATCGCCGCGCGAACGAGGCGCTTCAGCGCGCGCTTGTCGAGCGTGTCGCCTTCGAGGAAATCGATCGCGCGCCGCGCATTGCCGTCGAGGCCGGCATTGAACAGCCCGTCGGGATCGGGCAGGTGCGCGCCGTGCATGAACGTGAGCTTCACCTTGCCCTTGTGCGCGTTCGCGACCGCGATCATTCCGTCGCACGACCACACCGGGCTGCCCATCCATTTCCATTCCTCGACGATGCCGTCTTCGGCGGCACGGATCGTCTCGCGCAGTTCGGCGAAGGTCTTGCCTCGCCAGTCGGCGATTCCCGCGATCAGCGCGTCGATGCGTGCCGACGGCTCCAGGTCCGGCGCGCTCATGCCCCGGCCTCCGGTTCTCCATCTGGCCGCGCCAGCACCTGTTCGAGCGACTCGAAGAATCGCACCCACCCGTGCTGCGCCCCGCGATACGCCTGTTCCTGATCCGCGCGGAAGCCGGCCTGCTCCATGCGCAGCAGCGTGCCGCCCGCCGTCGGCGTGAGCGTCCACGTGACGACACTTTCCAGGCCATACGCGGCCCATGTATAGGACAGCACGCGCTGCGGCTCGATCGTCAGCACCGTGCAGTCGACCGAACCCCAGTCCGCGCGGAAGCTGAACGCACGGCCCGCAACGGGCTCGAAGTCGCTCTGCATCAGCCACGCCTCGATCAGGTGCGGTTGCGTGAGCGCACGCCAGATCCTCTCCGGCGGATGCGACAGTTCCCGTTCGACGACGACGGTACGCGTTTCGGTAGTGGCCTGGTTCATTGATCCATCCTTTTGAGCAGATCTTCGAGAGCGTCGAACCGGTTCTGCCAGAAGCCGGCCATCTGGCTGGTCCAGTCGATCAACGGCGTCAGCGCCTGCGGCTGCGCGCTGTAGTGCGTCTGCCGGCCTTCGTGACGATCGCTCACGAGCCCGGCCTGCTTCAGTACGCCCAGATGCTTCGATACCGCCGGCTGCGACACGCCTGCATGGGCCGTGAGCGCGGCGACCGTCAACTCGCCCTCCTCGCACAGCCGCTCGAAGAGCGCGCGGCGCGTCGGATCGGCCAGTGTTCTGAAAAGCAGGTCGTGAGCGTCGTGCATGTCCGAATCAATAACCCGATGGTTATGGATCGAAGCATAGCCGGCGAACGATACGCGTCAAGGCGGAATTTCGCGCGTGACGTCGTTCGATCCCGCAGTGTGCTCATTCGCCGGCGCGGGCCGAGCGGCAACGGAACCGCTGGCGACGGACATCCGGCGCGCGCCGAATCGGCGCCATCGTTCGCATTCGAGCATTTCCTCTAATCCGCTCGCCCGACCCGCGAACCGAAAGCACGCTGCAAGACTCGGCATCGCGCTGTTCCACAGTTCGGGAAACGCTCGCGATCGACCGGCCCCGTTTCTGTGCATCCGCGCATCGCGGCGGCGTCGCGTTGGCGTCATGGCGACGCTTGACCACATAGTGCAACGCGCGACGCGCCGACGCCCCATCACACGCAATGCGCTTTCGCGGCGATTCGCTCCGCAATCGCGCGCATTCCGATACCGCAACGAACGAGTCGTGCGTGCAAACGTCGTCGATCGCAGCGCGATCGCGTCGCGAACCGGTTCCCTTCGGCGGCACCGATGCCGCGGGCGTCGACGCCGCCGCGCATGCGCGCGAACACGCCGATGTCAGAACTGACAGCTATGGAAACTGGCAGCTACCTGAACGGCACCGACGCCCTACGCTCGTCACCGCTCGCGGCCCCACAAGGGCCGGGGGCTCCAGCAACGTCGTCTCTCCTAAAAAGGACTCCCGATGAAAAGGAACGCCTGGTTTGCCCTCCCCCTTCCGTCGCCCCGCCGCCTCGCGTGCGCGTGGCCGCTCGTGCTCGCCGCCGGCGCGGCGCATGCGACGACGGACTGGGTCGACACCCACACGAAGGCCTTTCTGACCGGCCCGCAACTGATGGCGCGCAGCGCGGCGCCGTCGCTCGAACTCGCGGCCGGCGAGACGACCGACGTCGTCGTCAGCCTGAAGCTGCGCAACGCCGCGCAGCTCAAGCAGCTCGCGCACGACGTGAACCGGCCCGGCAACGCGCATTACCGGCAGTACCTGACGCACGAGCAGTTCCTCGCCAGCTACGCACCAACCGACGCGCAGGTGAAGTCGGTCGTCGACTATCTGCGCAAGAGCGGCTTCGTGAACATCGAAGTGGCGCCGAACCGGCTGCTGGTGTCCGCGCGCGGCACGGCCGGCACGGTAAAGACCGCGTTCAACACGTCGCTCGTGCATTTCCAGTACGCGGGCCGCTCGGGCTTCGCGAACGCGTCGACCGCGCAGGTGCCGCGCGCGCTCGGCGACGTCGTCGGCTCGGTGCTCGGGTTGCAGAACGTCGCGCGCGCACGGCCGATGCTGCGCATCGGCAACGTCGCGAAGCCGCAGGCACTCGCGGCCGGCACGGCCACCGGCCACTATCCGAAGGAATTCCCCGGCCTCTACAACGCGACCGGCGTGCCGACCGCGGCCGGCGTGACCGTCGGCATCATCACGATCGGCGGCGTGTCGCAGACGCTGCAGGACCTGAAGCAGTTCACGTCGAGCAACGGTTACGGCACGGTCACGACCCAGACCGTCAAGACCAACGGCACCGGCACGAGCGGCAGCTACAGCGACGACCAGGACGGCCAGGGCGAATGGGATCTCGACAGCCAGTCGATCGTCGGCTCGGCCGGCGGCCAGGTCGGCAAGCTGGTGTTCTACATGGCGGACCTGAACGCCGCCGGCAACACGGGGCTCACGCAGGCATTCAACCGCGCGGTGTCGGACAACACCGCGAAGGTGATCAACGTGTCGCTCGGCTGGTGCGAAACCGACGCGAACGCGGACGGCACGATCGACGCCGAGGAACAGATCTTCACGACGGCTGCCGCGCAGGGCCAGACGTTCTCGGTATCGTCGGGCGACGAAGGCGTCTACGAGTGCAACAACCGCGGCTATCCGGACGGCGCGAACTACACGGTGTCGTGGCCGGCCGCGTCGCCGCACGTGCTCGCGATCGGCGGCACGACGTTGTACACCACGTCGGCGGGTGCATTCTCGAATGAAACGGTGTGGAACGAAGGCCTCGACGGGAACGGCAAGCTGTGGGCCACGGGCGGCGGCGTCAGCACGGTCCTGCCGGCGCCGGCGTGGCAGTCGGGCAGCAATCGTCAGTTGCCCGATGTATCGTTCGACGCCGCGCAAAGCACGGGCGCATACATCTACAACTACGGCCAGCTGCAGCAGATCGGCGGCACGAGCCTCGCCGCGCCGATCTTCACCGGTTTCTGGGCGCGTCTGCTCGCGGCGAACGGCACGGGCCTCGGCTTCCCGGCCGGCAAGTTCTATGCGGACGTTCCGTCGAACCCGTCGCTCGTGCGCTATGACGTCGTGTCGGGAAACAACGGCTATCAGGGGTACGGCTACCAGGCAGGCACCGGCTGGGATCTGACGACCGGCTTCGGCAGCCTGAACATCGCGAACCTCAACAAGCTGATCCAGACGGGCGGCTTCTGAGCGTGATGCGAAGGCCGGCGCGCGGCGGTCGTTCGCCGCGCGCCGGCCGTGAAACTCGCGGGCAGCGGGCGCGTACGGAACGCTACTCCGTCGCCGGCTCCTTCGCCGGCGTCGCCGCGACCGATGCGACCGGCGCGCCGGCCCGATGCGACGGTGCGAAGAGCCGCAGCCCGCTCGCGACGCTCGCGGCGCCGGCAAAGCCCGCACCGAGCATCAGCGCGAGCGTCGGCCCATGACGCCCGGCGATCCCGAACGACAGCGCGACGAGCGCCGCGCCGGTCGCCTGCCCGATCAGCCGCGCGGTCGCGATGATGCCGCTCGCGCCGCCGCTGCGCTCGGGCGGCGCGCTCGACATCAACGCCTTCAGGTTCGGCGACTGGAAGAAACCGAAGCCCGCGCCGCACAGCATCATCCGCCAGCCGATGTCGACGACGTTCGGCGCCGCCGGCAGCGCGGCAAGCGACACCATCCCCGCGCTCAGCAGCGCGAGCCCGATCGCCCCGAGCAATCCGGGCGGATAGCGATCCGAAAGCCGGCCCGCGATCGGCGCGGCGAGCGCGACGATCGCCGACCATGGCGTCATCAGGAAGCCCGTCTCCACCGCGTCGCGATGCAGGACGGTTTCGAAGTAGAACGGCAGCGACACGAACGCGAGCCCCTGCGCGGCGAACGCGCACACGGCCGTCAGCGCGGACAGCGTGAACACCGGCCGGCGGAACAGGTCGACCGGCAACATCGGCGCCGGGTGCCCGGCCTGGCGGCGGATCAACAGCGCCCCGAACGCGAGCGCGACCGCGGCAGCCGCGAACACGACGGACAGCGGCCCGCGCTGCGCGAATTCGCCGAGCGCGAAGATCAGCGATGCGAACGTGATCACGTTGAACAGCGCGGCGAGCGGATCGAACGCATGCTTGCCGCGCGCCGTCTGCGGCAGCGACGGAATCGCCACGGCAAGCGCGAGCACGCCGAGCGGCACGTTCACCGCGAATAGCCACGGCCAGGCGGCCACCGACAGGATCAGCGACGCGATCGTCGGCCCCACGGCGAACGACACGCCGACGACCAGTGCGTTGAAGCCGACGCCGCGCCCGAGCCGGTGCGCGGGAAACAGGTTGCGGATCAGCGCGACGTTCACGCTCATGATCGCGCTCGCGCCGAAGCCCTGCACGATCCGCGCCGCCGTCAGCTGCGGCAGCGTCGCCGCGAGCGAGCAGCCGAGCGACGCGAGCGTGAACACCGCGAGGCCCGCGACATACACGCGCTTGTGACCGACGATGTCGCCGAGCGACGCGAACGGCAGCAGCGTCGCGACCATCGCGAGCTGGTAGGCGTTGATGATCCACACCGACGCGGCCGGCGACGCGTGCAGGTCGGTGGCGATCGCGGGCAGCGCGGTGTTCGCGATTGCCGTGTCGAGCGTCGCGAGCGCGACGGCCAGCAGCACGGCGGACATCGCGCGCCAGTTGACGGCCGGCTCCCGGGCGCCGGCAGGGGATGCGAATTCGGACAAGATGAGGCTCGGCTGACGAGCGACGCGCGGCGTCGCGGATTGAGCGGCGCGGCACCGGGCGTCCCTGCTGCACGAACGGAACGCGCGGCACCGCGAGCCGTATTGTTGCAGAGCCGCATCGAACGTGCAGGCGACCGCGTCGTCAGTCAGCGAAACGAAAGCTTCGGTGCACCGCGTCGAGTGCGCGGCATCGTTGAAAACGCAACGATCGACGGCGCGCCGGACGCTGCGCTTCCGGCCGTCACGACACCGCGCGTCGCGCGTTGCGTCCGCGCAGCCATTCGAGCGCGAGCAGCAGGCTCGTCGAGAAGATGATCAGGATCGTCGCGAGCGCGGCGATCGTCGGGCTGATGTTCTCGCGAATGCCGGTGAACATCTGGCGCGGCAGCGTCGTCTGATCCGCGCCCGCGAGGAACAGCGTGACGACGACTTCGTCGAACGACGTCGCGAACGCGAACAACGCACCCGACATCACGCCCGGCGCGATCACCGGCAGCGTCACGCGGAAGAACGTCGTGACGGGATTCGCGCCGAGCGACAGGCTCGCGCGCACCAGATTCTGGTTGAAGCCCTGCAGCGTCGCGGCCACCGTCGTCACGACGAACGGCACGCCGAGCGCCGCGTGCGCGGCGATCAGCCCCGTGTAGGTATTCGCGAGCCCGAGCGGCGCGAAGAACAGATACATGCCGACGCCGACCACGACTACGGGCACGATCATCGGCGACAGCAGCACGGCCATCAGGAGCCCCTTGCCGCGGAAGTCCGCCTTCGTGAGGCCGATCGCGGCGAGCGTGCCGAGCACGGTCGCGACGACGGTCGCCGACGGCGCGACGATGAAGCTGTTCTTCGCGGCCATCCGCCACTCGTCCGACGCGATCAGGTTCTCGTACCAGCGCATCGAGAAGCCCGGGATCGGATAGACGAGGAACGTGCTCGACGAAAACGACAGCGGCACGATGGCGAGCACCGGCAGGATCAGGTACAGCAGCGTCAGCACGACGAGCACGCGCAGCGCGACGTACCACGCGCGCTCGACGAACGACATGTGCGGCGCGAACAGCGGCCTGGCGAGTTTCATGGTCGGCATCCCCTTCCCGTTTCGTTGTGCGCGGCGCTCAGCCGAGGCTCACGTTGGTGCGCGTGAAGCGCCCATATACCGCATACAGCACCAGCGTCGCCGCGAGCAGCAGCCCGCCGAGCGCGCACGCCATGCCCCAGTTGATCGTCACGTTCGTGAAGTACGCGACGTAGTAGCTGACCATCTGGTCGTTCGGCCCGCCGAGCAGCGCGGGCGTGATGTAGTAGCCGATCGCCAGGATGAACACGAGCAGCGCGCCGGCGCCGACGCCCGGATAGGTCTGCGGCACGTACACACGCCAGAACGCGGCGAACGGATGGCTGCCGAGCGACACGGCCGCGCGCTGGTAGGTCGGCGGGATCGACTTCATCACGCTGTAGAGCGGCAGGATCATGAACGGCAGCAGGATGTGCGTCATCGAGATGTACACGCCGACGCGGTTGAACAGCAGCGTCAGCGGATGCGAGATCAGCCCGCTGCCGATCAGCGCCGTATTGATGAGCCCTTCGCTCTGCAGCAGCACGATCCACGCGGCGACGCGCACCAGCACCGAGGTCCAGAACGGAATCAGCACGAGGATCATCACGAGGTTCGCGCGGCGCTCCGACAGCGTCGAGATCCAGTACGCGAGCGGGTAGCCGAGCAGCAGCGCGAACAGCGTAACGGCGACGCCGATCACGAACGTGCGGCCGAAGATCGCGAGATAGATCGACTGATCGGGATCGGCCTGCACGATCCGGCCGAAGCCGTCCTGCTTGTGGTCGAGCGCGGCGAGCAGGTAGAACGGCGACATCTGGCTGCCGTTCTTCGCGATCGACTGCCAGTACGCAACGTCGCCCCAGCGCGAATCGAGATCGATCAGTTTCGCGCGCGTTTGCGCGGGCGTCAGCGCCGCGTCGTTGTCGCCTTTCAGCGGCATCGCGCGCGCCGTCTTCGCGACGAGCGAGCGGTAGCCGGGAATCTCGGTGTTCAGGCGCCGCGCGAGTGCGCCCATCGCCTCGCTGTCGGCGACCTTCGTCATGTCGGCCGCGAGCGCGGCATACGCGGCGTCGGCCGGTGGCGCCTTGCGGTCCCAGCCCGACAGCGCGGCGATCGTGTTCGGCAGCGCGGTCGCGATCTCGGGGTTCTGCACCGCGCGCGTGAGCAGCGTGCCGATCGGCACGACGAAGATGAGCAGCAGGAAGATCGCGAGCGGCGCGATCAGCAGCAGCGCCATCGTGCGCTTGCGGGCCTCGGCGGCCTTCAGCTCGCGCTTGAGCGCGGCCGTCGACGGCGAGGAAGGAGCGATCGTCATCGTGTTCAACGGTTCTCTCCGGCCGGGCTCGATCCGGCGGAATGCCGCGCGACGCAGTCGATGCGCCGCGCGGCAGGTTGCATCAGGACACCTGAGTAGCGGTTACTTCGTCGCCCACGCGGCGAAGCGCTGCTCGAGCTCGTCGCTGTGGTCGGTCCAGAAGCCGATGTCCTCCAGCACCGCGTTCTTGCCGTTGGCCGGCGAGTTCGGCAGGTTCGCGAGCGTCTTCGCGTCGAGCGACTTGATCGCCGCGATGTTCGTCGGGCCGTACGCGATGTGCTGCGCATACCCTTGCTGCGGCTTCGGCGTCAGCGTGTACGCGATGTACTGCTCGGCCAGCGCCTTGTTCGGCGAGCCCTTCGGAATCGCCCAGTAGTCGAGGTCGTAGATGCTGCCGTTCCACACGACCTTCAGGTTCTTGCCTTCCTTCTGCGCGGCATCGATACGGCCGTTGTACGCGGTCGACATCACGACGTCGCCGGCCACCAGGAACTGCGGCGGCTGCGCGCCCGCTTCCCACCACTGGATGTACGGCTTCAGCTCGTCGAGCTTCTTGAACGCGCGGTCCTGGCCGGCCTTCGTGCCGAGCACCTTGTACACGTCCTTCGTCGCGACGCCGTCGGCCATCAGCGCGAACTCGAGGTTGTAGCGCGCGCCCTTGCGCATGCCGCGCTTGCCGGGGAATTTCTTCACGTTCCAGAAATCGGCCCAGCCGGTCGGCGCGGTCTTCAGCTTGTCCGCGTTGTACGACAGCGCGGTCGACCACACGAAGAAGCCGACGCCGCACACCTGCGGCGATTCGGGAATCAGGTCGGACTTCTTCGCGATCTTCGACCAGTCGAGCTTTTCGTACAGCCCTTCGTCGCAGCCGCGGTTCAGGTCGCCCGATTCGACTTCGACCACGTCCCAGTTGACGTGCTTCGCCTCGACCATCGCCTTCACTTTCGCCTGCTCGCCGTTGTACTCGACGGCCGTGACCTTGTTGCCGGTCGCCTTCTCGAACGGCTGGTTGAATGCGGCCTTCTGTGCGTCGCCGTTCGCGCCGCCGAAGTTGACGACCGTGAGTTCGGCCGCCGTGGCCGATGCGCCGACGACGGCGAGCGCCAGTGCGAGCGCGGTGCGACGCGCGGTAGTGCTTGCTCCGTTCATGATGGTTCCTCTCCTCTCGTGGTGGAAGTGGGCAGTTGTAGTTGACGACGTGCTGCGATAAAGCGGGAAAACCCTGCGTCAGGCGAATACGCGCAGATGCTCGGGCGCGAATGCGAGCGATACCGGCGCGCCGGGCGAGAACGCGTCGAGCGCGCCCGTGCCGAGCGGCACCTTCACGAAGCATTCGTCCTGGCCCGGCAGCGCGCAGCGCATGCGCACGTGATCGCCGAAATAGATGAGACTGCGCGCCTCGCCGGTCACGCGGTTGGCGGTGCCGTTCGCGTGACCGTTCGCGAGGCTCATGCGTTCGGGCCGGATGCATGCGACGGCCGGCGCGCCTTCGGCCGCGTCGCCGATGCGGCGACCGACGAGCTGCGTGCCGTCGTCGAGGCGGAATTCGCAGAATTCGCCGTCGACGCGCGCGATGGTGCCGCGCAGCCGGTTGCTGTCGCCGATGAAGTTCGCGACGAATTCGTTGCACGGCGATTCGTACAGGCGGTCGACGGTATCGAGCTGCTGCACGATGCCCTTGTCGAACACCGCGACGCGATCGGACATCGTCAACGCCTCGCCCTGGTCGTGCGTCACGTAGACGAAGGTCACGCCGAGCTTCTCGTGCAGCGCCTTCAGTTCGTACTGCATGTGTTCGCGCAACTGCTTGTCGAGCGCGCCGAGCGGCTCGTCCATCAGCACGAGCTTGGGCTCGAACACGAGCGCCCGCGCGAGCGCGATGCGCTGCTGCTGGCCGCCCGACAACTGCGCCGGATAGCGTTTCGCGAAACGCTCCATCTGCACCATCTTCAGCGCATGCGCGACGCGCTCCGCGCGCTCGGCCGGCGGCAGCTTGCGCACCGACAGCGGATACGCGACGTTCTGCTCGACCGTCAGGTGCGGAAACAGCGCGTAGTTCTGGAACACCATGCCGATGTTGCGCTTGTGCGGCGGCACGGTGTTCAGCAGTTCGCCGTCGAGGCGGATCTCGCCGCCCGTCGGAAACTCGAAGCCCGCCAGCATCATCAGGCAGGTGGTCTTGCCCGAGCCGGACGGCCCGAGCAGCGTCAGGAATTCCCCTCGGTGGATGTCGAGGTCGAGCGATTTGACGACCAGCGTCTCGCCGTCATAGGTCTTCCGCACGCCGCGAAAGCTGACGATCACATCATCGGACTTCATCGTGGCTGTCCCCTTGCTGCGCGACAAACGTTTTTGAGATGAACCCACTATACGGTGCGTACGGTTCTACAATAGGGAACCATTTCAATATTCCTAGTAGGACCACTTTGGATACCGTGATCCTGGCCGACTGGCTCTCCGCCCGTCTCGACCGCAGTTCGTCCGAGCCGATGTATCGGCAGTTGCTGCAACTGATGCAGCAAGCGATTCTGACCGGGGAATTAGGGCCAGGGACAAAACTGCCCAGTTCGCGCACCCTCGCGGCAGACCTGTCGATCGCGCGCAATACCGTGCTGCACGTGTACGACCAGTTGACGGCCGAAGGCTATGTGCTGACGACGACCGGGAGCGGCACCTATGTGGCCGACACGCGCCCGGACGCGGCCGCGATCCGCGTGCCGGGCGCCGCGCCGCCGCCGTCCGACGCCGGTGCGGCGGCGCAGCAGGACGCACAAGGCGACCTGTCGATGCGCGGGCGGCAGTTGATCGAGCATGCGGGCGTGTCGCGGCGCCAGTGGGGTGCGTTCATGCCGGGCGTGCCGGACGTGTCGGAATTCCCGAGCCGCACATGGAGCCGCCTGCAGGCTCGCCTGTGGAAAGAAGCGAATCCCGAGTTGCTGACCTATTCGCCGGGCGGCGGCTACCGGCCGCTGCGCCGTGCGCTCGCCGACTACCTGCGCGTCGCGCGCTCGGTTAAATGCTCGCCGGACCAGGTGATCATCACGACCGGCATCCACCAGTCGATCGACCTCGCGGTGCGGTTGCTGTCCGACATCGGCGATCGCGCGTGGGTCGAGGAGCCGTGCTACTGGGGCGTGCGCAGCGTGCTGCAGGCGACCGGCCTCGCGCTCACGCCGGTACCGGTCGACCAGGAAGGCATCGATCCGAGCGCGAGCGACATGCAGCATCCGCCGCGGCTCGTGCTCGTCACGCCGTCGCACCAGTATCCGCTCGGTATGGTGATGAGTCTCGCACGGCGTCGGATGCTGCTCGAGTACGCGCGCCAGCACCGCTGCTGGATCATCGAGGACGACTACGACAGCGAATTCCGCTACGGCAGCCGCCCGCTCGCGTCGCTGCAGGGCCTCGACGACGGCGGCCGCGTGATCTACGTCGGCAGCCTCGGCAAGATGCTGTTCCCGGGCCTGCGGATGGGCTACATGGTCGTGCCGGAGCATCTTGTCGACACGTTCCGCACCGGGTTGTCGGAACTGTATCGCGAGGGCCAGCTGATGCAGCAGGCCGTGCTCGCCGAATTCATCATGGACGGGCACCTGACTTCACACGTCAGGCGAATGCGCACGCTGTACGGCGAGCGCCGGCAATTGCTGATCGATGCGATCCATGCGCGCTTCGGCGACGCGCTGCCCGTGATGGGCGACGAGGCCGGCCTGCATCTGGTGCTCGGCCTGCCCGACACGTGCGACGATCGCGCGGTCACGCAAAGCGCATTCGACGCGGGTGTGATCGTGCGTCCGCTGACCAGCTACTACAGCAACCTCGACACCGCGCGGCGCGGGCTGCTGCTCGGCTATGCGTGCGTCGCGCACGAAGGCATCGGCCCCGCGTTCGACACGCTCGCGGCAACCATCGAACAGCATCTGCCGCGGCACTTCACGCGCGCGGCATGACCGTGTGCGTCACTGCGCGGCAACCGTGCCGCGGTCGAGCGACGCCGCGCGCATCGCTTCGCCGGGCTTCGTGAACATGCGCTGCCGCAGCGCGGCGATCTGCGCGTCGCGATCCTGCGGCGACAATCCGGCCGCGCCGATCTGCGCACGCTGCGCCGCATAGTCGGCGTAGCGGCTCTGCCACGATGCGTCGTCCTCCTGCATCTGCGCGACGCGCGCGGCGGCTTCCGGGCCAAGTGTCTGCGTCAATTGCGCGCGCATTGCGTCCGGCGTCGCCCCGCTCTTCTGCAACTGCGCGATCTGGTCGATCGCGGCCTGCTGCCGGTCGGCCTTCTGCCGTGCCGCGCGTTCGTCGGCGGGCATCTGCTGCGCGAGCGCTGCGAGCCGCTCCGCCTTCTGTGCATCCGTCAGCGTGCGGTCCTGCGCAATCTTCAGCCGCGCGAGATCGTAGCGCTGCCGCCACTGCTCCGAGCCGAAGAACGGCTGGCTCCAGTCGCCGAGCGCGCGCGACGCGATCGACGCGCGCCGATCGAGCGCGAGCTGCAGCGCACCGAGATCGGACTTGTCGACCGCGCCCGCCTCAGGCAGCTTCGCCAGCGCGTCGAGATACGCGCGATATCGATGCCAGACGTCGAGCGCCTCGGGTTGCGCCGCCGTGCCGTCGAGCTGTGCGGCGATCTCGCGCACGACGAGTGCGTCGAGCGCGGCCGCGTTCAGGTCGCTGCGCGCGGTCAGGCAGTAGTCGAAGAAATCGCGCACCGCGCGCGACTTCGCGAGATGGCCGCCGGCATCGAGCGGCAGCCTCGGCGCACTGGAACCGGCGAGCGGCGGCGGCAGGCCCGCGCTCGCGGGCAATGCGGCCTGCGGCGGTGCGGCGCGCTTACCGCCGAGCACTGCCGCATCGGCCGCCGCATGCGTCGCGTCGGCGCCGCGATGCGACGCCGTGCCGCCCCAGATCGCGACGCCGGCGATCGCCGCCAACCCCACCGCGCCATAGACCGCTACGCGCCGCGCCAGCGGCGCGCGTCCTTCACGTGCCGTCATCGATCATGCGCCCGCGAGCTTCAGCCGGTTCGCATGCGTGCGGATCACCGCGACCGGATCTTCCGCATTCGCGCCGCGCACGCCGAGCAACTGGTTGATCTCGTCGAGATGGTTCCACTTGTAGCTCGTGCTCAGCACCTTCCCGTAAAGCGCACTGCACTTCGACACGAGCCCGTCGTTCTGGCCCGAGGCGCGATTGATCATCACCGTGCCCGTGCCGAACAACGCAAGCGTCGACAGGTCCAGCGCGTTCGCCGGGTCGATCAACGGAATCGTGCTGGTGTCCGTCGCGCCCGTCACGCCGAACGCGGAGACGGTCGGCTGGATCGCCGTGCCGGCCCACGAATACAGCAGGTGCGTATTGCCACCGACGGTTTCCGTCGGCGCACCCGTCTGGCAGCTGCCCGGCGCGCCGAGGCCCGCGCTCGGGTAATTCTGGTTGTACGTGGCGGCCTGGGAAGTCGTCAGCGTCTTCAGTGCGGCGAGCGCGTCCTGATTGGCGTTGTTGCTGCTGCTCGTCAGGATACCGAACACATTGGCGAACGCCGCGATCACCGACGACGACAATCCGGTCGGATCGTAGGCAAGCACGCCCTGCACGAAGTCGGCGAACTCCGAGCCGCGATGCGGCGTGCCGATCGTCGTCACCGACGCGACGAGATCGGGCGCGACGGCCGCGACGTAGCGCGAGGTCAGACCGCCTTGGCTGTGACCGACGAGATTGACCTTGGTCGCCCCCGTCGCGGCGAGTACCGTCTTCACGTAAGCGAGCAGTTGTTCGCCGCGCCCGTTCGGCCCGTCGTCGCTCTGGAACCCCGACAGGTTCGCGACGTAGACGGTCGCGCCATGCTGCTGCAGGTCCTCCTGGATGCCGTACCAGTACTCGAGCACGCCCGCGTACTTGTCGGTGCCGGTGAGCCCGTGCACGAGGATGATCGGATAACGCGTCGCCGCGTAGTCGTCCGCCGGCGCGGTTGCCGCCATCGCCTCGTGCGTCGTCGCGAGCGTCATCAGCGCGGTCGTCCCCGCGAACGGCGCGACGCTCATCGCGCAAGCCACTGCCCCTGCCACCCCCCTGGAACGCATCGATCTGGCCATGTATGTTCTCCTGATTATTGTGTTGCCGGTGCGAATGAGATCGGATCGACGCGCACGGCGGGTCGCGAACGGGACGGTCGCGGGCAACGTGTGCGTCGAGTACAGGAGTGAATCACGAGTCGCGAACGTTTGCGCCCTGACTAGATACGGTTCTCTAATCGGTTGACGCGCCCCGCCCATTCGGGCGGGGCTGCGTTCACGCGTGCGCATGCTGCATCGCACACGCGCGCCGCGCGTTACAGCTTCGCGCTCACACGCACCCATGCCGTGCGCCCCGGCTCCATCACCGGCGCGTTCGCCGGATAGCCGAAGCCCGCATTGCCGGCGAGGTTCAGATGCTCGGTGTAGGCCTTGTTCAGCACGTTGTCGATGCCGACCGAGATCTGCACCTTCTTGCTGACGTTGTACTGCGCATGCAACGACAGCACGCCGAAGCCGGCGCTCGGACCGAAGTCCTTGCCCACCACGTTGCCTTCGTTCAGGGCATAGCGATGCTGCGGCGCAACGACCCGCCACAGGCCGCCGGCCGACCATGCGCCGCGCGTGTATTCGAGACCGAAGCGCGCCTCGAGCGGCGGCATCTGCGGCAGCGGATCGCCGCTCGTCGCGTTGCGCCCCCACGCATACGCGAGCGACGTCTCGACGCGCAGCGGTGCGACCGGCCGCCACGACACGCCGGCTTCGCCGCCCATGATCTGCGCGTTGACGTTGGTCGCCTGCGTGGTCGGCCCCATCATCCCTGCCGCGTAGTTGAACAGGATGTAGTCCTGCACATAGCCCGCGTAGGCCGACACCCACGCATCGAACCGGTCGCTCTTGTACTGCGCGCCGATGTCAAGCTGCGTAGTCTTCTCCGGCTGCACCGCCGAGAACGCGTTGATCGAACCGGCCGGCCCGCGCTTCGCGGAGAACAGTTCCCAGTAGTCCGGATAGCGTTCCGCGTGACCGATCCCCGCGTACCACGTGACCGGCAGCGCGGCGAGATCGCGCTCGTACCGCACGAAGCCGCTCGGCAGCACGCGCGCGCGATCGTCGTCGAAGGTCGGGTTCGGCTTGCTCGACATCATCCCGCGCGTCGTCGCACGCTTGTCGCGCGCGCTCGCGTAGTCGACCCGCGCGCCGCCGATCACGCGCGACGCATCGCTCGCATACCACGTCAGCTCGCCGAACGCGCCGGCATTCCACATCGTCGCCTGCGCATCCCACGGCTGGTCGCCGTAGTTCTGTCGCCCCATCGCCGAGCGCGAATCGAGCCGGTTCGACTGCGCATCGACGCCGGTCACGAGCTTGAAGTCGTCGCCGAATCGGAACGTCGCGGCCGCCCGCGCACCGAGCGTGCGGCGCCGCACCTCGGATGCCATTCGCATCGGCATGCTGCTGGTCGGATCGGGTTGCCGCAGCGTGTAGTTGTCCATCACGTGGTCGGCTTCGTTGTAGTACACGCGCGCTTCGATCCGGTCGAGCACGTCGCCGAGATGCCGCTTGTCGAACGACAGGCCGAACGTCTCGCGACGGAAATGCGCGCCGTCCATCCCGCGCCCCGCGTAGCGCGCATAACCGTCACCGGTGCCCGCCGTCAGTTCGACGCGCGTGTGATCGTCGGGCGTCCAGCCCAGCGCCGCGTCCGCGTTCCACTTGTCCCATTGCGACGGCACGGTGTTGCCGTTGCCGTCCTCGTAGTCCTGCGCATGCGCATGGTTCGCGATCACGCGGCCGTAGACGTCCGGCGTGCCGGCCGTCACGTCGACGTTCTGATCGTTGCGGCCGAACGATCCGCCGACCACGCTGCCGTCGAAGCGCATGCCGGGCCGCTCGAAGCGCGGCGTCACGCGTTCGAACAGCACGGTGCCGGCCGATGCGCCGGGGCCGTACAGCACCGTCTGCGGGCCCTTCACGACGGTGACCTTGTCATAGCTTTCCGGCGCGATATACGAGGTCGGCGCATCCATCCGGTTCGGGCACGCGCCGAGCGTCGGCATCCCGTTCGCGAGGATGTTCAACCGCGACCCGAACATCCCGCGCAGCACGGGGTCGCCGTTGGTCCCGCCGCTACGGATCGACGTGAAGCCGGGAATCGTCTTCAGGTAGTCCGCACCGTCGCTCGCCGGCAGCGGCTGGCGCGGCGTCTTCGGATCCGTGACGACGACGAGCGGCGTCGTCAACGGCGACGCCACGACTTCGACGGGCGGCAGCAGCACGGCCGCGTCGTCCGTCGGCGCACCGGCGGCCTGCGCGGATTCGGTCGCGGCCGCGGCGGCGGTCATCGCGCCGACGGCCAGCGCGGGAACGGTGAGTTTCAGCATGCGCGGCACGCGCCGCGCACGGGAATGGCGCGCCGCCCTCGGCGCGCGCAAGGAAAGAATGGTCATGATCGAAAGCCCGAGTGACGCCCTCCACGCGGCCTCGACGGACCGCACGGATATCGGCGATGAATGGAACGGAAGACAGCGCGTCAGGCGCGCTCGGGCGGTGCGCGTGGGTACGCGCGCGGATAGCGGTCGGCGCGTGCCGCGACCGCATGCGGCGCGGCGGCGGAAACGGCATCAGGGGGGACGAAGGCGAACGATGCGGCGGCCGCGCCGCCGATCGCGGGACTGTGCGCGAAGAAGCCGCAATAGCCGCACGCATCGAGATGCAGTGCATGGTCGTGCGCGCGGCCCGCATCGGGCGCGCGGTGTGCGCCATGCTCTGCACTGCAGACGATTGAGTCAGGAGTGGCCGCCTGCGCGATGCGCCACTGCGACACCAGCGGCGCCGCGATCGCGAGCCAGATCGCGAACACGCCGAGCCAGGCGGTCAGGTGACGATGTCGGTGCAGCATGCGCGGCGATGCGTAAGCGGAATGTAAAAGCAGCCGAGATGTTACAGAATGTTCGCCGCGATGGCCAGTCGCGCATCGCGGTAAACGGACCGGGGGCGCATGGTTGTCGATACAACCATGCGCCCCCGGCTGCTGCGCGGCTTCAGCGCGCGGCCATCACGGTGCCATGCGTCGCAGCACGTCGTCGCGCCGGATGAAGTGATGATAAAGCGCGGCCAGCGCATGCAGGCCGATCACGAAGTAGAACGCGTTACCGATCAGTTCGTGCGCTTCCTTGATCGTCGGCCGCAGCGCCTTGTCCGGTCCGAACAGCGTGAACGACACGCCGATCCAGTCGAGCGACACGGGCTTGCCGCCCATGTTGATCAGCATGATGCCGAGCAGCGGCTGCGCGATGATGAATACATACAGCGCGAAATGCGCGAGCTTCGACAGCCACTTGAGCAGCGTCGTCTGTGGAATAGCGTCCGGCACGCGGCTGATCATGCGCCACAGCACGCGCAGCACCGACAGCACGAGCACGAAGGTACCGGCCAGCAAGTGCACGTTCATCCAGAACACGCGACTGTCGCTGCCTTTCGGGCCGCGAATCTCGATGGCCAGGTAGGCCAGCGCCACCAGCAGGAAGATGGCCCAGTGGAAGAAGATCGCGGGTGAGCTGTAACGCGTCTGTTTCGCGAGGATGTTTTTCATGCTGTGTCTCGTAATTTCTCGTGTGGTATGCGGGGCCGCCACATGCCGCGGTTGACGGCAGCCCCCGGCGGCTGCCCCGATTGTAGCCTCACGCGCGACCGGCGTTGTCCGGCCGGATCAAATATCCGAGGAATTCGCTCGGCCCGTCCACTGGCCCGCCATATGGAAAGTCCGAATCGCGCGCGCCAGCGGCTGTGGCACGATGAAGCTTTGGTGCGACGTTGCGCGGGCATCATGAGCAAAGCGTTCTTCGTTGCGGCCTACCGGCTGATCGCCGCGTTGCTCGCGGTGTCGACCACGCTGCACAGCGTCGCCGGCTACTGGGGCATGCCTGCCTTCCATCTCGGCAACTACTTCAGCTACTTCACACAACTGAGCAGCCTCTATGCCGCGGCCATGCTGGTCGTGGGGCTGTCGCGTGTCACGCGTCCCGGCTCGGCGCGCTACGAATCGATGCGCGGCGCCGCCGTGCTCTACGTGCTGATCACTGCGATCGTCTACGAATTGCTGCTCGCGCGGCTCGATGCGTTGCGCCACGTCACGCCGGCCCTCAACAACTGGGTCCTGCACCGGATCGTGCCGCTCGTGGTGCTGTGCGACTGGCTGTACGTGGAACCGCGCTCGCCGATCGCGTGGCGCAGCGCGCTCGCGTGGCTCGGCTTTCCGGTCGTCTATCTCGGCTATACGCTCGTGCGCGGCGCGCTGGAGAACTGGTATCCCTATCCGTTCGTCGATCCGCGGCCGCACGGGTACGTGCCGGTCGCGATCCAGTGTTCGCTCATCGCGCTCGGCGCAGCGGGACTCGCGCTGGGCATTCGCTGGCTCGGCAATCATGCGAGGCAGTCCGGCACCGCGGAGCTCAAGGAAGGGTGAAGACGGGAACGTGTGCGCCGCGCGGCGCACACGCCGTGACGCAGCGCGTCAGCCGCCGTTGCGCGGCAGGAAGTTCATCGGATCGACGACCTTGCCGTTCTGCCGGACTTCGAAGTCGAACGTCGCGCGACCGCTCGCGTCGGTGCCCATTTCGGCGACCGGCTGGCCCGCGCGCACCGCGTCGCCTTCGTTGACGAGCAGCTTGCCGTTGTGCCCGTAGGCCGTGATGAGGCCGTTGTCGTGCTTCAGGATCACCAGCGGGCCGTATGCCTTGACGCCGGACCCGGCGTAGACCACGCGCCCGTTTGCCGCCGCCCGCACCGAACGGTCGGGCCCGGTCGCGGCGATCACGATGCCGCGCGTCTTGCCGGCCAGGAACGGCGCGGCGACCATGCCCGTGGCCGGCCAGGCCAGCGAGCCCGGTTGCGCGGCCGCGGCGGGCGCCTGCCCGAGCGAGGTCGCGGCAGGCGGCGGCGCGACGCGCAGCACCTGGCCGGGCGACACGGCGTCATTCGGCGACATGTGGTTCCAGCTGGCCACGTCCTGCACGCGCTGCCCGTAGGCGGCGGCGACGCCGGCAAGCGTGTCGCCCGGGTTCACGCGGTAATAGCCGGCGATCACGCCCGGCGTGGCGACCGACGCCGGCGTCGACGGTCGTACCGGCTGCCAGCTGTCGGTCCACGGCGTCATCGTACAGCCCGTCAGCGCGGCAGCCGCGGCGACGAGCGCCGCCTGCGGCAACCAGCGCGCCAGCGCATCGTGGATCGGAATCGTTTTTCTCAAGGGTCCTCCCGGATTTGCGTCGTTGCGCCGCCCACCGCCCTCCGGCGTGCGACGCACGATGTCCGGCCAGAGGCCGGACCAACCAGTATCCGACCGCTCTCGCGGCCGTCAGTTTCCACAGCGGGACGTCGGCGCGAACGGGCTCACCGGCCCCTTTTTCGCGCCATTTTCGCGTCGTCCCGGGCGTCAAAGATACCATCTGTCGTGGTCAGGACCGCGACAGGCGCCCGATCCGGCAACAATCTTGCGGTCTCGCAGACGCGTGTCGGCGGGCCGCGAGCCGCATCGCGCAGGGCGTCCGAAGCGGCGTCAGGCCGCCGTTCCGCAACCGCCGGCCGTGTCTCGCCGACAACCTCCACCCCGCCTCCGGCCGCCTCCTATACTCGGAGGTGCACCGCACGACCCCGCGATAACGAGGAGAAAAACCATGAACAATGCGACGTTTCTGTCCGTGCAGCTCAACGCCGAGGATTTCGCCGGTTCCAGCGGCCTCGTCGAATTGCTCAACCGGCACCTGCTGTTCGCGACGGACGTCGCTGAAGCGGCGGACGCACTCGTCCAGCTGGCGAGCGTCGCACACCTGAGCGGCGCCACGCGGCACAGCGTCGAGTTGCCGGTACTTGCGATCGAGCGGCTGCGCGACGCGCTCGACACGCTGAGCGGCTACGACGAGGCCTGGCTGCAGGCGCTGGAGCCGGCCGACGCGCTGTTCCGGGACATCGGCCGCGGGCCGCGGCCGCTGCATTGACACGGCGGGCGCAGCCAATGAAAACAGCCCGTCGTTCCGTGATGCGGAACGACGGGCTGCGGGTACTGCGCGGGGTCACATCAGGCCGCACATGCGACCCGGCGATCGATGCCGATTAACGACCCTTGTAGACCGGTGCGCCATCCGACACGCGCTTGACCTGCCAGCCGGTCTTGGCGGCCGCCGGAGCGCCCGATTCCTGCTGGCCGGCCGGTTGCGCGCCGTAGCCGCTCGTATCGGCAGCGGCCACGTTTTGTTGCGGGTTCACGCGGGCTTCGGCTGCCTGGATGCCTGCCGGGTAGTCGGTACGGTCGCTGCCCAGCTTGTAGCCGGCCTGTTGCAGCTGGGCCAGTTCGGCCTTCACCTGCGCACGGGTGACGGGGGCGTTCTGTTGGGCGAACGAGACGGCGGGAACGGCGAGGACAGCAGCAGCAGCGAACGTTGCGATCAGCGATTTCATGATTACCTCCGGGATTTTTTTGCTCCGCCGCACACACCATGTCTGCAGCGATGGAACAAAGTTTAGTCCCGAGATCACCTAGGGAAAACCATGAAAGAACGAAAACACTGTTTCCTCGAAGCCAACAATTCCGGCATCCGGGAACGAAAAACCCTACTCAAAGAATAGAATTTCGCAACAATGCCATCCTCGCCCGCCGGTTACGACCAGTTCGCGTGGAAGCTGCCCGGCTTGTCGGTACGCTCGAACGTATGCGCGCCGAAGAAGTCGCGCTGCGCCTGCACAAGGTTCGCCGGCAGCCGCTCGGAACGGTAGCTGTCGAAGTACGCGACCGCCGACGCGAACGCCGGCACCGGCACGCCTGCCTTCACCGCGGCCACCACGACGTCGCGCAGCGCCGTCTGGTAATTCGCGGCGATGTCCTTGAAGTACGGGTCGAGCAGCAGGTTCGCGAGCGCGGGATCCTTCGCGTACGCGTCCGTGATCTTCTGCAGGAAGCGCGCGCGGATGATGCAGCCCGCGCGGAAGATCTTCGCGATCGTCCCGAGATCGAGGTTCCAGCCATACTCTTCGGACGCCGTGCGCAGTTGCGCGAAGCCCTGCGCGTACGAGATCACCTTGCTCAGGTACAGCGCGCGGCGCACCGCTTCGACGAACGCGGCGCGATCGCCGTCGAACGGCGCGGCGGCCGGGCCCGACAGGATCTTGCTGGCCGCGACGCGCTCGGTCTTCAGCGACGACAGCACGCGCGCGAACACCGACTCGGTGATCAGCGGCAGCGGCACACCCAGATCCAGCGCGTTCTGGCTCGTCCACTTGCCGGTGCCCTTCTGCGCGGCGCGATCGAGGATCACGTCGACGAGGTGCTGGCCGGTTTCTTCGTCCTTCTTGCCGAAGATCTTCGAGGTGATCTCGATCAGGTAGCTGTCGAGCTCGCCCTGGTTCCACTCGGTGTACACCGCGCCGAGTTCGTCGTTGGTCAGGCCCGCGACGTCCTTCAGCACGGCATAGCTTTCGGCGATCAGCTGCATGTCGCCGTATTCGATGCCGTTGTGGACCATCTTCACGTAGTGGCCCGCACCGTCCGGCCCCATGTATGCGACACACGGCTCGCCGTCCGACGGCGCCTTCGCGGCGATCTGCTTGAGGATCGGCTCGACCAGGTCGTACGCGTCGCGCTGGCCGCCGGGCATGATCGACGGGCCGCGCAGCGCGCCCTCTTCGCCGCCCGACACGCCGGTGCCGATGAAATGCAGGCCCGATTGCGCGAGTTCCTGGTTGCGGCGGATCGTGTCCGTGAAATGCGTATTCCCGCCGTCGATCAGCACGTCGCCCTTCTCGAGCAGCGGCTTGAGCGATGCGATCGTCGCATCGGTCGCTTCGCCGGCCTTCACCATCATCAGGATCCGGCGCGGCGTCTCGAGCGACGCGACGAACTCTTCGAGCGTATAGGTCGGTACCAGATTACGGCCGGGGAATTCGGCGGTCAGTTCGTCGGTTTTCTCGCGGCTGCGGTTGTACACCGACACCGCGTAACCGCGGCTCTCGATATTGAGTGCGAGATTGCGGCCCATCACCGCGAGCCCGATCACACCGATTGCTTGTTTGCCCATTAGTCAATTCTCCGGAAAAAACAGGGCGCGACCCGAACCGGGCCGCGCGCACAGGCGAAAGGATAGTGGAAACCCGGCTGCGATGCGCGCTTGCGTGTCATTGCTCCGCGTGCGGCAGACGCCGGAACACGACGCTCAGATTGTTCGCCGGCATCTCGACGACCTCGATGCAGTCGAGCCCGCGGTCGAGGCCGAGCGCGACGACTGCCTCGAGATCGCGCACGCCCCACGAGGGGTCGCGGCTGCGCAACTGCTGGTCGAACGCTTCGTTGGACGGCGCTGTGTGCCGGCCTTCGCGGCGATACGGGCCGTACAGGAACAGCACGCCGCCCGGACGCAGCACGCGCGACGCGCCGGCGAACAGTGCGTCGGTGCAGGCCCACGGCGAGATGTGGATCATGTTGATGCAGACGATCGCGTCGAATGCCGCGGCCGGCCACGACGCGTCGCGCACGTCGAACGCCAGCGGCTCGGCCAGGTTCGCGAGGCCGGCATGCGCGACCCACGCGGCGATCGAGCGGCGCGCGTGCGCGTCGGGATCGCTCGGCTGCCAGCGCAGCGCCGGCAGCGCCCGCGCGAAATGGACCGCATGCTGCCCGGTGCCGCTCGCGATCTCGAGCACGTCGCCGCTGGCCGGCAGCACGCGACGCAGCACCTCGAGGATCGGCTCGCGATTGCGCTCGGCCGCCGGCGCCGACAGCCGCGCGGACGGATCGGGCGAAGACGTCGGCCCGGTCACGATGCGTGCTCCGGCGCGTCGCCGGCGACGCCCAGCCGCGCGTTCAGCGCGTCGAGCGCGGGCGCGCAACGCGCCTCGACCTTCAGCGTCAGCATCGGATCGGCGCGCGTATGACCGAGGTTCAGCGCGGCAACGGGCTTGCTCTGCGCCTGGGCCCACACGCAGAACCGGTAGCCGGAATACACCATCAGCGACGAGCCGACGACGAGCAGCGCATCGGCCGCATCGAGCGCCTGCGACGCCAGCGCGACGCGTTCGCGCGGCACGTTCTCGCCGAAGAACACCACCGCCGGCTTCAACAACCCGCCGCAGGCCGGGCAGGCCGGAATGCGGAACGTGTCGAGCGCGGCCCATTCGAGGTGCGCGTCACCGTCGGCGGCGGGTTCCGCCTGCGCACCGAGCAGCTCGGGATTGTCCGTTTCGAGCAAGGTCTGGATCGTCGCGCGCGCGTGATGCGCGCCGCAATCGAGGCATGTGACGCCGTTGATGCCGCCGTGCAGTTCGATCACGTCGCCGCTGCCGGCACGCTGGTGCAGCCCGTCGACGTTCTGCGTGACGAGGCGCTCGATCCGGCCGGTGCCGCCGAGCCGCGCGAGCGCGACGTGCGAGCGGTTCGGCTGCGCACGGCCCACCACGGGCCAGCCGATCATGCTGCGCGCCCAGTAGCGGCGGCGCGCGGTGTCGGAACCGAGGAATTCGTGGAGCTGGATCGGCGGCGAGCGCATCCATTGACCGTTGCGGTCGCGATAGCCGGGAATGCCGGAATCCGTGCTGATGCCCGCACCGGTCAGCACGAGCAGCCGCGGATGGCGCTCGACGAACGCGTGCAGCGCATCGAGCGCGCCCGGATCGATGCTGGCGGACGAGGGGGTGGGCAAGGCGATGTCGTTCATGTTGGCGGCGCGTGATCGGGCGCGGCGGCAAATCGTGCGGCCAGCGCGCCAGCACATGATACAGAACGCCGCGCGATCGGGCCGGCGATCCGCGCGACACCGGCGCGGCAAAAAAAGACGCCCATCGACCACATGGCGATGGGCGCTCCAACAATTGATCCATCGGGGTAGTGGATCAACTGACAGCACAATGTCGTCAGATCCACCGCGGCGCGGCCGGCGGACCTTTCCCCTGGACTACACCTTCGATTTCCTGATGTCGGGCGGATCGCCGCGCGGCACCGCGTGCGGGAGGCACACGCATGCGTCGCGCTCGGCACGCATGCGTTTCGCGCGCCGGCATGACGATCCGGAACTCATGATTGCCCATCTGCGTGCACGGGCGGTTCATCCCCGACGGCCGACCGGCACCGGTCGGCCTCGTGCGTCATGCATGCACGTCGTCGTTCGGAACGAACCCGAATCGTTCGGATGGAACGAAAGGCCGCACGCTCATGTCACCGCGATCAGCGGCGAAGCGAATTCACGGGCAGGTCGGCGATTCATGTTTGCAACACGACACGTTGCGATTCGGTCTGTTCTCATTCTCTTGTCCCCGTCTTCGATGCGTCCGACCCACTGAAGCGATGGCCGGCCCTCTACCGTGCCGGCGATCGCGCTCACGGCGCACACAGACATGCAAGGAGCGCACCATGCTTCGCGGCGCAAGGCCGCGCGGCCGGTGAAGTGACCCCGATGCAGATCGTGCGGCGACAGAAATACGTGAACGTTTCGAAAGTGAAACGACGGGAAGCGGCGTGCGCGACGGGCGGATGGACGCGACGCCGATGTTGCAGGAATGTGACGTGTGCGCCGGCGAGGTGTTTGCACGTGAGCGACGCCGACGATCTGCTTACAATCGCCCGCTCCCGACCGCGCAGGTCGGACATGCGTGCGTCCCGGCTGCCGACGCGCCCCGAGCGTCGTCCGTAGTGCGTCCGTGCAGATTGACTGCCGGTTGACCGAAGGCACCGATCATGCCGGAACCGCCGATGCCGCCGATGCCGCCGCGCATCGCTCGCGGCGCGTCGCAAGCGTCGCGCAAACACGTTAGCATGCGAACACCGTACGGCGCGCGCCCGCTTCGCCCCGTCTTCAAGGAATGGACATGCCCCTGCCCGCCTCCGGCCGCGCCGACGTCGCGCAACGCGTCTTCTCGGCCGAGCGGCTATCGATCGGCCTGACGCTGCCGCTACTGCGCGGCGGCCGGACCGTCGCCGATTTCAACGAGCAGCTCGAACTCGCGGCGCTGGCCGATTCGCTCGGCTTTCGCGCACTGTGGATTCGCGACGTTCCGCTGAACAGCGCCGACTATCCCGACCCGGTCGGGCACCTCGATCCGTGGGTGCTGCTCGGCGCGCTCGCGTCGCGCACGCGCCGGATCGTGCTCGCCAGCGGCGCGATCGTGCTGCCGCTGCGACATCCGCTGCATATCGCGAAGGGCGCGCTGTCGGTCGCGACGCTGTCCGGCGGACGCTTCGTCCTCGGCCTCGGTTCCGGCGACCGGCCGCCCGAATATGCGGCGTTCGGCGTCGATGCGGAAACGCGGCGCGACCGGTATCGCCGGCATTGGGACATCGTCGCGGCCGCGCTCGGCGTGCCGTCCCGCGTGCTGCCCGACGAAACACCGCCCGACGCGCCCGACTTCACGCTGCTGCCGCGCGGCGACGCCGCGGTGCCGATGCTCACGGTCGGCTCGGGCGGACAGAGCGTCGACTGGATCGCACGGAACGCGATCGGCTGGATGACGTACCACCGCGATCCGGACACGCAGCGTTCTCGTTATTCGATGTGGCGCGCGGCCGTCGACCGGCTCGCGCAGCCGGGTTTTCGTGCGTTCGGCGTGTCGATGCGGCTCGATCTCGATGCGAATCGCGATGCGCCGGCCCGCGCGCTGCCGCTCGGCTACGCGACCGGACGGAACGCGTTGATCGGCATCTTGCGGGACATGCGCGCAGCCGGCACGCACCACGTCACGCTGAATCCCGGCTCCGACCGGCCCGTGCGCGAGGTCATCGAGGAAATCGCCGAGCACGTGCTGCCGATCTTTCACGACGAGCAGGGTTGATTCATCAGGATTCCCGAGTTCGCTGCAGGTAGCCGCACTCGTGGATTGCACCGAATCGATGTGCCCGGGAGCACGTTTCGTTCCTGGCTTGATCGTCACAAGAGTCGACGTGCGCGAACAAGGGCTCGCGAACACCGCCGGCACGCGAAACAAGCCGCGCCGCCTGCTGTATGCCCGATTCGAATATTCGTCGACGGAACTATTCGGGTCCGTTCGCGATCATGTTAACTTCCGTCCATCGTCCAGACCGGCGGGCCACATTTCGATGTGCGCCCGCATGCCAACCCATGCGACATTTCCTGCTCGGCTGGCTGCTCGCCGCCGTCGTATCGATCGCTCACGCGGCTACCCCTGCACCAGCCGCCGCGTCGGCCGCCTCCGGCGCGGCGCCGACACTGACGCCGCAACAGGCGCAGCGCGCCCTCTCCGTCCTGCAAAATCCGCGCGAGCGCGAACAGGTCGAAACGACGTTGCGCGCGATCGCGGCCGTCGGCGTGCTGAGCACGCCCGTGCTTCCGGCGAGCGCCGCGGCACCGGCCAGCGCGGCATCGGCCGCCACCGCCGCGCTCACGACGAACGGGCTCGCGTCGATGCTCGTCCGGCAGGGAGCACGCTGGGCCGGCGAAATCGGCGGCGCGCTGAACGAATCGCTGCGCTCGCTGCTCGATGTCGGCTCCGTCGGCAACTGGTGGCACGAGCGGCTGGTGCGCGCCGACGAACGCGCGGACCTCACGCGCGCGATCCTGGTCATCCTCGCCGTGCTCGTGCCCGCGTTCGTCGTCGAATGGTTCGCGAAGCGGCTGCTGCGGCGCGCGCTGGCCGCCCTGGGCACGCGTCGGGCCGAATCGTCGCGTCGGGCCGAGCCCGAACCCGCCGAGGCGGACGATTCCAGGGCGTCAGCGCCGGCCGACGCCAGCGCCAGCGCCGAAGGCACCGCCGCGCCCGATACCTCGTCGCAAGGCCGCGGCCATGCACGGCGCCACACCACGCTGCTGCGCCGGATGCCGCGCGCGCTGGTCAGCCTCGCGCTGCGCGTGGTGCCGCTGCTGGTGTTCGTCGGCGTCGCGAGCCTGACGATGTCGGTGCTCGACGGCGCCGGCACGCCAACCGAAACCGCACTCGAATCGCTGATCGACATCTACGTGATCTGCCGTCTCGTGACGATCGTCAGCCGGCTGTTCTTCCAGCCCGATGCGCGGCAATTGCGGCTGCTGCACGTCAGCGACGCATGGGCCGCGATCGCGCAGCGCTCGATCGCGCGGATCGTGATCGTCGTCGGCGTCTGCACGGCCGCGGTCGAGATCGCCGCGAGCTTCGGCCTCAGCGACGCCGGTCACGTCGCGCTGCTGAAAGCCGTCGCGCTCGTCGGCCACTTGATGATCTCGGCGCTGATTCTCCGGTGCCGCCAGCCGGTCGCCGCCCGCATCCGCGCGGCCGGCGACGATCGGCCGGCCTTCGCGATGATCGGCAACGCGCTCGCCGACGCGTGGGCGCCCGTGTCGGTGTTCGTCGTGATGGCGCTGTGGTTCGTGTGGGCGCTCGACGTCCACAACGGCTACCGCGTGCTGATCGCGCTCGGCGGCCGCTCGATCGCCGCGATGATCGGCATGCGGATCGTGTCGATCGTCGTGTTCGGTGCGCTCGCGCGACTGTTCCAGCGCCGCGACGACGATCGCACGCTGGTCCACGTGCACGCATACCGCTATTACCCGTTGGTGCGCCAGATCGTGTCGGCGGCGATCGCCGTCGTGACCGTCGTGCTGCTGCTGCAGATCTGGGGCGTGCCGATCTTCCACGCGTTCCAGACCGGCACGATCGGCCATCGGCTCGCGTCGGCGCTGATCACGATCGCGATCGCGGCCGTCGTCGCGCTGATCGTGTGGGAAGCCGCGAACATCGCGATCGAGCGCCGCCTGCAGCAGTGGACGCGCGAGGGCAACCTCGTGCGCGCGGCGCGGTTGCGCACGCTGCTGCCGATGCTGCGTTCGCTGCTGTTCATCATGATCGCGCTCGTCGTCGTGCTGACGGGCCTCAGCGAAATCGGCGTGAACATCGGGCCGCTGCTCGCCGGCGCCAGCATCTTCGGCGTCGCGCTCGGCTTCGGCTCGCAGAAGCTCGTGCAGGATTTCATCACCGGGATCTTTCTGCTGATGGAGAACGCGATGCAGGTGGGCGACTGGGTCACGCTCGCCGGCGTGTCCGGCACGGTCGAATACCTGTCGATCCGCACGGTGCGACTGCGCGCGGGCGACGGGTCGCTGTATACGATCCCGTTCAGCTCGGTGACGACCGTCAACAACACGAATCGCGGGCTCGGCAACGCAGCCGTCAAGGTCAGCATCGCATACGGGCAGGACATCGATCGGGCGATCGCGACGCTGAAGGAGATCGGCGCCGCGTTGCGCGACGATCCGACTTACAAGGACGGCATCCTGTCGGATTTCAGCTACTGGGGCATCGACCAGGTCGACGGCGCGACGATTGCGCTGGCCGGACAAATCCAGTGCAAGGACTCGGCACGCTGGGGCGTGCAGCGCGAATTCAACCGGCGTATCGCGGTGCTGTTTCATGAACGCGGAATCCGGATCGCGAATCCGCAGCGCAGCCTCGTCGCGTATGACGACGGTTCGCGGCCCGTGGCGCCCGGGAGCGACGAGAACGGCGCCCCTACCGCCGGCACGCCGGCCGCCGAGCAACCGCCACCGCCCGCTTCACCAGACCGCAAGCCGGACTGATCGTGCGGATGCCGCTGGCTCGGCCACCGCGTATCGTGCCGTGCCTGTGCCATCGAACGGCCGTTGGCCGCGCTCAACGCGCGGCGGTTTTCATCGCGCGCTGAACGCGCTTCGCCGCGTTCGCCAGCGCCGCCCACTTCGCGTCGGCCGCCCGCTCACCAACTTCACGGTCACAACTATCCCAATCGGAGACGGGCGCGGGAGATTCGAATGATTTCTCGAATACCGTTCGTTCATTACGAATCGAATCGCGAATTATTCTGCATAAATATCTGAAATTGCATCCGGTTTCGGGTTCGAAAATTACAAAATACCCCGTGACTTTTCAAGAGTATTTCAGCCTAACCCATTTAACTTTGTTTCATATCATCAGAAAAAGTTTGACACCGAACTTTCGTTCTTGATACCGTCCGATGCAAGCAATCCGACGAATTGCAAACCACGCAATCGTTCCCGCTCGACGCATCTCGTTTCCGCCGCACCGAAGTTCTCGCCGCCGACCGTCGCTTCTTCCGTTGGCGCATGCAACATCCCGATGCACTCATTGGGCAGCCGCCATCCGGCAGCAGTCCGAAGGACCGAACAAGATGAGCAGGACACCGAAGCTGTTGCTCTAGCCATCCCGCCTGCATCAGGCTTGCTGGCGCGGCCGGTCCTCATCGCGGCCTAGCGCCTTCGTCACCGAGCTTTCCAGCATTTCGCCCCCGGAGGATCACCACCCGTCCGGGTCGGGCGAAAGGCCCCGTCGCGTCCGCGCCATCCGCGCGAGCGCGGCGGATATCGGCGGCGCACGATCCGCGCCGCTGTCGACCGTTGTTGTTCGTGCAGTTCGATGTTCAACCGGAGGGGTAATTCAAAATGAATCAGGTTGCAAACAAGAAACAAAAGCACATCCGCATCGTCAAGCTCGCCTTCGCCGCCGCAGCAGCCGCTTCGTTCGGCATGACGGCCGTCCATGCCGCACCGGCCGCCGGCTGGACGGAAACGCGCACCAAGGGATTCCTGCCGCTCGTCCAGCAAGGTGAAAGCAGCAGTACCGCCGGTGCGCCGGCGGCCAGCACCGCCGCCGCTGCCGCCGCTGCCACCGAGATGGCGCCCGGCGAATCGGTCGACATCGTGCTCGGGCTGAACCTGCGCAACGAGGCGCAACTCGACCAATACCTGCACGACCTGCATACGCCCGGCTCGCCGCACTACAAGCAGTTCCTCACGTCGGCGCAGTTCGCCGCGCAATACGCGCCGACCGACCAGCAGGTCGCCGCCGTCGTCGCGCACCTGCGCCAGGCCGGCTTCGTCAACATCGTGGTCGCGCCGAACCGCCTGCTCGTGTCCGCGTCGGGCACCGCGGCAACGGTCAAATCGGCGTTCCGCACGACACTCAAGCGCTTCACGCGCAACGGCCGCAACGTCTATGCGAACACCGATGCCGCGCAGGTGCCGAACGCAATCTCCGGCATCGTCGGCGCCGTGCTGGGCCTGCAGAACGTCGAGCTCATGCATACCGGCGCGGGCAGCAAGCCGCAAGGCAACACCAGCAACCTGACGATTCCGGCTGGCGCATCCGCGGTGCCGCACTACCCGACGGAATTCTCGTCGCTCTACGGCGGCGACGGCACGCCGACGGCCTCGCAAACCACCGTCGGCATCATCTCCGAAGGCGATCTGTCGCAGACGGTCAGCGACCTCAACACGTTCGCCGCCAACAACGGCCTCGGCACGATCAGCAGCAGCGTCGTGCCGACGGGCCCGTCAGGCAGTTCGTACACCGATACATCCGGCACCGTCGAATGGAACCTCGACAGCCAGTCGATCGTCGGTGCAGCCGGCGGCAGCGTGAAGCAGGTCGTGTTCTACGTGGCGCCGTCGATGACGCTCACCGCGATCACCGCCGCGTACAACAAGGCGGTGAGCGACAACGTCGCGAAGGTCATCAACGTGTCGCTCGGCGTGTGCGAATCGTCCGCGTACAGCACCGGCTCGCAGGCGACCGACGACACCATCTTCAAGCAGGCCGTCGCGCAAGGCCAGACCTTCTCCGTATCGGCCGGCGACCACGGCGCGTACGAATGCGCGAGCGGCACGCCGTCGCGCTCGACCTACACGGTGAGCGAGCCCGCGACGTCGCCGTACGTGATCGCGGTGGGCGGCACGACGCTGTTCACCAACACGTCGACCAACGCATACAACAGCGAAATCGTGTGGAACGATCCGAGCTGGCAGCCGGGCACCGTATGGTCGACGGGCGGCGGCTACAGCAAGTACGAAGCCGCGCCGTCGTGGCAATCGTCGAGCCTCACCGGGTCGACCAAGCGCGCATTGCCGGACGTCGGCTTCGACGCCGACCTGCGCACCGGCGCGATCCTCGTGGTGAACGGCCAGACGTCCGACACGCTGTGGGGCTCCGGCTACCTGAACAACGAAGGCGGCACGAGCCTCGCCGCGCCGATCTTCACCGGCATCTGGGCGCGGCTGCAATCGGCCAACAACAACGCGCTCGGCTTCCCGGCGTCGAGCATCTACAAATACTTCCCGAGCAATGCGGCGCTGGTGCACGACGTGACGTCCGGCAACAACGGCAGCGGCACGTACGGCTACAAGGCGAAGGCTGGCTGGGACGCGACGACGGGCTTCGGCAGCGTGAACATCTCGAAGCTGAACACGTTCATCCAGAGCACGTCGGATTTCGCGCGCTGATCGATCGTGCAATGAGCGGTGCGGTTCCGGGTGCGGGTCGTTTTACGCGCCTGGAGCCGTATCTGCGCCGCTGCGCGCGGCGCCTCCAGATCGACGCTGCGCGTCGGCACACGCCGCCCGCGGTCGTCGCGGGCCAGCGAAATCACAGCTGCGATTCGATCGGAAACAAGCCGAGAAACCACACTTCCATGCGCCGCGCCGCCGACACTTCCGGTTCGTGATCGAGCTCGGTCACCGTCCCGTCCGCGTCGGTCTGAATCCACTTGAGCCGCTCCTTCCCGGCCGGATCGGTCCTCGATTCGACTCGCCATGCGATTCGATCGAGCCGCGGCTCCAGGTCCGTCGCAACCTCCGATGCAATTGCAGGGCTTTCGCAGTAAACGCCGATCTCGGTATTGAGGTTCAGCGAGCGCGGATCGAGATTCATCGAACCGATGAAGATGCTCTTGCGATCGAACACATAGGTCTTCGCATGCAGCGAAGCACGCGACGAGCCGATGATGACCTGCTTCGCGATGCTCTTGTCGCCGGACGGTCGCCGTTCGTAAAGCCGCACGCCGGCTTCCAGCAGCGCACTCCGATAGCGCCGGTAGCCGGCATGCACGGCCGCGACGTCGGTCGATGCGAGCGAGTTGGTCAGGATCGTCACGCGCACGCCGCGTGCCGTGAGCGCGTGCAGCCGTTCGATCATGTCCTTGCCCGGCACGAAGTACGGCGACACGATCAGCAGCTCCTGCTCCGGCCGCAACGCGAGTGCGCGCAGTTGCGGCATCAGGTGTCCGTCGCTGTCCTTCGGCGAGCGTGAGATCTTCGCCGGATCGTCGTACAGGACCGTCGCCTGCCCCCAGGACAACTCGGTGCCCTGCCCGTGCACGATCTGGTCGAGCCTGTGTCGCGCCTCGAGCACGTACGGATTGTCCTCCATCGCGCGCAAGTAATCGCGCAACCGTTCGCGCTCCCGGTCGAGACCGCCCGGCGCCGCGTCGTGTCCGACCAGCGCATCGATCGGATACGCATACGGCGAATTCCAGAACGTATCGAATTCGGTCGAGATGTCGTTCACGACGGGGCCGTGCACGACCACATCGAGATCGCCGAACTCCAGCATCGACGACGCGCCGAAATACTCGTCGCCGATGTTGCGACCGCCGACGATCGCCGCCTGATTGTCCGCGATCATCGCCTTGTTGTGCATGCGCCGGTTGACGCGCGAGAACTCGAGCACCGTGCCGATCTTCTTGAAGTGGCGTGTGGCGACCGGATTGAAGAGCCGGATCTCGATGTTCGGATGCGAACTGATCTCGAGCAGCTTGCGATCGTCCGCGTTCGTCCCGAGATCGTCGAGCAATGCACGCACGCGAACCCCGCGATCGGCCGCACGGATGATCGCGTCCGCGAGTTCGTGTCCGGTCAGGTCGTCGTGCCAGATGTAGTACTGAAGGTCCAGCGAGCGGTCCGCGCGATCGGCGAGCAGCACGCGCGCGTCGAGTGCATCGACGGGATCGCGCAACAGGTGAAACGCGTCCTGCCCCGGATGGGCGGCGGCCTGCTGGCGGAACGCGATGCCGAGGCGCGTGGTTTCGGTATCGGTGAATGCGTGCGTTGGTGCGCGACCGGCCTGCGGCGGCAGGCTGGCGCACGCGGCAAGCATCAGCAACGACAGAATCGCACTCCACGAACGCAACATGATCATGATGGCCGCCCCACTGTCGGGCGAAGTCTGTTTGTGTTTGTTCTGGCCGCCGGGCGGAACGCAGCGCTGGCCTGCGGTTCGCGCGCGCGACGATTCTCGATCGTGCGCGCCGACCGCGCTACAGCATACTTCGATTGATATCGGGACGGCACGCTCCGCGCGTTTCCCCGGTGGCGGCGATGCGACACGCGACGCCGGCGTGAACGCATTCAACACGCTCGACACATTCAGGCAGCGCGCAAAAGAAAAACCCGCGAGGCCTTGCGGCGTCGCGGGTTTCGAGACTTCCCCGGATAACCTGGGAAGCGAATCTGGTGGGCCCCCCGGGAGTCGAACCCGGCACCAACGAATTATGAGTTCGCTGCTCTAACCAAGCATGAGCTAGGGGCCCAGACGAGAAGCAACGTGTGCTACACGCCACGCCGGCAACGAAGCCGGGCCGGCATTGTAACAACAAAGACGCCAAAGAGGACAAACGCCACCGGCATCACGCGGATGCCGGCGGCGTTCGCAAGTAAGACGCTGGAAATCAGTTCCCTTCGAGGAACGACTTCAGCTTGTCAGAACGGCTCGGGTGACGCAGCTTGCGCAGCGCCTTGGCCTCGATCTGACGGATCCGCTCGCGGGTGACGTCGAACTGCTTGCCGACTTCCTCGAGCGTGTGATCGGTGCTCATCTCGATACCGAAACGCATCCGCAACACCTTCGCCTCACGCGGCGTCAGCGAATCGAGCACGTCCTTCACGACGTCGCGCATGCTTGCATGCAGCGCGGCATCCGCCGGCGCGACCGTGTTGTTGTCCTCGATGAAGTCGCCGAGATGGGAATCGTCGTCGTCGCCGATCGGCGTTTCCATCGAGATCGGCTCCTTCGCGATCTTCATGATCTTGCGGATCTTGTCTTCCGGCATCTCCATCTTCTCGGCGAGCGTTGCCGGATCCGGCTCGAGACCGGTTTCCTGCAGGATCTGCCGCGAGATGCGGTTCATCTTGTTGATCGTTTCGATCATGTGAACCGGAATACGGATCGTGCGCGCCTGGTCCGCGATCGAACGCGTGATGGCCTGGCGGATCCACCACGTCGCGTAGGTCGAGAACTTGTAGCCGCGACGGTATTCGAACTTGTCCACCGCCTTCATCAGGCCAATGTTGCCTTCCTGGATCAGGTCGAGGAATTGCAGGCCGCGGTTCGTGTACTTCTTCGCGATCGAGATCACGAGACGCAGGTTCGCCTCGGTCATTTCACGCTTCGCCTGACGCGCCTTCAGTTCGCCGGCCGCCATCTGGCGGTTGGTTTCCTTCAGATCCTTCAGCGGCAGCACGACGCGCGCCTGCAGATCGATCAGACGCTGCTGCTGTTCGCGGATCGCCGGAACGTTACGCGAAAGGACCGCGCTGTACGGATGGCCTTCGGCCGTGATCTTCTCGGCCCAGTCGAGATCCGTCTCGCTGCCCGGGAAGCGCGCGATGAATTCCGAACGCGGCATGCCGCACTTGTCGACGACGATGTGCAGGATCTGACGCTCGACCTGACGCACTTCGTCCACTTGCGCACGCAGCGTGTCGCACAGACGCTCGACGGTACGCGCGGTGAAGCGGATCGTCATCAGTTCGGTCTGGATCGTTTCCTGCGCCTTCAGGTAGGACTTCGACTTGTAGCCTTCCTTCTCGAACGCGCGGCGCATCTTGTCGAACCACTCGCTGATCTGCGAGAACTTGTCGAGCGATGCACGCTTGAGGGCTTCGAGTTGAGCGGCGTTGGCCGACGCCTGAGCGGCACCGTCATCCTCCTCCTCTTCCTCTTCTTCCTCTTCCTCTTCGGCTTCCTCGTCCTCGTTCTCGATGGCTTCGGCTTCCTTCGCGGAGAAACCGTCCGTATCGGCGGAGTCCGAAGCATTCGGATCGAGCAGGCCGTCGACGAGTTCGTCGACGCGGATCTCTTCGTTCGCGACGCGCTCGGCCATCGCGAGGATGTCGGCGATCGTCGTCGGGCACGCGGAAATCGCCATCACCATGTGGCGCAGGCCGTCCTCGATCCGCTTCGCGATCTCGATTTCGCCTTCGCGCGTGAGCAGCTCGACCGTGCCCATCTCGCGCATGTACATCCGGACCGGATCGGTCGTGCGACCGAATTCCGAATCGACGGTCGACAGCGCGACTTCCGCTTCTTCCTCGACTTCATCGTCCGACGACGCGGCCGGCGCGTTGTCGTTCAGGAGCAGCGTTTCCGCGTCCGGAGCCTGCTCGTAAACCGCCACGCCCATGTCGTTGAACGTGCCGATGATGCCTTCGAGGGCTTCAGTTTCGGTGAAGTTGTCCGGCAGGTGGTCGTTGATTTCGGCATACGTGAGGAAGCCGCGCTCCTTGCCGAGCTTGATCAGCGCGCGCAGCTTCACGCGGCGCTCTTCGAGCTCCTCGGCCGTGCCGGGCGTGCTCGTCGCGAACGCTTCCTTCAGCAGCGCCTTTTCCTTGGCGCGACGATCGCGCACCTTGGATTTGCCCGGGGCAGCCGCGGCTGCGGGCTGCTCGTCGCTCTGATTTGCGTCGTCATCGACGGATACTTCGTTCAGCTTTTTGGTCATGGAGTTCGCCGTACCGGCTATATCGACTCGCGGCTGCTGGACGACAGCCGGTTGAACCGTGGGTGCATGAGTAGTACGTACTGCCGTTTCGTCCGCGGCGGCAGTCGTGTCCCTTGCGCTTTTCGCACTTGCCCGCTTCGCCGCCGGCTTGGCCGGCCCGGAGTCGGGTCTGGCGGCAGCCCGTGTTCTGGCTGCCGGCGCCGGCGCAGCCTGAGCAGTGCCGGCCGCGGTTTTCTTTCCCGCAGGGGCTGACGTGGCTGAAGACGTTGTCCTGGTGGAAGAAGCAGACTTGGCCGCTGTGACCTTCGTGGTCGGCTCCGTCGAGCCCTTGCCTGTTGCTTTCTTTCCGCCTGTCGTCTTTGCCATCGCGATTCTCGCCTCTGCTTGGAAAACAAACCGCTGGAAACCTTATATTATAGCACGCTGGGGCGCCCTCTCTTGGCGCCCCGGCCGCCTACAGCCCGAGCCGACGCTTCATGTCGGTTCGCTGCTGGTTCAATTCCGTCAATTCCGCCAGTTCCTCGGGTGTGAAGGTGGATTGCCGCGCAAGCCGGTCGAGCCGGTCGCAGCAGGCGTCATAGCGCATCTTGAGCACCGCGGCCTGCAGCTCCTCCCCCGCGATCCGTTCCTGTTCACGCTGCCGCTCGGGCACCGTCTCGTCTTCCGGATTCTGTAACAGCAAATCGCGGACGTTTTCATCATAGTCCAGAATTTCGCGGAAGATTTCCTCGTAAGTCGCGCCGTTCGAGGACGTCCGCAGAACATCCGACAGCAGCCGGAACTCCGCGCCGTCGCCCAGCGCACGCGCATGCTCGACGACTTCGGCGAACAGCTCGCCGATCCGCGGCAGCGCGCGCAGGGTCGCAAGCTGTTCGTCGTCGAGCTGCGACGCGATCCGCGGATGCATCACGAGCGTACGCAACGCGCGCTTTTCGCTGTCGGTCACACGCCGCCGTTCGCTGCGCGCGGGCGCCTGGCGCGCCGGTGCCGCGATGCGCGCATCGACGTCCGACAGCCCCGCGACTTCCTCGAACGGGATATCGAGCCGGTCGGCGAACATGTGCATGATCTGCGCGCGCAACGCGTTCGCCGGCAGCGCCTGCAGCAGCGGCTTCGCGTCGAACAGCGCCTTCGCTCGACCTTCCGGCTGATCGAGCGCCTTGCCGGCAATTGCTTCGTTCAACAGAAATTGTGACAGCGGCATCGCGCGCTCGACCTGCTCGGAAAACGCTTCCGCGCCGAATTCGCGTACGTAGCTGTCCGGATCGTGCTCGGACGGCAGGAAAAGGAATCGGATCGTCCGGTTGTCCGCCGCATGCGGCAGGCACGCCTCGAGCGCGCGGCGCGCCGCACGCCGGCCGGCCGAGTCGCCGTCGAAGCTGAAAATGACCGTGTCGGTCTGGCGCAGCAACTTCTGCACGTGAATCGGCGTGCATGCCGTGCCGAGCGTCGCGACCGCGTTCGGGAAGCCGAGCTGCGCGAGCGCGACGACGTCCATGTAGCCTTCGACAACCAGCACGTACTTGCGCTCGCGGATCGCGAGACGCGCCTCGAACAGCCCGTACAGCTCACTGCCCTTGTTGAACAGCGGCGTTTCGGGCGAATTCAGATACTTCGGCTCGCCGCTGCCGAGCACGCGGCCGCCGAACCCGATCACCTGCCCCTTCACGTTGCGGATCGGGAACATGATTCGCTCGCGGAACCGGTCGTAGCGGCGCGCGACGCCCTGTGCATCGGTTTTCTCGCTGACGATCACGAGGCCCGATTCGACGAGCGAGTCGTCGCGGTAGTCCGGGAACGCGGTTTCGAGGTTTTGCCAGCCGTCCGGCGCATAACCGAGCCCGAAGCGCGCGGCGATCTCGCCGGTCAGGCCCCGGTTCTTCAGATACTGGATCGCGACCGTCGCGCCGCGCAACTGCTTGCGGTAGTAGTCGCACGCGGCGGACATCACGTCGGACAGCGCGGTCGCGACCGATTTCGACACGGGCGCCGGATAGTCGCCGCCACCTGCACCGCCCCCGCCACCCCCGCGCATCGACGGTTCGTGCGGCACGGTCAGCCCGACCGATTGCGCAAGCTCCTGCACGGCTTCCGGGAACGTGAGCCCCGCATGTTCCATCAGGAAACCGATCGCCGTGCCGTGCGCGCCGCAGCCGAAGCAATGATAGAACTGCTTGGTCGGGCTGACGGTAAACGACGGGCTCTTCTCGTTGTGGAACGGGCACAACCCCATGAAGTTGGCGCCGCCCTTCTTGAGCTGCACGTACCGGCCCACCACGTCGACGATATCGACGCGGTTCAGCAAATCCTGCAGGAACGAATGCGGAATCACCGTGGGATCGAGCGAAAAAAAGACAATACGACGCCCCGGCGCACGCGAATGCAGTGCGCCGGGAAGCGGGTTTTACTTCGACAGCGCGGCCTTGACCTGCGCGGAAACGGCCGTCATGTCGGCGCGGCCGGCGAGCTTGCCCTTCAGCACGCCCATCACCTTGCCCATGTCCTGCGGGCCAGCCGCGCCCGTTGCCGCGACCGCGGCCTGGACTTCGGCAGCCACTTCGGCGTCCGACAGCTGCGCGGGCATGTATGCGCCCAGCACGGTCAGTTCGGCCTGTTCCTTCGCGACGAGATCGTCGCGGCCGGCGGCTTCGAACTGGCTGATCGAGTCCTTGCGCTGCTTGATCATCTTGTCGATCACCGCGGTGATGCCCGCGTCGTCGAGGGTGACCCGATCGTCGACCTCGCGCTGCTTGATCGCGGCCATCAGCAGGCGAATCGTCGCCAGACGCTCGCTTTCCTTCGCGCGCATCGCGGCCTTCATGTCTTCGCTGATCTGCTCTTTCAAACTCATCTTGCACCCGGGATGGAAACGTGACTTCGACACCCGCGAACGGGCGTCAACACAAAAACCCGCTTGGGACTAAGTCTCAAGCGGGTTGCTCGAATCCGGCATCGGCGACTCGCGGCCCCGGATCGAGGCCGATCGTGCGGAGGTCGCCGGTGCGCCGCTCAGTGAATCGTGCGGCGCTCAATCGTTCAGTACAGCTTCTTCGGCAGCGTCTGGCTGCGGATTCGCTTGTAATGACGCTTCACCGCGGCAGCCTTCTTGCGCTTGCGCTCGGCGGTCGGCTTCTCGTAGAACTCCCGCGCACGAAGCTCGGTCAGCAGACCGTTCTTCTCGATCGTGCGCTTGAAGCGGCGCATGGCGACTTCGAACGGCTCGTTTTCTTTAACGCGAATGATCGTCATGATCCGACACGAATAAAGGTTTGCAGGGAAGATTTACGAGTATAGCAGAGCGTCAGGCAAAGACATAAGGGCCGGGTCCCGTCAATGGCGGGCCCGCGCAGCCGTGTCAGGCGCCCCGCGCAAACTCCGCCGCCGCCTGCCCGGCCGCCGTGCCGGATGCCCACGCCCACTGGAAGTTGTAGCCGCCGAGCCAGCCCGTCACGTCCACCGCCTCGCCGACGAAGAACAGCCCCGGCACCCGCGCGCTCATCATCGTCGCCGACGACAGTTCGCGCGTATCGACGCCGCCCTTCGTCACTTCGGCCTTCTTGTAGCCCTCGGTGCCGTTAGGCGTCAGCGTCCAGCCGGACAGCGCTTCGCCGATCTGTCGCAGTGTCTTGTCGGGCAGGTCCGCGAGCCGCGCATCGGCCGCGACACGGTGCGTGTCGAGCCAGACGTGAGCGAGGCGCGACGGCACCCAGTCCGCGAGCAGCGAGCCGATCTGGCGCTTCGACGTGCGCTTCGCGTCGAGCAGGTCGGCCACCGCGTCGCGCTGCGGCAGCAGGTCGATGCGGATCGGATCGCCGGACTGCCAGTAGCTGGAAATCTGCAGGATGCCGGGGCCCGACAGGCCTCGATGGGTCAGCAACAGGTCCTCGACGAATTCGCCGCCGCGCTTCTTGTCGCCGGTCGACACGCGCACTTCGAGCGACACGCCGGACAGCGCCGCGAACGGCTCCCAGTCCTGCTGCGCGAAGGTGAGCGGCACGAGCGCGGGCCGCGTATCGACGAGCTTGTGGCCGAACTGCTTCGCGAGCCGGTAGCCGAAGTCGGTCGCACCGATCTTCGGGATCGACAGGCCGCCGGTGGCAACGATCAGCGCGCGTGCGCGGATCGGCCCCGCCTGCTGCGTGTCGAGCGTGAAGCCATCGGCCGACGCGTGGCGCACCGCGTCGACGACCACCGGCCGGCGCCAGGCAATGCCGCCCGCGTCGCATTCGTGCTTCAGCATGTCGATGACCGCGTCGCTGCCGTGATCGCAAAAGAGCTGCCCCTTGTGCTTTTCGTGCCAGGTGACGTGATGGCGCTTGAGCAGCCCGAGGAAGTCGCGCGGCGTGTAGCGTGCAAGCGCCGAGCGCGCGAAATGCGGATTCGACGACAGGTAATTGTCGGGGCCCGCGTAGAGATTCGTGAAGTTGCAGCGGCCGCCGCCCGAGATGCGGATTTTCTCGGCGAGCCGCGGCGCGTGGTCGATCAGCACCACGCGGCGGCCGAGTTGCCCGGCGACCGCGGCGCTCATCATCCCGGCGGCGCCCGCGCCGATCACGGCGATATCATAAGTTTCCATGGCGCGGATTGTACCTGCCCGGCCGCGCACCCGGGCCGCACCCCAGCGGCGGCAGGCCCTCGCCTGCTATAATTTGCGGTTACGTTTACCTTCCTGCGGCGCGCTCGACGCAGCTCGCCCCGCCTCTACCATGCTCGTTCTCGGCATCGAAAGCTCCTGCGACGAAACCGGCCTCGCGCTCTACGACACGCAGCGCGGCCTGCTCGCGCACGCGCTTCATTCGCAGATCGCGATGCACCGCGAATACGGCGGCGTCGTGCCCGAGCTCGCATCGCGCGACCACATCCGCCGCGCGCTGCCGCTGCTGGAGGAAGTCATGGCGCAAAGCGGCACGCACCGCGAGGACATCGACGCGATCGCATTCACGCAAGGCCCCGGCCTCGCCGGCGCGCTGCTGGTCGGCGCGAGTATCGCGAACGCGCTCGCGCTGGCATGGAACAAGCCGACCGTCGGCATCCATCACCTCGAAGGCCATCTGCTGTCCCCGCTGCTCGTCGACGAGCCGCCGCCGTTTCCGTTCATCGCGCTGCTGGTGTCGGGCGGCCACACGCAGCTGATGCGCGTGACCGATGTCGGCGTGTACGAGACGCTCGGCGAGACGCTCGACGACGCGGCCGGCGAAGCCTTCGACAAAACGGCGAAGCTGATCGGCCTCGGCTACCCGGGCGGCCCGGAAGTGTCGAAGCTTGCGGAAACGGGCACGCCGGGCGCCGTCGTGCTGCCGCGCCCGATGCTCCATTCGGGCGATCTCGACTTCAGCTTCAGCGGCCTGAAGACGGCCGTGCTCACGCAGATGAAGAAGTTCGAGGCGGCAAAACTCGAAGGCGAAGCGCTCGAACGCGCGAAGGCCGATCTCGCGCGCGGCTTCGTCGACGCGGCCGTCGACGTGCTCGTCGCGAAGTCGCTCGCTGCACTCAAGAAGACGAAGCTCAAGCGCCTCGTCGTCGCGGGCGGCGTCGGCGCGAACCGCCAGTTGCGCGCGGCGCTGTCGGCCGCCGCGGCCAAGCGCGGCTTCGACGTGCACTATCCGGATCTCGCACTCTGCACCGACAACGGCGCGATGATCGCGCTCGCCGGCGCGTTGCGGCTCGGCCGCTGGCCCGAGCAGGCGAACGCCGACTACGCGTTCACGGTGAAACCGCGCTGGGATCTCGCGTCGCTCGCACGCTGATTCGCACGACGCACCGGCACGTTTCGGAATACGCCAGCCAAAACACAAAGGCCGCTCGATCGAGCGGCCTTTTCCGTTGCAGCGGCACAACGTTACGCGGCGTGCCGCTTGTCGCGCTCGATCAGCGCATACGCGCTGTGATTGTGGATCGACTCGAAGTTCTCGGCTTCGAGCACGTAGGCGACCACGCGCTCGTCCGCATCGAGACGCTGCGCGACGTCGCGCACCAGATCCTCGACGAACTTCGGGTTTTCGTACGCACGCTCCGTGACGAACTTCTCGTCCGGACGCTTCAGCAAGCCCCACAGTTCGCACGACGCCTCTTCTTCCGCGATGCGGATCAGCGCCTCGACCGGCAGGTCGGCCGCGAGCTCGGCGTCGATCGTCACGTGCGAGCGCTGGTTGTGCGCGCCGTACTGCGAAATCTTCTTCGAGCACGGGCACAGGCTCGTCACCGGCACGAGCACCTTCAGGAACAGGCGCGCTTCGCCGTTGCGGCTTTCGCCCGCGAGCGTCACTTCATAGTCGAGCAGGCTCTGCACGCCCGACACCGGCGCCGTCTTGTTCACGAAGTACGGGAACGTGACCTCGATGCGGCCGGCCTCGGCTTCCAGCTTCTCGAGCATCGACGCGAGCATCGCGCGGAAGCGCTCGGCGGTCAGCGGCGCGCGATTCTCCTCGAGCAGCGCGACGAAGCGCGACATGTGCGTGCCCTTCTGATCGGCAGGCAGGCGCACGTCGAGATTCCAGACGCCGACGGTCGGCTGCACGTCGCCGCTCTCGGTGCACACCGTCAACGGATGCCGGACCGCCTTCACGCCCACGCGCTGAATCGGAATCTGGCGGGTATCCACCGTGCTCTGCACGTCGGGCATCACGAAGGCGGGATTCATCTGGTTCATCTTGTTCAATCCTTGTAAGCCGCGCGTCCGACGACGCGCACGCCGCGTCATGCGGCAGCCGGAAAAGCAACATGGGCCCGCAGGCCCATGTTTTCCGCATCAATGTAGACCGGTTGCGCCAGTCGCACCGACGCCGCCCGCAGGCGGCGCCAGCTTATGCGACGCGCTTCGCCTGACCGGCGACATCGGCCGCCGGGCTCAGGAAGCGTTCGCGAATCGACTTCGCGATGCCCGCGCCGTCGAGGCCGCATTGCGACAGCAGCTTCGCGGGATCGCCGTGATCGATGAACTGGTCAGGGAGGCCCAATTGTATTACGGGTCGGATAACCCCACTGTCCATCAGGGCTTCGACGCAGGCCGAGCCCGCACCGCCCATCACGCAGCCTTCCTCGACCGTGACGAGGTAGTCGTGCGTCTCGGCGAGTTCACGCACGAGCGCCGCATCGACGGGCTTCACGAAGCGCATGTTCGCGACCGTTGCATCGAGTTCCTCGCCCGCCACGAGCGACGGCGCAACCATCGTGCCGAACGCGAGAATCGCGACGCGCTTGCCTTCCGGCTGCGACGTGCGGCGACGCACTTCGCCCTTGCCGAGCGGGATTTCGGTGAATTCCTTCACCGTCGCCACGCCCGTGCCCGCGCCGCGCGGATAGCGCACCGCGGTCGGGTTCGGCTGCTGAAGCGCCGTGTGCAGCATCTGGCGGCACTCGTTCTCGTCGGACGCTGCCATGATCGTCATGTTCGGAATGCAGCGCATGAACGCGAGATCGTACGCGCCCGCGTGCGTCGCACCGTCCGCGCCGACGAGGCCCGCGCGGTCGATCGCGAACACGACCGGCAGGTTCTGCAGCGCGACGTCGTGGATCAACTGATCGTACGCACGCTGCAGGAACGTCGAGTAGATCGCGACGACGGGCTTCAGCCCTTCGGTCGCGAGGCCGCCCGCGAACGTCACCGCGTGCTGCTCGGCGATGCCGACGTCGTAATAGCGATCCTTGAAGCGCTTCTCGAACTCGACCATGCCCGAGCCTTCGCGCATCGCGGGCGTGATGCCGACGACGCGCGAATCGCGCTCGGCTTCATCGCACAGCCATTCGCCGAACACCTGCGTGTACGTCTTCTTCGCGGGCGTGGTCGACGGCTTGATGCCTTCTGCCGGGTTGAACTTGCCGGGGCCGTGGTAGAGCACGGGATCGGCTTCGGCGAGCTTGTAGCCCTGGCCTTTCTTCGTCACCACGTGCAGGAATTGCGGGCCGCGCAATTCGCGGATGTTCTGCAGCGTCGGGATCAGCGAATCGAGATCGTGACCGTCGATCGGGCCGATGTAGTTGAAGCCGAACTCTTCGAACAACGTGGCCGGCACGACCATGCCCTTCGCGTGCTCCTCGAGCTTGCGCGCGAGTTCGAGCACCGGCGGCGCGACGCTCAGCACGCGCTCGACGCCCGCGCGCGCGGCCGCGTAAAAGCGGCCCGACATCAGGCGGGCGAGATGGCGGTTCAGCGCGCCGACCGGCGGCGAAATCGACATGTCGTTGTCGTTGAGGATCACGAGCAGCTTCGCATCCTCCGACACGCCCGCGTTGTTCATCGCCTCGAACGCCATGCCGGCCGTCATCGCGCCGTCGCCGATCACCGCGATCGAGAAGCGGTCGTCGCCGTTCAGCTGGCTGCCGATCGCCATCCCGAGCGCCGCCGAGATCGACGTGCTCGAGTGCGCGGTGCCGAACGTGTCGTATTCGGACTCGCTGCGGCGCGGGAAACCCGAGATGCCGTCGTACTGGCGCAGCGAATGCATCTGGTCGCGGCGGCCCGTCAGGATCTTGTGCGGGTAGGTCTGATGACCCACGTCCCAGACGATCCGGTCGTTCGGCGTGTTGAACACGTAGTGCAACGCGATCGTCAGCTCGACCGTCCCGAGGTTGGACGACAGATGGCCGCCCGTCTTCGACACGCTGTCGAGCACGAACGCGCGCAGTTCATCCGCGAGCGGTTGGAGTTGGCGACGATCGAGGCGGCGCAGATCCGCCGGGTCGTCGATGGTTTTCAGCAAGTCGTACATCGTCGTTCCATTGTAGGAAATCAAACGCGCCCGCATTCTATTGCACGCACCGTAGCGTGTGCGCAGCGGCGGGCTTCGCGTCAGCTGACCCGGTTCACCACCAGGTCGGCAAGTTCGGCGAGACGCTGTGCGCGTGCGCCGAACGGTTTCAGCGCATCGTGCGCTTCGGCGCGCAGCTGGGCCGCGAGCTCACGCGATGCGTCGAGGCCGAGGATCGATACGTACGTCGGCTTGTCGTTCGCCGCATCCTTGCCGGCCGTCTTGCCGAGCGTCGCCGAATCGGTCGTGACGTCGAGAATGTCGTCGACGACCTGGAAGGCCAGACCCACGGCTCCCGCGTAAACGTCGAGCGCGGCCATCGCTTCCGCCGACGGCGTCTCGCCTGCCAGCGCGCCCATCCGCACGGCGGCACGCAGCAGCGCGCCCGTCTTCATCCGGTGCATCGTCTCGAGCTGTTCGCGCGTCAGCTTGAGGCCGACGCTCGCCAGGTCGATCGCTTGGCCGCCGGCCATGCCGATCGAGCCGCTCGCCAGCGCCAGCTCGCGCACGAGCGCAGCCTGCTGCACCGGAGTCAGTGCCGCGGCGTCGGTCAGCGCGACGAATGCCTGCGACTGCAGCGCATCGCCGACCAGCAGCGCCGTCGGCTCGTCGTACTGCACGTGCACGGTCGGCTTGCCGCGTCGCAGCGCGTCGTCGTCCATACACGGCATGTCGTCGTGCACGAGCGAGTAAACGTGGATCATCTCCAGCGCCGCCGCCGCTGCGTTGCGCGCCGCTTCGGTCGCGCCGGTCAGTTCGCCTGCTGCATGGCACAGCAGCGGGCGAACGCGCTTGCCACCGCCGAGGACCGCGTAGCGCATCGCTTCGTGAAGTTGCGTGGGCACTACATTATCAGCCGGCAAATAGTGGCCGAGTGCGTCCTCGACACGGTCGAGCACGGACCGCATCCATTGTTCGAATGTCATAGATCGTCGTCTTCGCCGTCCGTGGCGGCCGTTCCGGACGAAAGCGGCTTCAGCGTCGCGCCGTCGAGCACGCGAACCTGCTGCTCCACTTTCTCGAGCTGCTGTTGGCAAAACGCAACGAGGGTCGCACCGCGGCGATACGCCGCCAGTGAATCCTCGAGGCTCAACGCGCCGCCTTCCATCCGGGCAACCAGCGTCTCGAGTTCCGCGAGCGCCATCTCATAATTGTCCGGCAACGGTTCGGTGCCATTGCCGGGCGGCGTGGCGCCTGGGGATGCGGTTTTCGCCATGGACGAGGGTGTCAAATTTCAAAACAAGTCGGACATTCTACGGCAAAAGAGAATTCTCCGATCTGCCGACGTGGGCAGCCCGGCACATCTTCCGGCCCCATCTTCGACACACGGGGTGCGCACTCGGATTGCCTGCCGACAAAAAATTGACACAAATCAGGCACTTAATCCTAGCCTTGCGAGGCGAACCGGGTATAATTCCGCGTTTCCCTAAATCGATTTTTCGATGGTTGGGTTGTTCACTGCTTTCACGCTAACACCGGGAGTGGGAATGTCCAATCTGAGCGATGCGCTTCAGTTGAAGTCGGCTCACAGCCAGCTTCCAGTCACTGCATATTTCGATGAGGCGCTCCTTGAGCGCGAGATCGAAACCCTCTTCAAGAAAGGACCTCGTTACGTCGGGCACGAATTGATGGTGCCCGAGGCGGGGGATTATTTTGCGCTGCCGTCCGAGAAGGAAGGCCGCGTGCTGGTCCGCAACCCGGCGAACCAGATCGAACTGCTGTCGAACGTGTGCCGCCACCGGCAGGCGATCATGCTGAACGGGCGCGGCCACACACAGAACATCGTGTGTCCGCTGCACCGCTGGACATACGATCTGGAAGGCCAGCTGCTCGGCGCGCCGCACTTCCCCGACAAGCCGTGCCTGAACCTCGGCAAGAGCCCGCTGCAGAACTGGCAGGGGTTGCTGTTCGAGGCCGAAGGCCGCAACGTCGCGCGCGATCTCGCGAACCTCGGCACGAAGCATCACTTCGACTTCTCCGAGTATCACTTCGATCACGTCGAAGTGCACGAGTGCGACTACAACTGGAAGACGTTCATCGAGGTCTACCTCGAGGATTATCACGTCGTTCCGTTCCACCCGGGCCTCGGCAGCTTCGTGTCGTGCGACGATCTCAAATGGGAGTTCGGCGACTGGTACAGCGTGCAGACGGTCGGCGTGCACAACGCCCTCGCGAAACCGGGCAGCGCGACCTACCAGAAGTGGCACGAACAGGTGCTCAAGTTCCGCAACGGCGTGCCGCCGGAGTTCGGCGCGATCTGGATGGTCTACTACCCGGGCCTGATGATCGAGTGGTATCCGCACGTGCTCGTCGTGTCGTGGCTGATTCCGCGCGGCCCGCAGAAGACGACCAACATCGTCGAGTTCTATTACCCCGAGGAAATCGCACTGTTCGAGCGCGAGTTCGTCGAGGCCGAGCGCGCCGCCTATATGGAGACGGCCGTCGAGGACGACGAAATCGCGATGCGGATGGACGCAGGCCGCCGCGCACTGATGGCGCGCGGCGAATCGCAGGTGGGTCCGTACCAGAGCCCGATGGAAGACGGCATGCAGCACTTCCACGAGTTCCTGCGCCGCCACCTCGGCGACATCTGACCGCGCGCGGCGCGCCGGCGCCGCATGGCATTCGGCATATGAAAAGACGGGTTTCGGCCCGTCTTTTTTTGTTTAGACTTGGAGTATCAGGCCGTTTGCACTCCAGGGAGCCGTCATGCCACATACCCACTACACCACGCTCATCTCCGCAGCCAATCTCGCCGAGCGGCTGGCCGCGGCACCGGGCAGCGTCGCCGTGTTCGACTGCCGCTTCGACCTCGTCGATCCGGGCGCAGGCGAAGCCGCCTATGCGACCGGCCATATTCCCGGCGCGCAGTATCTCCATCTCGACCGCGACCTGTCCGGCCGCAAGACCGGCACCAACGGCCGCCATCCGCTGCCGACCCGCGACGCATTCGCGACGCTGATCGCCAGCCGCGGCGTCAAGCAGGGCCAGCAGGTCATCGCCTATGACGCACAAGGTGGCGCCTATGCGGCGCGGCTATGGTGGCTGCTGCGCTGGCTCGGGCACGATTCCGTCGCGGTGCTCGACGGCGGCCTGCAGGCATGGGAAGCGGCCGGCCAGCCGCTGACCGCCGACGTGCCGCACCCGGCCGCCGGCGACTTCCGCGCAACGACCCCGCTCGAATCGACGGTCGATGCGGCGGCCGTGCTCGCGAACGTGACGTCGGCCAAGCGCGTCGTGATCGATGCGCGTGCACCGGATCGCTATCGCGGCGAAAACGAAACGATCGATCGTGTCGGCGGCCACATTCCCGGCGCACGCAACCGGTTCTTCAAGGACAACCTGGCCGCCGACGGCCGCTTCAAGACCGGTCATGAGCTGCGCGAGACGTTCACCACGCTGCTCGCCGGCACCGAACCAAACAGCGTGATTCTGCAATGCGGGTCCGGCGTGACCGCATGCCACAACGCGCTCGCGCTCGAAATCGCGGGGTTGCATGGCGCGTCGTTGTATCCGGGCTCGTGGAGCGAATGGAGCGCCGATTCGTCGCGACCGATCGCGACCGGCCCGAACCCATAAGCATCTGCGTGGCGCGACGACAAGGCGGCGGCATCCGCCGCCGCTTCTTCGCTTACATCACGCCGTACTTGTGGAACCACTCAATCGCGCGCTTCCAGCCGTCCTCGGCATCGCCCTTCACGTAACTCGGCCGATAATCGGCGAAGAACGCGTGACCCGCATCCGGATACACGACGATCTCCGATTGGCGCGCGAGCTTCGAGTCGCTCGTCTGGATCGCCTTGCGCATGTCCGCGAGCGATGCCTGCGTGATGTTCGTGTCCTTCTCGCCGTACAGCCCGAGCACGGGCACCTTCAGCAACGACGCATGATCGACCGGATTGAACGGCGTCATCTCGTCGGTCGTGCCCTCGACGAACCCGTACCATGCGACAGCCGCACGCACGTGCGGATTGTGCTCCGCGTACAGCCACGCCTGGCGGCCGCCCCAGCAGAACCCCGTCACGCCGAGACGCGACAGGTCGCCGCCGTTCTTGCCGGCCCATGCGACGGTCGCATCGAGATCCTCGGTGACCTGCCGGTCGGGCACCTTGCTGATGATGTTGTCGAACAGTTCCTTCATCGTCGGATACTTCGATGCATTGCCCTGACGCGCGAACAGGTCGGGCGCGATCGCCAGATAGCCGAGCTTCGCGAAGCGACGGCAGACGTCGGCGATATGCGCATGCACGCCGAAGATCTCGTGGATCACGATGACGACCGGCAGGTTCGTCTTGTCGACCGGCTGCGCGCGATACGCAGGGATGCTCGCGTCGCCCGAGCGGATCTCGATGGTGTCGACGTCCAGCCCGCTGCTGTCGGTCGTGATGGTCTGCGCCGACACGGGCAGCACAGCCGCCGCGAAGGTGCCGCCCAGCGCGGCCTGCATGAACTTGCGGCGCGAGAACGGAACGTGGGGAACCAGGCTGTCGACTTCGGGTTTCAACATGAATGCACTCCTCGATTGGGCGCCGCCGTCACGGCCAGGGACTCGACCCGGCACCACGCCGGCGGACGGCGCGGATGTCGCGGCGGTGGCACCCCGCCGCAAGCGGAAACCCGGACAAGATGCCCAATAATCCGTTGTCGCGTCAACTGTCAGATGTGTAAGACTCGATTACGACGATGCAATGCCGTAGCACCCGACGGTATCGATAACCGCGGCAACCCGGCCCGGCAAGTCCATGCGCGGCACGATGCGGCGAGCGCCGGCGCGCGCGAATCCGCGGTCAACCGCACCTGAAACGACAACGGGCAGGAATCCCTGCCCGTCGGTGCACGAACCGCGCGGTCAGTGCAGCTTGACGCGCGGCAGCGTCGTGCGGCGTAGCCAGTGCGCGAACGTATCGAGCACCATGCGCGGATAGCCGTGCAGCGCCGCGATGTGCAGACGATACAGCGACATATACATGAAGCGTGCGAACAGCCCTTCGATCAGCATGTTGCCGCCGATCAGCCCGCCCATCAGGTTGCCGACTGCGCTGAAGTGACCGAGCGACACGAGCGAACCGAAATCGCGATACGTGAACTCGGGCAACTGACGTCCGTCGAGCCGGCAGCCGATCGCCTTCAGCAGAAAGCTCGCCTGCTGGTGCGCGGCCTGCGCGCGCGGCGGCACGTTGCGCTCGTTGCCGGGCCATACGCATGCCGCGCAATCGCCGAGTGCGAAGACGTTGTCGTCGGTGAAGGTCTGCAGTGTGCGGCGCACGTCGAGCTGGCCGAGCTTGTTGACCTGCAGGCCGTCAAGATTCGACAGCACGGACGGTGCCTTGATGCCGGCCGCCCAGACCGTGAGATCCGCGCGCACCGACTTGCCGCTCGCCGTATGCACGAAACCCGGCGCGACCTCGGTCACGCGCTCGGCAAGCATCAAACGCACGCCGAGCTTTTCCAGCAGTTCGGCCGTTGCGGTCGAGACGCGCTCCTGCAGCGCAGGCAGAATCCGCGGCCCCGATTCGATCAGCACGATGCCGACGTCGTGCTGCGGGTCGAGCTTGTGCAGCCCATAGACGGACAGCACCTGCGCGGTGTTGCGCAGTTCAGCGGACAGCTCGACGCCCGTCGCGCCGCCGCCGACGATCACCACCTGGATGCGCGGCTCGTCCGCCGCTCCCGGCGCGGGCTGCGCCGGCGCCTGGTGCTCGGCGCGCATGCACGCGGCGATCAGGCGCTTGCGGAAGCGCTCGGCCTCGCCGACCGTATCGAGCGCAATCGCGTTTTCAGCCGCGCCCTGCACGCCGAAGAAATGCGTCGTGCTGCCGATCGCGATCACGAGCGTGTCGTATTCCAGGTCGCGCGCAGGCAGCAGTTCCGCGCCGTCGCTGTCGTTGACGGGCGACAGCGTGATGCGCTTCGCCGCACGATCGAGCGCGGTCAGTTCGCCCTGCTGAAACTCGAAGCCATGCCAGCGTGCCTGGGCTGCGTATTCGAGTTCCTGCGTGAACGGGTCCATGCTGCCGGCCGCGACCTCGTGCAGCAATGGCTTCCAGATGTGGGTCGGATTGCGGTCGACGAGCGTGACGAGCGCACGCGCGGGACGATTGCCGCGCGCGCCGTAACGGTCGCCGAGCCGCGTCGCCAGTTCCAGGCCGCCCGCGCCTCCGCCTACGATGATGATCCGATGCATCCGATTCCCCCTTTGCGATTCGAAACTGCTGCCGCCGGACGATGCAGACGCGATGCGTTCGCGCCGCCCGTTGGATTAACCGGTTCGGACATCATCGATGTGCAGTTCGAAACACTTCGATGCGCCGACGCCGGAACGCGGGGCACGCTGCCCCCGCGACAATGACCTGACTGACATGCATTGTCCGGGAGCTTGCGCGTTGACCACAAGCAAACCATCTCGATATTCAGCATCCCTGCAACAATATGCCGCGGGACGCGGGAATCACGCGGGGGTGCGTCAGTGTGCCTCTTCCCAGTTCGCGCCGGCACCCACTTCAGCGACCAGCGGCACCTTCAGCTTCGCCACACCGCACATCATTTCCGGCAGTTTCTCGCGCACGAGCGACAGTTCGTCGTCGGGCACCTCGAGCACCAGTTCGTCGTGCACCTGCATGATCATCCGCGATGCGAGCTGGTCGCGCGTGAGCCAGTCGTCCACCGCGATCATCGACAGCTTGATCAGGTCGGCCGCCGTGCCCTGCATCGGTGCATTGATGGCCGCACGTTCAGCGGCCTGGCGGCGCGGGCCGTTGCCGCCGTTGATCTCCGGCAGCCACAGGCGGCGGCCGAAAACGGTTTCGACGTAGCCCTTTTCCTTCGCTGCCGCGCGCGTGTCCTCCATGTACTGCGCGACGCCCGGGTAGCGCGCGAAATAGCGGTCGATATACAGCTTCGCCGCATCGCGCGTGATGCCGAGGTTCGACGCGAGGCCGAACGCGCTCATCCCGTAGATCAGCCCGAAGTTGATCACCTTCGCGATCCGGCGCTGATCGGAGTTGACCTCCAGCGGCGTCACGCCGAACACCTCGGCGGCCGTTGCGCGGTGGATGTCCTCGCCCTGCGAGAACGCACGCAGCAGTGACGCGTCGCCGGAAATGTGCGCCATGATCCGCAGTTCGATCTGCGAATAGTCGGCCGACACGATGCAGTGACCCGGCGACGCGATGAACGCTTCGCGGATCCGCCGGCCCTCGGCCGTGCGCACCGGAATGTTCTGAAGATTGGGATCGTTCGACGCGAGGCGGCCCGTGACCGCGACGGCCTGCGCATAGTTCGTGTGCACGCGGCCCGTTGCGGGATTCACCATGCGCGGCAGCTTGTCGGTGTAGGTCGACTTCAGCTTCGACAGCCCGCGATGCTCGAGCAGCAGCTTCGGCAGCGGGTAATCCTCAGCCAGCTTCTGCAGCACTTCTTCGTCGGTCGACGGAGCGCCGCTCGGCGTCTTCTTCACGACCGGCAACTGCAGCTTCTCGAAGAAGATCTGCCCGATCTGCTTCGGCGAGCCGAGATTGAATTCGCCGCCGGCCAGTTCGTACGCTTGGCCCTCGAGTTCGATGAGCCGCGTCGCGATCTCGCTGCTTTGCGCCTGCAGGCGTGCGTCGTCGATCAGCACGCCGGTGCGCTCCATCTTGCGCAGCACGAGCGACACCGGCATCTCGATCTCGCGATACACGCGCTCGAGGCCCGGTTCGCGCGCAACTTGCGGATACAGCGCGTGATGAAGCTGCAGCGTGATGTCCGCATCTTCGGCTGCGTACGCCGCGGCCTGCTCGAGCGCCACTTCGTCGAAGCCGATCTGCTTCGCGCCCTTGCCGGCCACGTCTTCATACTTGATCGTCTTGACGCCCAGATGGCGCAGCGCGAGGCTGTCCATGTCGTGCGTGCGGTGCGATTCGAGCACGTACGATTCGAGCAGCGTGTCGTGCTCGATGCCATTCAGCGCGATGTCGTAGTTCGCGAGCACCTGCGCGTCGTACTTCAGATGCTGGCCCACCTTCTTGCGGTCGGCCGATTCGAGCCACGGCTTCAGGCGCGCGAGCACGTCGTCGATCGGCAACTGCTCGGGCAGGTCGGGGCCGCGGTGCGCGACCGGAAGATACGCGGCCTTGCCCGGCTCGACCGAGAACGACAGGCCGACGAGCCGCGCGGTCATCGGATCGAGCGAGGTGGTTTCGGTATCGAATGCGGTCAGTGCGGCCGCATCGATCTTCGCGAACCATGCGTCGAATTGTTCCCAGGTCTGGATCGTGTCGTATTCGCGGACGATGTCCGCCGCGACCACTTGCGCCGGCTCGCCTTCCGGCGCATCGGCGCCGCCGCCTTCGGCGGGCGCGCTGTCGACTTCGCGCAGCCACGTCTTGAAGCCGTAGCGCGCGAAGATGTCGCGCAGGAGGTCGCGTGCTTCGCCGTCGCTCTTCAGCGACGCTTCGATCGATTCGAGATGCGGTGCGAGATCGCAGGCCGTGTCGACGGTCACGAGCTTGCGGCCGAGCGGCAGGAAGTCGAGCGCGCGGCGCAGGTTGTCGCCGACCACGCCCTTGATCTCGCCCGCGTGTTCAATCACGCCGTCGAGGCTGTCGTATTGCGACAGCCATTTCACGGCCGTCTTCGGCCCGCACTTCTCGACGCCGGGCACGTTGTCGACGGTGTCGCCAATCAGCGCGAGGTAGTCGATGATCCGCTCGGGCGGCACGCCGAACTTCTCGATCACGCCGCCGCGATCGAGCGTCTCGTTGGTCATCGTGTTGACGAGCGTGACGTGATCGGTGACGAGCTGCGCGAGGTCCTTGTCGCCGGTCGACACGATCACGTTCATCCCGTGCCGCTCGGCTTCCCGCGCGAGCGTGCCGATCACGTCGTCGGCCTCGACGCCCTCGACCATCAGCAGCGGCCAGCCGAGCGCACGCACCGCGCCGTGAATCGGCTCGACCTGCAGTGCAAGATCGGGCGGCATCGACGGACGGTTTGCCTTATAGTCGGCATAAAGGTCGTCGCGGAACGTCTTGCCCTTTGCATCGAACACGCAAGCGCTATACTCTGCACTGACTTCCTTGCGCATACGGCGCAGCATGTTGATGATTCCGTAGAGCGCTCCGGTCGGCTCCCCGCCAGGGCCACGCAAATCAGGCATCGCATGGTAAGCCCGATACAGATAGCTCGAACCGTCAACCAATAGCAGGGTCTTACCTTCCAGATTTCGTTCTTCAGGCATTATGAACAAGAGAAAAGTGATTCCGAGTCTGCGTTCGCTCGCAGATCAAGAACGCGCGACGGCCAAGAAGGCGCGCGCATCGTGGCAGATGTTCACGATTATGGCAGAGTTTATCGAGGCGACCGAGTACCTGTCGGAGATCCGCCCGGCCGTCAGCATCTACGGTTCTGCCCGTCTCAAACCGGACACGCCGCACTACAAGCTGGCCGTGCAGATCGCGCGCAAGCTGTCCGACGCCGGCTTCGCGGTGATCTCCGGCGGCGGCCCCGGCATCATGGAAGCCGCGAACAAGGGTGCGCACGCCGGCAAGGCGCCGTCGGTCGGCCTGAACATCGAGTTGCCGCACGAGCAGGCGGGCAACCACTACCAGGACATCTCGCTGCGCTTCCGCCACTTCTTCACGCGCAAGGTCACGTTCGTGAAGAACTCCGACGCGGTGATCGTGATGCCGGGCGGCTTCGGCACGCTCGACGAGTTGTCCGAGGTGCTCACGCTGATCCAGACGAAGAAGTCGCGCCTCGTGCCGATCATTCTCGTGGGTAGCACGTTCTGGCAGGGGCTGCTGCAGTGGTTCCGCGACCAGCTGATTCCGATGGGCCTCATCAATCCGGAAGACATGAATCTGATGCAGGTGATCGACGATCCCGACCAGGTGCTCGACGCCGTGCTCGCGTTCTACGAGGACAGCGGCGAGGAAGAAGGTGCGGACGGCGAAGACCATCCGCCGCGGCCCGAAGAAGACCGCATGTTCTATCTGTAATTCGATCGGTGCGATGGCCTGCCTCACGGCCGGCATCCCGTCTCACGCGCGGCAGGCACGGCAATTCCGCCACCTGCCGCGCGTCATTTTGTAACGCCGTGTTAATCCCGCCGTGCAGCCGGGCGCCGCCGAATGTCAAATCCGGGCAGCCTGCATCGCGCAATGCGATCAACGCTTCCCATGCCCGGCCCGCCATTGTCAAATCGTGCAGCCCGTCATCGATCCGGCAAGCGTGCCTGACGTCAATCCACCGTAACAAACCCGTCTCGCCTTTTTCGCGCCGCGCCTGCACACTGCATCTCGTCGGCGTGGCGTCCCCCCGGTGGAACGATCCCCCTCGCGTCCATCGCGTCGCGCCGGCCTTTGACAACGACATCACGGAAAACAACATGAAACGCTCACTGATCGCCCTCGCCTTCGCCGGCCTCGGTCTTTCGCTGTCCGGCCTCGCCCATGCCGTCAACGTCGACGTCAACATCGGCACGCCCGCGCCGGTCGTCGTCGCGCCCGCGCCTGTCGTGGTCGCACCGGCGCCCGCGGTCGTGATCGGCTGGCACGGCGATCGCTACTGGGACGGCCGCCGCTACTGGGAGCGTCGTGAGTGGGAAGATCATGAGCGCCATCGCGGTCACGGCGGCTACCATTGCCCGCCGGGACACGCGAAGAAGGGCGAGTGCTGAGCGTCTAGGTGCGGGGCCGATCGGGCCCGCGCACTGCAGGACAAAGAACAAGGCCGCACGTGAACGAAAGTTCGCGTGCGGCCTTTGTCGTTACGCCCGCGGCTTGCGCGGCGTTCACCTCACTGAAACGCCACTTCCGCGAAGCTCCGCAGCTTGCGGCTATGAAGCTTGTCGAGCCCGTTCGTGCGCAGAATCTCCATCGCCTTCACGCCGATCTGCAGATGCTGGTCGACCTGGCCGCGATAGAACGTGTCGGCCATGCCCGGCAGCTTCAGCTCGCCGTGCAGCGGCTTGTCCGATACGCACAGCAGCGTGCCGTACGGCACGCGGAAACGGAAACCGTTGGCGGCGATCGTCGCGCTTTCCATGTCGAGCGCGATCGCGCGGCTCTGCGACAGCCGCTGCACGGGCTCGCGGTGATCGCGCAGTTCCCAGTTGCGGTTGTCGACGCTCGCGACCGTGCCCGTGCGCATCACGCGCTTCAGTTCGGCTCCCTCCAGACGCGTGACCTCGGCCACGCCGCGCTCGAGTGCGAGCTGCACTTCGGCGAGCGCCGGGATCGGCACCCACAGCGGCAGGTCCGCATCCAGCACGTGATCCTCGCGCACGTAACCGTGCGCGAGCACGTAGTCGCCGAGGCGCTGCGTGTTGCGCAGGCCCGCGCAGTGGCCGAGCATCACCCAGGCATGCGGACGCAGCACCGCGATGTGATCGGTGATCGTCTTCGCGTTCGACGGACCGACACCGATGTTGACCATCGTGATCCCGCTGCCGTCCGCGCGCTTCAAGTGATACGCGGGCATCTGCGGCAGCCGCGGCGGCGCGGCGCCCTCGGCCGGCTCGCTGCCGAGGTTCGCGTTGTACGTGATGACGTCGCCCGGCTCGACGAACGAACTGTACTGGCTGCGGTACGCGCGCACGTCCGGATCGGTGCTTTCCGTCATCATCGCGCGGCCGAGCTTCACGAACTCGTCGATGTAGAACTGATAGTTCGTGTAGAGCACGTAATTCTGGAAGTGCGTGGGCGACGTCGCCGTGTAGTGACGCAGCCGGTGCAGCGAGAAGTCGACGCGCGCGGCGGTGAACAGCGCGAGCGGATGCGGCTCGCCGGGTGCCGGCTCGAACGTGCCGTTGACGATGCGGTCGTCGAGGTACGACAGGTCGGGTGTGTCGAAGATGTCGCGCATCGCGAGCAGGCGGTCGCGATCGAGCTCGCCTTCGAGGTGGATGCCTTCGGGAAACGCGAAGTGAACCGGAATCGGCTGCGACGACACGCCGATCTCGATCTTCACATGGTGGTTCTTCGACAGCAGGCGCAGTTGCTCGCGATAGTAGTTCGCGAACAGGTCGGGACGCGTGACGGTCGTCTCGAACACGCCGGGGCCCGCGACGAAACCGTATGAACGGCGCGAATCGACGTGCGTGTTGACGTCGGTGCGAATCCGCACGAACGGATAGCACGCGCGCACGTGCTCGGTGATCGATTCATGGCGGCGATAACGCGCGAAGGCGTCGCGCAGGAAACCCGTATTGGTGTCGTAGATGGCCGACAGCCGCGCGACGGCGGCAACGGAATCGTCGAATGCTTCGACGGGCGGGCTCTCGGGCGTCAGCACCCGATGCCGGCGGCTCAAATCGTTCTTCATTTTCATCACCTCGTCTGATCGAACGACATTACCACGGAACCCGGTCACGCTCATGGCCGCCCGCTTGCACGCCGCTTGCACGCGAGGGCCGGGCCGCGCGCAGTATTTGCTAAAATCGGAAGGTTCACTGGAGACTCATCATGAAGCCGCTCATTCTCGTCGCCGCTGCCGCCGTGCTCGCTGGCACGTTTGCCGCCGCCGGCGGCACGCCCGACGCCGACGCGCAGGCCCGGGCCGAGGCCAACGAAGCCGCCGGCCTGCCCGATCTCCGCAAGATCAACCGGCCGGGCGCCGAAGTCACGTCGAAAGTCGACTTCGCCGACATTCGCCGCACGCCGAGCTTCCATGAAAAGAGCAAGAACGGCACCGAGGTCACCGAGTATCGCGATCGCGGCAAGCCGGTCGAGATCGACGTGAAGTCGAACTTCGGCACGCGCTACCAGATGAGCTCGACGCTCGACACGTCGCCGAAGCCGCACGACGCGGGCGTCCCGATCACGCGCCTGCCGTCGGTGAACCTCCGCTACTGATTTCCCCCCGCGCCGCGTCGGTCCCGACGCGGCGCGCCGGCTTTCCCTTCACCTCCTGTCGCGCCGCACGCCGCGCGCGTGCCGACAACTGACCAGACGCATCTCGCATGGCCGTTTTCACCGCTGTTTCCGACTCCGATCTCGCGCAATGGATGCGCCACTACGAACTGGGCGACGTGCTGGCGTTCCGCGGCATTCCGTCCGGCATCGAAAACAGCAACTTCTTCCTGACGACGACGCGCGGCGAATACGTCCTGACGATCTTCGAAAAGCTGACGGCCGAACAGTTGCCGTTCTACCTCGATCTGATGCGCCATCTGGCCAGCCACGGCGTGCCGGTGCCGGATCCGGTCCCGCGCGACGACGGTGCGCTGTTCGGCGAACTGCACGGCAAGCCGGCCGCGATCGTCACGAAGCTCGATGGTGCCGCCGAACTCGCACCGGGGGTCGAACACTGCATCGAGGTCGGGCAGATGCTCGCGCGCCTGCACCTCGCGGGGCGCGACTATGCGCGCCACCAGCCGAACCTGCGCAGCCTGCCGTGGTGGCAGGAAAACGTGCCGGCGATCGTCCCGTTCATTTCCGACGCGCAGCGCACGCTGCTCGAGGACGAACTCGCGCATCAGGCCGCGTTCTTCTCGTCGGACGACTACGCGGCGCTGCCGAGCGGCCCGTGCCACTGCGACCTGTTCCGCGACAACGTGCTGTTCGCGCACGCGGCGCCCGGCACCGGTCATGACGTCCGGCTCGGCGGCTTCTTCGATTTCTATTTCGCGGGCTGCGACAAATGGCTGTTCGACGTCGCGGTGACCGTCAACGACTGGTGCGTCGACCTCGCGACGGGCGTGCTCGACGTCGCGCGCGCGGATGCGCTGCTGCGCGCGTACCAGACGGTCCGGCCGTTCACGGCCGAGGAGCGCCGCCACTGGAGCGACATGCTGCGCGCGGGCGCGTACCGCTTCTGGGTGTCGCGCCTGTACGATTTCTACCTGCCGCGCGCGGCTGAAATGCTCAAACCGCACGACCCCGGTCATTTCGAACGCATCCTGCGTGAGCGTATCGCCCACACGCCCGCGCTTCCCGAGACCCATACCGCATGCAACTGATCGAAGTGCCCGCGAAAGCGGGCTATGTCTGGTTCCGTCAAGGCATCTGGCTGTTCCGCCGGAACCCGCTCGCGTTCATCACGCTGTTTTTCACGTACCTGCTGGCGATCACGCTGGTGTCGATGGTGCCGGTCATCGGCGCGGCGCTGCCGCTGCTGTTCATCCCCGGCATCGCCGTCGGCTTCATGGCCGCGTGCCGCGACACGGTGGCCGGCAAGCCGGTGATGCCGACGATCCTCATCGACGGGTTTCGCTCGTACGGCACCGTGACGACGCAGCGGCTGCTCGTGCTCGGCGTGGTCTACGTCGCGCTGATGGTGCTGGTGTTCGCCGCGTCGTCCGTCGTGGACGGCGGCGGGTTGCTCACCATGATGCTGGGCGCGACGAGCGAAACGAGTCCGACACCGGAAGCGCTTGCCGCGCAAGGCACGCTCGGCGCGCTGCTGCTGGCGACGCTGCTCTACGCGCCGGTCGCGATGCTGTTCTGGTTCGCGCCGGTGCTCACCGCATGGCACGACATCCCGCCCGCCAAGGCGCTGTTCTTCAGCATCGTCAGTTGCTGGCGCAATCGCGGCGCATTCGTGGTGTACGGGCTGCTGTGGTTCGGCGTCGCGCTCGGCACGTCGTTCGGCCTGTCGCTGCTGCTGCAGGCGCTCGGCGCCGGCGCCTACGTGCTGACGATCATGATGCCGGTGACGATCATCATCGTCACGATGATGTACTGCTCGTTCTACGCGACCTATCGCGGCTGTTTCGGCGTGCAGGAACCGGGAACCGCGACGCCCGCGTCGGGCCACTGACGCAGACTCGGCCGGCGCACGCCGCCGGCCGTCCATCTCCCCTGCCGGCCCCGGCGCCCCAACCTTCGCGCCGCCCCTGTTCAATCGAATCCGTTGCGCGCAAAATAATTTGCATGCAAATCGTTAGCGCGTCCGCCGCGCCCCCGAATCATGGACCGCCTGCCCCCGCTGCCCCAGACGCTCGACGAGCAACTGTGCTTCGCGCTCTATTCGACTTCCCATGCGATGACGAAGGCGTACAAGCCGCTGCTCGACAAGCTGTCGCTGACCTATCCCCAATATCTTGCAATGCTCGTGCTGTGGGAGCGCGACGACATCGCGGTGAAGGACATCGCCGCCCGCCTCGACCTTGACCCTGCTACCGTCACGCCGCTGCTGAAGCGGCTCGAGGCGCTCGGCTACGTCGAACGCGTGCGCAGCGCGACCGACGAGCGCGTCGTCAACGTGCGCCTGACCGCGGAAGGCCGTGCGCTGAAGCTCAAGGCGCGCTCGGTGCCCGCCGATCTCTTCTGCGCGATGCAGCAAACGCCCGAGTTCCTGGTCAGGCTGCGCGCGGATCTCCAGCAATTGCGCAACGCGCTGTCGGCCGCCAACGAAGGCTGACGGCACGTCGATCTCAAACAAGCCCGGCACTGCCCGGGCTTTTTCTTCAAAATTTCATTTGCACACAAATCATTTGTGTTCTATATTTCGTTCGTGGCCGGCGACACCCCGTCCGACCGGACCGCTTCCTACCACTCTTCCGACAGGAGCTGCACCATGAACATTCTGTACAAGACCAGCGCCACGAGCACGGGCGGCCGCGACGGCCGCGCGGTATCCGCCGACAACAAGCTGGAAGTGAAGCTGGCCGCGCCGCGCGAGCTCGGCGGTACGGGCGCGGAAGGCACGAACCCGGAGCAGCTGTTTGCCGCAGGTTACTCGGCTTGTTTCCTGAGCGCGATGAAGTTCGTCGCCGGCCAGAACAAGCAGGCGCTGCCGGCCGACACGCAAGTGACCGCGGAAGTGGGCATCGGCCCGAACGACGCCGGTGGCTTCGGGCTCGACATCGAACTGCGCGTGTCGCTGCCGGGGCTCGACAAGGCCGACGCACAGGCGCTGGTCGACAAGGCGCACCATGTGTGCCCGTATTCGAACGCGACCCGCAACAACGTGCCGGTGCGCCTGACGGTCGTCTGACGCAACGCGCGGCGCCGAATGCAAAAAGGGCGTGTGCGGCTGCTTGCCACACACGCCCCTTTGCGTGATTCGCCGGACCGGCTGGTGAGCCGGCCCGCGCTGCGCTGCGCTGCGCTGCTTAACGCGAGCCGAACGAGAACGGACGGTTCATCGCCGCTTCGCGATCGATCTTGCGCATGCGGAATTCGAGATCGTAGATGTCGGTTGCTTCGGACAGATACGCATCGGCGCGCTCTTTCGCGGCCTTTTCAGCGTTCTTGGTCAGCATCAGGAAGAGGTGGCTCAGCAGGTACATGGTCGATCTCGCAATCCAAAGGTTCTTTGACTAGGGTTTTCCCGAATTATAGGGAAAACCCTAGCCTTTGGCCAGCGTCGATCAGACGGTGCGTCGTTCGGTCGCCACAGTGCGCCGATTCTCTTCGAAAAAGGACCAGATCATCGCGCTCGCATCGGGGCCGACCGCCGCATGAAACGGCACCGCTTCGTCGCCGCCCGCCCATGCGTGTTCGAGCCCTTTCACGTGACAGAGCCGCACGATCGACTCGCCGTCGCGACGCACGTCGGTGATCTGCGCGCCTGCCTCGCGCGTTTCCACGCGCTCGCCGCCGCGCAGTGCGCCGCGGCTGTCCGCGAGCCCGTTCAGGCGCATGAACTGCACCATCAACTGGTCCGCATTCTTCGGTGCGACGACATGGTCCCGGTCGCCCTGCACGATCAGCACGGGCATGCCCGGATACGCGCCAGCATCGACCACCGTGTCGACCACCGCGGCCGGATTCTGCCGGAGGCCGCGCCGCATCACGTCCATCGCGCTGATTCCGGAATTCGCCTCGCCGAGCGCGGGGCCGGAGTGCAGCGCCACCGCCGCGAAGCGATCCGGGTGGTGCAGCGCGAGCAGTGCCGCCAGGCCCGCGCCGGCCGACAGCCCGGCGACGTAGACGCGAGATGCGTCGAAGCCGTGCTCGTCGACGAGCGCGTCGACGAGCGACGCGACCGCATCCGCCTCGCCGCGGCCCGCGCGGTCGGTGTCTTCGTACCAGTGCCAGCAGCCGTGCGAGTGCGCGCGGACCGACTGCTCCGGATACAGCACGGCGAAGCCGTACTTGTCGGCCAGCAGGTTCATCCGGGTGCCCTGCGCGAACTCGTCGACCGATTGCTGGCAACCGTGCAGCATCACGACGAGCGGTATCGCACCGCGCCGCCGGCCAGGCGGAACGTACAGCCCGTAGGCGAGCTGCTGGACCAGGCGGCCGAGCGCGGGCGCCATCGGGTGTTCGCCGCGCGTCCACTCGCCGGCCGCCCATGCAGCCGCGCGCGGCCGCACGCGCGACTCACGCGGCGGGGACAGATCGGTCGCGGCGGGCGACGCCGCAGCCTCGAGCGTATCGCGCGCGATACGCTGTGCATCGCGCGCCGCACGTTTGGCGGCCGGAGACAGCATACGTTTCATGCCGCCCAGCCATACCTTCGTCAGACTTTTGGTCATCGATCGGGCTCGCAGTCAGGAAAAATAGGGGGACAACACTCGGTGCATCGTTCGACTTTGTGCAATGCACCATAACATTGTTTCTGGGATTTTTCCTGCGCGCGGATAGTTCCGCCGCGCGGCAAAAAACGGGCCTCGAGCATACGCGGCGCTATACTGGGGTTTAGCCGCTTGTATCCGTTGTAGTCGTTCTTCCCGGCTCGCGCGTTGATTTAAGCATTCGTCCCGCCTCTGCTCGTTCCCCTCCCGATGTTCGACCTGCCCTCTCACCTGTGGATCATGATCACCGCGTTCGGTGGCGCCGGCCTGACCTTGCCGCTCGCGATCACGATCGCCGTGTGGCTCGCGCTCGGCTACTCGTGGCAGCGCGCGGCCGCGTGGCTCGGCGTGCTCGCCGTCGCGATCGGGGTCGTCGCGCTCACGAAGATCGCGTTCCTCGGCTGGGGCGTCGGCATCCGCGCATGGGACTTCACGGGATTCAGCGGCCACGCGATGCTGTCGACGTCGGTCTATCCCGTCGCGATCTTCCTCGCGCTGATCCGCACGCGCACGCCGGTGCGGATCGCCGGCATCGCGCTCGGGCTCGCGGCCGGCATCGCGGTCGGCGTGTCGCGCGTCGCGCTCGACGCGCATTCGCCGTCCGAATCGATCACCGGCTGCATCGTCGGCGCGATCGCCGCGCTGGCATTCATCGCCGGCTCGTGGCACGCGGTGCCGCACCGCTGGTCGGTGCCGGCGGTCGTCGTGAGCCTCGCGCTCGTCACCGTCGCGCTGCACGGCATCACGGTGCCGTCGCACCGCTGGGTCACCCGGGTCGCGCTGGAGCTGTCGGGGCACGAGCGGCCGTTCGTCCGTGCCCGCTGGAAAGCCAATCCCAACTACCGGCCGGCATCGCAGCCGTCGTCGCTGCACCGCACCGGGTCGCCGCCGCCGTTGATGCACGCGTGACGGGGCGCCCGAACATCCTTCCCGTCGCCTTCCAGATCTGAGGATTTCATGCGCGCCGGCGCATGAACGGTATGCCGAGCGTTATAACCCGCCCTATATTACGATTACGGTTTCAACCATTCCATTCAAACGACCCGACCATGCGCCCAACCGTCCGCCCGCTTCGCCGCACCCTGCTCCGCCTGCTGCCGCTCGCCGCGCTTGCCGCGGGCATCGCGTTCAGCGGGCCGGCTTCCGCTGCCGACGAGCTGGTCGTGTCGGCGGCCGCAAGCCTGACGAATGCGTTCAAGGCCGTCGGCGATGCTTATCAGAAGCAGCATCCGGACACCAAGGTGCTGTTCAACTTCGGCGCGTCGGACGTGCTGATGCAGCAGATCGCCAAGGGCGCGCCGGCCGACGTGTTCGCATCGGCCGACCAGAAGGCGATGGATCGTGCGATCAGCGAAAAAGTCGTCGTGCCGGGCACGCGCCGCGATTTCGCGGCGAACTCGCTCGTGCTGATCGTGCCAGCCGACAGCCACGCGGCCGCGCCGACGTCGCTGAACGACCTGACGGCGCCCGGCGTGAAGCGCATCGCGTACGGCGACCCGGCGTCGGTGCCGGTCGGCCGCTACACGGAAGGCGCGCTGCGCGCGGCAGGCGTGTGGGACGCCGTCAGCGCGAAGGGCGTGCTGGCCGCCAACGTGCGCCAGAGCCTCGATTACGTTGCGCGCGGCGAAGTCGACGCGGGCTTCGTGTTCGGCACCGACGCGGCGATCATGCCGGGCCGCGTGAAGGTCGCGCTGACGGTGCCGACGCAGACGGCCATCACCTATCCGATCGCGGTGGTCAAGGACAGCCGCCATGCCGCACAGGCGCAGTCGTTCATCGACTTCGTCGCGTCGCCGCAGGGCCAGGCCGTGCTGGCGACGTTCGGCTTCAAGCCCGCGGGCAAGTGAGCGCAGCATGATGCAGGACGCCTGGGTGCCGCTGCTGTTGTCGCTGAAGGTCGCCGGCTGGGCGACCGCGCTCGACATCGTGCTCGGCGTCACCGCCGCCTTCATGCTCGCGCGCTGGCGCTCGCCGATGCGCGACGTGGTCGATTCGCTGCTGACGCTGCCGCTCGTGCTGCCGCCGACGGTGCTCGGCTATTACCTGCTCGTGCTGCTCGGCCGACGCGGCGTGTTCGGCGCGTGGCTCGACACGCTCGGCATCGAACTCGTCTTCACGTGGCAGGGCGCGGTGATCGCATCGATGGTCGTCGCGTTTCCGCTGATCCTGAAATCGGCGCGCACGGCGTTCGAAAGCGTCGATCCGCATCTCGAGCGCGCGGCACGCACGCTCGGGCTCGGCGAAGCCGCAGTGTTCTTCCGCGTGACGCTGCCGCTCGCCACGCGCGGCATCCTGGCCGGCGCGCTGCTCGCCTTCGCGCGCGCACTTGGCGAATTCGGCGCGACGCTGATGATCGCCGGCAACCTGCCCGGCCGCACGCAGACGCTGTCGGTCGCGATCTATGCGGCGGTGCAGGCCGGCGACGACAACACGGCCAACTTCCTCGTGCTGGTGACATCGATCACCTGCGTGCTCGTGCTGCTCGCGACCGGCTGGCTCGTGCCGTCGCGCGCCGGGCGGAGCCAGCCGACATGACGCGCCGGCCGCCTTCGATTCGCCGCGCCTCACGGGTCGCGGCAAAACGCCTTCCCGTCGCGCAAGCGGCTTCCCGCGCGCGTGGCGCGGCACGACGGAGGCCCGCATGAGCGTTGCCGTCGACATCCGCAAGACCTACGTGAACGCGGAGCGCCGCTTCACGCTCGACGTGTCGTTTACGGCCGCCACGCAGCGGGTCGTGCTGTTCGGGCCGTCCGGCGCGGGCAAGAGCATGACGCTGCAGGCGATCGCCGGCCTGCTGTCGCCCGACGAAGGCACGATCGCGCTGAACGGCGAACCGCTGTTCGATTCCGCGCGCGGCATCGACGTGCCGACCCGTGCGCGCCGCGTCGCGTATCTGTTCCAGGACTATGCGCTGTTTCCGCACCTGAACGTGCGCCAGAACATCGCGTTCGGGCTCACGTCGGGCCTGCGCAACCCGCGTGCGAAGACGGTGCCGCCCGAAGTCGCGTACTGGCTGCAGGCATTCGAACTCGACACGCTCGCCGGGCAATTCCCGTCGCAGTTGTCGGGCGGACAGAAGCAGCGCGTCGCGCTTGCCCGCGCGCTCGTTGCGCAGCCGCGCATCCTGCTGCTCGACGAACCGTTCGCGGCGCTCGACGGCGCGATGCGCCAGCGCATGCGCCACGAACTCGCCGAACTGCAGGCGCGGCTCGATATCCCGATGGTGCTCATCACGCACGATCCCGACGACGTCGCCGCGTTCGGCGACCAGGTCGTGCAATTGAACGAAGGACGCGTGCAGGCCACCACGCCGCACGCCGAGTGGCCGACGCGCGTCACCTGATTGCGCGAATGTGGTGGCCCGAGCGGCCATGTTCGACCTGAGAGAAGCCGCATTGGCGGCACAAGCTGAAAACGGGATCGAAGCCGGCGCCTCGCGTACGTTGGGCGGCGCCGGTTTCGCCTCGTCCGCCCACGGTCATCGCCGGAAACGGCTCACACCGCCGTCGCGCGCGATCAGCCCGTCACCGCGAGAATCACGCTCGATGCCTTGAACAGCGCGATCGCACGCCGGCCGGCGTCGAGCTGCAACGCCCCGACGCTGTCGTTCGTGACCACGGCCGTGAGCGTCCCGCCGCCGTCGAGCGCCAGCGTCACCTCGCTGTTCACCGCGCCCGCCGCGACGGCGTCGACCGTCCCGCGCAACTGGTTGCGCGCGGATACCTTCAGAGACGCTTCGGCGCCGCCTTCGTCGTCAACCGCCAGCACGACCCACGACGCCTTCACGAGCGCGCACGCATCCGCGCCCGGCTGCAGGCCGAGCGTGTCGGCGCTTTCGTGCGTGAGCACCGCGACGATCACCTGCCCGCCGGGCAGCACGAGCGTCACCTCGTCGTTCACCGTGCCGCGCACGATCGATTCGACCTTCCCGAACAACTGGTTGCGCGCGCTCGTCTTCATCCCGATCCGGCCGATCAGCGCCCAGTCGACGTCGAAACCGGACACTGCCGCGCTCGCGGCGTCGATGAAGCGGCGATGCTCGCGCTCGATCGTGCGGAACGCGGCGATCAGCGAGGTCGCGCGCGGCGTCAGCGTCGTGCCGCCGCCGCCCTTGCCGCCCGTCGCGCGCGTCACGAGCGGCTCGCCGGCCAGGTTGTTCATCGTATCGATCGCATCCCACGCGGCCTTGTAGCTGAGCCCGACGGCCTTCGCCGCGCGCGTGATCGATCCGGTGTCGCCGATCGCCGCGAGCAGCGCGATGCGGGTGGCGCCGCCGAGCGTCTGCCCGCCCGCGCGCAGCCACAGTTCGCCGCCCAGTTCGAGCGGTCCGGCGGAAGAGGAAGGAGGCGACGCGTCGCTCATCGGTCTGTCTGAAGAAAACGGGGGGCCATTATAGTGAGCGCGCGAGGCTCAACGCGGCTTGCCATCCAGCTTCGGCGGACGCAGGCTCGCGAGCAGCGTCTCGGCATCCCTCGCCGCGCGTTGCTCGAGCGCGGCGCCGTAGCCGCGCACGAAACCCAGCTGGTAAGCGGGCGCCGCCAGTTGCTCGAGATGATGCAGCGCGACGATCGTGTCGTTCGCCTCGCCGAGCACGCTCTGCACGCGCGCGAGCGTCTTGACCGTCTCGTTGCGCGTGCGGCGCGAGGCCAGCGACGCGAAGAATTCGAGCGCATAGCGTAGCCGCTTCGCGTCGATCCGCACCTGATGCCGCGCGGCCGTGTCGAGCGACGTGAGCGACGGCGACGCATACAGGTGACCGAACAGCCGCCGCACGCGCTTGGTTGCATGCCGCCGCAGCGACGGTGTGTCGTCCGCGTCGGTCGGCGGCAGCGCGAGCCCGCACAGCCACTCGAGCCAGCCGAGCGTCAGTCGCGCATAGCGCGCCGAATGCAGCGCCTGGCGCAGTTCGACGCGCGCGGCCAGCGCCTGTACGCGCGCGGCGTCGAGCGTGCCGTCCCAGTCCGCGCTGCCGCCGTCGGCCGCGATCAGCGCGGGCAGGCTCTCGGTCGAGAACACGTCCCAGTCGCGCACCGTGCCGAGCAGGGCCGCAAGCCAGCGCAAGTCGACGCCGAACGTGTTCTGCCATTGATCGTCCGCGAAACGCGGAAAGAAGCGCATCAGCGTACGCAGCCGCCGCAGCGCGACGCGCATCTGATGCACGAATTCGGGATCGTCGCGGTCGAGCACGCCGCGCTCGTTGCCGAGCCATTGCGCGGCGATGTCGCCCGACAGCGCGAACAGCGCGGCCCGCTGCGTGCGGATGCCGGTGAGGTCGACGAGTTGCGCCTTGACCGGCCCGGCGACGGCAGGCTCGCCCGCGCACGCGCGATCGATCACGCTGGTCAGCTGCACGAACGCGGGCCATGCGCCGCTGAGCTCGCGCGCGGCGGCAAACAGCGCGCGCAGCGCGGCCGTGCGTGCGGCGGCGGTTTCCCAGTCGGGCGCCGCGAGGCGCAGCTCGACATGGCGGCGCGGCGGTTCGGTGCCGCCGTGCAGCGTGACGTCGTCGAGCGTCATCTCGACCACCACGCCGCTGTCGTCCGCCCAGCGCCCGCGCCGCCGCTCGCTGACGAGCCTCGGCCGCGCCGGCGCCGACGCTGCGGCGACCGCCGCTTCGTCAACGTGGCCGGGCACGACGCGGTCGCCCTCGCCCGCGGCCTCCGCCGATTCCGTCTCGGCAATCGGCCCGGACGCCGGCGCGGCCACGACGATGCCCGCATGCTCGGCATCGAACAACTCCCGCTCCACGACGCCAGGCGCGAATGCCTTCGTGCGTGACGCGACGACCCGCCGCCCCTGCGCGTTCGACTCGATCCACGTCCACCAGCATTCGCCGGGGTTCGGCTCGGCCTCCTCGACCTGGCACGGCTCGATCGTCACGCGCTCCTGGCCGCGCCGCATCCGCACCTGCGGACAGATCCGCCACGCCCGGACAAGTTCGGCGCCGAAGTCGCGCTGCTCGCCACGGGCGCGGCTTCCCGTCTTGACCGGCCAACCTTCCAGCGACAGGCACAACACGATTTCCAGCACACGCGACATGGAGGCTCCTGCACATGAAGAATCGCCGGCGCATCCTTCGCACCGGCGTCGCCCGTGAAGCAGCTTCCATAGTACACGCCGCGAAAACGCGCGTGAAACGATCTGGCCCTGTCGCGCCTGTCGTGTGTCAAACGACGTATCAGACGACGTATTGCGCGATGCCGTTGCCGAACGACCAGTCCTCCTTCAGCACTTCGACGAGACTGATGAATACGTCCTGCGGCCGCACGCCGGGCTGCCGCGCGAGGTTTTCGGCGATGGTCCGGTACAGCGCCTGCTTCTGCTCGAGCGTGCGCGTGTTGTTCGCTGTGATCTGGATCATCACGAGATCGTCGCTGCGTTCGATGTCGAGGTAATGGCGGCCGAACACGAAGTTCTCGGCCGAATGCTCGGTCACGACCATGAAGATGTCGTCCTCGGGCACGTTGAACGCGTGCATCAGCGCGCGATGCACGCCGTCGACAAGCGCCGCGCGGTAGGCGGCGGGTTTGCCTTCGCGCACTGCGATACGGGTGAACGGCATGGTCTGCTCCTTTCGGTGACGTTGAAAAGTGGAAACGCCACGCCAGATTAGGCGCGCAGAACTATAATGAACAGTCATCAATCCATATTTCATTCATTTTCATTTGAAATGAAAGTCCTCGACCTCGATGCGGTGCGCGCGTTCGTGCTGGTCGCCGATCTCGCGAGCTTCACGCGCGCCGCCGACGCGCTCGGCACCACGCAATCGGCCGTCAGCCTGAAGCTGAAACGGCTCGAAGCGCACCTCGGCAAGCCGCTGCTCGCGCGCACGCCGCGCGTCGTCAAGCTGGCCGCTGACGGCGAAAACTTCCTGCCGGCCGCCCGCGCGCTGCTCGACGCGCACGACCAGGCGCTCGGCGCGATTTCGGCCGGCACGCATCGCCTGTCGCTCGGCGTCAGCGAGCACGTTGCGGTGCCCGACCTGCCGGCCGTGCTGACGAGCCTGCACCGGCAGGATCCCGGGCTGTCGCTGGAAATGCATCTGGGAATGTCGGCGAGCCTGCTCGCGCAATACGACGAAAGGCGGCTCGACGCGGCGATCGTGCGGCACGAACCGGGCGAGGATCCCCCGCGCGACGACGGCACGCTGCTGTTCACCGAGCCGCTCGCGTGGCTCGCCGCGCCCGACTGGACGCCGCGCGCCGGCGAGCCGCTGCCGCTCGCGGTGCTGGCCGGGCCGTGCGGCGTGCGGGCCGCCGCGCTGCGCGCGCTCGAGCATGCCGGACGCCCGTGGCGCGAGCGCTTTACGGGCGGCGGCGTCGCGGCGGTCACGGCCGCCGCCGCGGCCGGGCTCGCGGTCTGTCCACTGGCCCGGCGCGTCGCGCCGCGCACGCTGGTCGACGTCGGCGCGAAATTCGGCTTGCCGCCGCTGCCGCACTCGCAGGTCGTGCTGTATTCGCGCGTGCGCGACGCCCGCGCGGCAGCCGCACTCCGAAGGTTTTCCGACAGCCTTGCAATCTCGGCGTAAACTGAGCGGTTTCGCCGTTCGCAATCTTCCGAAGAATTCCGATGAAGCCCGAAGCCCGCAAGCACCTCCGCGCCAACCTGCTGATGCTCGCCGCCGCCGCGATCTGGGGCTCGGCGTTCGTCGCGCAACGATTGAGCCTCGACGTGATCGGGCCGTTCCTGTTTACGGGGCTGCGTTTCCTGCTCGGCGCACTTGTTCTGATCCCGCTGCTGACGTTCAACGCGGGCTCGCGCGCGCAGCTCGCGGCGATTCGGCGCGAGCCGGCGCTCCTCGCGCCGGGCCTCGCGCTCGGCGGGCTGCTCGCCGTGTCGATCTCGCTTCAGCAGTTCGGCCTACAGTACACACGGGTCGCGAACGCGGGCTTCATCAGCTCGCTGTACGTCGTGATCGTGCCGCTGATGGGCGTGTTCGTCCGCCACCGGATCGGCGCCGGCACGTGGTTCGGCGCGCTGCTCGCGGCGATCGGCCTGTATTTCCTCAGCATCGACGAGCATTTCTCGGTGCTCTACGGCGACTGGTTCCAGCTCGTGGGCGCGGTGATCATCGCCGCGCACGTGATGACCGTCGGCCATTTCGCGAAGCGGCACGATCCGCTCGTGCTCGCGTTCCTGCAGTTCGTCGCGTGCGGCGCGCTGTGCCTCGCGGTCGGCCTCGTGATCGAGCCGGTCAGCGTCGCGATGCTGCGCAGCGCGCTGCCGACGCTGCTGTACGGCGGGCTGCTGTCGGTCGGCGTCGGCTATACGTTGCAGGTCGTCGCGCAGCGCGATGCGGCGCCCGCGCACGCGGCCGTGATCTTCAGCATGGAAGGCGTGTTCGCGGCCATCGCGGGCTGGGCCGCGCTCGGCGAGACGCTGACGCTGCGCGCGCTGGTCGGCTGCGCGCTGATGCTGGCCGGCCTGCTCGCATGCCAGTTGCTGCCGAACGGCGACGCCCGGAAAAAGGACGAGGACGCGCTGCCGGCGTGACACGCGCGATCCCTATAATGGCGGTTCGCGTGTTTTCATGCCAACCGCTTCCGACAGGCCAGCTCCGTGACGCCCCATCCCGTCGATCCCGCCGCCGACCTCCTGCGCGAACGCGCAGCGCACTATGCCGCCGAGGCCGCGCTGTTCCTGCGCGACCAGGCGCTGTCCACCGCATCGCACGACCTGCGCAGCCCGTTGAACGCGATGCACAGCTGGGCGTACGTGCTCGAGCGCCAGCTTGCCAGCGCCGACCCGAACCTGCAACGCGCGCTCGCGGGCATCCGCGCGGGGATCGACCAGCAGGTCGCGCTGATCGACGACGTGCTCGACGCGCCGCGCGCGGCAACGCGCACGCTCGCGATCGCCGTACAGCCGTTCGCGCTGCGCCCGTTGCTCGACGACACGCTCGCACTGGTGCGCTTCGCGCTCGCCGACGCCCGGCAGGTGACCGTCGACGCGACGCTGCCCGACGGCGAACCGTCGCTGAGCGCCGATCGCGAACGCATCGCTCAGGCGCTCTGGACGATGCTGACGACGACCGTCGAAACCAGCGCCGCCGGCAGTCGCGTGACCTTCACATGCACGCGCGACGGCGCGCGGTGCGTCGCGCACGTCACCTGCGACGTGAGCGCCGACGCCCTCGCCGATCCCGCGCTGCCGCACGCATTCGAACCGTTCGCCCGCAGCGAGATGCTGCGCGCGCGCGACGCGAAGCGCGTCGCCTGGGCGCTCGCGTTGTGCCAGCGTGTCGCGCTCGCGCACGGCGGCACCTTCACCCACACCCCGTTCGCCGACGGCTCCGCCGTCACCCTCTCGCTCTCCGTCCCCTGCGAGGCGCCGGTGTAATCGATCGGCGCCCGAATCATTACATTTCCCTTTCCGGCCCTATACTGATGGGCCTGTCATGACTGGAGCGATTCCTTGTTACAGATCTTCGCGCTCATCGGCGCGTTGTTCCTGGTGGCCCTGAACGGGTTTTTCGTCGCGGCCGAATTCGGCCTCGTCAAACTGCGCGCGACGCGCGTCAAGACACTTGCCCGCAAGCACGGCCTGCGCGGCCGCATCCTCGCCGTCGTGCACGGCCGGCTCGACGCGTATCTGTCCGCCTGCCAGCTCGGCATCACGCTCGCGTCGCTCGGCCTCGGCTGGGTCGGCGAGCCGGCGTTCGCGGAACTGATCGGCCCGCTGCTCGACCTGATCGGCGTGCAGTCCGAACGCATCGTGCACCTGATCTCGCTCGTGTTCGCGTTTTCGCTGATCTCGTTCCTGCACATCGTGGTCGGCGAGCTCGCACCGAAATCGATGGCGATCCGCCAGTCGGAAAAGGTCGGCCTGTGGGTCGCGCTGCCGCTCTACGCGTTCTACTGGGCGATGTATCCGGCGATCTGGGTGCTCAACAGCAGCGCGAACGCGGTGCTGAGGCTCGCGGGCCTGTCGGCCGATCACGGCGGCGACGCGCACTACTCGACCGACGAACTGAAGCTGATCCTGCGCAGCCGCCGCAGCGCGGGCAACGCGGCCCAGCCGGCCCGCGGCACGTACACCAACGACGAGTGGAACACGCTCGCGCATTCGCTCGATTTCTCATCGATGACGGTGTCGGACCTGATGCGGCCGGCACATGAAATGATCGGCCTGCGCCGCGACCTGCCGCTGCCCGACAACATGGAGATCGTCGCGCGGCACCGCTTCAGCCGCTATCCGCTGTTCGAGGATGCGTCGCGCGAACAGGTGAGCGGGCTGATCCACCTGAAGGACCTGCTGCTCGCGCGTCATGCCGGTGCGGCGCTCGAGGATCTGTCCGACTACGTGCGCCCGGTGCAGTACGTGAAGCCCGACATGCCCGCGCTGGAACTGTTCCGCCGCTTCCGCAAGGGCGCGCCGCACTTCGCGCTGGTCGGCAACAAGGGCGAGAAGCCGATCGGCTTCCTGACGCTCGACAACCTGCTCGGCGCGCTGGTCGGCCAGATCCACGACGAGTTCCGCCAGGGCGATGCGGACTGGAGCCGCCTCGACGACGGCACGCTGATGGGCAAGGGCAGCCTGCCCGTCGTGTCGCTCGAGCAGGCGCTCGGCATCGACATCGACGAAGGGCGCGCGGAATCGGTCGGCGGCCTCGTGATCCAGGCGCTCAGCGATTTGCCGACCGAAGGGCAGCGCGTGTCGTTCGATCGCTTCGACGTCGTCGTGAAGAAGATGAACGGGCCGCGCATCGTGCTGGTGCGCGTCTATCCGAAGATCGCGAAAGAGGCCGACGAATGATGGCCTCTCGCTGTCGTCGCCGCACGCGATGAGCCCGACGCTGCCGCGCTGCTGCGTGATCACGCCGGAGCCGGCGTCCGCGTCGGCCGCCGATTGCCGCGCATTCCTCGACAGGCTGTCGGCCGTGCTCGCACGCGGCGAGACGCTCGTGCAGTTGCGCGTGAAGTCGTTCGATGCGGACGCGTTCGCGCGGCTGGCCGCCGATGCGCTCGCGCGCTGCGACGCGGCCGGCGCGCAACTGATGCTCAACGGACCGATCGATGCGGCCGGCGTGATGCAGCTCGACGGCGCGGGCTGGCACCTCGACGGCGCCGCCCTGCGCGCCGTCGCGCAACGGCCGCTGCCGGCCGCGCGCCGCATGTCGGCCGCATGCCACGCGGCCGACGATCTCGTGCTGGCCGCGCGCGCGGGCGCGGATTTCGTCACGCTGTCGCCCGTGTTGCCGACACTGAGCCACCCCGGCGCACCGACGCTCGGCTGGACGCAATTCGCCGCGTTGGCCGCGCAGGCCGCGATGCCGGTCTATGCGCTCGGCGGCATGACGCGCGCGCATCTCGACGACGCGCGCCGCCACGGCGCGTACGGCGTCGCGGGCATTCGCGGCTTCTGGTAAGTGCGGCCGGGCGCGCCAGCGCCCGGCAATTCAAACATCACGCGCCCGGAACGGGACGCATTGCGCGCCGTGCGCTGTCGTCGAGGCGGCGCACGTCGTGCGTCAGCGCATAGCGGTTGACGTCACCCGTCAGCCACGCAACGAGCGAATACGGCGGCAACTCCCCTTCATCGACCCGGTCGCGCGCGCGTGCCGGCGTCTCGAACACGACCTGCCCGTTCGGCGCATCGAACGGCACCGCGTCGGGCGACAGGTTCAATGCGATCGTCAACGTCTCGTCATCGGCGAGCCACCATGATGCAAGCAGCGCATCGGCGTCGCCGTCACCGCTCGCCTTCAGCGCATGCGCGTCCTGCGGCCGGCAATCGGTCAACCGCGGCGCAATCAGCTTCGCGCGCACCGCGAGCGCCGACTGCACGAAATGCGCACGATCGACATCGCGCGCGGTTTCGTCGAAGATCAGCGGGATCTGCGGCGTGAGCAGCGACAGCGCAAGCGCCGCGAGGCCCGGCGTCTGCTCATGATCGCCATGCTCGCTCTCGTGCCAAGCGCCATCGGACAGCACCAGCGACGTGAGCGACAACCCTTCGGCGCATGGACCCTCGCCCGCCGTGGCCGGCTGGAATGCCGCGCCTGCCGCGGTCAGCGCGCGCGCGAGCGTGTGGATCGACTGGTGAGGCGAAATCCCTTCGTGCGCCGACACGTCGCGCCCCGTCAGCCGATGCAGCGCGCGTTCTCCGCAACCGTTCCACTGCGCATCGAAATGCGTGTCGGCCAGATGCACCGGATGACGCTCGCTGCCGAGCACGAGGTGGATCATCCGGTCGGCCGGCACGGCCGCACGCACGCGGTCGGCGATCTCGCGCAGCCACGACGTGCCGATCCGGTCGGCCTCGCGCAGCCGCAAGCCGTCGCAACGGTATTCGTCGATCCAGTACAGCGCGTTGTCGCAGAAGAAGTCGCACACCTCCGGATGATCGAGCGCGAGCGGCGGCACCTGCAGCGGATCGTCGCGCGTGTGGAAGAACGGCGCCGCGTAATGACGTAGCGCGTCGGTGCCGCTGCCGAAGCGCGCGTAGTCGAGTTCCAGCAGCACCGCGAGACCATAGCCGTGCGCATCGTCGATCAGCGCTTTCAGTCCGTCGGGGCCGCCCTCCGACGCGAGCGGCGCGAACGGCAGGCTGTCGTGCGGCGACGCGAGCAACTCCAGCGCGGTCACGCCGAGACGGGCAAGCTGAGGCAACCGGCGGCGCACGCCGTCGAAGCCGCCCACCGCGTGCGGACGAATCGCGTACAGCGCAATGTCTTCCCACGCACGTCCGCGCCAGAACGTGTTGCGCCACGTGAACGCGCGCGGATCGACGACCTCGCTCGGGCCGTTGAGCCCGTCGGGTTGCGAACGCGACGCGGGATCGGGAATCGACGTGACGTCGTCGAGCCGATAACGGTAACGCGCGCCCGCACCGCATTCGACGAACGCTTCGAACCAGTGCGGACCGGCCGCCGTCATCGGGACGAGCGTCGGACCTAGACCGGTATCGAGTTCGAGCTGGACATGCGTGCTGCCCGGCGCCCACACGCGGAAATGCGTGCGCGGCGACGTGCCGAGCGCGCCGCAGGGCTGCGCGCCGGACGGCAGGCAGTGAATGTAGTGCTGCGCATACGGATCGTGCGGACAATCTGACATCATGCGCTCCTCGTGCGTGCCGAGCGGCATGGCCGCGCGGTCGGCGCGGCGCATCGTGGCCCGGCATGCGACGGCCAGGCAGAGGGGGAGAAAAGTATGCGCCGGTTTCACGGCCGCGATGCATCGAATCCTCACATTTTTAAATGCGAATCGACCCCGCCAATGTTTGCGCGTATCGCGCGCCGAATCGGGTAGTCCGCATACCGGAATGTCCGCTCGCCTTGTTGCGCGGCCGGCCCGCGCTTACGCTCCGTGCGATGCGCGTGGGCACCCCCGTCCGCGCCCGAACCCGAGGAATCCGCCATGTCGCTCCCCGCCAGCGCCGCGAAGTTCGATCCGGCACGCGCGCACGAATACGCCGAACAATCCCGCATCGCGCTCGCCGGCTACGACGCGTGCCACGAGCTCGCCGCGTGCATGCTTGCGTCGGCGATCGATGTGCCGGAGGCGCGGCTCCTCATCGTGGGTGCGGGCGGCACCGGGCAGGAAATCTGCGTACCCGCGGCGCTGGAACCCGGCTGGCAGTTCACGGCCGTCGATCCGTCCGCGCCGATGCTCGCACTCGCGCGTGCCAACGTCGAAGCGGCGGGTTTCGCCGCCCGCACGCAATTCGTCGAGGCCGGCGTCGACGTGCTGCCCGATGCGCCCGCCTTCGACGGCGCGACGTTGATCGGCGTGCTGCATCACGTCCCCGGCGACGCGGCGAAGGCCGCGCTGCTGGACGCGATCGCGCGCCGCCTGAAGCCCGGCGCGCCGCTCGTGATCGCGGGCAACTATCGCCGCTACGCGGACCACCCTCGCCTGCTCGACGCGTGGCAGCAGCGCTGGCGGATGAAGGGCGCGACGCCCGACGCCGTGCGTGCGCAGCTTGCGAAAATCCTGCAGGGCGCCGACCCGCCGGCTGCCGAGGAAGCCGTGTTCGCGTTGCTGCACGATGCGGGCTTCGATGCGCCGCTGCGTTTTTTCTCGAGCCTGTTCTGGGGGGCGTGGATCGCGGTGCGGCGCGGCGCGTGACAACGCGCAACGCCGTGAAGCGGCGGTCTCCACGAGCCGCTCGAATTACCCGCGTCAGCTCAACAACCCTGCCGCGACGTTGATCGACAGCCCGAGCACGGCCATGTTGAAGTAGAACGACAGGATCGACTGCGCGAGCACCGCGCGCCGAGCGGAGCGGTTCGCGAGCGACACGTCGGCCGTCTGCGACGCGACCGCGAGCGTAAACGCGAAATAGAGGAAATCCCAGTAATCGGGCTCGGGGTTGCGGTCGGGGAACCGCAGTGCGCGATCGCTGCTCGGCGAGCCGTAATAGAGCCGCGCATAGTGCAGCGTGAAGATCGTCGGAATCAGGAACCATGCGCCGAACAGCGTCGCGCCCGTGACCGCGTAATGGCCGAGCCCGGCACGAAAGCCGACGTTCTTCGCGGTGGCGAGTTCGATCGCGATCGCGGCGACGCTCGCGACCGTCGCGATGCAGATGACCGTCAGCACGGTCGTCGCGTTCTCGTCCTCGCGGATCGCGATCTCGCGCACCTGATGATGATGCGCGGTGACCATGCGCACCCACATCAGCACGAGATACAGCCAGATCGTGCAATCCCAGCCGATCAGCGCGCGCGCGGTCGGCCTCAACTGCAACGGCAGCAGCACCGCGCACAGCACGCCCGCGGCGAGGGCGGCGACCATGCGCGGCCGATTGCGTAACACCTGCGGATAAAGCGTCATCGTACGATTCCGAAAGCGGATGGAAAGGGTTCGGCCGGCGTGCGAACGGCCCGCTGCGCCGCGCCGGGCGGTACCGCCCCGATTATCGCCATTCCTGCATGACGTTGCGATGGGCGTGAGCGCCTAAGATATCGGGATGACTCCCGTCCTCTGCCATCATCCCGCGAACGCGGCCGGCCGCGACTTCGTCGTCGGCGATCTGCACGGTTGCGTGGATGTGCTGCGCGCGCTGCTGCACGACATCGGCTTCGACCCGGCTCGCGACCGGCTGTTTTCGGTCGGCGATCTCGTCGATCGCGGCCCCGCCTCCGAAACCGCGCTCGAGCTGCTCGACCGCCCGTGGTGCCACGTGGTGCGCGGCAATCACGAAGAAGTGCTGAGCCTCGTGTCGCGCGGCAAGCTGTCGCCCGACGCGTGGCGCGGAATCGGCGGCGACTGGGGCGCCGATCTCCCGCCGGAAAGGCTGCACGCGCACGCGGCACGCGTCGACGCGCTGCCGCTCGTGCGCGTGATCGGCGACGGCCCCGCGCGCTTCAACGTGCTGCATGCGGAATTCTTCGGCCCGGACGCCGAACTCGACGCGGGCAGCTATTCGCCCGACGTGCGCGAGCGGCTGATCTGGGGGCGCGACCTGGTGCAGGGGCTCGCCGACCCGGCCCGGCAGGCCGGCCTGTCGCTGACCTGCACCGGCCACACGCCGGTGCGCGCGCCGCAGCGCATCGGCGCGCAATGGTTCATCGACACCGGCGCGTTCGCACCGTCCGGACGCCTGACGATCGTGGAGCCGCGCACGGGCGAGACGTGGTCGCTCACCCAGGCCGACGCGCGCGCACGTCACGCGGGCGACCTGCCGCTGCCTTGAGGCCTTCACGCCGATAACGGACCTGAGGCCCGCAGCGTTCATGGCGTGCCCCACCCGCACGCGTTTGCGTGCGCGAGCACCGCGCGAGCTAACCGACCTGGTTCAATTCGAACACCGCATCGATCGCGGAACCGTTCCAGTTGTATTCGAGATACGCCGCGTGATGGCAGTCGCGCAGCACCGTCGTGCGGAACGCCGCGAGACACTCGCCGCGCGGGTCGCGCACCGACGGATAGACGATCCCCGCGCCGCCCGCGCTGCGCACTGCACGGCCGAACGCCTGCCCGGCGCCGTAGTCGAGCGGATCGAGCAGCCCCGGGCTGCGCTGCGGCCACGTGCGCACGTCGGCGACGTCGCCCTGCGCGTACACCGTGTACAGCCGCATCTGCTGGCGCATCGGCGCCTCCTTCGTCGCGGCCAGGAACAGCCCGCTGTGATAGCGCGTCTCGGCGATCGCCGTATCGCGCGACCGCCCGCAGTAGAACACGCCGTAGCTGCCGTCGGAAAAGCGGCTGCCCTGCGGATTCAGGTGCGTGAACGCGGCCATGATCGGCCCCCAGCCCTGGCCGTAGCGGCGCTCGGCCGGCGGCACGAGTTCGAGCGTGCCGACTTCGTTGCGGATGCGGTCGTTGGTCAGCGATTCGAGCGCATACAGCGCGTCGAAATCCTCGGCGGACGCGACGCGGTCGAACAGATTGATGGCCGGAAAACGGGTGGGAATCACGCGATAGGCAGGTGCCCAGTCGACGACGGTCGTGGGCCAGTGTTGGACTGCTTCGATCGGCATCGTCACGCCCAGCCACCCCGCATCGCGTCGAGATATTGACGCACGGCAACCAGGTCGCCGACATTGCCGGCGAGCATGCGGTCGAGCGCGCGCTTGCCGCCGAACGGCGCGGCGTCGTTGGGCCGCTTGACCCAGGTGTCGGCCGCGGCCGGCTGCGGCAGCAGGATCTGCAGCGCCTTGTAGATGCCGAGCAGCAGCGATAGCCGCTCGAGCGTATCGCGCGGCAGGCGCGCCGATTCCGGCGCGGCCTTCCACTTGAAGAACGTCGAGCGGCCGGGCGACCCGAGCAGCACGATCTGTTCGTCGATCGTCAGCTCCCAGTCGCGCGCGATGTTGAAGAATGCGCGCAGGCCGGCCGCCGACATCTGCGCGACCGAGGCCTGCCGCGGGGCGGAATGCGGATCGAAGGCGGGCTGTGACATGATCGTTAGTCTCGAAACGAATTTACTAACAAGATTAGTCCATTTTCGTATTTTTGCAAGGGTCGCCCCCCACCGCGTCGGTATTCCGTCCGAAGGATCGATATTTTTTGTCCATTCTGGACTGCGATTTTATTTTCTGCGTTAATGACCGTGCGGACGGCGCACCGGGACGCGGTACGTCCCCGCAGCAACCGTGTCGCCCAGAACCGGATAGACCACGCCAAGGAACCACCATGAAGAGACTGATTGCCGCCGTTTCGATCGCCCTGCTCGCGGTATCGGCAGGCCCCGCCGTCGCGAAGGACTGGACCACGCTGCGCTTCGGCACCGACGCCAGCTACGCGCCGTTCGAATCGAAGGCGCCCGACGGCAAGCTCGTCGGTTTCGACATCGACCTCGGCAACGAGATCTGCACGCGGCTGAAGGCGAAGTGCGTGTGGCTCGAGAACGATTTCGACGGGATGATTCCCGCGCTGAAGGCGAAGAAGTTCGACGCTGTGCTGTCGTCGATGTCGATCACGCCGCAGCGCGCGGAACAGATCGGCTTCACGACGAAGATCTACAACCAGCCGACGCGGCTCGTCGTGAAGAAGGGCTCGCCGCTGCTGCCGACGGCCGAATCGCTGAAGGGCAAGTCGATCGGCGTCGAACAGGGCACGACGCAGGAAGCGTATGCGAAGGCCTACTGGGCGAAGCAGGGTGCGAACGTCGTGTCGTACCAGAATCAGGACGGCGTGTATGCGGACCTGACGTCGGGCCGCCTCGACGCCGCATTGCAGGACGAGGTGCAGGCCGCGATCGGGTTCCTGAAGTCGCCGCGCGGCGCGGGCTACCAGTTCGTCGGGCCCGAACTCGTCGACGAGAAGGTGCTCGGCATCGGCGCCGGCATCGGGCTGCGCAAGGAAGATACCGACCTGAAGGCGAAGATCGATCGCGCGATCCTCGACATGGTCAAGGACGGCACGTACAAGCGGCTCGCGTCGAAGTACTTCGACTTCGACATCTACGGCGGCTGAAGCGGTGCCGCGCGCGCACGGGTGCGATGCCCGTCGCGCGCGGCCTGACCGCCCCTCCCCTGCTCGCCGGACGGCGACGCCTCCCTGACGTTCGCCGTCGCGCCGGTTCGTCGTCCGTATCGCGCATCCGGACGCGGCACGTCATTTGCATTGCAAACGGATCGCCTGCGCTGGCGACCGCAGGCGCTCGACGTCGTCAATAAGCGAAGATCGGGCGCCGGGGGACCGGTGCCCGCGTGCACATCCCCATGCGGATCGGGTTGGCGAGCGAGAAAGCGCCGGCCCGGCGCGGATGACCGGGTATCAGCCGGATCCGCCTCGCACCGGGCGCGGAGAGATGGCCTGTCGACGCATGCCGGCCGGCAGCAAGATGCGCGGTCGACCGGCGATGGGTCGAATCACTGCGATCGCGGCCTGCCGGCCGCGGCGTGTGGCGATCGTTCGTCATTTTTCTACCCCGTATTCGATCCGTAGCTTGTACCGGCAACCGGACAATGCCGGCGCCCCGACGATCCGTCGACGACGGCCCATGCCGTTCGGAGCAGGGCTGTGCTGCCCGTCCGTCCGGTCATCCCCCGGACTGCGTCCTTGCCGGTCCTCGCATGGTTCGCTGCCGAACCGGCCGGACGCCACGTCGTCGACTTTCGCACCTCAAACGCCGCAAGGAGCGGGCCAGCTTCGTTCCGGGCCGGCCGCACAAGGCTTTCGTCGGACAAGCCCGCGGCCGGAACGGTCGGGGCAGGCAGGACGTTGCGAAACTGAAACATGGCGGGCGCAGGCGGGCGCGCCCGTGTGACGGCGACGCCTTGCCGGACAAGGCGCGCGGACGATCCGGAAAATTTTCCCGGCGCCGGCGGCACGCCGCCGCGGGCGTTTGCGGGGGCGATTTTGGCGGCCGCCGGCAGGAAACGTTTCACGCGCTTTACATGGCGCCGGCCGCCCGCGCACGGGACGACCGCGGACGCTTCCCGCCGCCGTTCAGCCGACTCGCTGATGGTCGGCGTCGTCCGGCGGCGCGCCGTCCTTTCCGCCGTTGTCGCCGTTGTTGTCGTGGTCGTTGAGCCCGTGCTCGATCATCATCCGGTAAAGCGTGACGCGCGAGATGCCGAGTTCGGCGGCGGCCTTGTTGATCCGGTGATCGTTGCGCAGCAACGCGTTTTCGATCGCGGTGCGCTCGGCGAGCGAACGCGCCTGCTCGAGCGTCACGGGCTCCGTTTCGCCCGGGACATCGAGCCCGAGATCGTGCGGCGTCAGCAGCCGGCTCTCGGCCATCACGATCGCGCGGCGCACCCGGTTGATCAGCTCGCGCACGTTGCCGGGCCACTCGTAGCGGCGCATCGCGTCGAGCGCGGCCGACGTGAAGCCGCTGATCTTGCGGCCGCTGTCGGCCTTGTATTTCTGCAGCACGTAATGCGCGAGGATGTCGATGTCCTTGCCGCGCGCGCGCAGCGGCGGCTCGTGAATGCGCAGCACGCAGAGCCGGTGATAGAGGTCCGCGCGGAAGCGTCCGGCTTCGACCGCGCCGTCGAGATCCACGTGCGTCGCCGAGATGATCCGCACGTCGACCGGAATCGACTCCTGGCCGCCGAGCCGCTCGATCTTCCCTTCCTGCAGGAAGCGCAGCAGGCTCGCCTGGCTTTCGACCGGCATGTCGCCGATTTCGTCGAGAAACAGCGTGCCGCCGTTCGCGGATTCGATCCGGCCCGCGCGCCGCTGGTTCGCCCCGGTGAATGCGCCGCGCTCGTACCCGAACAGCTCCGACTGCAGCAGGTGATGCGGAATCGCGCCGCAGTTGATCGCGACGAACGGCCCCTTGCCGCGCGCCGAGCGCTCGTGGATCGCGAGCGCCGTCAGCTCCTTGCCGGTGCCCGACTCGCCGGAGATGAACACGCTCGCGTCCGTTTTCGCGACCTTGCGGATCGTGCTGAACAGCTGCTGCATCGCTTCGCAGTTGCCGATCATCCCGTGCTCGCCGATCGACGCCGCGTACGCCGCGCCGTCGACGCGATCGAGCGCGGCCATCCCGCGCGCGTGGCCGAGCACGTGCGAAATCCATTCGTACGGCAACGGCAGCGTCACGTAATCGAAACAGTAGCTGCGGATCAGCTCGCGCACAGCAACGCCGATCGTGATGCCGGCCTGCGCGACGGAAATCCAGCCGATCGCCGGCTGGCTGAGGCACGCCTTCAGCGCGGGATAGTCGCGCGACGTGAAGCCCGAGAAATCGACGAGCCCGGCGGCGACGTTCACGCCGGACGTCATGTTCTGCGCGGCGCCGGCCGTCTTCGCGACGGAGATGTCCCAGCCGAGCTCGCGCAGTTGCGCCAGCAACGGCTCGTCCGGCGAACGCATGATCACGAACAGCTTGCGTCCGGCCTCGGGAGCGGTAACGGACACGAGCGGCATCTCGGACGCCGTCGTCCCGCTTGCGTCGGGTGACCTTGCAACCATCGTTGTTCCCCGCTTGGCGTTGGTATCGTGCGCCGGCTCGCCGCCGCATCCGAAGGACCTCGATCGAACCGACATATTGGCCGCATTTCCGTCCGAATAAAATCCCCCCGGGCAATAATCGCGCGCCGGGCGGATCCTTTCATGAACGGTATATCGGTGCCGCCGACGCGCGGCTAGATGGGTGATATCCCGGTGGCGCGGCGGGTGCGAAGCCACGGCCGCACGGGTAGCGGGCGCGCGAAGCCGCGCCGGTGCGGGCGCGCCGGTGCGACACGCGACGCCGGGCGCGAGGAATCGGACCGGCGGCAGGCGCCGGCGCGGCCGCGGCGGCCGTACCGGCGCCCGCTCGCGCAACCGTTTTCCGCTTGACGCCAGTCAATCGTCGGAAGAAGTGGGGTTGATGCACGAACGCAACACGTGCCGCGTGGCACGGCGGCGTCAGCGCCCCGATGCGAGCGGCGCGAGTGCGTTGGCGCGGCCGCGTCCGGCCGACGCGCCGTCGTGTTCGCCGTAGGCGGCGACGAGCGCGTCGACGCGCGCGAGGTGGTGGCGGTTGTCGTGGTCCCACGGATGGAAGCCCGGCCGGAAAAAGCTCAGCCATTCGCCCGCGATGCGCGGAAACAGCCCACGGCGCGGCCCGTACAGGAATGCAATCATGCGCAGCATGCCGCGCACGCGATGCCTGATGTCGCGATCGCGCGACAGCAGCGTCACGTGCATCAGGAACACGGTCGGCCAGAAGGTCAGCGTCGTCACCAGATACACGCCGACGCGGATCAGGTAGCGGCGCGGGCCCGGCTTCATCACGGCGTTCCACACGTCGTAGGACACGGCCTTGTGCTCGGTTTCCTCGAGCGCATGCCACAGCCACATCTGCCGGTAACCTTCGACCGAGCCGTCCAGGCGCGTCGGGTCGCGCAGGAGCCAGTCCGCGAGCATCGCCGTGTAGTGTTCGGCGGCGACCGTGTGCGCGAGCTGCACCGAATGCGGCAGCGTGCGCTTCACGAAGCCGAGCACCGTCCACACGCGCTTGTCGAGCTTGCGCGCGGGCAGGCGGTTGGCCTGCATCAGCTCGTTGTATTCGACGTGCTCGCGCGTATGCATCGCCTCCTGGCCAATGAAGCCGAGCACCTGCCGCTTGAGCACCGGGTCGTCGATCCGGTCGCGATAATTGCGCACCGAATCCATGAAAAAGCGTTCGCCGGCCGGAAACAGCAGCGACAGCGCATTGAAGAAGTGGGTCACGTGCGGGCCGAGCCCATGCCAGTCCTTCGCGCGTTCGACCGGCAGGTCGAAGCGCAGGTCGCGGCGCACCGGCATCACCTCGGCGGCGGTGGCGGAAGCGGCTGACTTCATGTTCGTCGTTCTCCTGGTTTTCGGGCGGCCCGGCAGCCGTCGCGGCCTTGTCGGCGCGGGTCCGGGCAGCGCGTCGCGCGACGCCGAAATCTTGACATCGATAACTGTAAAGATAGGCGCCGGCCGGCGCCGCGCGCAAGCCGCGCGGTAGACGCGCGCTTCCAAACAGGGCACGGTCGGCAGCGCGAAAAAAGCGACGTTCGAGTGGCGTTCGCGCGTGCCGCGATTCGAACGCGCATGCCGGTAAGGGACCGGCAGCCGGGCGGCGCGCGCACGCGCCGAAATCGGCACGAAAACGCCGCGCGACGGGCGTTTCACGGGATCGCGCGGTGGCGCTCGACGTGACGCCGAGCAGCCGGGTGGCGCCGATTCATACGCGCACCCCGTTTGCGCGGTGCAACCCCGTCGCTCCGGTTCGCGAAAAATTCAAACGCGCGTTCCATTGGCGTATCGGGCGGGTTCTGCGAAGACCGCCGCGACCGACCCGCGATCGGCACGCGGACGGGCGCTCGCCGCGTACGACGGCCCCCTGCCCGCTCGCCTACAATAGCGGTTTTACCCAACCCCTTTTCAGGAGAAGTCATGTCCGTCACCACGACCGCATCGGGCCTCAAAATCGAAGACCTGACCGAAGGCACCGGCGCGCAGGCGCAAGCCGGCCAGACCGTCAGCGTCCACTACACGGGCTGGCTGACCGACGGTCAGAAATTCGACTCGAGCAAGGACCGCAACGACCCGTTCGCGTTCGTGCTCGGCGGCGGCATGGTCATCAAGGGCTGGGACGAAGGCGTGCAGGGCATGAAGGTCGGCGGCGTGCGTCGCCTGACGATCCCGCCGCAACTCGGCTACGGCCCGCGCGGCGCAGGCGGCGTGATCCCCCCGAACGCGACGCTCGTGTTCGAAGTCGAACTGCTCGCCATCTGACGACCCCACCGGCCGACGTCCTTCCGATGGAACGCATCCCGTCTCCCGCCATCGCGCTGCGCCGTTACGACACGTGCGAAGCATCCGACGTGCACGACTTTCACCAGGTCGTGATCGGCGTCGACGGCGCGATGGTGATGGCGGTGGACGGCGTCGGCCAGCGCATCGACCGGCACGCGGCGTGGCTGATTCCGGCCGGCGCGCGCCACGATTACGCGGGCCTCGGCGACAATCGCCAGCTCGTGCTCGACTTGCCCGCCGCGTCGCTCGCGGTGCCGCGGCGGCTGTTCGACAGCGCGCGTGCCGTGTCGATCGACCCGGCGCTGACGTCGCTCGTCGCGCAGGTCGCGGCGGCGGCCGCGCAACTCGACGGGACGGCCGGCGACACGCGGCGCGCGCATCGCTTCCAGTGGCAGGCCGCCGCGCGACTGTGCGACGCGCTGCTCGACGATGCCGGCCTCGCCGCGCCCGCGGCGGGCCTGGATTTCGCGCGCATCGACCGCTGGCTGCGCGCGCGGCTCGCGGAACCGCTGCGCATCGCCGATCTCGCCGCGCACTGCGGTTACGGGATGCGCCGCTTTCATCAACTGTTCGTCGACGCGTTCGGCGAAACCCCGCATCGCTACCTGCAGCGGCTGCGGCTCGACGCCGCCGTCGTGCTGCTCGCGGACGGCCGCCATCCGCTCGTCGACATCGCCGGCATGGTCGGCTTCGCCGACCAGAGCACCTTCACGCACGCTTTCACGAAGCGCTTCGGCGTCGCGCCCGGGCGCTGGCGCGGCGAGCGGCACTGAGCGCTCACGCGCGCGTCCCGCCCCCCTCGTCGCCCACTTTCCGCACGACCGTCTCCGCCGCCTTCAGCGGCCGGCCGTCGTCGTGCCGAAGCGCGAGCTTGCGGATCGCGCGGCCGGTCTTGCGCTCGACCAGCACAGAATGCGGCTCGCCGCGCTCGAACAGGTTCGCCTCGCCCCACTGCCGCAACATCACGATCACCGGAAACAACCCCTCGCCCTTCTTCGTCAACGCGTATTCCTGATACGCGCTGCCGTCCGACGCGGGCACGACTTCGAACACGCCGGCGTCCACCAGCATCCTGAGCCGGTCCGACAGGATGTTGCTCGCGACGCCGAGGCTCGCACGGAAATCGCCGAACCGGCGCACGCCGTCGAACGCGTCGCGCACGATCAGCAACGCCCAGCGATCGCCGACGATATCGGTCGCCCGTGCCACCGGGCATGGTGAATCCGCGAGACTTTTCTGCCTGGCCATATTGCTCTCCGCTGTCGCGCCGGCGCCTTCGCGGGCCGCCGGCCGTCCGTGCGCGGGCCCGTCGCCCGCCGTCACACAGGTTGCATTTTAAAACCACTTTTCCTACACTCACACTGGTTTCAAATTGCAACTACTTAAGTGAGCGTGAGGCCCCCAATGGAATCGTCCTGTTCAGGAACGGTCGCGTCGAACGCGACGTCACGCACCGCTCGTCCGGTCGCCGTGTCACGCGTGCCGACGGCGCTCGTCGCGCTGCTGGCCGTGTGCTGCGCGGCGAGCGTCGCGAACGTGTACTACGCGCAGCCGCTGCTCGACTCGATCGCACACGACTTCGGCGTATCGCAGGCGGCGGTCGGCGGCGTCATCACCGCGACGCAGCTCGGCTGCGCGCTCGCGCTGCTGTTCGTCGTGCCGCTCGGCGACCTGCTGAATCGCAAACGCCTGATCGCCGTTCAACTTCTGCTGCTGACGGCGGCATGCATCGGCGTGGCCGCCTCGTCGACGCGCATCGCATTGCTGGCGGGCATGGTCGCGGTCGGGCTGCTCGGCACCGCGATGACGCAGGGGCTGATCGCCTGCTCGGCCGCGCTTGCGGGCGCCGATGAGCGCGGCCGCGTGGTCGGCGCGGCGCAGGGCGGCGTCGTGATCGGCCTGCTCGCCGCGCGCTCGCTTGCCGGTGTCGTCACGGATGTCGCCGGCTGGCGCGCGGTTTATCTGGTGTCGGGCGCGCTCGCGATCGCGATGCTGGTCGCGCTGGCGCGGCTGTTGCCCGATGCCCGCGCGCCGCGCGAGCGCATCGGCTACGCGGCGCTGCTCGGTTCGATGGTCATGCTGCTGCGCAACGAGCGCGTGCTGCGTGTGCGCGGGGCAATCGCACTGCTGATGTTCGCGGCGTTCAGCATCTTCTGGAGCGCGCTCGTGCTGCCGCTGAGCGCGCCGCCGCATGCGATGTCGCATACGCAGATCGGCGCATTCGGTCTGGTCGGCGCGCTGGGTGCGGCCGCCGCCGCGCGCGCGGGCCGGCTCGCGGATCGCGGCCTCGGCGAAGCCACGACCGGCGCCGCGCTCGCGCTGCTCTCGCTCTCGTGGCTGCCGCTCGCGTTCGCCGGTACGTCGATCGCGCTGCTGGTCGTCGGCATCGTGCTGCTCGACGTCGGCGGGCAGGCCGTCCACGTCGTGAACCAGAGCATGATCCTCGGCGCGCGGCCCGATGCGCATGCCCGCCTCGTCGGTTGCTACATGCTGTTCTATTCGGTCGGCAGCGGGCTCGGCGCGATTGCGTCGACGATGATGTATGCGCACGCCAGATGGATCGGCGTCTGCGGGCTCGGCGCGGCGGTCAGCGTGGTTGCATTCGCCGTCTGGGCCGTGACGCTCAGGCGTGCATGACGCGTGGCGACGTGTCGAGCACGGAGCGCGGCGTGCCTCGCACAGAACGAAAAAAAACCGGCTCGCCCGGTTCGGGCGGCCGGCATGCGGACCGGACGCATGCGCGTGCGCCGGCCCCACCGTCGCGGCGGCGTGCCGCGTTCGCTTACCCCGCCGCCCGGATCGCCTCTTCGTACACGCCGGCGACGCGTCGCGCGATCACCGCGTTGTCGAAATGGTCGCGCGCGTAGCGCTTGCACGCGGCCTCGTCCGGCAACGTGATCGCGCCCGACAGCGCGCCGCCGAGCCCTTCCGCGATCGCATCCGCGCCCGTCGACGGCAGCACGAGATCGCTGGACAACCCGGCCACCGCCTCCGGCAGCCCGCCGACCGGCGTCACCAGCACCGGCGTGCCGGACGCCAGCGATTCGACCGTGATCAGCCCGAAGCCTTCGAGCGCGACCGTCGGCACCACGCTGACCGTCGCCGCGCGGTACAGCGCCGCGAGATGATTGTCGGGCACGAACCCGAGCAGTTTCACGTTGTCCTGCAGCCCCGCGTCGTCGATGCGCTGCTGCAGTTCCTCGCCGATCTTGCCCTTGCCGGCGATCAGCAGCAGCACGTCCGGGTGACGGTGCTTGACGAGACCGATCGCGTCGATCAGGTCTTCCAGCCCCATGCGCCGCACGAGCCGGCGCACGGCCAGCACGATCGGCCGGTCCTGCGGCAGTTGCAGCTTGTGCCGCGCCTCGGCCGGCGTGAGCGGCGTATCGAACTGCGCGGTATCGACGCAGCCGGGAATCACGCGCACGCGCGACGGATCGATGCCGTAGCGGTTCGTCAGGATCTGGCCGAACGCCTGCGACAGCACGATCAGGCGCGACGAGCGCGTATAGACGGCCTGTTCGAGATAGCGCTTCGCGCGCTGCCCGAGCGACGCGGCGCCCTCGACCTGGCTTTCGTCGGCCCACGGCCCCTGGAAATGCGACACCTGCGGAATCCCGCGTGTCACGTCGAGGCCCGGAAACGTGTACAGCGCGAAGTGCGACGAAATCACGTCCGGCCGCTCGCTGCGGATCTCGTCGCGCAACGCGCGGCGCGCGGCGAGCATGCGGCGCGCGAGCGGCTGCGACGCGGGTCCGAAGCCCTGGATCGCGCCGCCCGTGTCGTCGGCGACCTTCGGCGAGCCGGCGACGAGCCCGCGCACCTCGACGCCCGCACCGGGCAGCGCGCCGACGAGCGAGTAGTACATCCGGTCGAGGCCGCCCGCGCGTTCGGGGAACCAGTGCATGCCGATCTGCAACGATTTGATCGGCCGGGAAGATTGGGACATTACGACTGCTCCTGCGTAACCGCATGCTCGACCCGCTCGAACGCGGACGGCTGCGAGGGTTGGCCGATGCGCCGGTAGAGCGCGACATACTGGGCGCCCATGTGGGCCCAGCCGAAACGGGTCATCAGTTCGCGGGCCGCGTCGCCCATCGCGCGGCAGGTCTCGCGCGACGCCGCGAGCGAGCCGATCGCCTGCGCGAGCGCGGCCGGATCGTCGGGGTCCTCCAGCACGATCCCGCAATCGCGCGTGATGATTTCCGCGCCGCCGGCGGTGCGCGCGGTGACGACCGGCAGCCCGGCCGCCATCGCCTCGAGCAGCGACAGGCTCATCGCTTCGTAGCGCGACGGAAACACGTATGCGTCGACCGAGCGCATCAGCGTCGGCATGTTCTTCACGAGACCGAGGAAATGCACGCGCGAATCGATGCCGAGCGCGCGCGCCTCGTCCGGATACGGGCTGCCGGGCAGATAACCGGCCACCGCGAGATGGACGTTCGCCGGCAGCTTCGTCAGCGCCTTCAGCACGGTGCCGAGGTTCTTGCGCGGCGTGCGCAGATCGCCGACGAACAGCAGCAGGAACGCATCGTCCGGCAGCTTGAACGCCGCGCGATCGGCCTGCGCGCCCGCGAACGCGCTGCCGTCGACGCCGTTGTAGATCACGCTGATCTTGCCGCTGTCGATGCCGAGCCCGGCGATCTCGTCGGCCACCTTCTGCGACACGGCCGTGATCGCGCGCGAACGCCGGTACGCCCAGCGCTCGAGCGCCGTATTCACGCGCGTGTAGACGTACTGGTACGCCGACCACAGCCCCTTCGTCAGCCCGAATGGGTAATACGGGCTCTTGAACCAGCCGCCGTGCACGAAGTGCGCGGTATTCACGTCGGCCTTGATCCACGAAATGAAACCGTTCACGTGCAGCACGTCGTACTCGCCGCGATGCGCGCGCAGCCACCACGCGCTCTTCAGCGCGAACACCTGCTGCTTGACGAGATTCGACGGCCAGAAGCCGCCGACCTTCACCGGTACCCAGCGCACGCGCGGGTCGGCCAGCAACTCGGGCGCGACATGCGACGCGACCAGCGTGACCTCGTAGCCTTCGGCCAGCGCCGCGCGCGCGATTTCGTAATTGACGCGGCCCTGCCCGTCGTTATGTCGCACGACGTGCGTGACGATCGCGATTCTCAATGGTCGCCTCCCCGTGAACGCGCGGCGGCCAGCAGGCGCTGTGCCTTCTGCCAGTGCGCCGCGGATAGTATTGAAAAAATGGCCGTGAACAGCAGCAGGCCGCCCGTGCCAATCAGCGAGTTCGTGAACACGAGCATCGCGAACACCGACAGGCACAGGCTCAGGCATGCGCCGACGAACTTGTCCTTGCGCAGCTTGAACGCCGCGCGCAGCGTGCGGGCGAGCAGCATCACGACGCCCGACAGGTACAGCAGCGTGCCGGGCCAGCCGAGCACGAACGGCACGTTCATCACGCCGCTGTCGAAGCTGCCGTACTTGCCGAGCTCGCCGCTGTCGCTCGACAGCTTGGTGGACGCGCCGGTCGCGCCCATCCCCTCGCCGGCGACGTCGGTGAACGCCGTTTGCGCGAAGGTCGCGTAGAACTTGTTGCGGTCGTCGTAGCTGCGATCGTCCTTCAGGTTCGTGATCGACTGCAGGCGCGCGCCGAGCCGGTCGGCCACCGGCCCGACGGTCAGCAGCGGCACGCACAGCCCGACCAGCACGACACCGCTGATCAGGATCCGCATCCGCACACGGTTGCTCGACTGCACGAGCTGGATCGCGAGCGCGATCACCCAGCCGCCCCAGGTCGAGCGCACGAGACACAGCGCGAACGACACGAAGCCGGCTGCGCCCGCGAACCAGCGGACCTTCTGCGGCGCCGCGAACACGAACACCAGCGCGCCCATGATCGCGAACGCGAACGGCCCCGACGAGTTCATCGTACTGAAGACGCGGACACCGTACGGCACCGGCTCGCCCTGCGAGCCCATGTCCGAGCCGATCATCCACAGCACGTCCCACTGCGGCATCACGAAGTACTGCACGACCCCGTACACGCCCATCACGAGCATGCCCCACATGAACGTGGACAACAGCACGTCGCGGTACTCGGGATAGTCGCGCGAGTTGACCATGATGTGAAAGCCGATCAGCACCGGGTACACCCAGTTCGCGAGGTCGTAGGTCGCGGCCATCACGCCGCTCGACACGATCCCGACCAGATACGCATACGTAAGCCCGAACAGCATCAGCAGCACGGGAATCCCGCGCCGCTGCGCGAGCACGCGGTAATGCCTGAGCAGCCCGAATCCGGCGATCATCGTCACCGCGAGCGGCGCGACCTGGATCAGGCTCGTCGGCGTGAACGCGCCCTTCGACCAGTCGGCGAGACGCCGCACTTCGGGGCTCAGGAACCACACCCACCACATGAAGCCGACGTAGCGCGCCGGGCTCTTGAAATACAGCCAGATGCCGACCGCGATCGCCAGCACCGGAAACGCGAGCGTCAGCACCTTGCCCTGGTGAATGGCGATCAGCGCGGCGGTAAACGTCCACAGCCCGGCCTGCCCGACCCAGTGCTTCGGTTCGGGCAACCGGCTGCGGCTGCGCGACGGTGCGCGTTCGGCGGCAATCGTACTCATCGATCCGCTCTCACCGCGACGACGGGCGCGAATCCGCGAGCGGCATCGCGAGACCGGCCGCCGCCGGCGTGCGACGCCGACGCAGCATGTCGCGCGTGATCCGCACGTGCTGTTCGGCGAACGCCTGCGTGGTCAGGTCGCGCTCGCGCAGGCACGCGGCCGCGGCACGTGCGCATTCGAGCGCGGCGACCGGATCGGCCACGAAGCGATCGGCGGCCTGGCGCATCGCCGCCGCATCGAACGCCGGCACGTAGGCGGCGGTGTCGTGCGGGAAGTAGTCGCTGAGCCCGCCGACGTCGGACACGATCATCGGCTTGCCGACCGCCGCCGCCTCGAGCATCACGGTGATGCCCGACGCGTGGAAGTTCGGCCGCAGCGGCACGACGATCACGTCGGCCCACGCGTACAGCTCGTGCTGCTTCGCGAGGCCCGAGGCCGAGCCGATCTTCACGTTCGGCGCATGCCACTCGCGCGGCACGCGGCGCCGCGTCGCGAGCCGCACGTCGTAGCGCTCGTCGCCGCCGAACGCGGCGAGAAACGTGCGCCAGTCGCGATCGCGGTCGTTGCCGATCGCCGCGATCCGCAGCGGCCGGTTCGGCTGCCACTGCCGCGGCTCCGTCGGCGGGAAGTCCTGCGTGTTCAGCCCGTAGTAGACGAACTCGGCTTCGCGCCCGAGAAAGCGGCGGCACAGCTCGGCGTTGTCGCGGGCGAGCGTCGTCAGCACGTCGGCGCGCGCGAGCAGCTTGCGGTACAGCCAGCGGCGCGGGCCGCCGAACGTGTTCCACTTGTCGAACAGCCACACGCTCTGCGCGAGCAGCAGCGGACGCTTGCCCTGTGCGCCGGCGAGCTTCAGGATCAGCGCGGCGGCGAGATGCTCCTGCTCGGTGTGCGTCCAGATCACGTCGGTGCTCAACAACGCGGCGCGATTGCGCCACGCATGCACGACGTCGAAGCCGAGCGCCGCCTTCAGCGCACGGCGCGCGAGGCTCGCGACGCGGTTCTCGCGCCGGTCCTGCGAATAGGTCAGCCGGAATTCGTCGGATTCCGCGTGGTGGTAGCCGTACAGGCAGCCGATGTTCTCGCCTTTCCGGTAAGTACGCGGATCGGCGCCGTAAAACAGGTGGACGTGAACCTTCGTGGAATTCATGCAAGCCTCCGCCGGACCGCCCCAAGGAGGCTGACCGTCCCCTTGGGGGACAGCGAACAAAGTGAGCGTTGGGGTCGTACCATTTCAAGCCCTCCGGGGATGGCCGCGCGTCGTGCGCGCAGCCCGTTCAAGACGTCACCGGCGGCATCGCCGCACGATGGGGGGCAAGGTGGGCGCGGCGCGCATCGCGTGCGCCGCGGCGCACCGCGCGCCAGTGCTCGCGCACGCGCTCGCGCCGCGCGGTATGCAGCGACAGCAGCACATGTGCGAAGCCCGGATAGACGCGCGTGCCGATCAGCGTCCACCACCACCACGCGATCTCGCGCCGCACCGGCGGCAGATGCTCGCGCAGGATCAAATGCAGGTTGTACGCGCCGTTGCTGATCGCATTGAGCGATGCGGCGTCGCGCCGGTCGTCGTCGAAACGCTCGGCCGGAAAATGATCGACCGCGATCGCCGGGTCGTAGACGAGCGTCCAGCCGTCACGCTGCACCTGCATGCTGAAACCCATGTCGTTGTGCACCTGCGCGCCGGCGCCGCGCAGCCGCGTGTCGAAGCGCAGACGTTCGATCGCGGCGCGGCGGTAGCTCATGTTCGCGCCCTTGAGCATGTCGACTTCGCGCGCGCCGCCGACGCCCAGATGATGGTTGCCGATGATCTTGCCGGACAGCGTGAGCTGACCGACGAGCTCGCGCGACTCGTCGAGCACGCGGCCCTTCTCGTGCACCCAGTCGCGGCCGCCGACCGCGCCCACGCGCGGGTCGGCCAGGAACACGGCCTCGATGCGCGCGAGCCAGTCGGCGCGCGGCGCCGCGTCGTCGTCGGTGATCGCGACGACGTCGCCGTTCGCCGAGTCGAGCCCCTTGTTCAGCGCGGCGACCTGCCCCGGCACGTCGACCGGCACGATCCGCAGCGGCAGCATGCCGCCGACCGACGGGTCGGCGAGGCGCTCGTGCGTGGCATCGTCCTCCGGGCGCGCGACGACGATCACCTCGTCGGGCAGCCGCTGCTGACGCTGCAGCGCCAGCAGGCAGCGCGCGAGGTCGGCGGGACGCCTGTAGGTCGGAACGAGCACGGAAATTTTCATCGAGGGTTCTCCAGTCGGCCGGGCCGGCGCTGCGCACGCCGGCCCGGTTTCGTGCAATGCCGTCAGGCGCTCAGGTATTCGTGGACGGCCGCATAGCCGCGGCCGTAGCCGCGCGCCTTCGGCGGCACGCCGTTGAAGATCCCGCCTTCCAGATCGACGCCCGCGGTACGCAGGCGCTTGATCGCGTCGGCGATCTCGCCTTCGGTATGCATGCCCGAGCGCAGCACCATGAAGGTCGCGCCGGCCATGCGGCCGATGATGGTCGCGTCGGTCACCGCCAGCACCGGCGGCGAGTCGATCAGCACGACGTCGTAGCGCTTGCCGAGCCCTTCGAGGTATTGCGGCAGGCGCGTCGACATCAGCAGCTCCGACGGGTTCGGCGGGCGCGTGCCGGCCGAGATGAACGACAGGCCCTGCACCGGCGTCTCGCGGATCGCCTCCTCGAGCGGCGACTGATCGCTCAGCAGTTCCGACAGGCCCGGCTGCGCGGTGAGGCCGAAGTAGCGGTCGAGCATGCCGCGGCGCATGTCGGCGTCGATCAGCAGCACGCGCTTGCCCGAATGCGCGAGCAGCACCGCGAGGTTGACCGTCAGGAAGCTCTTGCCGATGCCCGGCGTCGGACCGGTCAGCACGACCACGCGATTCTTCGCGTCCATCATCGCGAACTGCATCGCGGTGCGCAGGCTGCGCATGCTTTCGACGCTCAGGTCCTTCGGACGCAGGCTCGCGAGGATCGGCCGCGCGCGGCCGCCGCCCTTCTCGGCCATCGCGTCGAGCTTCACCTGCTCGGTGCTTTGCGGCACCAGCCCGTACAGCGGCAGGTTGAAGGTGCGCTCCACGCGGTCCGGATCCTCGATCCCCTGGAACAGGTTGCGGCGCAGAAACACGACGCCGGTACCGAGAATCAGCCCGAGGAACACCGCGGCCGACAGGATCAGCACCTTCTTCGGCTTGACCGGGTCGCCCGGGCGCAGCGCGGAATCGACGAGGTGGATGTTGCCGCCCGTGCCGGCCTTCTGCACCGACAGTTCCTGCACGCGGTTCAGCAGCAGCACGTAGATGTCCTCGGCGACCTTCGCGTCACGCTGGAGCTGGACGGCCTTCACTTCGGTCGCCGGCAGGCTGCGGAAGCGGTTGCTGAACTTGTCCTTCTCGCCCTGCAGCTCCGCGAGCTGCTGCTTCGCGGCGATCACCATCGGATGCGAATCGGTGAAGCGCTGCGCGAGCGACGCGAGTTGCAGGCGCTGAGCCGCGATCTGCTGCTCGTACTGCACGCTGCCTTCGAGGTAGACCTTCGCCTCGTCGCTCGCGTTGATCGAGCCGGACGTGCGCTGATACTGCGTCAGCGCGGCTTCCGCGCGCTCGAGGTCGGACTTCAGCCGCGGCTCCTCGCCCTTCAGGAAGTCGAGCATCTTGGTCGCTTCGGCCTGCTTCGCGATCACGTGCTGGTTCAGGTACGACTGCGCGAGCGCGTTCGCGATCGCGGCGGTCTGGTCCGGGTCCTTGCCTTCGAGCGAGATCTGCACGACGCCCGTCTGCTTGCCCTGCTCGGACACCTGGATGCCCGACTGGAAGCCGGTGATCGCGTCGAGATCGTTGTAGCGGACCACGGTGAACTGCGTGCCCGGACGCGCGACCAGCTTCTGCACGAGCAGCGTCACGCCGCCGCCCTGCTCCGATTCGCCGACACGGCCCGACAGCAGGCGGTTGCCGTTCGGTCCGACCAGCGTATACGTGCCGTTCGGGCCGGCCGTGAGCGTCATCTTCTTGCCTTCGAGCGCGGGCACGACGTTGATCGTGTCGACGTCGGCGACTTCGCCGCCCCATGCGTACGACCGCAGGCCGAACCACGCGCGCGACGGCTCGCCGGGCGTCGCGACGCGCGCGGACAGGCTGCCGAGCAGCGGAATCGTCTTCGGCACGACCGAGAAGTTCAGCTTGAACTGCTCGACGACCGGCGTGACGACGCCGCGGCTCTTGATGATCTCGATTTCCGCGTCGGTCTGCGCCTGCTGCGGGCCGCTGTTGATCGTCGCCCCCGTCTGCGTCTGCGTGAGCGCCTGCGACGTGTTGTCGTTGCTCTCGACCCGCACGTGCACGTCGGCCTGGTACACCGGTTTCGCGATGTAGCAGTAGAGGCCGGCGAGCGCGATGACGGTCACCGCGATGCCGAGCAGCAGCCAGATGTCGTCCATCAACACCTGGAGCAACTGGCCGAGGACGACGTCCTCTTCCTCGGTTTTCGCGGTCAGATCCGCGTAGGCGTGTTTTGCTTGCGTGTTCACCATTCGTTCCCGCTTGAGTGGTGCCGGGGCGGAGGCGCCGCCCCGGCGGGCTATCAGCGCGTGATTTGCCGCATGTAGAAGATCGTCTGGATCGTCGGCAGCACTTGCTGCAGCACACGGTTGAACTGCACCGAGCTGGCCGTGCTGACGTAGACGACGTCGAGCGGCTGGAGCGGGAAGCGGCTCGACAGCATCAGCGCGTCCGGCTGCGTCATGTCGAGACGGAACACTTCCGGCTTCGTCGGGTTGTCACGCATCCCGCGCATCACGTAGATCTTGCGCGGATTCGCATCGGTGTCGAGGATGCCGCCGCCGGCCGTCAACGCGTCGGCGATGGTCAGCCGGCCCTTGAGCATCGGCACCGTGACCGGCGTCTTGACCTCGCCCATGATGAACACGCGGCTGTCGCTGCGGTCCGGCACGTTGACGATGTCGCCCTGCTGCAGCATCACGTTCTGCTTCACTTCGCCGCGGTCGAGCACGCCGTTCGCATCGAGCGTGTAGAGCTTGCCGTCGCGCGTCAGGCGCACGCGCTGCAGGTCGGCCTCGGCGGTCGAGCCGCCCGAGCGCGAGATCGCGTCGACCAGCGTCAGCGGCACGTCGCTCATCGCGAGCGGGCCCGGCGTCTTCACCTCGCCCGTCACCTGCACCTTCTGGCTGCGGAACGACAGCACGCGCACGTCGAGCTGCGGATTCTTCACGTAGCGCGCGAGGCGCGTGGCCAGTTCGTCGCGCGTCTGCGCGATCGTCTTGCCCGCCACGTGGATGCGGCCGACGAACGGGAAGAAGATCGTGCCGTCGGCGGCCACGGTCTGGCCGTACGGATCGGCCTGGCCCGGCAGCGACGACGAATACGGCTGCTGCAACGCGCCCGCGATCGTCTGCGTCGTGTTGCCGCCGCTCGAGAATGACTGGCCCTGCGGCGTCGTCAGCTCGGGGTGGTCCCACACGGTGACGCCGAGAATGTCCTGCGGGCCGATGCGGTAAACGTATTGCGACGGATCGGTGTAGCGGCCCGGCGGCAGCGGGTGTTCGACCTGCTGCTTCTGCAGCTGATCCATCACCAGCTTCGCGTCGATGTAATGAACCGGATAGGTTTCGGTCTGGCCTTGCCGGCCTTCGTCCTTCAGGTTCGACGAGTCGAGATAGTTGCCGGGCGCGGTCGCGCACGCCGACAGGAATGTCGTCATCGCGACGGCGAGCGCCAGCGGGCGCATGGGACGTTTCAGCATAGTTTTTGCAGCCATCCTTGAACCAGACGTTCGATCAATGAGTAGCTCTCGCGATAGTCGGCCTCGGGGCCGCCATGCGGATCCGCGATCTCGGCGTCCTCCCACTTGCCCAGCAGGTGGACCTTGCCGCGCGCGAACGGATCGACCGATTCGACGGCCTTGATCTGTTCGCGCTCGCTGACGAGAATCAGGTCGGCGTCGCGCACGATCCGGCGCGACAGCCGCCGCGACCGGTGCGTCGTCGCATCGACACCGCGCTCGGCGAGCAGTTGCCGCATCACCGGATCGATGCCGTCGCCGTCGTTCGCACGCACGCCGGCGGAGTGGAACGTCACGCGCGGGCCGCCACGCGACGCCGCGTGCGACTTGAACAGCAGTTCCGCCGCCGGGCTGCGGCAGACGTTCGCGTGACAGACGATCAGGATGTTCCGGAACATGGCGTCTCGATTCGGGTTACGGGTAACGGCGACGCGCGGATTACGCGTTGGCGCGCGCGGCGCCCGGCACGCGGGCGGCGACGGCCTGGCGCGAGCCGGGGCGGCCGATCGGGTGGTATTCGATGCCCTGCTCGCTCATCGTCTCCGGCTCGTACAGGTTGCGGCCGTCGAAGATCACCGGCGATTTCCATTGACGGCCGAGCGCGACGAAATCCGGGCTCTTGAACGCCTTCCATTCGGTGACGATCACGAGCGCGTCGGCATCGCGCGCGGCCTGGGCCTCGTCGTCGACGAAGGTGAGACGCTCGAGCCAGCTCGGGTGATCCGCGAGATCGAGCGCGAGCACGCGGCGCGCTTCCTGCTGCGCGACCGGGTCGTACGCCGCGATGCGCGCGCCGCGCGACAGCAGCTCGGCGATCAGCTCGCGGCTCGGTGCCTCGCGCATGTCGTCGGTGTTCGGCTTGAACGCGAGACCCCAGATCGCGAACGTGCGGCCCGTCAGGTCCTCGCCGAAACGCGCGACGATCTTGTCGGCGAGCACGCGCTTTTGCGTCGCGTTGACCGACGACACGGCCTTCAGGATCTGCAGCGACTGGCCGTGCTCGTCGGCGGTGCGGATCAGCGCCTCGACGTCCTTCGGGAAGCACGAGCCGCCGTAGCCGCAGCCCGCATACAGGAAGTGATAGCCGATGCGCGGATCGGAACCGATCCCGCGGCGCACGGCCTCGATGTCGGCGCCGAAGCGGTCGGCCAGGTTCGCGAGCTCGTTCATGAACGAGATGCGCGTCGCGAGCATCGCGTTCGCCGCGTATTTCGTGAATTCGGCCGAGCGCACGTCCATGTACAGCGTGCGTTCGTGGTTGCGGTTGAACGGCGCGTAGAGCTTCTTCATCAGCTCGCGCGCGCGCTCGCCCGGCACGTCGTCGTCGCAGCCGATCACGATGCGGTCCGGCCGCGTGAAATCGTCGACCGCCGCGCCTTCCTTCAGGAATTCCGGATTCGACACGACCGAGAACATCGGGGCGTCGCCGCCGCGCTTCGAGAGTTCCTCGGCCACCGCCGCGCGCACGCGCTCGGCCGTGCCGACCGGCACCGTCGACTTGTCGACGATCACCTTGAAGCCTTTCATGTAGCGGCCGATGTTGCGCGCCGCCGCGAGCACGTATTGCAGGTCGGCCGAACCGTCCTCGTCGGGCGGCGTGCCGACCGCGATGAACTGCACGTCGCCGTGCGCGACCGCGGCCTCGATGTCGGTCGAGAAGCGCAGGCGGCCGGCCGCGCGGTTGCGCGCGATGACTTCCTTGAGGCCCGGCTCGTGGATCGGCACGCCGCCGTTGTTCAGGACGTCGATCTTCGCCTGATCGACGTCGAGACAGAACACGTCGTGCCCGATGTCGGCGAGACAGGCGCCGGTGACAAGACCTACGTAACCGCTGCCGATGATAGTCAGATTCATGATGTGTCGGACCTCGTGACCAATGATTCGAAATTCGTGAAACCGGAGTGTCTGCGCGGGATGAAACCGCGTCAGTACGCGTTGCTGCCGGTGAAGCCTTTCCAGAGCGTCAGCACGACGATCTTGATGTCGAGCCAGAACGACCAGTTCTGCATGTAGTACAGATCGAGCTTCACGCGTCCCATCATCTTCTCGATCTGGTCGGTCTCGCCGCGAAAGCCGTTGATCTGCGCCCAGCCGGTGATGCCCGGCTTGATCCGGTAGCGGAACATGTAGCCCTTCACCAGATCCTTGTAGATGTCGTCGTGCGCGAGCGCATGGGGCCGCGGGCCGACGACCGACATCTCGCCCTTCAGCACGTTGATGAACTGCGGCAGTTCGTCGAGGCTCGTGCGGCGCAGGAAGCGGCCGACCGGCGTCACGCGCGAGTCGTTCTTGGTCGCCTGCGTGACCTGTCCGGCGACTTCCTGATGCACCTTCATCGAGCGGAACTTGTAGATCTCGAACTCGTGGCCGTCGATGCCCTTGCGCTTCTGGCGGAAGAACACCGGCCCGCGCGACGTGAGCTTGATCAGGCACGCGATCAGCACCATCGCCGGCGCAAGCGCCGTGAGCGCGGCCAGCGCGAACAGCCGGTCGAACACGAACTTCGGCAGGATCCGCACGTCGGTGATCGGCGACGCCGCGAGGTTGATCGCCGGCACGCCGAGCACCTCGACCACTTCCTGGTTGAAGAACGACAGCGTGCGCACGTCCGGAATGAAACGGATATTCACGAAGTCGTGGCGGAACACCGTCACGATCTGGTGAATCCGGCGCTCCTCCGTGATCGGCAGCGTGAGCCACAGCTCGCTGATCGCGCGGCTGCGCACCAGCCACACCAGCGATTCGAACTGCCGCTCGATGCGCACGTCGTCGAGCGCGACTTCGCCCGGCACTTCGCTTTCGTCGTACACGCACACCGGGTTGAAGCCCGCTTCCGGACGCGCCCGCATCTGTGCGATCAGCCGCCGCGCCGCCGGCGTGCCGCCGACGATCGCCACCGCCTTCAGGTTGTAGCCGCCGCGGCGCAGCTGCCGGAGCACGACGTGCACGCAAGCCTTGGAGCCGGCAAGCAGCGCCATCGTCACGAGCGCCCAGTAGCCGAGCCACAGTCGCGACAGGTCGCCCGACTGGTGGAAGCTGAAGCTCATCAGGATGCCCGCGAGCTCGACCACCAGCCACGCGAACGCGACGCGCCCCACCAGCCCGACGAGGCGCTTGCCGCGCCACGACTGGTAAATGCCGATCGCCGGAAAGAACACGACGACCAGCAGGCAGTCGAACAGCACCGTCGTGCGCTGCAGGTCGTTGAGCCAGATGCTGCCGCCGTGCAGCGCGGCGGCGATCAATGCCCCCAACACGACCATCGCAATATCGATGACTCTCGCCAGCACGCTCAACATGTCCGCTTCCTCTTTGAACAGGCGTTTGCCGAACAGCTCCTCGTGCAGCCCGTGCCGCACCTTCGATTCAAACGTTGCATGACGCTATTGAAGCGACAAGAAAATCGCGCCTCAAGCGCTCAAGTATTTCGAAAAATAATCGGAAATTCTTGCCGCGCGATTCTTGAATTAAATCGGCACGTTTTCCCGAATCGGTCGTGAATCGGGATTTTTTCGAGAACTTTACGGACCCCGGCAACCCTTTGCAGGATGGGGACCCAGCCCGATTCATCGAATTATTTTTTATTTTTTTATTTGCATCGCGTGCGATAGGGGAAAAATTTCCATGACGCATGCTCGCCGAATACCGCGCATATCGCCCGGTTTTATTGTCGATTTACTTCATGCTACAAAACAGGCACTGACTTCAATCGAGGAGAGTGTCATCATGAATGCTCCGGCCGTGGCAGCCGATACGCGCCCTTCTTCTTCCGCCGCAACCGACGCCGCGACGCGTGTCGCGGTGCAGCCGGTGATCCTTGCCGGCGGTTCGGGCACGCGTCTGTGGCCGATGTCGCGCGAACACTATCCGAAACAGCTGATCGGCCTGCTCGGCGATCATTCGCTGCTGCAATCCACCGCGCTGCGGCTCGACGGCCTCGCGACCGGCCATCCGCTGAACGACGACGTGCTGATCGTGTGCGGCGAGGATCACCGCTTCACGACCGCCGAACAACTGCGCCTGACCGGCAAGCGTGCATCGATCATGCTCGAGCCGCTCGGCCGCGACACCGCGCCCGCGCTGACGCTCGCCGCGCTGCGGATCGTCGCCGGCGGCGGCGATGCCGTGATGACCGTGATGCCGGCCGACCACGCGGTGGCCGACCAGCCGCGCTTTCATGCGGCCGTCGCGGCCGGCGTGCACTGCGCGGCCCAGGGCAAGATCGCGACGATGGGCATCGTGCCGGGCCGCGCCGAAACGGGCTACGGCTACATCCGCGTCGGCGCGCCGCTCGGCGACGCCGCCACCGGCAACCTCGACGTGCGCCGTCTCGACCGCTTCGTCGAGAAGCCGCATCTCGAACTTGCGCAGCAGTACGTCGCATCCGGCGAATACTGGTGGAACAGCGGGATCTTCATCGTGCGCGCGTCGGTGTGGCTGAACGCGATCCGCCAGCTCGAACCCGAGATCCTCGCGGCCTGCGAGCAGGCCGTCGCACGCGGCAAGGACGACGGCGACTTCTTCCGCGTCGATCGCGACGCGTTCGCCGCGTCGCCGTCGAACTCGATCGACTACGCGGTGATGGAGCGGCTCGTGAACCTGCCGCAGCTGTGCGAAAGCGTCGTCGTGCCGCTCGACGCGGGTTGGTCGGACGTCGGTTCGTGGGACGCGATCTGGCAGATCCTGCCGAAGGACGAATCCGAGAACGTCGGCCGCGGCCACGTGCTGTTCGAAAACGCCGAATCGACCTTCGCGCATTCGGAAAGCCGGCTCGTCGCGTGTGTCGGCACGCACAATCTCGTCGTCGTCGAAACGCCCGATGCCGTGCTCGTCGCCGACAAGTCCCGCGTGCAGGACGTGAAGAAGATCGTCGGGCGCATCAAGGCCGAACGCGGCGCCGAAGCGACCGATCACCGCAAGGTCCATCGCCCGTGGGGGCATTACGACTCGGTCGACACGGGCGAGCGCTTCCAGGTGAAACGCATCGTCGTGAAGCCGGGCGCGCGACTGTCGCTGCAGATGCACCACCACCGCGCCGAACACTGGATCGTCGTGCGCGGCACCGCGCGCATCACGCGCGGCGACGAAACCTTCCTGCTGTCCGAAAACGAATCGACGTACATCCCGCTCGGCGTGTCGCACCGTCTCGAGAACCCGGGCAAGATGCCGCTCGAACTGATCGAAGTGCAGTCGGGCGCGTATCTCGGCGAGGACGACATCGTCCGCTTCGACGATACCTACGGACGCCAGTGACGCGATGTCCGCCGGGCGCGCCGTCTCGACGGTGCACCCGGCATCGCGGAAATGACGAACAAAAAAAACGCGCGGGCGTCGTGACGGACGACGACCCGCGCGTTTTCGTTCGGACGACGATCAACCTACGCGATACGCGTATTCTCGGCGGTCCGCTTGCACCGGGTCGTTGCGGCCCTCGGACAATGCGCCCGCACGACGCTCGGCGATGAAGCGCTTGATGTCCGACTCGGCACGCGCCAGCGCGGACAGGCCGGCCAGCACCTCGCTTTGCGGCGCACGCACCGGTTCGTCGCTCGCTCCATGGCGATCGATCCACTGACGCGCCCAGTCGAGCGCGTACTGCTCCGCTTCCTCCGCATCGGTGAAGCGCGGGCCGATCAGGCCCGAGCGCTCGACGCGCCGGTCGTCCTGCATGATCTCGGCCCACGCGCGGTACATCAGGTTCTGCACCGGCTGCGCGCTGCCGCTGATCGTATAGCCGCGGTATTCGTCGACTTGCGGCTCGGCCGCGGCGAAGCTCGCGGCGGACGGACGCCCGTGACGCAGCCCCGCGGGCTGCGCGCCCGGCACCGCGAACGACGCGCCGGACGATGCTTCGGCGGCGCCGCTCGGCATCGCGGTCAGCGAAGCGCCCTCGCCATCCCAAACGTTTGCCTGCGCGACCGGCAGTTGCCACGACTCGGGGTTCTGCCAGAACACGCCGCGCAGACGGTCGTTGTCGGGCACGGGCTCCGCACGGCATGCCGGTGCGACCGGCGCCGGCGGTGGCGGCACGTACGCGAACGTGCGCCCGCTGAACTGGGTCAGCACGTCAATCATCTGCAGCAGCGTGCCGTTCGCGAGCCACTCCTCGTAGCGGCGGCGGCACGTCGGCCCGGACGGATAGCGCCCGGGTAGTTTCGACCACGCTTCACCGGTCGTCAGGATCCAGAGAACCGCGTTGGCGACGACGCGCGGCTCGGCTCGCGGACGGCCTCGACGGTTCAGCCGAATGGGTTCATCGGCGATCAGCGCTGAAAGTCGAAACCACTCTTCATCGTTAAGCTCATCGAAGAACATAGTCGATTTCTCCACGCAGCCAGGCCGGGGCTGCGATTGTCGGCGCCGTCGTCACGCATCGCGTCACGGGGCGGCCCGGTTGCACATTATGGTTATCCGATCGTTGTGCATGCCGGTGCGACACCGCACTTTCACGGTGCCGCCATTCACGGCTATGGCGCACAAACTACGGTCTCACTCCAATGTGGGAATTTTTGTGCACGAAGCATACCATCCTCAGGGTTTATCTCAATATGACAATGACTTAATGTTACGCACTGAAACAACCTGCCATGGATGCGCAATCAATTTACGCTTGAATTTTTTTACGCGATCCTTATGCGAGATGCTGGGAAGCCCCGTCTGGCGGGGCTCTGCGAGGCCCGCCAGGCAGGCCTCCGGCGTTGTTCCGACCCTTACCCGCAACCCTCCCGGGAATCGCCGCCGAAAATCGGTAAATCAGGGAAAAATTCGTAACAAGATATTCACGGATCGGTAATTCGTTCAAATTGCATTCGACTGAATTTTCCCATCGCACAATCTTGTTATTGTTTCTCCGCGAGTAATGAAAGCGCTCTGAGGCCGATGCACATCGTTTCCCGGCATGCAAGCGTCGACGAGCCTGTTACATCTCGCCGTAGCGGACAGGCAACGGCGGCGGGCGCGACGATCGGGCGCCGCGTTTCGGGTCGGAACGATGTGGGGAATCCGCGCGATACGGGAAGCGGCGCCGGGCCGCGCGCGTCAGCGCAAGTCGCCGGCCAGCGACGCGGCGACGTCCGCGTCCACGCGTTGCGGCGGCATCGTATAGGCCGGGTGATCGCAGCCGATCGACAGCGTCGCGCCGCCCTTGAGCGCCGCGCGCATCGGCCCGTCCAGTTCGAAGCGCACGAAATGCACGGCCGAGGTCTTCTCCGCGTTGTCGCGATCGAGATCCTCGTCGGCGATCGCATAGACGTCGAGGTGCCCGTCGACGCGCAGGTACACGCGATCCTCGACGCCGATCAGCCGCGCGAGCGCCGCCCGCCGTTCGGCCTCGTGCTCGTATTCGATCTGCAACGTCGCCTTCAGGTTGGTGCCGTCGGGCACGAGCGGCAGATAGGCTTCCAGTTCGCCTTCGATGCCGGCCTCGTCGAAGATCTTCTCGATGTGCAGCATTTCCTGGATCTGGTAGCGGATCGTGGTCTCGTCCTCGAACAGGAGGCGCAGATGGTTGCCGAGCGCCACCGCGCGGCGGCGCTTGTACGCGACGAGCCGCGCGTGTTCGGCCTTGCGGATCTTCGCGTACGCTTCGAGCGTCAGCAGCGAGTCGCGGGTCAGCGTCATGGCGTGTCCTTGGATAGCGTCGATGTCTTCGTGGAGCGGCCGGTTCAGATGCCGTACGCGCGGCGCAGCAGCGTCAGCGGATGCGCGAGCGGCGCGGCGGGCAACCCTTTCTCGTCGATGCCCTGCACGATGTGATGGCCGGCGAGCGCGCAGTCCGACGACACGACGTCCGGCTTCGGCTCGGCCATCGCCTTGAACACCGGCGCACCGATCCGCATCGCGTCCGCATGAAAGGCCTTCTTCACGCCGAACGTGCCCGCATGCCCCGAGCAGCGCTCGACGACGTTCACGCGCGTATCGGGCACGAGCGACAGCGTGTCGGCCGTCTTGCGGCCGATGTTCTGCACGCGCGCGTGGCACGGCACGTGATACGACACGGTGCCGAGGCCCTGCTTGAAATCGGTCTTCAGCAAACCGTCGCGATGCCGCGCGATCACGTATTCGAACGGATCCCAGAATGCGTCGGCCACCGCGCGCACGGCGTCGTCGCCGGGAAACATCAGCGGCAGTTCGCTCTTGTACATCAGCACGCAGCTCGGGATCGCGCCGATCAGCGCGTAACCTTCGCGCGCATAACGCTCCAGCACCGGAATGTTCACGGCCTTCTTCGCGGCGACACCCGCGAGGTTGCCCTGCTCGAGGAGCGGCATCCCGCAGCACGCTTCGCGCGTGACGAGCTCGTACGGGATTTCGTTGTGCGCGAGGATCGCGAGCAGGTCGTGGCCGATGCCCGGCTCGTTGAAGTTCACGTAGCACGTCGCGTAAATCGCGACCTTGCTGGGCGTGCGTTCGCCGTCACGTACCGGCGGGCCGTCCGAGCGTTTCGCGGCACGCCGAAACTTGCGCGGCGCGAACTCCGGCAGCCATGCGTTGCGATCGACGCCGAGCGCCGCTTCGAGCGCGTGGCGCGCGGGCGGCGTGCGATTCACCGCGTTCACCGCCTGCGTGACGATCGGAATGCCCGCGAAATGGCCAAGCGCGTCGGTGTTCGACAGCACCTTGTCGCGCAGCGGCGCCTCCCCGCGCTTGTAGCGCGCCGCCTTGCCGCGCAGCATCAGGTGCGGGAAGTCGACGTTCCATGCGTGCGGCGGCACGTACGGGCATTTCGTCATGTAGCAGAGGTCGCACAGGTAGCACTGGTCGACGACCTTGCCGAACGCGTCCTTCGGCACTTCCTCGATGTCGCCCATCGGCGTGTCGTCGACGAGATCGAACAGCGCGGGAAACGCACCGCACAACGACACGCAGCGCCGGCACCCGGCGCAGATGTCGAACACGCGCGTCATTTCCGCATCGATCGCGGCCTGGTCGTAGAACGCTTCGGACTGCCAGTCGAGCGGATGCCGCGTCGGGGCTTCGAGACTGCCTTCCTTGTGTGGCATGGGGCGCTCCAGCGTGGCGCGCATGCGCGCGGACGCGCCGCCCGCGTGACGCGGGCAGCGATCAACGCACGGCCGGCCGCACGATGTCCGGCCGAGCCGTGCTGCCTTGCTGCCGGACTCGCGTCAGTCGACGAGTGCGTCGAGCGCCTTCGTATAGCGGTTGGCGTGGCTGCGCTCGGCCTTCGCGAGCGTCTCGAACCAGTTCGCGATTTCGTCGAAGCCTTCGTCGCGCGCCGTCTTCGCCATGCCCGGATACATGTCGGTGTATTCGTGCGTCTCGCCGGCGATCGCCGATTCGAGGTTCAGCCGCGACGAGCCGAACGGCAGCCCCGTCGCCGGATCGCCGACTGCTTCGAGGTATTCGAGGTGGCCGTGCGCGTGGCCCGTTTCGCCTTCGGCAGTCGAGCGGAACAGCGCGGCGACGTCGTTCTGGCCTTCGACGTCGGCCTTCGAAGCGAAATACAGATAGCGCCGGTTCGCTTGCGATTCGCCCGCGAATGCGGCCTTCAGATTCTCTTCGGTCTTGCTGCCCTTGAGTTGAGCCATTTGCGCCTCCGTTCGAGTCGGCGCGGCCGCGTGCGAAGCCGAGCCGATGATGTATGTGGGGAACGAAGCGCAGGCCGGACGCGCACGCTTCGTGCCTTTTAATCTAGGCGCTGGCGTTCGCATCCCCCAATAGGCTTTTTCAATCCGCGCGATAGCGGAGGGCGGGAATGAGGGACAGTTGACGGGCGGGGGCGGGATGGGTCGCGTCGTCGGGTGGGTCGGCGTTACGCTCGGGATTCGGCTTCGGGCTTCTGGTTTCGGGCGCGACGCCCGGTGCGCTTGCACCGGCGTCACGCATCCGTCGCGCGCTTCAACAACAATTCCCTTTCGCGTTCGTTGCGGGTCAACTCCGCCGCACGACGGAACTCGACCTTCGCTTCGTCGGCGCGGCCGAGCTTCGCGAGCAGGTCGCCGCGCACGCTCGGCAACCAGTGATAGCGGGCGAGCGCCGGATCGTCGCGCAGCACGTCGACGATTTCCAGTGCCGCGGCAGGCCCGAACGCCATCCCCACCGCCACCGCGCGATTCAGCTCGACGACCGGCGACGGCGCGACTTCGGCCAGCGCGTCGTAAAGCGCGACGATCTGCGCCCAGTCCGTTTCCGACGCATGCCGCGCGCGCGCATGGCACGCCGCCAGCGCGGCCTGCAGCGCATACGGGCCGCGCACGCCGCCGAGCTTCGTCGCCCGCTCGAGCGCGGCGAGGCCGCGCCGGATCAGCAGCGGATCCCAGCGGGAGCGATCCTGGTCGAGCAGCAGCACGGGCCGCCCCTGCGCATCGGTCCGCGCGTGCATGCGCGACGCCTGCAGTTCCATCAGCGCGACCAGCCCGAGCACCTCGCTTTCGTCCGGCATGAGTCCGGCGAGCACGCGGCCAAGTCGCAGCGCCTCGTCGCACAACGCCGGGCGCGTCCAGTCGTCGCCCGCGGTCGCCGCATGGCCTTCGTTGAACACCAGGTAGATCACTTCGAGCACCGACGCGAGCCGCACGGGCCGCGCATCGGCGGCTGGCACCTCGAACGGCACGCGCGCCGCCGCGAGCGTGCGCTTCGCGCGCACGATGCGCTGCGCGATCGTCGGCTCGGGCGACAGGAACGCGCGCGCGATCTCGCTCGTGGTCAACCCGCCGAGCAGCCGCAACGTCAGCGCGACGCGCGCATCGGTCGACAGCACCGGATGGCACGACGTGAAGATCAGCCGCAGCAGGTCGTCGCCGATATCGTCGTCGCTCGCATCGGCGAGCGCATCCGCGATGTCGGGGACGACGTGCGCTTCGAGCGCGTCCATTTCATGCCCGAGCTGGTCGCGCTTCGCCGCATGCAGCGACTCCTGCCGGACCCGATCGAGCGCGCGCCGCTTCACGGCCGTCATCAACCATGCGGCCGGGTTGTCGGGCACGCCGTCGACGGGCCAGTGCTCGAGCGCCGCGACGAGCGTGTCCTGCGCGAGTTCCTCGGCCACGCCGACGTCGCGCACCACGCGCGCGGCGCGGGCAATGATCTTCGGCGCCTCGATCCGCCAGACCGCTTCGATCGCACGGTGAGTCGCCTCACGCGTCACGACGCCTGCCCCTGGGTGGCAGCATCCAGCGGCATGGCCATCAGCTCCCATGCGTGGCCGTCCGGATCGTCGAAACCGTGGCCGTACATGTTCGGATACTCGCGCGGCGCTTGCGGCGCGGACCCGCCGGCCGCGAGCGCCTTCGCGACGATCTCGTCGACCTCGGCGCGGCTGTCGCACGACAGGCACGACAGCGCCTGCACCTGCGTCGCCGGATCGACGATGGTCTTGCCGGTGAAGGTCTGGAAAAACGGCCGCACGAGCAGCATCGCGAAAATTGTGTCGCTGATCTTGATGCAGGCGGCCTGATCGTTGGTATAGGCCGGTACGACTTCGAAGCCGAGTGCCTGGTAGAACGTCTTCGAGCGCGGCAGGTCGGCCACGGGCAGGTTGATGAAAACCATCTTGTGCATGACGGATGCTCCGGTGAGATTGGATTCGGGCAGATTCAGGCGTGGGTGCGGCCGACGTGGAGATCGCGGAACCGCTCGACCGCGTCGCTCGGTGTGAGGTCGTCGAGCTCGAACAGCGGCCGCACCTCGATCTCGCAGTCCATTTCGGCGCCGAACGGCGCGGGAAACCGGCGCGTCCATTCGAGCGCCTCGTCGCGCGAGCGCACCTGGATCAGCGTGTAGCCGGCAATCAGCTCCTTCGTCTCCGCGAACGGGCCGTCGACCACCGTGCCCTTGCCGCCGGTGTACCGCACGCGCCAGCCGCGCGCGCTCGGCCGCAAGCCGTTCGCGTCGAGCAGCACGCCGGCCTTGGCCAGCTCCTCGTGGTAGACCGTCATCGCCTCGACCAGCCGGTTGTCCGGCAACGCATCGGATTCGCTGACGGCGTTCGCCCGGATCATGATCATGAATCGCATCGCTCACTCCTTGTCATCGGTGAAAAGGGGCGTCCGCTCATCGGCGCCTTATCCGGACGACGGGCGGCAGACCGCCGGATCGACGTGCCGCGCGACGAATCAGGGTAAATACCGAGGCGCAGCCGTCACAGAAAGCACGGGCCGACCGCGCGCACTTCGACCGTGCACCATTGCGCGGCCGGGCACTGGCGCGCGATCTCGATCGCTTCCTCGCGCGTGTCGACGTCGACGATGAAGAAGCCGCCGACCATTTCCTTCGCCTCGGCGAACGGGCCGTCGACGAGGCGCGTCTCGCCTTCGCGCACCTGCACGCGCGTCGCGCGCTCGGAGCGCTCCAGCGACTCGACGCCGCGCAGCACGCCGCGCGCTTTCAGCGTCTCCGCGAAATCGACCATTCGCGCGTACAGCGCCTGCCCGTCTTCGAGCGTACGTTCGGCGCGCTGGCCGGTCGGTTCGACGATCAACAGCATGTAGGACATGGAAATCTCCTGTGGGGGCCGTGCGCGGACGCGTTCGGATCGCAGGCCGGAACGATGTGTCAGATGCGAAGCGTAGCAGCCCTGGCCGGCCCTGCCGTCATCGTTGGCCGTTCGGCACTGGCCTGATGGCCAATTCGATCACAACACGCGATTTTGCCGTCAGGATGCTTGCCCGACCCTTCGAATTTTCTTCCCGTGGAACGTTCCATGTCACGCCTGCCGCCGTTCATGCCCGCCGCGTCGTTTCGCCATTTTCGCCGCGCGCGTGGGCCGTGCATGCCTGACACACCGACGCCGCCGAGCCGATCGCGCTGCAATCCATGCCCGATTACAAAACCCCGGCGCAACGGGCCGCCTGTTACGCATCCGCTGCATATCGCTCGTCGGACCACGGTCCCGCCGTCATCGGCCTCGGGCTGGACGACGGCACCGCCTGAGGCCATCGCGGGCACAAACCCTGCTCCACGAAGAAATGGACGATTAGTGCAATTGCATCGGCACGGCACGTGCAATGGCACTATTTACCTGACGCATCGGGCGACGCCATATTTACCGGACTTTCACGTCGCGCAACGGCTCGCTACGTCGTTTCGCCCGAAGCGCGAAATTTTTTCAACCGCCGCCGCGCCCCGTCGCGCGGGGCTTCCCGGGAAACTTGCCGACGAATTGAAAATTTGTCTCGAAACTCAATTGGCTGATGTGAATCACATTGGTTGCTGGGATTCGTCTTATCTTCAAATGGGCCTGCAAATCCGGGCTGCAAACCAAATCGAAGGAGGATAAACATCATGGCGCTCACCGACTCGATCGAACACAAGCTGGACCGCGGCCTGTCCGATATCCGTCGCACCGGCCGGCGCGTGGGACGCTCGGCACGCTCGGCCGCCCGCGACCTGCATGCGGACGTGTCCGACGATCTGCGCGGGCTGGTCGATGAACTGGAAGACCTGCTGAAGAACGACGGCGACGGCGATATCGCCGCGCTGCGCAAGCGCGTGCAGTCGCGGCTCGACGAAGCGCGCAGCACGCTCGACTACGCGTCGGGCAGCGCGGCCGCCCGGCTGCGCGATTCGGCCGAGCGCGTGTCGCAAGCCGTGCACGACAACCCATGGCAGACCGCGGGCGTCGTCGCGGGCCTCGCGTTCGTCGCGGGCCTGCTGCTTGCCCGCCGTTGAACGGGGCTGCCCGCACCGCCGCCCGCCCCATCCGTTCTCAACCCGACAACGAAGGAGAAACGCCATGCAGAAGTCTCTCGCCCTGAAGGCCGCCGCCGCCGTCATGCTCGGCAGTCTCGCCCTTGCCGGTTGCACCACCACGCCCGACAAACCCGACAACGCATCGGCCAGCGCGTCGAAACGCGAATCGATCGACGCGAGCGTGAATGCGACGCTATCGCGCCTCTATTCGACGGTGCCAGGCTCGCGTGAACTCGTCGCGAAATCGCGCGGCGTGCTCGTGTTCCCGAACGTGCTGCAGGCCGGCTTCATCGTTGGCGGTCAGTCCGGCAACGGCGCGCTGCGTGTCGGCGGCAGCACCGTCGGCTACTACAACACGTCGTCGCTGTCGGTCGGCCTGCAGGCCGGCGCGCAATCGAAGGCGATCGTGTTCCTGTTCATGACGCAGGACGCGCTCGACTCGTTCCGCAAGTCCGAAGGCTGGTCGGCCGGCGCCGACGCCTCCGTCGCGGTCGTGAAGGTCGGCGCGAACGGTGCGGTCGATTCCAACACGGCCACCGCTCCGGTCGAGGTGCTGGTCCTGACCAACGCGGGCCTGATGGGCGACCTGTCGGTCAACGGCACCAAGGTCACCCGCCTCCACATCTGACGAGCCGGCACGGCCCCAGGGCCGATTTGCTTCCCGGCAACGCCGCGACCCCGGTCGCGGCGTTTTCGCGTGCGCCACGCGCAGCGGCTATGATGGCGGCACCTTTGCGGGCATACTGCCCATCGGGCCGCCCTGCGCGCGCTTCGCCGCGAACCCGTGACGTTCGCGAGCCGATCGCGCCCGAGGCAACGAAATTCAATCAAACCAGGCATCAATCTGCGCGAACCATCCATGGATAGCGGACACGATCACCAAAAATTCTTCTATTTCCTGCTGTTCGCGGTCACCGTCGGACTGTGCTGGATTCTCGCGCCGTTCTCCGGCGCCGTCTTCTGGGGCACCATTCTCGCGATCCTGTTCCAGCCGGTGCAGCGCTGGCTCGCCGCGCGCTTCGGCAAGCGGCGCAACCTGGCCGCGCTCGTGACGATGTCGCTGATCATCCTGATCGTGATCCTGCCGCTCGTGTTCGTCGCGGCGACGCTCGTGCAGGAAATCGCGTACGTGTACCAGGAACTCAAGAACGCGCAACCGAATTATTCGCAGTACTTCCATGACATCATTCACGCGCTGCCGACGTCGATCCAGAACCTGCTGCAGAAATACGGGCTGACCAACATCCCCGGCATCCAGAAGAAGCTGACCGACGGCGCCGCGCAGATCAGCCAGTTCGCGGCAACCCAGGCGCTCAGCATCGGACAGAACACGTTCCAGTTCGTCGTCAGCTTCGGCGTGATGCTGTACATGGTGTTCTTCCTGCTGCGCGACGGCGGCGAGATCGGCCGCCGCGTGCGCCGCGCGATGCCGCTCGACGAAGAGCACAAGAACCTGCTGCTCGCGAAGTTCACGACGGTGGTACGCGCAACCGTGAAGGGCAACATCGCGGTCGCGCTCGTGCAGGGCGCGCTCGGCGGCCTGATCTTCTGGATCCTCGGGATCGAGGGCGTCGTGCTGTGGGGCGCGCTGATGGCGTTCCTGTCGCTGCTGCCGGCGATCGGCGCGAGCCTCGTGTGGGTGCCCGCCGCGCTCTACTTCCTCGCGATCGGCGCGATCTGGAAATGCGTGATCCTCGTCGCGTTCTGCGTCGGCGTGATCGGCCTCGTCGACAACCTGCTGCGACCGATCCTCGTCGGCAAGGACACGAAGATGCCCGACTGGGTCGTGCTGATCTCGACGCTCGGCGGGATGGCGCTGTTCGGCATCAACGGCTTCGTGATCGGACCGCTCGTCGCCGCGCTGTTCATGGCGAGCTGGGACATCTACGCGCGCGCCGAACAAGGGGAATGACGCAACGCGTCACGGATGTCGAATCCTGATCACGACGGGCGCCACGGCGCCCGTTTCCATGTCCGGCCCCGCGACCGTCAGCTCGCCGCCATACGGGCCGACACGATGCGCGCGCCCCGCTTCCAGCGGCACGATCCGATCGTCGCGCGCATCGCGCCATGTCGCGCGAACCGCCGCTTCCGCGGGCCGCGAAAGCGGCTGGCCGTCCAGTTCCACGAGCGCCACATGCGCGCCGGGCAGGTGCCGGCCATGCGCATCGAACCGGAGTGTCGCCGCGGTCGCGCTGCTTGACGCACCGATCGACGGCGCGTCGAATCGCACGTCGTACAGATCGACGAGCGCGCCGGTGAATCGCACGATGCCATTCGCTTGCGCCTGCTCGGCCGCTGCCGCGCCCGATATCGCGAACGCGATGCCGAACCCGGTTGCGACGATCCGCAACCTTGTGCCGATGCGCCGCTTCGTTCGATCGCGCACCGCCGCCGGTGCCGCCTGCCCCGTCTTCGTTTGCATGTTTCGCCTCCCGTTTTGCCGCGCAAATGAAAAACGGCGGCGTGACGCGCATGTCACGCCGCCGTTTGCTGGCAATTACTTTAAGGAGAGCGGCCGGAACAATATATGGGACGAGTCTTAAATTGATGCCGGACGATGCAGACTCAACGCGCGCGCATGCCGCAGCTCATGCGTCCGGATCGACGCGCAGCACGAGTTTGCCGCGATGGTCGCCGTCGAACAGTCGATTCAGCACGTCGGGAGCGTTCTCGAGCCCGTCGGCGACGGTTTCCTCGGCCTTGAGCCGGCCGTCGCGCAGCCATCCGGCGAGCGTCTGCACCGCTTCGCGGCTCTTGCGGTAGTCGAGGATCAGGAAGCCGCGCATCGTGAGCCGCTTCGAGATCAGCACGCCGACGTCGTCCGCCGCGCGGCCGCTGTTGTAGTTCGAGATCACGCCGCACAGCGCGACGCGCCCGCCGATCACCATCCGCGACAGCACCGCGCGCATCACCTCGCCGCCGACGTTCTCGAAGTTCACGTGCACGCCGTCCGGTGTCGCTGCCTTCAGTTGCTCTCGGAAATCGTCGGCCTTGTAGTCGACGGCCGCGTCGAAGCCGAGCGTCTCGGTCAGGTAGCGGCACTTGTCCGCGCCGCCCGCGATCCCCACGACGCGCGCGCCGTGAATCTTGCCGATCTGGCCGGCGATCGAGCCGACCGACCCGGCCGCCGCCGACACGACGAGCGTCTCGCCGGGCTGCACCGGCGCGATGTCGGTCAGCCCGTAATACGCGGTCAGGCCGCTCATCCCGCACGCGCCGAGCAGCGTCGGCAGCGGCAGGCCCGACTGCGCGGGCAGCTTCACGAGCTGCGCGGCCTGGTCGGCCGGCACGACCGCATAGTCCTGCCAGCCGACCAGCCCCTGCACGAGATCGCCCTGCGCGAAACCCGCATGGCGCGACGCGACCACGCGCCCGATGCCGAGCGCGCGCATCACTTCGCCGATCGCGACGGGCGGCAGGTATTGCGGGACGTCGCTCATCCACACGCGGTTGGTCGGATCCATCGACAGATACAGCACGCGCACGAGCACTTCGCCGTCGGCGAGCGCCGGCACCGGCGTTTCGACGAGCGAAAAGTGTTCGCGGCCGACCCGCCCTTCCGGGCGCGTCTTCAGCAGCAGCTGGCGGTTCACGGGTGTCGACACGATGTTCTCCTCCGGTTGTTGTCGTCGATGTGCGTCAGACCGCGCACATGCCGCCGTCGATCACGAGTTCGGCGGCCGTCACGAAGCGGCTTTCGTCGGACGCGAGATAGACGGCCGCATGCGCGACGTCGTCCGGATCGCCGAGCCGGCGCAGCGGAATGCCGCGTGCGAGCTTGCGCGTCGCATCGCGTTCGCCGAGCGACTGGAACAGCGGCTCGACGATCCCCGTGCGAATGAACGCCGGGTGAATCGAGTTGCAGCGCACGTCGAGCTCGCGGCGCGCGCAGTCAATCGCGACCGACTTCGTCAGCGACGCGACCGCGGCCTTCGACGCGTTGTACGCGGTGAAATCCGGTTCGACCTTGAACGCGGCCACCGACGAGATGTTGATGATCGACGCCGGGTGACTCGCGCCCAGGTACGGCAGCGCATGCTTGCAGCCGAGCACGATGCTCTCGACGTTGATCGCCATCACGCGCCGCCATTCGTCGAGCTCGATCTGCGCGGGCGCGCCGATCGATCCGACGCCGGCATTGTTGACGAGCACCGACAACCCGCCCATCGCTTCGTTCGCCTGCGCGAGCAGCGCCTGCCAGCGCGCCTCGTCGCGCACGTCCTGCGTGGCCGCGAACGCGACCGGCGCCGCGTGTCCCGCATTGAGTTCGTGCGCGAACGCGTCGAGCACCGCCGCGTCGGCGATGTCGGTCAGGAACACGCGCGCGCCCTGCTCGACCATCCGGCGCGCGATCGCGCGGCCGAGGCCGCCGGCGGCGCCCGTGATGTACGCGCACTTGCCTGCGAGGCGCGGGGAAACGACTGTCATGGGACCTGCTCCTATCGTGAATCGTCGTGGCGGACCGGTGCCGCGACGGCGGTTGCCGCGCGCGGGCCGACGGCCGCGCGGTTTGCGCGAGTATAGCGAGCCGGCCGCACCGCGTCGGACAAATCGGGCAGGCCGCCGCTGCCGGCCACGATCGAACGAACGCCAGCGTACGCGATTGCCGCCGATCGATGAAATGAATATTCGTAATACCCGGTCATAGACCTGGCTCATGACCTTCGCCTCTCCGGGCGACGGGACGAACCTGTCCGGCGCGCCGGATCACCGCGAACATCGATTCAATGAACGCGCAACGCCGGACTTTGGTAACGACGAGGAAGGAATTGGATGTGACTCGGCGGGCCGCCGCCGCGGGCGACCACCTCGCCTGACACCGGGACACCGACGCCCGGGAAAAACGCCCTTCAGAACCCGTTGCCGGACGACGTGCGCACGAATGCACAGAACTGCGGGGAATGCGTATCGATCATCTGCTGGAACGGTGCGCGATTCCCGTACGCGATGCCGGACACGAGCAGCAGGCAGACGGCCGCGATGCGCGGCGAGAACGAGCGCTTGTGCGCCCGGTCGTAGGTCCGCAGGAACACCAGCGCGACCAGCGCGCCGAGCAGCCAGCCGACAATGACTTCGGGAATCGTGTGCGAATGGTCGAACACGCGCGCGACGGCCGTCACCGCGCCGACGGCGAGGCCCGCCGCCACGCCCGGCACCTTGCCCGCACGGAAGGCCTGCCACAGCATCGACAGCGCGACGGTCCACACGGACGTCGACAGCATCGTATGGCCGCTGATCACGCGGAAGTCGAACTGCGGGATCTCGACACCGCAGCCCGCATAGAGAATCTTGGTCGCCCCGACCAGGCTCATGCCGGCCGCGAGCAGCACGATCCAGCGCACCGCGAGCCGCCAGTCGGACAGCGCGAGCCAGACCGCGCAGGTCAGCGCGACCGGCAGGGTCAGCGCGGCGTCGCCGATGTTGCTGATTTCACTCCACATAACGGACGTCGAACGGCTGGAAAACGCGCAGTTTAACGCACGCGCGCCACGCGCCTGTTTCAGCCTGTGACAGGCTGTATCAGCCCGCGACACCCGTAATCAGCAGCAGGTTCGTGCCGGTGATGACGGCGAACAGCGTCCACGCGGCGACCTGCATCCTGCGGCCGATCGCATGCTCGCCCATCACGTCGCGATCGCTGACCGACCGGATCAGCGGCCACATCGCGAACGGCAGTTGCAGGCTCAGCAGCACCTGGCTCCAGACGAGCAGTCGCCCGACCGAGTTCTCGCCGAGCCACAGCACGCCGACCAGCGCAGGCGCCAGCGCGAGCCCGCGCGTGATCAGCCGGCGCTGGTAGCACGGAATCTTCGTGTGCAGGAAGCCGTCCATGATCACCTGGCCGGCGATCGTGCCGGTCAGCGTCGAGCTTTGCCCCGAAGCGAGCAGCGCGATGCCGAACAGCAGCGCGGCCGCGCCGCCCGCGATCGGCGTGATCAGCCGGTACGCCTGCTCGATGTCGGTCACGTCGTGCTGGCCGGTCGCATGGAACGCCGCGCCCGCGACGACCAGGATCGCCGCATTGACGAGCATCGCGACGAACAGCGACACGCAGGTGTCGATCCGCACCAGCGCGAGCGTGTCGCGGATCAGGCCGCGCGCGCCGCCGACGACATGGCGCGTCTGCACGACCGACGAATGCAGATACAGGTTGTGCGGCATGATCGTCGCGCCGACGATGCCGAGCGCGAGCACGATCGCGTCCTTGTGGTCATGGCCCGGATCGCCCGGCACGAGCCCCGAAGCGACCGCATGCCAGTCGGGCGGCGTGATCGCGACCTGCGCGACGAAGCAGAATGCCATCGTCGCGATCAACCCGAGCACGATCGCCTCGATCTGCCGGACGCCCTTGCCCTGCAGCCCGAGGACGATCACGGTGTCGAGCGCGGTGAGCACGATCCCCCACGCGAGCGGCACGCCGAGCAGCAGCTTGAACGCCAGCGCGCAGCCGAGCACTTCGGCGATGTCGCACGCGATGATCGACACCTCGGCGGTCACCCACTGCACGATGCGGCCGAAGCGGCCATAGCGGTCGTAGCTGGCCTGCGCGAGATCCTTGCCCGCGACGAGGCCGAGCCGCGCGGCGAGCATCTGCAGGAAGATCGCGGCGAGGCTCGAGAACGCGACGACCCACAGCAGCGAATAGCCGAACTGCGAGCCGGCCTGGATGTCGGTGGCCCAGTTGCCGGGATCCATGTAGCCGATCGCGACCAGCAGGCCCGGGCCGAAGAAGCGCTTGAGCTTCATCCAGCGCGACGCGCCGGCGTCGATCGTAATGCTGCCCTTTACTTCCGACGGGCAGAAGGGGGCTGTGGCGGTAGTGGGGAGCAAGGGCATGGAAACCGGGGATCGTGATCGCGACACGGTGATTTTACGGTTATCCGGCCCGTTTTCTCCCGCGCGTCGGCGCGCGCGCCCCGGCTCGCCCGCTCGCCGCCGGATTTCGCGGGCCGCGGCACGAGTTGCGGATCGGCCGCGCCGGCGCCGTTCGTCAGGATCCGCTCGCGCTCGGCGACGCGAAATTCGGTCGGCGACACCCGCAGGCGCTGGCGAAACAGCTTCGCCAGACGCTCCCCGCTGCCGAAGCCCGTGCGCCGCGCGACCTTGTCGGCCGGCAGCGTCGTGTGGATCAGCATGTGGCACGCGCGCTCGAGCCGCACGTGCTGCACGAACTCGGTCGGCGTCACGCCGATTTCCTTCTTGAAGCGCCGCAGGAAATTGCGCTCGCTCATCGCGGCCGTCTGCGCGACTTCCGCGATCGAAATGCGGTTCGCGCTCTGCGCGCGCAGCCGTTGCGCCGACATCCTGATCGACGGGCTCGCGCTCAGCTCGCGAAACGCCCACATCGACTGCGCATAGCGCTGCTCGACCGGCCGCATCAGGTTGCTGGCGATCTCCTGCGCGGCGCTGTCGCCGAGATCGGCGCGGAACATGTCGAGCACGGCCGAGAACACGTCGGCCTCGCCGGCCTGCAGTTCGACCGTGGCCGCCGTCCGGCGCGCGCGATCGGTTCGCGCGTGACTTCCATCCGTCTGCCGCTGCGACGCCGCGAGCGTCGACAGGTCCATCGCGTCGACGATCCATCGCGCATGCCGGCGGATGTCGCTGAGCCGACGCCGCAATGCATCGTTCCAGTTGACCGACGCGCGCTCACCATGAAGATGAAAGAACGCGAGCGCACGATGACCGTGCTCGTCGCCGAGCGGATCGGCGGCGATCTGCACGCCCGACGACGACTGCAGCAATCCCCCGCTTTCCGATACGTACTTCAACTGGTAATCCGCACTGAACGCGTGCAGGCGATTCGCCAGATTGAAGGCCTCGCCAAGGCGCGCGGCCTGCGCCAAGGAAAACCCCGTACTCAAATAGATTACGACCCACCTCTGATCTGCTGCTTCCACTGCCAAGCCCCCGGACTGTTTCGACTTCTTGTAATACCGTCGAACTGTCAGGCTTATATTTGGTTTGAACGCGTGCGACAGGGACGGCTATCTCGAAATATGAAGCGACGGCATCTTAGCCGAACGGGTCGTGTCTTTGGCATGAAATGGCTGACCGGGACAGTATGATGGCGGATTTCTACAGGCTGTCGCCGAACGCTGGTGCTACCGCATGGAAATGCGCCTGCCGACGGGCAGGCTCGCATCGTGCGCACGATCCGCATCGCGCGTCGGATGCACACGCTCGCGTATCGGGGCGATCGTCATCGACACGCATCGAACGGCATCGATCGTCTCTCTAACGCACGCACCCGCATGCCGTTGTTCGCGCATCCATTAGAATCGCCCCACCGTCCACCACGCCGACTTCGTCCGTGCCCGCCGATCATCGTCTCGACCTGAACCTGTTCCGCGTGCTCGACGCCGTCTACGTGCACGGCGGCATCGGCGCGGCCGCCCGTGCGCTGCACCTGACGCAGCCGGCCGTCACGCATGCGCTCAACCGGCTGCGCGCGCATTTCGACGACCCGCTGTTCGTCCGCCAGGGCAACCGCGTCGTGCCGACCGAGCGCACGCGCACGATCATCGCGGACGTGCAGCTTCACCTCGCCGGCCTGCAACGCGCCGCGCGCGACCCGTCGGCATTCGACCCGGCGACGCTCGACCTGAGCATCGCGGTCGGCATTCGCGACGTGCTCGAATCGATCGCGCTGCCGCAGATCGTCGCCGCGTTCGCCGACGAAGCGCCGGGCCTGCGATTCGTGAGCCGCCGCATCGCGGTGCACGACATCGAACGCGAACTCGCGTCGGGCAATCTCGATCTGGCCGTCGATCGACGCGTGCAGACCGGCCCGCGCATCGCGACCGAACATCTGCTCGACGATTCGCTCGTCGTCGCGATGCGGCACGATCATCCGTTGACCGGCGGTCCGCTGCGGCGCGGCGACTATTTCGCCGCACGGCATGTCGCGGTGTCGTCGCTCGGCGAACCGCAATCGCTCGACGTGCTGCTCGGCAACGACGGGCGCTTCCGTCACATCCAGCTCGTTTGCCAGCATTACTTCGCCGCCTGCCAGATCGCCGCGGCGGGCGACCTGCTGCTGACGCTGCCGCGCACGTATGCGCTGCGCATGGCGGCGCTGCTGCCGATCGCCGTGCAGCCGCTGCCGCTGCGGCTCAAGCCGTTTCCGCTGCTCGCGTACTGGCACGAGTCGCGCGAAACCGACCGCGCGCACCAGTGGGTGCGCGAACGCGTCGCCACGCTCGTGCGCCGGAGCGCCGGCGTCGCCGGCTGATTCTGGCGAGCCACGTCGACGCACGCAGCGCCCGCGATTTTCCTCGAGACGGTATGCTGACGGCTCGCACGCCGCGCGTCGTCGCGGCCGCCTCTTTCCCGCTTACCGGAGTCTTGCCATGCCGCTCATCCATGCTGCCGCCACCCTCGCCGCCGACGCGCCCGACTACGTCGTCCAGCTGCAGGCCGGCACGCACGCGCTGACGGGCGACGAAGCGCCGCGCGAAGGCGGACAGGGCCTCGGGCCGGCGCCGTTCGAGTTCGTGCTGGCCGGCCTCGCGCAATGCACGGCCGCGACGCTGCGCATGTACATGCAGCGCAAGACGTGGCCGGCCGTGCGCATCGACGTGCGCACCGAACTGCACGCCGATCGCGAAGGACAGCAATACGTGCGCCGCGTCGTGACGCTCGACGGCCCGCTTGACGATGCGCAGCGCCAGCGGCTCGCGGAAATCTGCGAGAAGACGCCGGTGACGCTGTTCATCAAGCGCGGCACGCGCATCGAAACGACGCTGAACTGACGGGCGGCGCAGCGCGCCGCACACGATCGCTCCGCAACAAGCAAAACGGGCGGGCCGCGCACGATGCGCGACCCGCCCGTTTGCGGATGTCGTCCGGCGGTCAGAGTCCGAGCGCGGACAGGTCCAGCTTGCCGTCCTTCACCGGCGGGCACCAGAAATACGCGCCCGTCAGCGGTCGCGTGAAACGGAACAGGCCGTCGACGATGCCGTCGTCCGCGCCGCTCATCCGGCGCATCTGCACGTCGAACGCGCGGAACGAACAGCCGAACGCGACGAAGTAGAGGCCCGCGCGACGCGCGTCGGACCACGGCGACGACCGGCGCAGCATGAACGCCTCCGGCTCGAAGCTCTCCTGCGCGGTGCGCTTCACGTGCGCGAACTCGGGCGCGTCGTCGAGTTCCTCGTTGTCCGAGCGGCGGCGGCCAACGATGTGATCCATGTCGCCGGACGCAATGCGCTCCATCTGGTCGAAGTCGTGCAGCCATTGCTGAACCGCGACGAAGCTCGAACCGTCGAGACCCGCGCCCTGCCCCGTGACGATCGCCGCGGCCAGCGCGTCGTCGCCGGTCGGGTTCTCGGTGCCGTCCTCGTAACCCGACAGGTCGCGATCGTTCGAATAGCGGAATCCGTCGACCGCGTCCTGCAGCGCGAACGCCGGCGCAAGCGCCCGCTCGATCGCCCGCGCACGCAGCACGAGCTCGCCGCGATCGTCGCCGCGCAGCCAGACCCAGATGTCGGCCGGCGTGATCGGCAGCGTGCGGTCGTTCACCGCGAACGCCGGATATTCGGTGAGGCCCGGGACCGGACGCCCGAGGTGTGCGGCCAGCGCGTGTCCGAAGCCCGCGACCGTGTCGCGCCCGTCAACGAGCTCGCGCAACGCCGTCAGCGCCGCTGCCACGTTGCCGTTGTTCGAAATCGTGAAAGTGAGGTATCGGGCCGCCGTGTCGATCGGAGCCAGGATGCCTTGCTGAACGTCGCTCATCGTTTCCTCAGGAATGTATCGGGGGTGAATCCGCGCGGCCTCGGCGGCCGGCGCGCAACGGCAAAGTGTAATCGATGCGGCCCGCCGACCCGTGCGGCACCGCACCGCGGAACCCGCGCGAAAAAGGGCCGAAACCCCGAATACTAACCGTATCGACGCTGCAACGCCGCATTCGTCAGACGTTGCGGCGACTCCGGCACTGCTGATAAAATCCCTTCACGTCTTTTCGGCGTCCTTTCAACCGTTCACTTCAGGGAGGTGCAGATGTTCCGAATGCCAGCAGCCTTCCCGAACGTGGTCCCACGGCGCGGCTGATCCAGCCCGTCGTCCGCGCCGGCTCCCGAGTGCTCCGCTAACTCGCCGGCCCGCGCATTTTTCCGACAGTCCGTTTCGTTTCGCCCGCGTCATCCGCGCGGCCGGGCTGTTGCGTTTTCGACGTTCTCCGAACCGGAAAGTCCCGTCGCGCGATGCGCCGGGCAACGATACATGACCAGAAAAACCACCCATCCGGGCGGCCAGGCATTCCAGGCCGTCTTCGGCTTCACGTTCCGCTACTGGCGCAAGCAGCCGGTGCGCATCGCGACGATCACGACCCTGGCGCTGCTCGGCGCGCTTGCCGACGTGCTCACGCCGCTGTTCGCCGGACGCCTCGTCGATGCGCTGTCGACCGGCCTGACCGACCGCGCCGCCGCGTGGCATTCGGCCATCGTCGCGTTCGGCACGCTGGCCGCGCTCGGCATCGGCGCGACGCTGTTGCGGCAGGGCGTCTACCTGAACATCATCACGCTCACGCTGAAGATGATGAGCGAGATCGCCGCCGCGTCGTTCCATCGCGTGCAGCGTTTCTCGACCGACTGGCACGCGAACAGCTTCGCGGGGTCGACCGTGCGCAAGATCACGCGCGGAATCTGGGCGCTCGACCTGTTGAACGACACCGTGCTGATCGCACTGCTGCCGTCGGTCACGATGCTCGTCGGGGCGACGGTGCTGCTCGGCACGCACTGGCCTGTCATGGGGCTCGTCGTCGGCGTGGGTTCGCTGCTGTACATCTCGGTGACGGTCGCCGTGTCGCTCGGCATCGTCGCGCCGGCCGCGCGGCTCGGCAACATGTGGGACACGCGCATGGGCGGCGCACTCGCCGACGCGGTGAGCTGCAACGCGGTCGTCAAGGCGTTCGGCGCGGAGACGCGCGAGGAAGCGCGGCTCGCGCGCGTGATCGGCAAGTGGCGCCAGCGCACGCGCCGCACGTGGGTACGCGGCACGCTCAACGGCGGGCTGCAGGGTGCGATGCTCGTCGCGATGCAGGCAGCGATGATCGGCGTCGCGCTGCGGCTGTGGGCCAACGACGAAGCGAGCGTCGGCGACATCGCGTTCTCGCTGACGATGTTCTTCATGCTGCAGGGCTACCTGCGCGACGTCGGCATGCACATCCGCAACCTGCAGCGTTCGGTCAACGACATGGAAGAGCTCGTCGCGCTTGAGCGCCAGCCGCTCGGCATCGACGATCGTCCCGGCGCGCCGGCGATCCGGATCGGGCACGGCGAGATCCGCTTCGAGCACGTGACGTTCCGCTACGGCAATCATCCGGTGCCGCTGTACGACGACTTCTCGATGCGCATCGCGCCCGGCGAGCGTGTCGGCCTCGTCGGCCATTCCGGGTCGGGCAAAACGACGTTCATCAAGCTGATCCAGCGTCTGTACGACGTGTCGGGCGGCCGCATCACGATCGACGGCCAGGATATCGCGCAGGTGCGGCAGGATTCGCTGCGCAGCCAGATCGCGATCGTCCAGCAGGAACCCGTGCTGTTCCACCGCACGCTGGCGGAGAACATCGCGTATGCGCGTCCCGACGCGAGCCGTGCGGAGATCGAGCGCGCCGCGCGTCTCGCCAGCGCGCACGACTTCATCGCCGCGCTGCCGGACGGCTATGACACGCTCGTCGGCGAGCGCGGGATCAAGCTGTCGGGCGGCGAACGCCAGCGCGTCGCGATCGCGCGCGCGTTCCTCGCGGATGCGCCGATCCTGATCCTCGACGAAGCGACGTCGAGCCTCGACAGCGAAAGCGAGGTGCTGATCCAGCAGGCGATGGAGCGGCTGATGGTCGGCCGCACGACGCTCGTCGTCGCGCACCGGCTGTCGACGGTGCGCTCGCTCGACCGACTGCTCGTGCTCGATCGCGGCAAGGTGATCGAGGAAGGCAACCACGACGCGCTGATCCGCATCGACGGCGGGATTTATCGCCGGCTGTTCGAGCGGCAGGCGCTGGAGCTGGCGAAGGGCCTGATCGATTCGCCGCGGCGCGCGGTCAGCGGCGATGCCGGCCCGCGGGGGGAGCCGGCGGAGGCTTGACGGCAACCCGGTCGGGGCCGGACGTGCGGCAACTGCCGCCGCGCGTCCGGCCCCGACGCCGCCCGCCGCGATCACTTATCATACCGGCCAGGCAATTTGCGACGAAAGGCGGATCATGTTTACAGGCATTGTTCAGGGTGTTGGCGTCATCAAGGCCATCAAGGATCACGGCGAACTGAGAACGTTCAGCATCGAATTCCCCGAGCGGTTCACCACCGACATCGAGATCGGCGCGAGCGTCTCGGTCGACGGCGTCTGCCTGACGGTGACGACCATCCACTCGCCGCTGCTGATCGACTTCGACGTGATGTTGCCGAGCCTGAGAATCACCACGCTGGCCGACCTCACGACCGGCGCCCGCGTCAACGTCGAACGGGCCGCGAAGGACGGTGCGGAAATCGGCGGGCATCCGCTGTCCGGTCACGTCGACTTCATGGGGACCATCCTGCAAATCGCATCGTCCGAGCACAACCGGATGATCCGCATCGGCGTGCCGGCCGATTTCAAACGTTATGTGTTCGCGAAAGGCTATATCGCGATCAACGGCTGCAGCCTCACCGTGTCGGACGTCGATCGCGACGCAGGCTGGTTCGACGTCTGGCTGATTCCCGAAACGCGACGCGCGACCACCTTCGACGCCAAAGGCGTCGACGACAAGGTCAATATCGAGATCGAGCGCAGCACCCAGGTCGTCGTGGATACGATCCGCGAGTCGGTCAAGGAAACGCTCGGGGAGCTGACCGGCGTCGTGACGGCCTTGCTCGCGGAGAAAGGCATCGACATCGAGGAACTGCTCGCGCGCAACGTCGCGAAACTGCCGAAGGCGTAACGGACGCCCCTCGCACCCGGTGATCGGCGCGATCACCGGGTCTCGGTTTCGGTCGACACACCGCGGTCGGCCGCCCCGCGCGCCGCCGTCACTCCGCCTCCACCCGCGCCCCCTTCCCCACCGCCACCCGCTGCGATCGATAAATCCCCGCGTGCCCCGAAAACAGATAGGCGACCACGCAGGCGACGATCGCATAGACGCCGACATCCGCGCCGAACAGTTCGATCGCCATGATCGTCGATGCGATCGGCGTGTTGGCCGCGCCCGCGAACACCGCGACGAAGCCGAGTCCCGCGAGCACCGGCACCGGCAGCGCGAGCACGTGGCCGAGCGCGTTGCCGAGCGTCGCGCCGATGTAGAACAGCGGCGTCACTTCGCCGCCCTTGAATCCCGACGCGAGCGTGACGACGGTAAACGCGAACTTGCCCGCAAAATCGTAAGCCGGCAGCGGCCCGTGAAACGCGGCCTCGATCGTCGGAATCCCGAGCCCGAGATACTGCGGCACGTTCAGCGCGGTGGCGGCGACCGCCACCAGCGCGCCGCCGAGCACCGGCTGCAGCGGCGCGTAGCGCACGACGCGGCGGAACCATGCGGTCAGCGCATGCGTCGCGAACGCGAACAGCCGGCCGACGACGCCGAACGCAACGCCCGCGACGACCGTCGCGGCCAGCCCCGTCGCCGACACGGCCGGCACGAACGGAATCGCATACACGGTGTGATGCACGCCCCACGCGCGGCACACGACGTCCGCGACGATCGCCGACGCGACGCAGGTCAGCAGCGCGTCGTATCGTACGCGGCCGATCGCGAGCACCTCGAGCCCGAACACGGCGCCCGCGAGCGGCGTGCCGAACACCGACGAGAAGCCGGCCGCGATGCCGCCCATCAGCAGCACGCGCCGATGCTCGCGATCGAGCCGGAACAGGTGCGTGACGCGATCGGCGAGCGCGCCGCCCATCTGCACGGCCGTGCCTTCGCGGCCCGCCGACCCGCCGAACAGGTGCGTGACGACGGTCGCGACGAGCACGAGCGGCGCCATCCGCTTCGGCACGAGCGCCTTCGGGTCGTGAATTTCGTCGATCAGCAGGTTGTTGCCGCGCGCGACCGACTGGCCGAACCGGTGGTAGACCCAGCCGGTCGCGAAACCGGCGGCCGGCAGTCCCCACAACAGCCACGGATGCGCGACGCGCGTGCCGGTCGCCCAGTCGAGCGCGATCAGGAACAACGCGGAAGCCGTGCCGGCCAGCGCGCCGAGCAGAGCGGAAAGCGCGAGCCAGCGGCACACGTAGCGCACGGTCGCGAAAAAATCGGCAGAAGTCGAGAAAAACATGATTTCCAGATTCGACGGGACATCAAAACCTGGGCGGCAGAATACCGCATGGACGGCCTGCGACCTCCTGACGACCCAGGAACACGCAGGCATCATCAGCCGGGCAACCGGCGGTTGAGGGCCGAACCGCGCGCGACGCGCCGGGATCGACCGCAGGGAGGCATGCCATCTCCGCAGGCGGCAATTGTACGCGACGCCGCGCGGCGCCTGCAACGCGGCCCCGCCGGGGCCGCGCGCCGTCAGTCGAGCGGCATGCGCGTCACGCGCGAGATCAGTTGCGGCGCGATCCGCTCGAGCGGCAGGATCGCCGACGCGGCGCCGATCGCCGCGGCCGCCTTCGGCATCCCGTAGACGGCGCTCGTCGCCTCGTCCTGCGCGATCGTGTAGCAACCCTTCGCGCGCATCGCCTTCAGCCCGAGCGCCCCGTCGCGCCCCATTCCGGTCAACAGCACGCCGAGCGCGTCGCCCTGCCAGCCGTCGGCGACGCTGTTGAAGAACACGTCGATCGACGGCCGGTACGGCGTCTCGGCCGGATGCCGCGTATAGCCGAGCACGCCGCGCGGCGACATGTACAAATGATCGTTGGTCGCCGCGAGCAGCACCTCGCCCGCCCGCGGCACGCTGCCCTCCCGCGCGACACGCACGGGCAGCCGCGTATAACCGTCGAGCCACTCCGCCATGCCGAGCGCGAACGCCTGGTCGACGTGCTGCACGATCACGAGCGCAGCCGGAAAATCCGCCGGCAGCGCGCGCAGCAGCGCGGTGAGCGCGGTCGGCCCGCCTGCCGACGCGCCGATCGCGATCAGCGTCGGCAGGCCGCGCGCGAGGGCCGGCCCGGGCGGCACGAGCGTCACGGTCCGGCTTTCGAGCAGCCGGCCGATCTGGTCGATCTTCGCGAGCAGCGGCTGCGGCCCCGCATCCGACGGCAGGCCGAGCGCGAGCGTCGGCGTGTCGACTGCGTCGAGCGCGCCGGCGCCCATCGCCTCGTAGACCGACGACGTGTTCGCGCTGACGCTTGCGGTCACGACCAGGATCGCGCACGGCGCGCGCGCCATGATCTGCCGCGTCGCGGCCACGCCGTCGAGCTTCGGCATCACGAGATCCATCAGCACGAGGTCGGGCGGATGCGCGACGCAGAAATCCACCGCCTCGTCGCCGTCGGTCGCCACCCACAGCACGCGATGATCGGTGCGCAGCGCGATCACGCGGCGCAGCGCCTCGACCGCGAGCGGCAAATCGTTGACGATGCCGATGTTCATCCGCGTGCATCCCCGATCAGGTCGTGCACCGCATCGAGCAGCGCCTCGTCGTGGAAACTGCTCTTCGCGAGGTAGTAGTCGGCGCCTGCGTCGAGCCCGCGCCGGCGATCCTCGTCGCGATCCTTGTACGACACGATCATCACCGGCACGCGCTTGAGCATCGGATCGCCCTTGATCAGCGTGACGAGTTCGATCCCGTCCATGCGCGGCATGTCGACGTCGGTGACGACCAGATCGAACGCGTCGCTGCGCACCGCGTTCCAGCCGTCCATCCCGTCGACCGCCACGGTCACGTCATAGCCGCGCTTTTCCAGCAGCTTGCGTTCGAGCTCGCGCACCGTCAGCGAATCGTCGACGACGAGCACGCGGCGGCGCCGGTCGGCGAGCGCGAGCTGCGGATCGCGCTTGAGCTTCGCGAGCTGTCCGCCGCGCACGAGCTTGTCGACGGAGCGGATCAGGTCCTCGACATCGACGATCAGCACCGGGTCGCCGTTCTCGAGCAACGCACCGGCCGCGATGTTCTGGATCTTGTTCAGGCGGCTGTCGAGCGGCTGCACGACGAGCATCCGTTCGCCGAGGAAGCGGTCCACGGCGACACCGTAGAGTTCGGGCTCGCCGCCGACGACCACGACCGCCGTGCTCGCGCGCGCGACGTTGGGTTCGCCCGCATCGAGCAGCTGATGCGCGCCGACGAGGCCCGCGCGCCGGCCGTCGAACGGAAAATGCGGCTGCCCTTCGAGCACGTCGATGTCGTCGTGCGACAGTTCGAGCGTGCGGCGCACGTGCGCGAGCGGGAACGCGTACGGCTCGCCGCCGACCTCGACCAGCAGGCTGCGGATCACCGACAGCGTGAGCGGCAGCTGCAGCACGAAGCGCATGCCCGCGCCGGGCTCGTTGAAGATGCGCACCGCGCCGCGCACGCCGCGCACCATTTCCTGCACGGCGTCGAGGCCGACGCCGCGCCCCGACACGTCGGTCACCGCGTCGCGCATCGAGAAGCCCGGCAGCAGCAGGAATTCGAGCAGTTCGGGATCGGACAGCCGCGCGGCCGTCTCGTCGTCGGTCAGGCGCTGGCGCACGACCGCCGCGCGCAATGCGTCCATGTCCACGCCCGGCCCGTCGTCGATCACGCTGACGAGCAGCGAGCCGGCGCTGTGGCGCGCCTCCAGCGTGACGCTCGCCTCGGCCGGCTTGCCGCGGGCGCGACGCGCGTCGGGCGCGTCGACGCCGTGATCGATCGCGTTGCGCAGCAGGTGGCCGAGCGGCGCGTCGAGCAGGTCGAGGATGTCGCGGTCGACCTGCGTGCCTTCGCCGACGATCGAGAAGCGCACCTGCTTGCCGAGCGAGCGCGCGAGATCGCGGACGATGCGCGGATACGCGCGCGTCGCGTCGCCGAACGGCCGCATCCGGCACTGCAGCGCCTCGTCGTACAGCTGCTCGGCGATGTGCGTGCTGCGCCGCTCGAAGCGGTCGAATTCGTCCATGCGCTCGGCGAGCGAGCGCTGCAGGTCGTTGAGCATGTGCCGCACTTCGTTCACCGACGCGAGCACGCCCGCGTCGAGGTCGTCGGCAAACTGTTCGTACAACAGATCGAGCGAACGGGCCGCATCGCGCTGCGCACGCTTCACGCGCAGCATCGACTCCGCGAACGGCTTGAGCCAGCGCGATTCGACGAGCGACTCGCCGGACAGGCTCAGCAGCCGGTTCAGCGTATCGGCCCGCACGCGGCGCATCGCGCCCGCGCCGGCCGCGCGGCCGGCCTGGACCGGATCGGGCACGGCCGCCGACACGGCGAGCGGCGGCACCGCGGCGCCGGCCCCCACGGATTCGTTCGCGGCGCCGTCATGCTCGCGATGCGGCACGACGGACGGCGGCGCCGTCGGCGGCGCGAAGGCCGAGGCCGAGGCCGAGACCGGCATCGCGTGCGCGCCGTCGGCGCCCGTCAGCGCCAGCGCGAACGCCTCGATCTCCGTCGACGACACGGGCTGCGCCTGCGGATCGGCGACGCGCACCAGCAGGTCGACGCCGGCGAGCAGCACGTCGACGTGCGTGGCCGTCAGCGCGATCGTGCCGGCCTGCGCGGCGACGAAGCATTCTTCCATGCGCCCCGCGATGTCGACGCCGAGCGGCACGCCGACGATGCGTGCGGCGCCCTTCAGCGAATGCGCGGCGCGCATGCACGCCTCGAGCGCGACGGAGTCGGGCTCGCCCGATTCGAGCGCGAGCAGGCGTTCGGACAGCGCCTGGGTCTGCGTGCGCGTTTCCTCGCGATACAGCTCGAGCAGGGACAGGTGACTCAGATCGTCATCGCCGCTCATCGCATGCTCCGTGTCACGGCGTCGAACAGCCGATCGTCGTCGAGCAGGCCCACCGACTTGCCGCGCCACGACAGCACGCCGCGCGACAGGCCGGCGCTCGCGCGCCCGACCGTCGCCGGCACGGGCACCCATTCGGATGCGCTGAAGCGCAACACGCCCTCGACTTCGTCGACAGGAAACACGACCGGCTCGCCCTGGTGCGCGGCGACCAGCAGCCGCGTGAAACGGCCGTCCGCGCCGCCGTTGCCGCCCTTGCCCGCGTCGAGGCCGAGCAGCGCGCCGATCGAGATCGCGATGCGCAGCGTGCCGCGAATGTTGACCACGCCGCGCACGGCCGAATGACGGCGATACGGCAGCGAATGGATCGGACGCGTGCCGGCGATCTCGCGCAGCACGCCGATCGGCAGCGCGAGCCATTCGTCGGCGACGCGAAACGCCAGCGCCGCCTGGCGCGTATCGTCGTCGCCATGCGCGCGGGTCGCGTCGAACGCGCTGATCCGCTGCGTGGCGTCGGCCATCTCGGCGACGCCGAGCGGGCGCTCGAGCAGCTTCGCCGCGTGATACGCGTAGACCGGACAGTTCAGGCAGCGCAGGCACTCGGCCAGCCGCTCGCACGAGCGGTCGCCGTGCGTGCCGATCCGGTTCCAGCAATCGTCGACGCCGAGCGTCGTGTCGTCAGTGGCAACGGCGTCGCGGTTCATTCTTTCCTCGGTCATCCCGATGTCGGCTCCCAACCCGTATTCCCGTTATCCGGCCGAGCGTCGCGCACGCTCGAGCAGCCATCGCGCGCCGGCGCCGTCGCCGCCGACGTCGAGCAAGGTCGCGAGATGCGTCAGCGCTTCGTGATGCGTCGGCCGCAGATACAGCGCCTTCCGGTAGAAGTCGCCCGCTTCCGCGACGCGCCCGCGCGCATCCGCGATCAGCCCGTTCAGGTAGAACGCGTCGGCGTGCGGCCCGGCGTGCGCGGAGAACTGCGCGAGCACGCGCTCTGCCTCGTCGAACGCGCCCGCGTTGGCCAGCGCCTGCGCTTCCTCGAGCGTCGGTGCGGCGCTGCCGCCGGCCGGTGTCGCCGGCTCGGGCGTGTCGGGCACGTTGGTCACGTTGGCCCCCCGGGCCGGCGAGTCGGCGTGCAGGTCGGCCCGCGGCTCGAGCGCCGTCGGGCGCTCGGCCGGCGCGAACGCGGCGCGCGACGGCGCGGCATCGCTCCACGTCGGCGGCACGACGGCCAGCAGCGGGCGCGTCGCGGCCGGCGGCGCCACCGTGAAGCGCTCGGCGCGACGGTGCGGCGCGATCGCGGACATCGGTGCCGCCTGGCCGTCCGCCGCAGCGCCGCCGCGCACGCGATGAAACGCGAACGCCAGCGGCACGCGCGCCGAGCGCATCCCGTGCCGCATCGCGACGCCCGTTTCGGCGGGACCGACGAACAGCATCCCGTCGTCGGCGAGCGAGTTTTCGAGCGAATCGATCACGCGATCCTGTGCGTCGCGGTCGAAATAGATCAGCACGTTGCGACAGAACACGAAGTCGTAGCGGATGCCCGTGTCGGGGCCCGGTTCGACCAGGTTCGCCTGGCGAAACTGCACGCACGCGCGCACGCGCTCGTCGAGCAGCCAGCCGTCGGCGACCGGCGTGAAGTAGCGGCCGCGGAACTCGGTCGACGTGCCGCGAAACGCATTGCGCCCGTAGCAGCCGAGCCGCGCCTGTTCGATCGCGCGCGCGCTCAGGTCGATCGCGTCGATCGTGAAGCTGGCCGGATCGAGCCCCGCGTCGAGCAGCGCCATCGCCGCCGAATACGGTTCCTCGCCGGTCGAGCACGGCGCGCTCAGCACGCGGATCACGCGCCCGGGCATCGCGGCAAGCCGCTCGGCCGCGAGCCGCGCGAGCGTGGCGAACGCCTCGCGATCGCGGAAGAACCACGTCTCCGGTACGACGAACAGTTCGATCAGCGCGCGCCGCTCGTCGGCCGACGCGTTGAGCTGCTGCCAGTAGGCGTCGAGCGCTTCCGGCGTGACGGGCGGCCGCGCCGCCGACGGCAGGCGCTCGCCGTCGCCCTGCAGCGCCTGCACGCGCTCCGTCAGCGCGCGGCTCAGGAAGTCGTTGCCGAGCGAATCGGGGTCGATGCCGGTCTCGCGCAGCAGCCAGCCGCGAAATCGCGAATCGGGTTCTTTCATGCGGACTCCCCTCCGTGGCCCGGCAGGCCGTCGGACAGATACAGGCGCGCGACGTCGTCGATCAGGTCGGACACCGAGACCTGCTGCACGATCCCGTCCGGCGTGTTCGCGACGCGCCCGAGCCAGCGCGTGCGCGCGGTCGACACGCCGCTGGCGCGGAACGCGGTGCGGTCGATCCGCAGCGTCTGCGTCGCGCGCTCGACGATCAGGCCGACCACGCGATCGCGGTCGGGCTGCCCGACGCGATAGCGCGCCATCACCAGCCGCGTCGACCGCAGCGCATGCGCGCGCCGCCCGAGCGCCAGCATCGGCACGTCGATCACGGGCACGGGCTGACCGCCGCGCATCAGCAGCCCGGCAATCCATTCGGGCGCGCCGGGCACGGCCTTGGCGGTCGCAAGCGGCAGCACCTCGTCGATGTCGGCCGCGTCGAGCGCATAGCGCTCGCCGTCGAGCTCGAACATCAGGAACAGCGCGTGCGCGCCGCCGTGCGACTCGGCGCGCGTCACGCGTCGACCTTGAAGCGCGACACGCTGGTGCGCAACTGGTTCGCGACGAGCGTCAGGTCGTCGATCGCCTGCGACGACTGGCGCAGCGATTCGGCCGTCTGCTGCGCGGCCTCCGACAGCTGCGACAGCGCCTGCGTGATCTGCTCGGCGCCGTTCGCCTGGGTCTGCATCCCTTCGTTGACCATCTGGAAGCGCGGCGCGAGCGTCTGCACCTCGGCGATGATCTGCGACAGCTGTCCGCCGACCTGCTGCACGTCGAGCATCCCGCGGCGCACTTCCTCCGAGAACTTGTCCATCCCCATCACGCCCGCCGACACGGCCGACTGGATCTCCTTCACCGTCTGCTCGATGTCGTACGTCGCCACCGCCGTCTGGTCGGCGAGGCGGCGGATCTCGGTCGCGACGACCGCGAAGCCGCGGCCGTATTCGCCGGCCTTCTCGGCCTCGATCGCCGCGTTCAGCGACAGCAGGTTGGTCTGGTCGGCCACCTTGGTGATCGTCGCGACGACCTGGTTGATGTTCAGCGCCTTCTCGTTGAGGATCGCGAGCTTCGCGTTCACCGAACCGGCCGCGTCCATCACGCTGCGCATCGTCTCGCCCATCCGCGTGAGGCCGCTCTGGCTCACGCCGGCGAGCGTCGCCGACTGCTCGGCCACGCCGGCCACCTCGTTCATCGTGCGCAGCAGGTCGCGCGACGTCGCGAAGATCTCGCGCGAGGTCGCGCCGATCTCGGTCGTGGTCGCCGCGGTCTCGTTCGCGGTCGCCTGCTGCTCGCGCGACGTCGCCGCGATTTCGGCGACCGACGTCGTCACCTGCAGCGACGATTGCTGCGCGCGCGCGACCAGCTCGGTCAGCTCGTCGGCCATTCGGTTGAAGCCCGTCTCGAGCGTGCCGAACTCGTCGCGGCGGCGCAGGTCGAGGCGGCGCGTCAGGTTGCCGGTGCGCATCACGTCGTGCACCTCGACGAGCCGCGCCATCGGCACGGTGACGGAACGGTACAGCCCGTAGCCCAGCCCCAGCGCGGACAGCAGCACGATCGCCAGCGCGGTCGCGAGGACGATCTCGGTGTCCTGCACGGATTCGCGGATCAATTTCGCGGACTGGTCGGCGAACTTGCGGTTTTCCTGCACCAGGATATTCGCGTTGCGCACGACCTCGGCCCACGCAGGCTGCACCTTCGCATAAGCGGCGACGGCCTCCTCGCGCGACGCGCGGCTCTTCTGCACCGCGTCGTTCAGCAGCGGCAGGTAGCGGTCGAAGGCGCCGCGAAACGCCGCGAAGCGCTGACGGTCGTCATCGCGGAACGTCGTGTTCTGATAGTCGACCGACAACGACTCGATCTCCTTGAGCGTCTCGCCGATCTTCGCGAAATCACGCTGCACGAGTTCGGGATCGGTGTCGACGAACGTCGCCTGCTGCAGCGTCGCGAACGATTCGTTGACCGCCCCGCGCAGCGACGCCGCCAGATACACGCCCGGCAGCGAATCGCGTTCGATGCTGACGGCCTCGGTGTTGATCGCACGCAGGCGCTCGTAGGACACGCCGGCCGTCACCAGCATCAGCACGAACAACACGCCGAAGCTGAACAGGATACGGTTGCCGAGCGTCAGCCGGGCGGCGCCGATCGTCGGATGCAGGCTTTCATTGGTCGCGCGAGGCGTCACGGTGGCCATGTTCGTTATGGGCTTTCTAAAATCAGCGTTGAAAAAAACCGCGCCCGCCCGCGCGCCGGACGGCGCGCCACGAGCGCATCGGGGTCTGCGGGCGGCGCGGCACCGGCCGGCCGCGCCGCGAAATCATCGCTCCGCTTGCGCCGGCAGCCGAAGCGCGACCATGAAGCCGCGCGCCGTATTGCGCATCAGGATCTGGCCGCGATGCCGCGCGGCCGTCGCGCGGACGAACGCAAGCCCGAGGCCGAAGCCGCTGCGCGCCGCGCCATGCGCGGATTCGAGCCGCACGAACGACTCGGTCGCGGCCGTGCGCTGCTCGGGCGCGATGCCGGAGCCGGCGTCCTCGACGCCGATCAGCCACGCACCGCCGTCGTCGCTCAGCGTGCAGTGCACGTCCGTGCCGGCCGGGCCGTACTTCAGCGCGTTGTCGATCAGGTTCGCGACCGCGCGCGTGAGCATCATGCGGTCGCCCATCGTCACGCACTCGGTGCCGGGCACGTGGGCAAATACCCGGCTGCCGAATCCGGCCGCCTTCTCCCACAGCTGGTCGACGGCGTCGAGCACGATCTCGTTGAGACTCAGGACCTCGTGCGCGCGGCGTTCCGACTGCGCGCGGGTCAGGTGGATGAAGCCGTCGGCGAGCGCGAGCGCGCGCCGTGCGTGGCCGGCAATGCGCTCCATGATCGGCGGCATGTCGCCGTGCTCGCTCCGGTAGACCTCGAGCAGCGCGAGGATCGACGTCTGCGGCGAACGCATGTCGTGCGACAGGAAATCCAGCGCTTCGTCGCGCTGGCGCGACATCAGGTACGAATTCGAGTGATAGCGGATGCGCGCGGTCAGCTCCATCGCGTCCGGGAGCTTCACGAGGTAGTCGTTCGCGCCGGCGATGAACGCCTCGCGCTTGACGATCGGCTCCTCCTTCGCCGACAGCACGATGATCGGCACGCGTGCGGTGTCGGTGTCCGCGCGCCACGCGCGAACAAGGTCGAGGCCGTCGATTTCCGGCATCACGAGATCCTGCAGGATGACCGTCGGCTTCACGTCGCGCGCGACCGCCATCGCCCGATGTGCGTCCGTGCACACATGCAGGTCGATATCGTGCTCGCTGCGCAATGCGCGGCGGATCACCTCGCCGACGAACGGCTGATCGTCGACGAGCAGAACCGATAGCCCCGACTCCAGACAATCCGGCGCATTTTCACCGCTGGATTCTTTCATAAATACCGTTTCAAACGCCAAATCTCCAATTGATTCTTTCATAGGAGTTGTTTATCCGACTTGGACGCCATCTTAAAACTGGCGGCGGAGAAATCCGCCAATTGTTGCCGATCTGGCCTGTCGGCATTGCCTCGCGGGGATCCGAGCGCCGAATTCACCCCGACGACGGTCGCATTACCTCCGCGCGCTTTCTCTCAATAAAGATAACCGGCTGATTCTAAATGAAATTAGAACACAGCATCTATCTCCTTCCGGTTTAGTTTTGCCAAATATGGTGAAAGAGCGGGATTCAGATAAATCAGATCATTTCCGGATGCGAAAGACGATAACGTTTGCGAAGCCGGCGCCGCGAGGTTTGCATGCGCTGCAAGGCCGTCGTGTCGAACGCTTTGGGGCCGGATTCCGATGCGGCGGAATCGGGAGAGATGGAAGGGGGAAAATCGTGCGCCGCGCCTGGATCGGCGCGACGCGAAGGCTCGCGGCACCGCGCGACGAACACGATCGGCGCGGCCACGCGGCCGCGCGTTCATGGCGCGCGCGCTGCCGGCTACCCGCGCGCGTGCTGCGCGGACACTTCCTGCAGGTCGAGATCGCGCTCGAGCATGTGCAGCATCTCGTCGTGGATGCGGCCCGAACGATGCAGACGCAACAATTCCGCACGCCCGGCCTTGATCGCGGCCAGCACGACGTCGTAGTGCGCGGTGCGTACCTCCGCCGGATAAGCAGGCTCGTTCTTCGCCCGCTCGGTCAGTTCCGCGCGATACGTGTATTGCTCCAGCAGGCGCGGGTGAATCACCTTGCCGCTCTCGTCGCGCACCAGCGGCTGGATCGCCGCGAGCTGCGCGGCCTCGATGTGCGCCCACGCCTGCGGCTCGGTCAGGTGATGCGCGGCGCGCTCCTCGCGCTGAGGCAGGCGCAGCAGCCGGATCAGCGGCCCGATCGTCGTGCCCTGCATGAGCACGGTGACGAGGATCACCGCGAACGACGCGACCAGGATCACGTCGCGGCCCGGCATCGCCTCCGGCAACGACAGCGCGATCGCCAGCGTCACGACCCCGCGCATCCCGGCCCAGCTCATGATCGTCGCGGCCTTCCAGTCGGGCGCGGCACCGCGCCGAATGATCCCGCGCACCGGCACCTTCAGCGCCTCGACCGCGTAGATCCAGACGAAGCGCGACACGATCACCGCCACCAGCACCGCGAGCACCGGCGGGACCATCGTCGCGAGCACCTGCTCGAAACCGCCGAGCCGGTGGATCGCGCCGCGCAGCGACAGTCCGATCAGCACGAACACCAGCGCTTCGAGCAGGAACACGATGACCTGCCAGAACGCGGTGCCGCGCGTGCGCACGGCCGCCGAGAACACCTCGTGCTGATGCCAGCCGACGATCATGCCGGCCGTGACCGTCGCGATCACGCCCGACACCTCGACCATCTCGCCCGCGATGTACGCGATCCAGCCGGCGATCACCGCGACGGTGATCACCAGATAGTCGTCGTCGAGCAGCTTCAGGAACCACACAACGAGCTTGCCGACCAGGAAGCCGACCACGACACCGCCGAGCCCGAGTTCCGCGAAGCGCACGACCGCGTGCTCGAGGCTGAACGCGCCCGTCAGCGCGGCGGCGACCGCGAAGCGGAACAGCACCAGGCCCGCCGCGTCGTTCAACAGGCTTTCCCCCTCGAGCAGCACCATCAGCCGGCGCGGCAGCGCGACGCGTTCGAGCACCGCCTTCGCGGCCACCGCATCGGGCGGCGACACGATCGCGCCGAGCGCGAAGCACGCGGCCCACGGCAGCGACGGCACGACCCAGTGCACGGCGAAACCGACCGCGAACGTCGTGAACACCACCGCGCCGATCGCGAGCATCATGATGCCGCCGACGTTGCGCTTGAACTCCTCCCACACCGAGAAATACGCACCGTCCATCAGCAGCGGCGGCAGGAACACGAGCAGCACGAGTTCCGGATCGAGGTTGATCGGCGGCAGGCCGGGAATGAACGCGATGCCGATGCCGCCGATCAGCAGCGCGGCCGCGGGCGGCAATCGCAACCGCTTGGCGATGTATTCGAGCGCGACGATCGCGAGGAATGACAACAGAATCAGCTTGAATGCCGAGACGGGGGACATGAATCGACCTCGTGAGGAATGAATGCGCACGCCAGCCGATGTCGTACCCCGGTTGGCCAATTCGCGCGATTACATCACGATGCGATGCAGGCAGTCGAGCGCGTTCGGCAAGCATGGCGCGCGGTGCCGCGACGATGACGCAATGGCGGGCATCGCCGCGCCCGTCGGCGTGCGCCGAGACGGAAACGGCACGCGTGCCGGCACGATCGCCCGCCCGCCCGCGTGCCGTCAGGCCGCCGCCCGTCGCGCTAGCGACGCCGCACGACCATCAGGCGCGGCTCGGTCATGTCCTCGATCGCGTAGCGGATCCCTTCGCGGCCGAGCCCCGAATCCTTCACGCCGCCATACGGCATGTTGTCGACGCGGAACGACGGCACGTCGTTGATCACGACACCGCCCACCTCCAGCTCGTCCCACGCGCGCTGCGCATGCGCGAGCGAATCGGTGAACACGCCGGCCTGCAGCCCGAAGTCGCTGTCGTTGACGCGCGCGAGCGCATCGTCGAAGCGCTCGAACTTTTCGAGGATCGCGACGGGACCGAATGCCTCCTTGCGGTACAGGTCCTGTTCGCGACCGACGTTTTCCAGCAACGTCGCCTCGAACATCGCGCCGTCGACCTTGCCGCCCGCGACGATCTTCGCGCCCGCCGCGACGGCCGCGTCCATCCAGCCGGACAGCCGGCGCGATTCGGATTCGGAAATCATCGGGCCGACGAACGTCGACGGATCCTTCGGATCGCCCATCTTCAGCGAACGCGTCTTCGCGATCAGCTTGTCGCGCAGCGCGTCGTACAGATCCGCATGCACGAGGATCCGCTGCACGCCGATACAGCTCTGGCCCGACTGGTAATACGCGCCGAACGCGAGACGCTCGACCACGTAGTCGAGCTGCTCGCGCTGGTCCGCGTCGACGATCGCCGCCGCGTTGCCGCCGAGCTCCAGCACGACCTTCTTCTTCCCGGCCTTCTCCTTGAGCGCCCAGCCCACGGCCGGCGAACCGGTGAACGACAGCAGCTTGAAGCGCTCGTCGGTCGTGAACAGGTCCGCGCCATCGCGATGTGCGGGCAGCACCGAGAATGCCCCCTTCGGCAGGTCGGTTTCGGCGAGCACCTCGCCGATGATCAGCGCGCCGATCGGCGTGCGGCTCGCGGGTTTCAGCACGAACGGACAGCCCGCGGCCAACGCGGGTGCGACCTTGTGCGCGGCGAGGTTCAGCGGGAAGTTGAACGGCGAGATGAACGAGCACGGGCCGATCGGCACGCGCCGCGTATAGCCGGTGTAGCCTTGCGCGCGTGCCGAGATCTCGAGGTTGATCACCTCGCCGTCGATGCGCACCGACTCCTCGGACGCGACGCGGAACGTATCGATCAGCCGCGTCACTTCGCCCTTCGAATCGTTGATCGGCTTGCCGGCCTCGATGCACAACGCCTCCGCCAGCTCGTCGAATCGCTCGCGAAAGCGCGCGACGCAGTGGTCGAGCACCGCCTGACGCTTGTACGCCGGCAACTCGCGCATCGGCTTCGCGGCGTCGACCGCCGCGCCGATGGCCGCATCGATCGCCTTCGCGTCGGCCAGCGCGACGCGGGTCGCGACCTTGCCGCTGAATTTGTCGGTCACTTCCAGATCGGTGTTCGCGTAGACGGCCTCGTTGGCCAGATAGTACGGATAGGTATCCTTCAGCATGGAACGCTCCTTCCGGTGAACTGCGGATTCAGAGTTGCGCCGACAGGCGCTTGATTTCGCGGTTGAGCACGCGTTCGTTGTCCGAATAGTCGATCGGTACGTCGATCACGTGCACGCCCGGCGTCGCGAAGCAGTCGCGCAGCAGCGGCTCGAGATCGTCGGCCGCTTCGACGCGATGCCCGTGCGCGCCGTAGCTCTGCGCATACGACACGAAATCGGGGTTCTTCAACGTCATCGCGAAATCGGGGAAGTTCATGTTCTCCTGCTTCCAGCGGATCATTCCGAACGCGTCGTCGCGCAGGATCATCACGACGATGTCGAGCTTCAGCCGCACGGCCGTTTCGAGTTCCTGCGAATTCATCATGAAGCCGCCGTCGCCGCACACGGCGATCACCTTGCGCTGCGGATGCACGATCTTCGTCGCGATCGCCGACGGCAGGCCCGCGCCCATCGACGCGAGCGCGTTGTCGAGCAGCAGCGAGTTCGGTTCATGCGCACGCCAGTAGCGCGCGAACCAGATCTTGTACATCCCGTTGTCGAGACAGACGATCCCGTCGGTCGGCAGCGCGTTGTACAGGTCGTTCACGATCCGCACCGGGTACATCGGGAAGCGCGGGTCGTGCTGGCCTTTCTGCAGGTGCGCGTCGAAGTGCTCCTTGATCATCGCGAAGCGCGTGAAATCCCAATGCGGCTGCGGCGCGATCGCCTCCTTCATCTGCCACACCGCGTTCGCGATGTCGCCGACCACCTCGATCTGCGGGAAGTAGACGGGATCGACCTGCGCGCCGAGGAAGTTCACGTGGATCACGGTCTTGTCGTCCGTGCGCATGAAGAACGGCGGCTTCTCGATCACGTCGTGGCCGACGTTGATGATGCAGTCCGCATGCTCGATCGCGCGGTGCACGAAGTCGCCGTCGGACAGCGTCGCGTTGCCGAGCCACAGCGGATGCGTTTCGTCGATCACGCCCTTGCCCATCTGGGTCGTGAAGAACGGGATGCCCGTCTTGTCGACGAATTCGAGCAGCATCTTGCAGGTCGTCTTGCGATTGCCGCCCGCGCCGATCATCAACAGCGGGTGGCGCGCGGCCTGGATCGCGTCGACCGCGTGCGCGACCGCCTTCTCCTCGGCCACCGGCCGCCGGCTGTAGCTGCGCGGAATCGGCTTGCCGTCGCCCTCCTCGTGCGCGATGTCCTCCGGCAGCTCGAGGTGCGCGGCGCCCGGGCGCTCCTCCTCCGCGCGACGGAACGCCTCGCGCACCGCCGACGGGATGTTGCCGATCGACACGATCTGTCGCGTGAACTTCGTGAGCGGCTGCATCATGCCGACGACGTCGACGATCTGGAAGTGCCCCTGCTTGCTGGACTTGATCGGTTTCTGCCCGGTGATCATCAGCATCGGCATGCCGCCGAGCTGCGCATACGCGGCAGCCGTCACGAAGTTGGTCGCGCCCGGCCCGAGCGTCGCGAGACACACGCCGGTGCGGCCCGTCAGCCGGCCGTAGGTGGCGGCCATGAATCCGGCCGCCTGCTCGTGCCGGGTCAGCACGAGCTTGATCTTCGATCGCCGCAGCGATTCGAGCAGATCGAGGTTTTCCTCGCCGGGGATGCCGAACACGTACTCGACGCCTTCGGCTTCCAGCGCCTTCACGAACAGATCCGATGCTTTCATGGGGGACTCTCGGTTGATGCCGCCTGCCCGGCTTACGAGCGCGCGACGTTCAGAACGCGCGCCGGCCTACGGCACGCGGACGCTTTACCTACTGGTGACCACGGCACTGCCCGCCGCGCAACGCACGGCGGCGCCTCCCTGTGCAGGAGGACAAACGGATCCGCCCGTGCGCGGCAAGCACGCACGGGCGGCAAGGACGTTTTTGATTGTAGACGGATTCGCGGAATTCCGACTTCGGCCGAATGGCCGGGTCCGGCCGCGCGAAAGGATCGGCCTGACGGCCAATTCGCCCTCAAACGGCGCGCGCGGCCCTATTGTTGGACGCACCCCGATTCCATTCACCGAACATGTGAACCATGGTTGACATACCGCGATCCATGTCCTACAGTGCGCCTACGTTCAGTATCCGGACTACCGACGTCTTCGACGCGTGGTTTGCCCGCCTGCAGGATCGCGTCGCCCGGCGGCGCATCCAGGCGCGCATCGACCGTCTGTCGATGGGCAACCCGGGCGACTGGAAATCCGCCGGCTCACCCGTCGTCGAAATGCGTGTCGACCACGGCCCCGGCTATCGCGTCTATTACGTCAGACGCGGAACGATATGGGTGATCCTGCTCTGCGGCGGCGACAAGTCGACGCAACAGGCGGACATCCGCGCCGCGCACGCGATGCTCGAGCGGCTCGACCTGGAGTGATCGATGGACAAGATCAAGACCCGGCCGTGGGATTCGGCCGAACACCTGAAAACCGACGACGACATGGCCGACTACTTCGAGGCCTGTCTGCAGGAAGCCGGCGACGACCCGGCCTTCATCGCGCATGCGCTCGGCGTGATCGCTCGCGCGCGCGGCATGTCGCAGGTCGCGCGCGATGCGGGCCTGTCGCGCGAAGGTCTGTACAAGGCGCTGTCGCACGACGGCAATCCGAGCTTCGGCACGATCCTGAAAGTGATCAAGGCCCTCGGCCTGCAACTGCACGGCGCGAAGGCACACGCTTGATTCAGCGGCATACGGCGGCGCGCCACGTGCGCGACGGCCGCGCCCGCATCAATGCAACCACTCGGCCGCCCAGCGCGGCACCAGCGAGACCAGATACAGCCCGAGCCCGATCAGCCCGCCGACCAGCGTGCCGTTGATGCGGATGTACTGCAGATCCTTGCCGATGTTCAACTCGATTTGCCGCGACATCTCGCGCGCATCCCAGTTGCGCACCGTATCGCGGATGTGACGCATCAGGAAATCCGCGAAATCCGGCGCCATCTCGTGCACGGCCTTCTCGACGTGCTCGTTCAGCGACGCGCGCAGCGCCGGGCTCTCCGCGAGCCGCGCGCCGAGCCAGCCGCCGAGCGTCGCGGCCTGCCGGTGCAGCGTCGAATCGGGCCGCGCGAGATCGGCTTTCAGCCATGCGCGCAACTGTTCCCACAGATCGCGTACATAGTCGTTGAACGCGTCGCCGTCGCGGATGTAGCGCTTGATCTCGTCGCCCTTCGCGATGAACATCGGGTCATGCTTCAGCCGCTCGGTGAGCCGCACGACCGTGCGGTCGAAGCGCTGCCGCAATTCGTGCTCCGGATCGGCCGCCACGCCCTCGAGCACGCGGCTCACCGCGCTCGCCAGCATGCGCGCGCCGTTCTCGCCGAACCACTGCGTCGGCATGATCTTCTCGACCTTCGGGTATTGCGTCTTCAGCCATTCGACGATGAAGCCCGCGATCACCTCGCGGTTCTCTTCCTTGTCGAGCACGTCGACCACCTGCGCGATCGCGTCGTCGAGCAACGCCTGGTGACGGCCGTCCTTCGTCAGCGTGTCGAGGATCGCGCCCACCGACTGCGACAGGTCGATCCGGTCGATCACCGCGCGGAACGCGTCGTGGACGAACGACTGGATCCGCGCATCGTCGGTCATGTCGAGCGCGAAGCTCATCAGCTTCGTCACGTAGCCGCCGAGCGCGTCGGTGTTCGCGGGCTCGCCGAGCCATGCGCCGAGTTTCCGTGCGGGATCGTGCTGGCGAATCTGCGCGACGAGTGCGTCGGGACCGAGGAATTTTTCGCGCACGAACACCGCGAGGTTGTCGGCGATCTTGTCCTTGTTCTTCGGGATGATTTCGGTGTGGCGCGACACGAACGGAATCGGCACGCGGCGGAACAGCGCGACGACCGCGAACCAGTCGGCGAGCGCGCCGACCATCGCGGCCTCTGCCACCGCCTTGAAACCGTCGACCCACGGGCCGCGCGGCAGCAGGATCGTCGTGACGAATACCGCGACCGCGGCCAGCAGCAGCCATAGCGCGCGGCGCTTGCTGCGTTTCAGTTCGAGGGCTTTGTCTGGCGTCATGGGCGACCGGTGAAACGGCAATGCCGCTAATATGCACCGATCGCCGGCCCGCGACAAACCCGCGCGCGTGGCGCGAGCCGGAAAGGTTGTCCGGGACAGGTTTCCCTCGACGTTTCCGCTACCCGACGCGAACACGGCCGGCCCGGCCGCGTTCGCGCACTGCCTCAGAGGAACGTCTTCAGGTTCACCGCCGGATCGGCGAGCTTCGCCGGATCGGGCACGGCGCCTGCCGCGATCAGGCGCCGCGATGCACCGATGTCGCGCCCCAGATTCGCCGCGGCCACCGCGGCGATCTTCCCGTCGTCGTCGAGCCCGAACACCGTGAACGGCCCGCTCGCGGGATCGCCACGCACGACGGTCGTTCGCTCGTCGCCGAACAGCCCGAGCATCTGCAGGTTGCAATCGTACTGATCGGACCACAGCCACGGCAGCTCGGCATATATTTCGTCCGCACCCAGCAGGTTCGCGGCCGCAACCGCCGGCTGATTCTCCGCGACCTGCCACGACTCGATCCGCACGTGACGCCCGAGCAGCGGATTGAAGTGCATCGTCACCTCGCCCGCCGCGAAGATCGCGCGATCGGCCGTCCGGCATCCCGCATCGACACGGATGCCGTTGTCGACCGCGAGGCCGGCCGCCTGCGCGAGTTCGACGTTGGGCACGACGCCGATGCCGATCACGACGACATCGGCCGGCACGTCGCCGCGATCGGTCTCGACGATCGCGCCGCCGCCCGGTGCGCGACGAATCGCGCGCGGCAGCGTGGCCATCTGGAAAATCACGCCGCGTGCGTCATGCAGTTGCCGCGCATACGCGCCGACGACTTCCGGCAACGCACGCTGCAGCAAGCGTTGAGCCGGGTCGATCACCGTCACGTCGCAACCGAGCTGGCGTGCCGCGGCCGCCACTTCGAGGCCGATGAAGCCGCCGCCGAGCACCGCCACGCGACGCCCCGGCGCGAGCTGCGCGCGCAACGCACGCGCGTCGGCAACGGTGCGCACGTAATGCGGGACGACGCCGTCGTCGACCGGCCCGCCGAACGCACGCACGCGCGAACCCGTCGCGAGCACGAGCCGGGCGTACGGCAACGTCGCGCCGTCGTCGAGCCGCACGCGCTGCGCATCGCGCTCGATCGCGTCGACGCGCGTGCCGAGCCGCAGCTCGATGCGCTGCGCGTCGTACCAGGCCGCATCGCGGATGAACGCGCGCTGCTCGCCGCCGTCGCCCAGCAGCGCGTCCTTCGACAGCGCGGGCCGATCGTACGGCAGCTCGCGCTCCGCGCCGATCATCACGATGCGCGCGTCGGCGTCGCGCGCGCGCAGCGCCTCGGCCGTGCGCCGCGCCGCGTGGCCGGCGCCGACGATCACGAACGGGTCAGCCGACATTGACTTCCACCTGACCGTCGACGATCCGGATCGGATACGTCCGTACGGGCTCGGTGATCGGCGCGCATTTCGGCGCACCGGTGCGAATGTCGATCAGCCCCTGGTGCAGCGGGCATTCGACGCAGCCGTCTTCCACATAGCCTTCGGACAGCCGCGCGTGACCATGCGAACAGAGGTCGTGCATCGCGAACAGTTCGTCGCCGATCCGGAACACCGCGATCGGCTTCTGGCCGGCGACGCGCGCGGCCGGTTCGTCTTCGGAGAATTCGTCGAATGCGCCCAGCGGATGCCATTCGGCGAGCGTTGCTTCGGTCATGTCGTTTCCTTCGCAGTCAGATCGGGGTGGCGAGCAGCGTCTGCACGCGCGACGTGTCGTAGATCACGCGCTTGGTCTTGTAGCGCAGCCCGTCGGGCGTGCGCACGACCGTGTCGTAGTACTTGCCGGCCTGGTACACGTTCGATTCGCCGTTGCTGCGCGTCTGCACGACCACGTAGTTGCTCTCGGTGTCGATCTCGCCGTCGCGCTCCGCGACGATCGTGAGGCCCGACGTCATGTGCCGGTACGTGTGCTCTTCGAAGATGTTCGCGTGCCGCAGCGACACCACGCGGTCGCGCAGCATCCGCTGGTTCGTGCAGTGGACGATCCCGACCGGCAGCCCGAGATCCGCGTTCTCCTTCGGCACGATTTCGTACGTGCAGTCCTCGGTGAACATTTCCGGCCAGTGTTCGAGCCGGTCGTTGTCGAGGTGGCCGATGTAGCGGTTCTGGAGCATGTAAATCTCGAACCACGTCTTCATGTCTTCCGTCAGGTTTTCCATCGTTCCGCGCTCCCGCTTCAATAGCCCATCAGCTTCTGGTACCCGACCCAGAACTTGCGGATCAGGCTTTCGGTGATCACCGTGTCCTGCTGGTCCGGGTTGCCGCGCGACATCTCGATCACCGACGTCGCATCCGCATCTCGCACCGTGCCGCGCTGCACCAGTTCGGTCGCCTCGGTGTCCTCCATCGAGATGTAGCCGGCCGGCCCGACCAGGTTCGCCTGCTTGATGCGCAGCGCGCGCAGTTCGGGCGTGTCGTCCGCGTAGCCGAAGAAGTGGAAGATCAGCTCGAAGTTGTCCGGCCCCTTCGGCAGGATCTGGCGCGCGACCAGCGTGTTGTGGATCTGCTGGATCACGAGTTGCGGAAAGATCGGCTGGATATGGTTCGTGCAGTCCTCGTCGTATTCCGACACGAGATCGAGGATCGATTCGTCTTCCAGATGAAAGCCCTCGTCGAACGAGCGGATGTTCTGCTGCTTGTACGCGGCCGACGTGTCGTCGCCCGTCTTCGTCACGGTGATGATGCTGTGCAGCCCGTGGTTCGCATCCGGAATCGAGCGCGCCTTCATCCCGACGCGGAAGATGTTGAAGGTCGTATGGAACAGGTGCAGCATGCTCGCGTGATACGGATCCTTCACGTTCTCCATGTACAGCTTCCAGTTCGACTTCGAATACTGGCGCGTGCAGCCGAGATACTCGATCGGCTTGTGGAAGATGCGGTCGATCCACGGACGCATCTGCTCGCCGAGATAGTCGGGCAGCGGCGCCACGTCATCGCTGAAGGTCGCGAACACGAGCCCGCGATAGCTGTCGACACGCAGCTTGCGCAGCCCGTGCTGCTTCGGGTCGAAGTCGGCCGGCATCCCGGTCATCCCCTTCTGGCCGCGCCGGAACGGCACGCCGAGCAGGTTGCCCTGGTTGTCGAAGCTCCACTGGTGGTACACGCACGTGTGCGAGCTCGCGTTGCCGCGCGACTTGCGGCACACCTGCGCGCCGCGGTGCGCGCAGCGGTTCACCCATGCGGACAGCGTGCCGTCCTCGGTGCGCGTGACGACGACCGGCGTGTCGCCGACGAACGTGCTCTTGAAGTCGCCGGCGTTCGGGATTTCCGCTTCCAGCGCGACGAAGTTCCAGGTCGGCCCGCGGAAGATGCGTTCCTGCTCGCGATCGTAGACCGCGCGCGAGCTGAACACCTTGTACGGCACGCGCGAGCCGTCGTCGTGCGGAAAGCGCACATCGGACGCGTCGTCGCGCGCGGCGAATACGACGGGCGATTCTGTCTGCTCCATGTCGGACTCCTTCTGGTTCCGTTTCGTTGATTGCATGGAGCCGATTTTTGAAAAGCTAATATTCGGCGTCTATCCGGAAAGTGCGATTGCGGCGGCGCAATATCCACTTTCGGCGGATTTCTGCGCTAGCATGGCGACACACGCGACCCGCGCACGATCGCGACCCATTCGTCGGATCGAAGCGCCCGTCGTTCATACCAAGGCCGATGCCCATGTCCCCAACGTCGTTCGAGCCGCTTGCGCTGCGTGCGCACCGGCTGTTCGAATCCCGCGATCTCGACGAGACGCGCGAGCGGATCTCGCGCGTGATGCAGCCGCATGCGCTGCTGCCGAGCGGCCGCGTGCAAGGCGCGTCGCATATGGATTTCGTGCGGCTCGGCGGGCTCGGGATCGGCACCATCGCGTTCGGCGACGCGATGCGCGTGCAGGTCGACGCCGTCGACGGCTATTACCTGCTCATGTTCTGCCTGTCCGGGCAGGCGGAAGTCCACGCGATGGGGCGCCGGCTCGGCGTCGACGGGCAGACCGGCGTGCTGTGCGCGCCCGGCGAGCGCTTCGACGCGGTGCTGTCCGCCGATTGCGAGCAGTTCGTGCTGCGCATCGATGCCGCGACCGTCGGCTCGCTGACCGGCGACCCGCGCGCGATGCTCGACCCCGTGCTGCACATCAGCGATGCCGCGCTCACCGCGTGGCGCCAGCAGTTGATGCTCGTCGCCCGCTCGCCCGCGCTGCTCGAACGGGCGAACGCGAACCCGCGCGTCGCGTCGCAGCTCGAGCATCTGCTGATCGATTTGCTGATCGAAGGCCACCCGCCGTCGGCACCGAGCGCCCGCCAGGATCCCGCGCCGGGCTTCGTGCGGCGCGCGCAGGAGTTCGTGAACGCGCACTACGCGCAACCGCTGCAGCTCGCCGACATCGTCCAGGCCGCCAACGTGCCGGAGCGGACGCTGCGCGACGCCTTCCTGCAGTTCCGCGGGATGAGCCCGATGCAATACCTGCGCGCGACGCGGCTCGAGCATGCGCGGGAGTTGCTGCGCGGGTCGGTGTCCGAGCGACGGATCGCCGATATCGCGCTCGATTGCGGGTTCACGCATCTCGGGCGATTCGCGATCGCGTACCGGGAGAAGTTCGGCGAATCGCCTTCGGAGACGCTCGACGGGAAGCGGTAGGCGGTAGGCGGGCGCGGGCTCCCCGCCTTGCCGATTGCCGACCGGCGCAGCTTGCCGGCTTGCTTGCCCGCCTGCATCAGCGGCATATGACATCTGCATCGCGATACCGGCTCCGTATTCGGCCTGGCCCGCCGAATTTGACCGTTAGTTGCGGTCAATACGGAAACGACCGTCGCTACGCCGCCGGCGCGATCATCTCCCGCGCGATCGCGCAGAACGCGGTCGTCGCGGCGCTTTCGCCGTGCAGCCGGCGGCTCATGATGATCGGCGACGTCGCCGTGGGCTCCGGCAGCCGCCGATAGACGACGCCCTTCACGCGCACGCCTTCCACGCTTTCCGGCACCAGCGACACGCCCACCTGCGCGGCGACGAGCCCGAGCGCCGTCTGCAGTTCGCGCACCTCGTGCACGGCCGCCGGCACGAGCGCGCCGTCGCGCAGCGCGGACAGTTGCTGGTCCGCGAAGCTCGGCCGCGGCGTGCTCGGATAGACGATCAGCGTCTCGTTCGCGATGTCCGCGAGCGTCAGCGGCCGGTCCGGATCGGCGAGCGGATGCCCGACCGGCAGCGCCGCGATGAGCTTTTCCTCGATCAGCGCCTCGCGCACGAGCTGGTCGTCGTCGAAACGCAGGCGGCCGAACCCGACGTCGATCCGCCCGCCCTTCAGCGCGCCGAGCTGCTCGAGCGTGAACATCTCGATCAGCGACAGCTCGACGCCCGGATGCGCCTCGCGAAACGCGCGGATCACGTCCGGCAGCGCGCCGTAGAGCGTCGACGGCACGAAGCCGATCACGATCCGCTCCGACAACTGCGCGAGCCGCCGCGTCAGCGGGCCGAGTTCGTCGGCCTGTTCGACGACGCGCGTCGCCTGCGCATAGAACACGCGGCCCGCGTCGGTCAGTTTCAGCGGCCGCGCGCCGCGCTCGAACAGCGGCAGCCCGACCTCGTCCTCGATCGCCTGAAGCTGGCGGCTCAACGGCGGCTGCGTCATGTGCAGCCGCTCCGCGGCCCGCGTGATGTTCATTTCCTCCGCGACGGCGATGAAGTACCGAAGCTGGCGCAATTCCATTTCATGCCTCGAAGGTATGGAAGTAGTCGGAAAGAGTGTTGGACGCCGCCGGGCGGGAATTCCTACCATGTGCACCAACAGGAGGAATCGCATGATAGCAACTACCGCCACCATCGAACGCATCGAGACGCTGCTCGTCGACGTGCCGACGATCAGGCCCCACAAGCTCTCGGTCGCCACGATGAATTGCCAGACCCTCGTGCTGGTCCGTGTTCGATGCACGGACGGTATCGAAGGCGTCGGCGAGGCGACGACGATCGGCGGTCTCGCGTATGGCGAGGAAAGCCCCGAGAGCATCAAGGTCAACATCGACACCTACTTCGCGCCGCTCCTGCAGGGCATGGACGCGACGCGCCCGGGCGCCGCGATGGCGCGTGCGCGCAAGCTGTTCCAGGGCAACCGGTTCGCGAAGTGCGCGATCGAGACCGCGCTGTTCGACGCGCAGGCGCGCCGCCTCGGCGTGCCGCTGTCCGAGCTGTTCGGCGGCCGCACCACCGATGCGGTCGATGTCGCGTGGACGCTCGCGAGCGGCGACACGCAGCGCGACATCGCGGAAGCCGAGGCGATGCTCGATGCGCGCCGCCATCGCGCATTCAAGCTGAAGATCGGATCGAACGCGGTCGACGACGACGTCGCGCACGTGATCGCGATCAAGCGCGCGCTCGGCGAGCGCGGCGACGTCCGCGTCGACGTGAACCAGGCATGGACCGAAACCGACGCGATCCGGGCCGGCGCACGACTCGCGGAGGCCGGCGTGAGCCTCGTCGAGCAGCCGATCGCCGCGACCAATCGCGCGGGGCTCAAACGCCTCACGCAGCTCGCGCAGATTCCGATCATGGCCGACGAGGCGCTGCACGGCCCCGTCGATGCGTTCGCACTCGCGCAGGACCGCGCGGCCGACGTGTTCGCGGTGAAGATCGCGCAATCGGGCGGCCTGCTCGGTGCGGCGAGCGTCGCATCGATCGCGTCGGCGGCCGGCATCGACCTGTACGGCGGCACGATGCTCGAAGGCGCGGCCGGCACGATGGCGTCCGCGCAACTGTTCAGCACGTTCGGCTCGCTGAAATGGGGCACCGAGCTGTTCGGCCCGCTGCTGCTCACGGAGGAAATCCTCATCGAGCCGCTGCGTTACCAGGATTTCAAGCTGCACCTGCCGGCGACGCCCGGCCTCGGCATCGCCTTCGACTGGGCCCGCATCGAACGGATGCGACGCAACGCCCGCTGATCCCGCATGACACGACAACCGAAACCGGAGACACAGATGAACAAGCAAGCCATCGACGCCCTGCTGAAAACTTTCGACGACGCCGCGGAAAAGCCCGGCAACCCGCGCGTGCGCGCGATCGTCAACCGGATCGTGAAGGACATCTGCTACACGATCGAGGACTTCGACGTGCAGCCGAGCGAGTTCTGGACCGCGCTCAACTACCTGAACGAAGCCGGCCGTGAATTCGGGCTGATCGCCGCGGGCCTCGGCCTCGAGCGCTTCCTCGACGTGCGGATGGACGAGGCCGAGGAAAAGGCCGGCTTCCACGGCGGCACGCCGCGCACGATCGAAGGGCCGCTGTACGTCGCGGGCGCGCCGGAATCGGTCGGCCATGCGCGTCTCGACGACGGCACCGATCCGGGCCAGACGCTGATCATGCGCGGTCAGGTGCTCGGTCAGGACGGCGCGCCGATCGCGAATGCGCTCGTCGAGGTGTGGCACGCGAACCATCTGGGCAACTATTCGTACTTCGACCAGTCGCAGCCGGCGTTCAACCTGCGCCGCTCGATCCGCACCGATGCCGAGGGCCGCTACAGCTTCCGCAGCGTGCTGCCGGTCGGCTACAGCGTGCCGCCGGGCAGCAAGACCGAGCAACTGCTCGACCAGCTCGGCCGTCACGGCCATCGTCCGGCGCACATCCACTTCTTCGTTTCCGCGGACGGATATCGTAAGCTGACGACGCAGATCAACATCGAAGGCGATCCGCACATCTGGGACGACTTCGCATTCGCGACCCGCGAGGGGCTGATCCCGAAGATCAAGCAGGCCGAGGGCGCGGAAGGCAAGCCGTATGGCGTCGACGGGCAGTTCGCGCTGATCGACTTCGATTTCTCGCTGCTCAAGGACAAGCAGGACGTGCCGGCGAGCGAAGTCGAGCGGGCGCGTGCACAGGCCTGAGCGGTCCCGTTCGACGAATCGACAACGCAAGGAGCGCAGGATGCTGTTTCATGTGGAAATGACCGTCCGTCTGCCGGCGGACATGGATCCGGTCAAGGCGGCCACGCTGAAGGCCGAAGAGAAGGCGATGTGCCAGCGGCTGATGAACGAAGGAACCTGGCGGCATCTGTGGCGGATCGCGGGGCAGTATGCGAACGTCAGTATTTTCGACGTCGAAAGCGTGCAGCAACTGCATGACGTGTTGAGTCAGCTGCCGCTGTTTCCGTATATGGAGATGGAAGTGCGGGCGCTGTGCCGGCATCCTTCTTCGGTGCGGGAGGATGATCGGTAAGCGAACGCGACGCGCGGCGCGACTGAACGGCCGCGAAGAGTACGACACGGGCGGCCGGCGATTTTCTCGCCGGTCGCCCGTGTCGCTTTGCAGCCGTCCCGTCCAGGTATCGCCCCGCATCACGACGATGCGGCGACGATCACCGCTCCTGCGCCAGATGCGCCGCGAACCCCACCGTCCCCGGCGCGATCTCCGCCTTCAGCGTCAGCGCCGGAATATCGTAATCGCCCGCGTTCTGCCGCCTGAACGGAATCGGCTGCGCGGTCCACAGTTCGTCGAGCCGCTTGCCGAGCGCAGCACGCGTTTCGTCGAAGCGTGCGTCGTCCATCCGGTGCGTCTGGTAGATCACGAACGGCGGCAGCACGTCGAAGCCGGGGTAATAGAGAATCCCGTGCTGGATCGGAAACAGCACGTCGTCGATCGGCCCGTTGATGCCGCGTGCGCTGTAATGCGACTCCCAGCCGCCCGTCGTGACGACGATCATCGCGCGCTTGCCCGCAAGCGACCCTTCGCCGTAACGGTCGCCCCAGTGCAGGTCGGAGTGTTCGCCGACGCCGTATGCAAAACCATACGCATACACGCGCTCGACCCAGCCCTTCATGATCGCCGGCATCGAAAACCACCACAGCGGGAACTGCAGGATCACCGCGTCGGCCCACTTCAATTTTTCCTGTTCGCGCGCGATGTCTTCACTTTGCGTGCCCGTCGCGAACGCGTGCTTCGAGTCGAGCGACGGATCGAAACGCGCGTCGGGCGTGCGATCGGTCACGTCGTTCGCGTCGAACGCGGCCTTCCAGTTCATCGCATACAGGTCCGTCACCTGCACGCTATGCCCCGCCGCTTCGAGCCGCTCGACGGCAAAGTCGCGCAGCGCGCCGTTCAGCGAACGCGGTTCCGGATGGGCATAAACGATCAGCACATTCATGTTCGTCACTCCGTTGATTGAATGACTGCAGGATGCCGTCGCCGAAGGTATATTTGAAATAAATTCCTGAAATTCTAGGTATAACCATGAACAATCTCAGACGACTGGATCTGAACCTGCTGGTCACGCTCGACGTGCTGCTCGCCGAGCACAACGTCACGCGTGCGGCCGAAAAACTGAACATGTCGCAGCCGTCGGTCAGCGTGCAGTTGCAGAAACTGCGCGATTTCTTCGGCGATCCGCTGTTGCTGCCCGGACCGCGCGGCATGCGGCCGACCGCGCGCGCAGAAACGCTGCGCGAGCCGCTGCGGGACGCGCTCGACGCGGTCGAACGCGCGGTGCTGACGGCCACGCCGTTCGATCCGGCAACCGCGACGAACACGTGGCGCGTGGCCGCCACCGACTACGGCGAATCGACGATCGTCCTGCCCGCGCTGAACACGCTGCGGTCGGCCGCCCCCGCGACGCGCGTCGCCGTCGTCGAGCTCGTGCCGCCGCGCATCGAGCAGGACGCGGAGCGAAACGGCATCGACCTGGCCTTCCACACGACGGAAGGTTCACCGGAAGGGATGCGGCGCCTGCCGCTGTTCGTCGAGCGCTACGTGCTCGTCGGCCGCGCCGGTCATCCGAAGCTGAAGCGGCGCCCGACGCTCGCGCAGTTCGGCGCGCTGGAACACGTGATCGTGTCGCCCGACGGCGGCGGCTTCTTCGGCGTGACCGATGAAACGCTCGCGAAAGCGGGCGCCGCGCGGCGTGTCGTGCTGTCCGTTCCGCATTTCCTGTTCGTGATGTCGGCCGTCGCCAGCACGGATCTCGTCGCGATGCTGCCCGAGCGTCTGGTGCGCGACGTGCCCGCGCTGCGCGTGGTGGAAGCGCCCGTTCACGTTCCCGGCTATGAAATGTCGATGTTGTGGCACGAGCGCGTGCACCGCGATCCCGCGCATCGGTGGTTGCGCGAGACGATCGCCGCGTCGGTGTAAGTCGTTCGCGAAAGCCGCTCGGCGCGCGCGTCGGTCACCGTCGCCGCCGCGCTCGACCCGGTGCCGGCAAACGGACATGCATTCAGGACTTGAAACCGCCTCGGACACTGTATATATTTACAGTGCTTTTGCACCATTTGACCCGAATTCCGTCACCCATGACGGACGGACTTTTGTGAGGCGACCATGTTCCAGTCATCCGCATTCGATCCCGAGCAACCCGGCTTCAACCCCGCCCACTTCGAACGCGCCGCGCAGCGGGCGGTCGTCGACCTGCAGCGTGTCGTCGGCGGCCCCGCCCAACGCGCGCTCGGCCTGCGACGCCGCACTCATCCGGCCGCCGTCCGCACGATGAGCTGGCAGGCGCTGCTGAACGTCGAGGAACTCGCGTTCTCGAATACCGGTTTCCTGAGCCGCAACGATCCGACGGTCGTCGACGCGTTCATCCGCCTGCGCGGCAGCCGGCTGGTCGCGGCGGATGTCGAAGAACCGGTCGACTGGCGTCGCGACGACGACGACCTGCCGGCCGTCTACCTGATCGTCAAGGCGATGCTGGAAGCGGAAGAGGAAGAGCGGGCCGAAGCGGCCTGACGCACGCCGGCCGGTCGCGAATGGTGTTCTGACGGAATCGCGTCGCCACGTTGCATGGCGACGCGGAAAGTCGCCAGCGCGCCGCGCGACGCACGCCGCCATTTCCCGACCCGGAACGACGCCCGTTACAGCCGCGCCGCGAGTCGCGATCCCTGATCGATCGCACGCTTCGCATCGAGCTCGGCCGCCAGTTCCGCGCCGCCGATCAGATGCACCGAGCGTCCGGCCGCCTGCAACGGCGCGAGCAGCGCGCGCTGCGGCTCCTGCCCCGTGCACAGCACGATCGTGTCGGCTTCGATCAGTTCATGATCGGTCCGCTGCTCGCCGTACGACACGTGCAGCCCGCGCGCATCGATCCGTTCGTAGTTCACGCCGCCGATCATCTTCACCTGCTTCATCTTCAGCGTCGCGCGGTGAATCCAGCCGGTCGTCTTGCCGAGCCCTTTGCCGAGCGGCGCGGCCTTGCGCTGCAGCAGCGTCACTTCGCGAGCCGGCGCCCCGACCTGCGCGCGCGTCACGCCGCCGCGCGTCGCGGCCGGATCGGTCACGCCCCACTCCGCTTTCCACTCTTCCAGATCGAGCGTCGGCGACTCGCCGCCCTGCACCAGATATTCGGCGACGTCGAAGCCGATGCCGCCGGCGCCGACCACCGCGACACGCCGGCCGACCGGCTGCCCGCCGGCCAGCACGTCGATGTAGCTGAGCACGTTCGGCCCGTCCTGGCCGGGAATCTTCGGGTCGCGCGGCGCCACGCCGGTCGCGAGCACGATTTCGTCGTAGCCGCCCTCGATCAGGTCGCTCGCATCGATGCGGCGGTTCAGGTGCAGGTTCACGCCGGTCAGCTCGACCTGACGGCCGAAATAACGCAGCGCTTCGTCGAACTCCTCCTTGCCCGGAATCCGCTTCGCCATGTTGAACTGGCCGCCGATCTCCGCCGCCGCGTCGAACAGATCGACGTGGTGGCCGCGCTGCGCGAGCACGGTCGAGCACGCGAGCCCGGCCGGCCCCGCGCCGACCACCGCGATGCGCTTCGGCTGCTGCACGCGCGTATAAATCAGCTCGGTCTCGTGGCATGCGCGCGGATTCAGCAGGCATGACGCGATCTGGTTCTTGAACGCGTGGTCGAGACACGCCTGGTTGCAACCGATGCAGGTGTTGATCTCGTCTGCCCGGCCCTGCGCGGCCTTGACGACAAACTCGGCATCCGCGAGCAGCGGGCGCGCCATCGACACCATGTCCGCGCAGCCGTCCGCGAGAATCTGCTCGGCCACCTCGGGCCGGTTGATCCGGTTGGTCGTCACGAGCGGGATGCCGACCTCGCCCTTCATCTTTTTCGTCACCCATGCGAACGCGCCGCGCGGCACCGACGTCGCGATCGTCGGCACGCGCGCCTCGTGCCAGCCGATCCCCGTATTGATGATGGTCGCGCCCGCGCGCTCGACGGCCTTCGCGAGCTGCACGGTCTCGCTCCAGTCGCTGCCGTCCGGAATCAGGTCGAGCATCGACAGCCGGTAGATCAGGATGAAGTCGCGCCCGACCGCCTCGCGCGTGCGCGCGACGATCTCGATCGGCAGCCGGATCCGGTTCTCGTACGAACCGCCCCACTGGTCGCCGCGCTTGTTCGTATGCATCGAGATGAACTGGTTGATCAGGTAGCCCTCGGAGCCCATGATCTCGACGCCGTCGTAGCCGGCCTCGCGCGCAAGCTGCGCGCAGCGGACGAACGCGCGGATCTGCCGCTCGACGCCGCGCGCGCTGAGTTCGTGCGGCGCGAACGGCGAGATCGGCGACTTGATCTTCGACGGCGCGACCGCGAACGGGTGGTAGCCGTAGCGGCCGGTATGCAGGATCTGCAGCGCGATCTTGCCGTCGTCCGCATGCACGGCGTCGGTGATCACGCGATGGCGCCGCGCGCCGGCCGACGTCATCAGCGTGCCGCCGAACGGCTTGGTCCAGCCGGCCACGTTCGGCGCGAAGCCGCCGGTCACGATCAGGCCGACGCCGCCGCGCGCGCGTTCGGCGAAATAGTCGGCGAGCCGCGGCAGCGTCTTGCGGCTGTCCTCGAGGCCCGTGTGCATCGAGCCCATCAGCACGCGATTCTTCAGCGTGGTGAAGCCGAGGTCGAGCGGCGCGAGCAGGTGGGGAAAGGAAGTCGTCATGGTGAGTCTGCCGATAAGCGATACGTGCCATCGTAGGCCGCGCGCCGCCTTGAACGTGAGGGGGCAAACAGCCATAATGCTTGTCATTTCCGGCCAAATCGACATGACCTCCCCGTCACGCAAGGACCACCTCGGGCTACGCCGGCCGACGATTCCGGTCGCCTACACGCGCCTGCTGCTGCAGGCGCTGGCCGCGCGCGGCGTCGATCCGGCCGCCGTGCGCGCGGGCACCGGGCTGCGCGATGCCGTATTGGCCGAACCGGACGCGCGCGTCGCGCCGTCGCAATGGGGCCGGCTCGTGCTCAACGCGATCGAGATCGGCGGCGATCCAGGCATCGGGCTCGCGTTCGGGCTGCTGCTGAAGCCGACCGTGCACGGCTTCCTCGGTTATGCGACGCTGACCGCGCGGGACATCCGTGAAGCACTGGTCGTCACGCAGCGCTACTTCCGGATGCGCAACCGCCAATATCGGCTGACCTACGCGGAGGACGACGACGGCGCGACGCTCGAACTGCACGGCGTGCAGGCGAGCCCGGTGCTGCAACATCACGTGATGTTCGAGTTCGTGCTGACGGGGCTCGCGCAGAACATCTCGCAGTGGTCCGGGCGCGCGTCGCCGCCGATCGCGCTGCGCTTCGCATGGCCGGAGCCCGATTACTTCGCACGCTATCGCGACCAGCTGCCGCCGGTCGAATTCGGCTGCGCGGCGAACGCGCTGTGGATCGCGCACGACGTGCTCGACTGGCCGCTGCCGCTCGCCGACGAAGTCGCGCACCGGCAAGCGCTCGTGCAGGTCGAGCGCGAGTATGCGCAGGTGCGTCAGGAGGAAGGCGATCTGGTCGAGCGCGTGCGCGCGGAACTGGCGCGAACCGCCGGCAACTATTCCAGTCCGGAGGCGCTCGCCGACGCGCTGCTCGTGTCGACGCGCACGTTGCGGCGCCGGCTCGAGGAAGCGGGGTCGAGCTATCGGCAACTGCTCGACGAAGCGCGCTTTCGCGATGCGAAGCTATTGCTGTCGGCGTCGGATCTCGACCTGAAGACGATCGCCGAGCGGCTGCAGTTCACCGACCCGGCGAATTTCACGCGCGCATTCCGGCGCTGGGCCGGGCAGACGCCGAGCGCCTATCGGGAAGCGGCCGCCGGAGCCACGCACGAATGACCGGAGAACGCGGGCGGCGCCACGCGCCCCGTTGATATTTCATCGTTCGGTCGAACGACGATCGGCCGCTTCGTGCAAGTGCGCCGCACACCCGCTCCCTCCGAGCCGGCGAGCGCGTGACGCGTCAGCCGCCGACGTCGATCCGCGCGCCGCCGTCGCCCTCGCCTGCGTCGATTCGCACGTCGCCCGTCGCGGCGACGATCGCGTCGTACACCGCATCGGTCACGCACACCACCGGCACCGCGATCGCATACAGCTCGGCGGCGACGATCGCGCCGATCGAGATGATCAGGTCGCGCTCCTTCAGCACGATCCCGACCGGCCCCGTGCCGTTGCGCACCGCTTCCGCGAGCACGCTGCTGCTCGAACTCGAGCCCTTCGCGTGCGGCATCACCATGATCCGGCCGGCCAGGCTCGCGCCCGCCTGCGGATGCCCGCGATCGACGATCCGCCCCGCGCCCGAGTCGTAGCCGCCCCAGAAGCTGAGCGGCTTGTCGAGCACGATCGTCGTCGCGCATGCGCTGCCCGGCACGAGCGTGTCGCCCGTCAGTTTCCGAATGCTTGCTTCAGTCATCGAATCGCACCTTTCCTTCGAACGCGGAACGCACGCACTCGCGCATGCTGCCGTACGCGACCGTGACGCCGATGTTCGCGGGCGCATACGACGCCCATTTCCCCGAGTTCGTCATCACCAGGCCCGACAGCTGTTTCATCACCGGCGTGATGTACGTGCAGGTGTCGACGACGATCTGGATGCCGCGCGCGTCGAACTTGCCGGCAAGCCCGAGCTCGCCCAGTTCCCACAGGATGAAGCGGCTCGTGTTCACGTAGAAATCGCACTTCGGCTTGCCGTCGAACTGGTCGAGCAGCGCGTCGAGCGTGCGGAATTCGGCCAGCGAGAAGTGTGGCGTGCCGAGCGCGACCGCGACGAGCGCATCGCCGGCCGCGCCGTGGTTCAGCGTGCGGCGGATCTCGTCGAGATCGGCCATCGCGACATCGACCGTTCGCTGCGCCGCCTGCCCGTGCAGCGCGGCGTCGAGCGTCGGCGCCTCGGGCGTGACGCCCACCGCATGGAACAGCGCGACCGCGCCGCTCGATGCGGCGGCCGCGCCGAGCGCCTTGAGTTCGTCCTCGGTGGTGTCCGCCGGCAGCCCGACGATCGCCGGCACGGTCGCGCCGGCAATCCGGCCGATCAGCAAGCCGAGCGCCGCGAAATAGATGTCGCGCGACGGCCGGTGGCCGAAGTCCGGCGCGTTGAACACGATCCGCGCCGCGCGATTCGATTCGACGTGCAGCCCCGCATACGGCGCGCGCCCGGTGATCGCGGCGGCCAGATCGAGAAAGTCGCCATAGCGGCTGGTGCGTGCGCCGAGCACCGAGTTGGCGAACACGATCGCATTGGATTCGGCCCACGCGATCTGCTCGCCCAGGCGCGGACGATTCTTCAGCTGATACGGCGCGCACGTGAAGCTCGACTCGCAGCCGAGCTGGAGATGCGCGTCCATCAGGCGTTGCGCATCGCGCTGGATCGTGCGGTCGCCGTGATACAGCTCGGGATGGATCAGGTCGAGCGACCCGACGTTCAGCGTGGTCGGCACCGCGACCTGCGCGCCGGTGTCGACGAAATATTCGACGAAGTCGAGGCTGGTCTGGCCGTGGTAAAGACAGCCGTCGATATGCGCGGACGTGATGTCGATCAGGCGCGGCGCCGACATGACCTCGGCCGTGCGCGCGACGATCCGCATCGCGCGCGCGACGCCGTCGCCGAATGCGCCGCGCAACATCGCGTCGTCGCGCTCGCTCAACTGCAGCATGGGGGGCTCCTCGTGTCTCGTCCGGTGGATCCGGATCGCTTTTGTAATACTACCGCGCGCGTCGCGCCTAGCGCTGCGCCGTCAGGCTGAACAGCTCGTCGCGCAGCGCCTTGGCGCGGCCGCGGCCGAACTGCGTCTCGAACTCGTCCTGCGCGGCCTGCCACGCGACTTTCGCCTGCGCGTAGGTGCGTTCGCCGAGCTTCGTCAGGCTGAGCGCATGCGCGCGCGCGTCATGCTCGGACGCGGCCGCGGCGACGAAGCCGTCGCGCTGCAACGGCTTCAGCGCGCGCAACAGCGTCGTGCGATCCATCACCAGCGTGTCGGCGAGTTCGCTCATCACCAGGCCGGGCCGGTGCGACAGGTTCACCATGATCGAGAACTGCGCGGGCGTGACCCCGACCGGGGCCAGATGCCGCTCGTAAAGTTGCGTGACGAAGCGCGCCGCCTGACGCAGCGCGAGGCAATTGCACGCGTGGGCCATCTGGATATCGTTCATGACGGGCAATTTATATGTGCATATGCATAAAGTCAATGTACACTCCGCCGTAACATGGCCGGGCCGGCCGCGTGCATCAGGCGCCCCGCCATCGCCTCGAGGAGACGGACATGGACTACATCGACAAGCTGCGGATTTTCCGGTCGGTGGTGGAAATGCGCAGCTTCACGCGCGCCGCCGACATGCACGGCCTCGCGCGGCCGGTCGTGTCGCGGGCGGTCGCGGATCTGGAGGCGCGCTTCGGCAGCCGCCTGCTGCACCGGACCACGCGCCAGGTCTCGCTGACCGAAACCGCCGAGCGCATCTACGAACGCTGCGCGGCCGTGCTCGACGAACTCGACTCGCTGGAAGCGCAGGCGCAGTCGCACACGCGCGAGCCCGAGGGGCTGCTGCGCCTCGTCGCCCACACGACGGCCGCGCTGAACCGGCTCGTGCCGCTGATCGCCGGCTTCAAGGCCGCGCATCCGAAGGTGCGCCTCGACGTCACGCTGACCGAGCGCCCGGTCGACCTCGTCGGCGAAGGCTACGACATCGGCATCGTCGTGCCGTACATGCTGACGAGCGAGACGACCATCGTGCGGCTGGTCGAACGCATTCCGGTGGTGATCGTCGCGACGCCCGCGTATCTGCGCACGCATCCGCGTCCCGAAACGCCGGCCGACCTCGCCGGTCACGCGTTCGTGCCGCTGTCGCCGTCGCTGCGCCGGCCCGCGCTGTCGTTCCGCGTCGACGGCGACACGCTGACCGTGCCGTTGAGCTTCGACATCTCGTCGAACAGCCCCGTCTTCAACCGCGAAATGGTGATGCACGACTTCGGCATCGGCGTCGTGCCGAAAACGCTCGTCGAAGCCGAGCTCGCGTCGGGCGCGCTCGTGCAGTTGCTCGACGGCGCCGACCTCGTCGACGCGTTCGTCGAAATCAAGCTCGCGTACGCGAATCGCGCGCTGCTGCCGGCGAAGGTCAAGGCGTTCATCGACTACACGGCCGCGTACTGCGACCGCGAAGGCGGGATTGTTCCGGCCGCCGCCTGATCCGGCACGAAAACGCGCCGTTCCACCGTCGATTGGTACAGCCACGGCACCAATCTGATCCTGGCTCGCCGCTCGCTTCAGGCCGCCGCGCCACCTAACATGTGCACATGCACAAGTCCACGCTTACCGATGACGATTGCTTCGCGGTCCGGCAAGCCGCCCGGCGGATCTCGCAGTTCTACGAGCGCTACCTGTCGCAGGCGGGCGTCACGCCGTCGCAGTACAGCATTCTCGCGCTGCTGCGGGAGCGCCCGGGCCTGACGATGGCGACGCTGTCGGCGGTACTGGTGATCGAACGCACGGCGCTGCTGCGCGCGCTCAAGCCGCTGATCGGCGCGACGCTGGTCGCGGGCCGGATCGAGCCGCGTTGCCGCCGCCAGACGTTCGCGCTGACCGCGCATGGCGAAACGAAGATCGCCGACGCGCAGGTGCACTGGCTCGCCGCGCAGGAGGCGTTCGAGCAGCGGTTCGGGTCGGCGCAAGCTGCCCGCCTCAGAGACGAATTGTTCCGGATCACGCACAACCTCCCGGAACGCTGACCCCTTCCCCGATCGGCGACGCGTCGTCGGTCGTTTCAATTAGTGCATATACATAGGTGAATCGATGGACACGACCCAAGCCGCTGCCTCCCGCGAGGCAGCCACAACCGACCGGCCGGCAAGGCAGCAGCGCCGCGTGCCGTGGATGCGGATCGCGGTGGCCGCCGTCGTCGTCGCGGTCGCGGCCGCGGCGCTCGACTGGCTGTTCGTGCTGCGCTTCCAGGAAAGCACCGACGATGCGTATGTCGGCGGCGACGTCACGGTGCTCGCGCCGAAGGTGAACGGTTTCGTCGACAAGATACTCGTGACCGACAACCAGCGCGTGAAGGCCGGCGACGTGCTCGTGCGGCTCGATGCGCGCGACTACGACGCGAAGCTCGCGCAGGCGACCGCCGAAGTCGACAGCGCGCGCGCCGCGGTGACCGAACTCGAGGCGAAGCAGCAGCTTCAATACGCGGTGATCGGCCAGCATGCGGCGGACAGGAATGCGTCGTCGGCCGAGCTCACGCGTGCGTCGTCCGATCGCGTGCGCTACCGCGAGCTCGTGAAATCCGATGCGGTGTCGAACCAGATCGTCGAACGCGCGGACGCCGATTATTCGAAGGCGGATGCGGCCGTCGCGCGCAGCGACGCCGCGCTGCTCGCATCGAAGCGGCAGCTCGACGTGCTCGGCGCGCAGCTCGCCGATGCGCGGGCCCGCGTGAACACGGCGCTCGCCGCGCAACGCGTCGCGGCGCTCAACGTCGAGTACACGACGATCCGCTCGCCGGTCGACGGTTACATCGGCAACCGCACGGGCCGCGTCGGGATGCTCGCGAACGTCGGCGTGCCGCTGCTGACGGTCGTGCCCGTGTCCGGGCTGTGGATCGACGCGAACTTCAAGGAAGACCAGCTGCGCAAGATGCGCGCGGGCGATCGCGTCGACGTCGCGCTCGATGCGTCGAGCACGCGCCTGCACGGCCGCGTCGACAGCCTGGCGCCCGCGACCGGTGCGACCTTCAGCGTGCTGCCGCCCGAGAACGCGACCGGCAACTTCACGAAGATCGTCCAGCGCGTGCCGGTGCGCGTGCATCTCGATCCGCAGCCGGGCATCGAGCATGTGCTGCGTCCCGGCCTCTCCGCGGTCGTGACCGTGCACACCGACCACACGAACTGAACGGGAGCCCGCGATGACCACCGCGTTTTCCGGCGACCCCGCGTCGCAACCGACGAAGCAGCGCGTCTTCGCGTTCGCGCTGATGTGCGTCGGCTTCTTCATGGCGACGCTCGACATCCAGATCGTCGCGTCGTCGCTGCGCGACATCGGCGGCGGCCTGTCCGCGAGCCAGGACGAGTTGTCCTGGGTGCAGACGGCCTACCTGATCGCCGAAATCATCGTGATCCCGATGTCGGGCTGGCTGTCGAGGGTGATGTCGACACGCTGGCTGTTCGTCGCGTCGGCCGTCGGCTTCACGATCACGAGCATGTTGTGCGGGCTCGCGTGGGACATCAACTCGATGATCCTGTTCCGCGGGCTGCAGGGCGCGCTCGGCGCCGCGATGATCCCGACCGTGTTCACGACCGCGTTCGTGCTGTTTCCGGGCAAGCAGCGGCTGATTGCGTCGACGACGATCGGCGCGCTCGCGTCGCTCGCGCCGGCGATCGGGCCGGTGATCGGCGGCTGGATCACCGATCAATGGTCGTGGCACTGGCTGTTCTACCTGAACCTCCTGCCGGGCATCGCGGTGGCCGCGCTGGTGCCGCGCTACGTGCATATCGACGCACCCGATCTCAGCCTCATCAAGCGCGGCGACTATCGCGGCATCGCGCTAATGTCGGGCTTCCTCGGCTGCCTCGAATACGTGCTGGAAGAAGGCCCGCGCAAGAACTGGTTCAGCGACGACGCGATCGTCATCTGCGCGTGGATCTCCGGCATCTGCGGCTTCCTGTTCATCGTGCACGCGCTGACCGCGGAAGATCCGATCGTCGATCTGCGCGCGCTCGCCGTGCGCAACTTCGGGATCGGCAGCCTGCTGTCGTTCGTGACGGGCATCGGGATCTTCGTGACCGTGTTCCTGACGCCGCTGTTTCTCGCGCAAGTGCGTGCGTTCAGTTCGCTGCAGATCGGCATCGCGCTGCTGTCGGTCGGTGTGTTCCAGCTGCTCGCGCTCTGCGCATATGCGTTCGCCACACGCTACTTCAGCATGCGCGCGCTGCTCGTGTTCGGGCTCGTCTGCTTCGGCCTCGGCTGCTACATGTATACGCCGATCACGCACGACTGGGGCTGGCGGGAACTGCTGCTGCCGCAGGCGCTGCGCGGCATCGGCCAGCAGTTCAGCGTGCCGCCGATCGTGACGATGGCACTGGGCTCGCTGCCGCAGTCGCGGCTGAAATCGGCGAGCGGCCTGTTCAACCTGATGCGCAACCTCGGCGGCGCGATCGGCATCGCGGTGAGCGCGACGATGCTCAACGACCGGCTCAACTTCCACTACCTGCGCCTGAACGAACACGTGAGCGCCGGCGAGCCGCAGGTCGCGTCGCTGCTCGATCGCCAGGCCGCGTACTGGACCTCGGTGGCCGGCAACACGCTCAACACCGCGCAGGCCGGCCTCGCGAACCTGCACCGCCTGATCTATCGCGAAGCGCTGACGCTCACCTACGCGGATGCGTACTACGCGCTGTCGCTGTGCTTCGTGGTCGCGCTGCTTGCCGTCGCGTTTTCCCGTCCCATCACCCTGAACGCGCCGCCGCCGGACGCGCACTGAAGCCAAGGTCGTCATCATGAAAAAGCTACTCGTCGCGCTGGCCGTCAGCGCCTTCGCCGCAGGGTGTGCGGTGCAGCCCGCGCAGCATCCCGCGCTGCACGATTCCGTTCAATCCCTCGCGCCCGCCGCGTGGGACACCGACGTGCCGCGCGCGGACATCGACGCCGCCGCGTGGTGGGCGCAGTTCAACGACCCCGTGCTCGACCGGCTGATCGCGACCGTGCTCGATGGCAACCTCGATCTGCAGGCCGCCGCCGAACGCGTGAAGCAGGCGCAGGCGCTGACCGTGCAGAAGCGCGCGGCGCTGCTGCCCGAACTCGACGCGACCGCGCGTGCGTCCGACGCGCGCCAGAACACGCCGCCGCCGCTCGGCTACGTGCGGCAGGCCGGCGCGGGACTCGCGCTGAGCTGGTCGCCGGACGTGTTCGGCGGCGAACGGCTCGACCTGCTGGCCGCGCAGGCCGAGCTGGTCGGGCAAAAGCACGCCGAAGACGCGATGCGGCTCGCGCTCGCGGCCGATGCGGCCTCGGCCTATGTGGATCTGCGCTGGGCGCAGCAGGAACTGAAGATCCTGCAGGACAACGCGGCGATCCGCCGGCATGCGCTCGAACTCACGCGCAAGCGGCAGGCGTTCGGGTTGTCGACGGAGCTCGACGTCACGCGCGCGCAGAACCAGCTCGATGCGCTCGAAGCGCGGATTCCGCCAACGCAGGCGCAGATCGCGCATCAGCTCAATCTGATCGCCGTGTATTCGGGCCGCACGCCCGAGTCGGTCGACCGGCTCGTGCTCGCGCAGGCCGGCGCGATTCCGGCGCCGCCTGCCGGGTCGCCCGCCACGCTGCCGTCGCAGGCGCTGCTGCGCCGGCCGGACGTGCTCACCGCGTACGCCCAGGTCGAGCGGCGCGCGGCGCAGGTCGGCGTCGCGAAGGCCGAGCGGTATCCGAAGTTCTCGCTGAACCTGACCGACGGGATTCTGGCCGCGTCGTATCTCGGGTTGCCGACGCTGACCGACAACCTGTTCAGCGCGGCGCTGAGCGCAACGAGCCCGATCTTCAACGCGGGGCGAATCACCGCCGACATCACGCAAAGCGAAAGCCGGATGCGCGAGTCGGAACTCGGGTTGCGGCAGACGATGCTGCAGGCGCTGCGGGAAGTCGAGGACGCGCGTGCGAACCTCGTCAGCAGCGATGAAGCGACGCGGCGCCTCGATAGCGCGCTGTCGGCGTCGGACAAGGCGCTCGGGCTGGCGAACCAGCTCTACAAGGGCGGCGCGACGGATTTTCTGGACGTGCTGTCGGCGCAGGAGGTGTATCTGCGGGATTCGGATGCGCTCAATCAGGTCAGGCGCGAGCATGCGCTGGCGGCGGTCGCGTTGTATCGGTCGCTCGGCGGCGGGTGGAGCCGGAACGATGCGGCGGGTGAAGCGCAGGCCGTGGCCGCCACCGCCGCGCAGGATTGACCGCGGCCGCCATGCGACGCCGGCGCCGTCGTCCGTGCACGGGAGGCCGGGCATGCGGTGCGGTCAGCCCGCGTCCGGCCACCGGTATCCGATCACCTCGCTCACCGGATACGCAAGCTCGCGCACTTCCTCCAGCTGATTGCCGCCGAACAGGTGCACACGCTCGTCGTCGTGACGCAGGTAGAACCCGACGTGCCCCTTCCAGCTCACGGGGTCGTCGCGCGTCAGGATCGCGATGCAGCCGTACACCGGACGCTCCAGCGGCCGCCCCCATTCGAGCCACGAACGCGCGAGCGCCGACCCCGTGCCGCGGATGCCCGCATGCGTCATGCACCAGTTGACGAACGACGAGCACCACGAAATCTTGTCGTCGTAGCCGACGAGATTCGTGTGGTTGTTGTATTCGACGATGCGCGGATTGATGCTGCCGGGCGGGAAGCGGCGAATGCCCAGCTCGGCCAGTGCGACGGCCATCCACGGCGGATGGCCGGCTGGCGGGTTGCCCTCGGGGTTCGATCGGATCACGACGGTCTCGATGGAATGCGGGTGGAATGTCGCTCGATCTTCGCATGAATGCGGCGGTATGGTGGTGTCGGTTCGGGCCGCCTCGGGTGAACCGGTCGAGCATTGGGGCTCCGCCGTTACAACTGATGCCGTCGTCTTTCCGGATTCCCGACACGGAAGAAAACAATCGGCCGGATTCTTTTGCCTTCGTGCGGAGAACCCTGACTCCGGTGCGAGCCGTTCCGCCAGATTTCGCACCACCCGTGGTTCTGGTCACGCCAGAGCCTTCCCGGCCGTCAATGACTCGTCTGGCCGGCCCCACGACGTCAAATCGTACGGACGTTTGCGTGCCGATCGCTGCTCAAATTCTGGCGTTACGCAACCTTAGCGCGTTCGAAATGACCGAAGCGGAGCTTAGACTCATTGCAAGTGCCGCAATCATCGGCGAGAGCAGCAAACCGGTGAATGGATAAAGTACCCCTGCCGCCAGCGGAACGCCAAGCGCGTTGTAGATGAACGCGAAGCCGAGATTCTGCTTCATGTTCGCAACGGTTGCCTCGGACAGCACTCGAGCACGCGCGATACCGCGCAAGTCGCCCTTGACGAGCGTCACCTGAGCGCTACTCATTGCCACATCCGTGCCTGTTCCCATGGCCACGCCGACATCGGCCTTGGCAAGCGCGGGGGCGTCGTTTATGCCGTCTCCAGCCATCGCGACGACATGCCGGGCTTGCTGAAGCCGTGATACCAGATTGAGCTTATCGGCAGGCTTCACCTCGCCATGGAATTCACCGATGCCGAGCTTTTCGGCCACCGCCTTCGCGGTGACCACACCATCACCGGTCGCCATTACGACTCGAATACCGTTCTCCCTCAATGTCGAAAGCGCTTCCGGCGTCGTCGCCTTTATCGGGTCGGCGACCGCCAGCAGTCCGGCCAAACCGCCATCGACAGCCAGGTACATGACGCTGGCGCCTTGCGCACGCAGGCCGTTCGCCTCCTTGGCCAGCGATTCGACGGATATGGCGTCAGCCTGCATCAGCGCGGTGTTGCCAAGCGCAAGTCTCCTGCCGGCGACCCTTCCTCTCACGCCGATACCCGTCGCAGATTCGAAATTTTCCGTGCGTTCCAAAGTCAACTTCTTCTCACGGGCTGCCGCAACGATGGCTGCTGCAAGCGGATGCTCGCTGCCCTGGTCGAGGCTCGCCGCCAGACGAAGCACTTCGTCGGCCGTGTATCCGGTTGTGCCCACGGCTTGCTCGAACGCTGGACGCCCCTCGGTCAGCGTCCCGGTCTTGTCGACGATGAGCACGTCGACCTTCCGAAAATTCTCAATCGCAGCCGCATCGCGAAAGAGGATCCCCGTTGTGGCTCCTTTTCCGCTCGCGACCATGATCGACATTGGCGTCGCGAGGCCCAGCGCGCAGGGACATGCAATGATGAGCACTGCCACCGCATTGATGAGACCGAACACCCAGCTGGGCTCGGGGCCAACGATGCCCCACACGAAGAACGTCAAAAGTGCGACGCTGACGACCCCGACGACAAACACGCCGGCCACCTTGTCAGCCATACGTTGCATGGGGGCGCGGGACCGCTGCGCCTGCGCGACCATCTGCACGATTTGCGACAGGACGGTTTGGGAGCCGACCTTTTCCGAGCGGATGACGAGACTGCCCGTCGCGTTCATCGTTGCGCCAATGACGTGGTCGCCAACACGCTTCGTGACGGGAATGGGCTCGCCGGTAATCATGGACTCGTCGAGCGAACTCGTGCCGTCCGTCACTACGCCATCCACAGGAACTTTTTCGCCCGGCCGAACGCGAAGCAGGTCTCCCACATGTACATTGGATAACTGAATATCTTCTTCGGCGCCATCCGGGTTGATGCGTCGCGCAGTCTTGGGTGCGAGCCCGAGGAGTGCCTTGATGGCGGCGGACGTTTGCGAGCGCGCCTTCAGTTCGAGCATCTGCCCGAGAAGCGTCAGCGAAATGATGACTGCCGCCGCCTCGAAATACACGCTGACTCGGCCGTGCGCGCTGTACGTTTCCGGAAACACGCCGGGGAAGATGGTCGCGATGACACTGTAGATGTAAGCGGCGCCTGTCCCAAGCCCGATGAGGGTCCACATGTTGGGGCTGCGGTTCATGAATGAGCGCACGCATCGCGCGAAAAACGGCAGGCCTGCCCACAGGACGACCGGCGTAGAGATAATGAACTCGACCCAGCTCTCGGTGTCGACGTCCATCGATCCGAAGCGATGGCCGAACATCGCAAGGACGAAGACCACGACGGTCAGTGGCAACGTCCACCAGAATCGGCGCTGGAAATCGACCAGTTCCGGGTTATCGCCTTCGTCAACGCCGGGCAGAATCGGTTCCAGGGTCATGCCGCACTTCGGACATTGTCCAGGATGGTCCTGGCGAATTTCCGGGTGCATCGGACACGTGTAGATGGTGCCCTCGGGCACGGCTTGTGACTGCTCGATGGTCGGGGGCTCAACGTACTTGGACGGCGCAGCCTGGAATTTCGTCAAGCAAGCCTGGCTGCAGAACGCGTACCACTTGCCATTGTGTTCGCCGTGGAAGCGGAACTTATCGGACACCGTCATTCCGCAGACGGGGTCGCGAAGCGAATCCGTGGAACGAACGTGCTCGGCCCGGCCCTCACGATGATGCGCATGCGCGTCGTGTCCGTGCCCGGCGGAAGGCGCGTGCTTGTCCGCCTCACGAGCGTGATGTTCGCCCGATGACACCTGCCCGGAAATCCGTTGATGATGAAGCTTGTCTTCGCCGGGTCGGCCGCTCATTTGACGCTCCCTTGTTCACCCGTTCCGCTTCCATTGAGGCTCGTCGCCCTGCGCATCAGAGGGCGCCACCGACGACGTGTCGGTATGTCGAGCGCTAGCACGGGAGCAACGATCATTCCGTGCTTTCCCGTTCAACCCGTTACCTCACTCTCCTGATTTCCGGAGACGAACACGGGCAACGTGTAGTCCGGGAGAGAGGTACGGGCGTACGGAATTGCGTCAGCCCGGTCCACTCAGGCGGTTGTGCAACCACGCGAAGAAGGCGCCAGCTGCAAAGAACCAGACCGCGAACACACCGGCCGGGTAGACGACGAACCACCACGACAGTGACTCCCCCGTCTGAAGGCGCCGAAAATCGAGTCCGTGAAAAAGCGTGTTCATGAAGTTCATGAACGGTTCAGGAAGTGCCATCCATACGAGCGTGCACAGGACATAGAAGAGCACAACCGTGGCTGAAAGCGTCACGCCAGTCTTGAAGGGCTTCATGGCAGCCTCCTCATCCCGGAAGATTGCGATTGAGTTCGGCAGCAGTGCCAGCTATCGGCGAGCCGCCTGAAATCAATGTATTTGGGCCGGGCGTTTTCCAAAAACGTTGGGTACGAAGCGCGGCGTATGTGCCGCGTATTCACGCCACGCCGCGCCGAACTGCGCCTCCGAATCGCGTTCCTCTTGTATCGCTAGTCGAACGTACATGAAAACCAGAATGGGAAACATTGCCAAGGTCACCAGCGTGGGCCATTGAAGCAGGAAACCCAGCATGATGACGACGAACCCGACGTACTGAGGATGTCGGATTTTCGCGTAGGGTCCGGTGGCGGCCAACTCCTTGCTACGCTGAGCTTCATACAGTACGTGCCACGCCGTGGACAGCAAGTAGAAACCGCCCAATATCAAGAAGAAGCTGAGAAGATGCGGAAGTCCGCCATGCGGGTCGCCGTGCCTGCCGGTCAGGGTCCACCACAGGTGTCCTGTATCGTGCGACAGCAGATTTGTTTGCGGAAAGCGCGTCTGCAACCAACCCGACAGCAAATAGATGGTGAGCGGAAACCCGTACATTTCCGCGAATAGCGCGACGATGAAGGCAGAGAATCCACCGAACGTTCGCCAGTCCCGCTTTGTCGCCGGCTTGAAGAAGCTGAACGCGAAGATGATGAAGACAAGTGAATTGATCGCTGCGAGGCTCCATAACCCGTAACCGTCATCGATGCTGGTCATGACCCTCTCCCGAATCAGGACGCCCCTCGGTCGATTTCGTTCCATGGTGCCCGTGCCCATGGTGCATGAACAGATGCATCAGCGGGCACGAGAGCAACAGCAGATAGGGCAACACCCCAAGGAAGTGGGCTCGGTGTTCCGAAAGCAGGAGAAACAGTGCTATTGCAGCGAACGCGACGAGTGCAATGGCCGACCGTGATTTCCAGAACGGCCGAGCACCATGTGAGTTGTCATTCACCGCTGCCTCCCATTTCGTACCGTCTCACTTTCCGGCCGGATGCTGCCGCGCAGTTTGCCTTGCTCGGCGCCTTTGCGGTCGCCGTATTGGGATGATGGCGATCGCGAGCTGCATTGTCGGTGGCCGCCGGCGGACCGGCGATTGCAGCGCCATGACCATGCCGAGCGCCGCAACTGCGATTGCCGGTTTTTCCGGCAATGCCATCGCGTTCTACGCGAGCATGGCTCCGGATAGCCGGTCGAGCCCTGAAACCACTCTATGCTGACGCCCCTTCGATGGCTTGACGTGGCTCAACGAATCACGAATCGAACGCTTCATACGTAGCACAGCCGTGGGGCGGACAAGCGACCGGGACGGGGTATCGCTCCGGGCACGCTCGACAATGCAGCATTGACATGAATCAACTCTGCGACCGCGCTGCCACTTACGATAAGCAGTGCACACGCGAGCGGCGGAATGCCGAGGAATATCGGACAGAGGCGCGTCCATGTCGACAAATCCTGCAGCAATCTCTGCGCGGCGCAGTCTGGCCCGCGCACTTCTGATAGCCGCAATGGCGGCGAGTCTGCTTGCTCTCTCCGGGTGCGGTTATAACGCCATCCAGAGCGAAGACGAGCAGGTAAAGGCCAGTTGGTCAGAAGTTCTAAATCAGTATCAACGGCGTGCCGACCTCGTTCCCAACCTCGTCAACACAGTGAAGGGGTACGCGAACCAGGAAAAGGAAGTGCTCGTCCGCGTGACAGAGGCCCGGGCACAAGTCGGCTCGATTCGCGCCACGCCCGAACTCATTGCCGACCCGCAGGCGTTCGCAAAGTTCGAAGCGGCGCAGGGACAGCTCACGTCGTCTCTGTCACGTCTGCTCGTGGTATCGGAGAACTATCCGCAATTGAAGTCGGACGCGAACTTCCGGGACCTGCAGGCGCAGCTCGAAGGCACGGAAAATCGTATCGCCGTAGCCCGCAACCGATACATTCGCTCCGTCCAGACGTACAACACGACGATACGTTCGTTCCCGAACAATTTGACTGCGAAGGCATTCGGCTATCTGGAGCGCCCGAACTTCTCGGTGAGCAACGAGGCCGAGATTTCCAAACCGCCTCGGGTCGACTTCGGCTCGACGCCGGCATCTGCAGGCAAGGCCTCCAATTGAACACGTTCCGACTGGCGATGGTCGTCGTCTTAGCCTTCTTTGTCCTGGGGGTAGCACACGCGCACGCGGACGCCGCCATCCCGCCACTGACGTCCAGAGTGACCGATGAGACCGGAACCCTGACCAGCGACCAGACGGCCAGCCTTGAGAAGACGTTGAGAGAGTTTGAGGCGAAACGAGGAACGCAGCTTTCAGTTCTCATTGTCCCGACCACGGAGCCCGAAACCATCGAACAGTATTCGATGCGAGTCGTCGAGCAATGGAAGCTTGGGCGCAAGAATGTCGACGACGGCGCGCTCCTGATCGTCGCCAAAAACGACCGGGCACTTCGAATCGAGGTCGGGTACGGCCTCGAAGGCGTGCTCACCGACGCAACGAGCAATCGCATCATCAACGAAGCGATAGTCCCGCGATTCCGAAACGGGGACTTCTACGGTGGCATCACCGCCGGCCTCGACGGCATCATGCGCGTCACCAGCGGCGAGCCGTTACCTCCGCCGCAGCGACCAGCTCGGGCCAGCGACGGCGCCGGACGGTTGCTTCCTGTTCTTTTCCTCCTGACGATCATGGCCGGCGGGCTGCTGCGCGCCATGTTCGGGCGTCTGCCAGGAGCCGTCGTTACCGGCGGCGTCGTTGGGGTACTCGCGTGGATTTTATCGCAGGCGCTTTTCGTCGCCATCGCGGCGGGAATGATGGCGCTGCTCTTCACATTGCTGGGTGGCGGGATGCGAGCCGCTGGCGGGCGCTTCATTGGCGGTAGCGACGCGCGTTTCGGTCGTGATTCGAATCGCGACATCTTTCGCGGAGGCGGTGGGGGCTTCGGCGGCGGTGGCGCATCGGGACGGTGGTGAGCATGGACCTGAAACGCCTCTTCCGGCATCTTTTCACGACCCACTGGCAGGTCAACAGCGTATTTTCACGGCGGGCGCTTGACGCTATCGACGAGGCTGTACGTACTAGTCATCGCGCACACGTGGGTCAAGTCAGGTTTGCTGTGGAGGGGGCGCTGCACATTGGCGCCTTGCTGAAGGGCACGACTGCGAGGGATCGTGCCATCGAGGTGTTCTCGGACCTCAGGGTTTGGGACACGGAGCACAACAACGGCATTCTCATCTATCTTCTTCTTGCGGACCGCGACGTCGAAATCGTTGCGGACCGAGGCATACACGCCAAGGTGGACAGCCGCGAATGGGAGGCGATTTGCCAGGCCATGGAGGCTCATTTCCGGCAAGGCGATTATCGGTCCGGTGTCCTGCGAGGTGTCGAGCAAGTGACCGAACTGTTGCAAAAACACTTTCCGGTTCACGGTCCGCAGCGCGATGACCTTTCGAGTTCGTCCATCGTGATATGAGCTCCGGAGCTTGAGAGCGATCCTCTCCGCGGGCGGCAAGCCGCCGATTCGTTACAGGAGGTCGTCTCGACGAGACCGCGGACGGTTACCTCGTCGGCAAAGCGAGCGTCAGCAAGAAAAGGGAGCTAAAAAAGCTTTAGCCCCCTTCGCACCTCCCGTTACTCCACCGTCACCGATTTCGCGAGGTTCCTCGGTTTGTCGATATCCGCGCCCCGCAGGCAAGCGGCGTGATACGCGAGCAGCTGAAGCGGCACGACGTGCAGGATCGGCGACAGCAGCCCGTAGTAGTCCGGCATGCGCAGCACCGACACGCCTTCGCCGTTGTCGATCCGCGTATCGGCATCGGCGAACACGTAAAGCTGTCCGCCCCGCGCCCGCACTTCCTGCATGTTCGACTTGAGCTTCTCGAGCAACGCGTCGTTCGGCGCAATCGTCGCGACCGGCATCGCGTGCGTCACGAGCGCAAGCGGCCCGTGTTTCAGTTCGCCGGCCGGATACGCTTCCGCGTGGATGTACGAAATCTCCTTCAGCTTCAGCGCGCCTTCGAGCGCGATCGGGTAATGCAGCCCGCGCCCGAGGAACAGCGCGTTCTCGTGCCGCGAGAATTCCGCGGCCCAGCGCTCGATCTGCTGTTCGAGCGCGAGCACGTCTTCGAGCGCGTTCGGCAGCCGTCGCAACTGGGTCGTATAACGCGCGAGCTGCGCATCGTCGACGTAGCCGCGCAGCCGGCCGAGCGTCACCGCGAGTATGAACAGCGCGACGAGCTGCGTCGTGAACGCCTTGGTCGACGCGACGCCGATTTCAGGGCCGGCGCGCGTCAGGAACCGCAAGCCGGTCTGACGCATCATCGCGCTCGTCGGCACGTTGCAGATCGCCAGCGTATCGATGTGGCCGAGCGCCTGCGCATACTTGAGCGCGGCGAGCGTATCGGCGGTCTCGCCGGATTGCGACACGCTGACCACCAGCGTATTCGGCAGCGCGAGCGCGTCGCTGTAACGGTATTCGCTCGCGATCTCGACCTGCGCGGGCAGGCGCGCGATCGTCTCGAGCCAGCGGCGCGCGGTGAGGCCGGAATAGTGACTCGTGCCGCACGCGAGAATCAGCACGTTGTCGATCTGTTCGAACGCGCGTGCGGCATCCGGGCCGAATATCGCCGGATCGAACAGCCCCGCATCGGGAATCGTCGCGGCGACGGCCTGCGGTTGCTCGAAAATTTCCTTCTGCATGAAATGCCGATACGGCCCGAGCTCGACCGCGGCCTGCGCCGACGAGACGGTCTGGATCGGGCGATCGACCGGTGTGCCGCCACGCTCGAGGATTCGCACGCCGCCCGGCGTCAATTCGACGATGTCGCCTTCCTCGAGAAAGATGAAGCGATCGGTGATGCCGGCGAGCGCGAGCGCGTCGGATGCGAGAAAACATTCGTCGTCCTTCAGGCCGACGACGAGCGGCGATCCGACCCGCGCGCCGATCAGCCGCTGCGGCTCATGCTTGCTGAACACCGCGATCGCGTATGCGCCGTGCAGTTGCGACGTCGCATCGCGCACGGCGGCGAGCAGATCGCCGCGATACTTGCTGTGAATCAGATGGGCGACGACCTCGGTGTCCGTCTGGCCATCGAACTGGTAGTGCTCGTCAGACAGTTGCCTGCGCAACGTTTCATGATTCTCGATGATGCCGTTGTGCACGAGCGCGATTTCGTCGCGCGAGAAGATCGGATGCGCATTGCAGGTTGCGGGCGCGCCATGCGTCGCCCATCGCGTATGCGCGATGCCGGTGCTGCCGGACAGCCCGGCGCTGCGCACGTGCGCGTCGAGATCGGCGACCCGCGACACACTGCGCTCTCGTCGCGCCTGGCCGTCGACGACGGTCGCCACGCCGCATGAATCGTAGCCGCGATATTCGAGGCGGCGCAAACCTTCAATCAGAATCGGAACGATGTTCCGTTGCGCGACCGCGCCGACGATGCCACACATGACACGTCTCCTTCCCTGTTTCCGTTCATCGACCGTGCGCCGTCGTGTCAGCGCGATCCGGTCACCGTTATCTCCGCCGTCGTGAACCCGCATTTGGCGGGCGCGAGCGGGTCGGCCATCCGGCTTTCGAATGCCAGATACAGCGCCTCCTCCAGTACGTTCCAGTGCGAGCCATGACGGTACGGGCCCGAGCGCGCATACCAGCAGGCGACGGTGCTCCAGTCGTTCATCTTGAATGCGACCAGCGCGATCAGCCCCCACGGAAAATCGGAGCCGGCCAGTTGCATCCAGGTCTTGCCGTACTTCTGCATCCACTGCGCATAGATCGTCTCGTTCGACTGGTCGGGCACCTGGATGCCGGACAGGATCGGGAAGATCTGCGCGACTTTCGCCGGATAGAAGCTCGTGTCGCTGATCTTCTGCGTGCTCGCGCGAAAGCCGGATTGCGTGCCGCGCCAGAACACCTTCACGATCGCCGACGACAGCCGGTCGGCACGCTGGCTCCACGGCCCTGCACGCGCGTAGTCGGCGCGGCGCACGTAATACGCGGCGAGCGCCTGGAACGCGCTGTGCACCTCGACGTTATCCATCAGCAGTGCGACATGAAGCGACGACGAGATCTGATAGACGCCGCTCGCCTTGTCGAGCAGCGTGTCCAGGTGCGCGCCCGCGCGGTTCAGGCTGAGTTCCCAGGCAGCCGGCATCCCGTCGGGAGGCGCAAAGCGCGCGAGCAGTTCGATCCAGGTCGCCATCATCGCGTCGTCCGCGTCGGCTTCCGCGCACGGGCCGACCTGTCCGCTCTTCACGCAGAAGCGGTCGAATCCGCCGTCCAGCCGCTGGCGCGGCAACACCCACGCGATCCACGCGAGTGCGGCCTGATGGGCATCCATATGGGTGTCGGCGGCGGCAAGCAGCGCCTTCGCCGCGAAATAAGGATCGATGCCGGCGCCGTTCAGGCGCACGGTGATCGCGCCGTCCGGGCGTTGATACAGCCCGTTCAGCTGAAGTTCGGCGGCGCCCGCGTGCAGCACGGAGCAGCACGCGGCGACGCAACAGGCAACGCGCCACGCATGGCACGGCCTGACAAGGGCCGCCACGCACGCGCGTGCGGCCGGGAAAAGCGCGGGCCGTTTCATGATCGGGGGCTCCTGCGCGGTAGTTCTGCGCAATTCGCGCCGGGCGCGGCGTTGGCCGCGTCGCGCGCCGGCGGGTGTATCGACGTTGCGGCTCAGTGCACCTTGGCGCTGGTGAACTGGAGACTGGTGCCGCTATTCGCGGTCACGAGCCAGTACGTCGAGTCGGTGATGCCCACGCTGCCGCTGCCTTGCGTGATGATCGGCAACGCATACGCAGCCTTCGGCAACAGCCACGTCATGTTCGTCAGGCTGGTCGGGTGGCTGGCGGAGAATGCCCAGCCGCTACCCGTGTCGGTGGCCGACCACGTGACGTTCAAGCGCGCCCGGTCGAAGACCGTGATATCGGTCATCGTGTACCACCGGAACTGCCCGGTCAGCTTCAGCAAATTGGCTTGCGAGAAGATCGAGGACAACGTCGACGTATAGGACGACGCGCCGAGCGGGTGCGCGTAGATCAGGCGGCTCGTGTGGTTCGCGACGACGAAGTTCATCAGCGCGGCGTACCAGTTGTTCACGTCGGTCGTCGGCACCGCGTACTGCTGGAACTCCTCGAACGTCGCGTACTTGCCGAACGGCATCACGGGGTAAGCCCACAGGCCCGGGTTCAGCAGCGCACCGTTGCGGTATGCGCGGGTCGGCGCCGAGCCGGTGTGGCCGGTGAAGTAGTACCCGTTGAAGCCATTGCTTTCGAGCCAGTTCACCGACCAGGTCGGCGTGTTGCCTTCCGGCGCCGCATACTCGATGTCGGGCAGGCCCGTCGCAGCCTGGACGGCCTGATGGTTCATCACGAGGTACTGCGTAAACGTGCTCGCGTTCGTCTCGCTCGCATTCGCCCCCCAGTAATCATGGATCCAGCCGCCGTGGCTGCCGACGCGATGCCCCCTGCTGATGAAGTATTTGAGGAGATACTGCGCCGTCGGGTTGTTGGCGAGATTGATGCCACCGCCGTCACCGAAGGTCGCTTCGTCGGGGCCGGCAGTGACCACGACGGAGAACGGTCCGTTGTTCCACACGCCGAGGCTCTTCAGGTAAAGCGCCGGCTGGATCTGGTCGCCCGCGCAGAAGTGCCAGTTGAACACGAGCCCGGCCTGCGCTTTCGGCAGCGGCGACAGCGACGGCAGGTTCAGCATCTGCGTGCCGAAATAATGCAGGTAGCCGTGAATCAGCATGCCGTCGGTCTGGCCGTCGAGGTAGGCCAGCGGCAGGTTGACGAACAGCACGCCGCCGTTGCCGTACGGGTTGTAGCCGGACACCAGCCCGAACGTCGGCGAGGTCAGGATCGTCGTGCCGGAATACGTGCCCTGCGTGACGAAGCTCGGATAGGTCAGGAAGCCGTATACGTAGCCGGAGATGCCTTCGAGCGTGTCGGTGGTGGTCGTCAGCGTGGACGCAAGCGTGTTTGCCGTCTTGCCGGTCGAGGTGCTCAGCAGCGAACCGGCACTATACGTCGTGGTCTTCTTCAGTTTGCCGGTCACGGTGCCGGTCAGCTTCGGGAGCGTCTGGCTCAGCACGCCGCTGCCCGTGGAGGGCGTCGTGTACTGGAACCACGCATTGTGGTTGTAGTTCGCGAGGCCGCCCGGGTTCGACGGGCTGGCCGCCAGGAACAGCGCGCTGCCGGACGTCGAGGCCGACGTCTTCGACGAGCCGGAGCTGCTCGTCGACGCGAACGAAGTCGTGGGGCTGGCGGCCGTGGTCGCCGAAGTCGTCGTCGTCCATGCCATCGACTTGCCGGGGGGCACTTGCAGCGTGCGCAGCCAACTGCTCATGCCGGTCACGTTGCCGAGGCCGATCATGTTGCCGCCGTATTGGTCATACAACACGTAGTCGACGCCGGCCATGTTGCTGAAACGAGACTTCGGGCTCACATAGAAGCCTGCCGAATTCAGTACGCCGAAATCATAGACGAGCATCACCTTGCCGCCGTTCAGCGCATAGTTCTGGATCGCCGTCACGAGCGCGTCGGCGGCCGTCGTATGCACCTGGTCCGGCAGGATCAGGCCCGGATACTGCGACAGCGACGAGCCGGCTGCCATGAACTGGCTGTCGGTCATGACGGTGATCTGCAACCCTTCTTCCTGCGCGGTATCGAGCCACGCGGACACGCGGGAATCAGGCAGCGTCAGCGTGTCGGGCACCAACAGGAGAAGCTGGTTGGTGGCCGCCCGAACGCCGCCCGGACTGAATGCGAACGCCAGCGCGAATAGCGCGAACAGTATCCGCAAGAACTTGCCTGACTTTGCCAACATGGTGTGCTCCTCGCTTAAGGAATGGGTGGCGCCACAGCAGCGATGAGCGTGCCGCCAGCTCGGCCCACCTTGCCCGGTAGATGTGTGCGGCTGCCCAGTTCGTCGAGCATCGAACGACGTCGGCCATCGGCGGCCGGCCCGTCTTCTCCGTTGGAAAAGAATCGATGCGACGCAGGGAGAGAAGCGAACAACGTGCCATTGACTCCGGAAGCCCTGTCGTGCTCGCTCCGTGCGTCGCGTGCCGTGCGGTGCGGCGAAAAACGCGGCCGAATCGTTTCATCACTGATACGGCGGCGTTTAGCACGAATCGTCGGACGGATTCGTCAGCGAGCCGGGCCAGCTCGCGCAGTAGGTATAGAGCGTGACGAGCAGGCCGATCAGCAGCGGGCCGCCGAGCAGGAAATAGCAGAACGGCAGGAACAGCAGCGAGCCATGATGGATGACGACCGCATGCAGCAGCATCACGAACGGCAGCGCGAACACGAAGTAGCCGACCACGAGAAGCGATGCGGCGATCTTCTGCAGCGGCGTGAAATCGAGCGGGTAGTAAAGCGCCGCCATCACCAGCGGAATCAGCGCGATCGCCGCGCCGTGCAGTACGAACATGTCACGCAGATGCAGCATCGGCACATATGGGAACGCGCCCGGTGCGAGCCAGAAATACGCGCAGATCAGCAGCTGAGTGAAGCTCGCGATACGTAACAGATATGCAACGGGCAACCAGTTCGCACGCCGGAAGAACGACGCGCCGAAGCCGATCGCGCACAGCACAGCGGTCACGGCAAGCTGCGTCCCGCTCGGCATTCGCGCGGCGAGATCGATCGACAGCAGCGGGACGCGCGGCGCATCGGGCGGGTAGCCGATCACGATCACGTGCAGTGCCGGATCGATCTCGTGCGCCCCCCACGCCATGACCGCGCGCCAGTAGCGCCACGCGAGCGGCAGGCCGAGCCACAGCAACGCATAGAGCGTCGGGGTCAGCAGCACGATCGACATCAGCCAGCGCTGTGGATGCGGGTGGATCCGCAGCGAACGGTCGACGGGAGGACGGACGGGATGCGTCTGCATGGCGCCCGTTCCCGTTACCAGCGATAGAACACGCTCAGCTCGCCGCCGATCCGTGAATAGTAAGGGTTATGGTAGTAGTCGAATTCGAGTTGCGTGCCCCACTTGCGCGTGAACCAGTAGCGCCATTTCGCGATCACTTCGTGACTGCGGAAATCGGCGATCTGCGAACCGGATCCGGTGACCTGATACGCCTCGCGGCCGAACCCGCCACGCAGCACGATCACGCTCTTCCCGACCTCGCCGTAGGTGACGGCGCCGTAGTATTGCGGCGCCTTCACCGACCCCGGCGAATCGACCGTGTAGTTCGTACCCGCCTCGAAGATCCACTTCGGCAGCGCATACCAGATCACGCCGGCGTGATACAGCTGATCCCGGTGGCCGCTGCGGTTCCATGCATAGCCGGCGCCCAGCGACACGATCAGCGACCGGTTGGACAACAGCTTGCGGTTGATCGAGAGGTCGACGCGCGCGCTCGGCAGGATCGTCCCGGACGTCGTGCCGGAAAAACCGATGCCACCGAACCAGTCCGGTCCCAGGTCCTGCACGTACGTCAGTGCGCCGAGCTGCGTGCTCTCGCCGAAGCGATGCAGCTGCGCCAGCTCGCCGAGTATCGTGCGGCCGCCGTCCTGATAGACGCCGCGCACGTGCACGCCGTACCAGTCGCCATACCCGTGCGTCAGGTGTGCGCTGGACACGCCGAGCGACATCTCGGCATGCCGCTCGCTCGGCGCCTGCACATGCGCGATCACGGCGTCGGGCAACGGCGGCCGGTTCGTATCGTCAGGCGAGAATTCGGCGAGCGACGTGCCGTCCGGCAGGCCGTCGGCGGACACGCGCACGAACGTGGGCGCGTCGAGCGTGCGCGGCACGATGACGGGCGCGGCGGCGGGCGACTGCGCGGGTGCCGGCGCGCCGGCGTCATCCGGCTGCGCCGCGAGCACCGGGAGCGGGCCGACGGCAACGCCGCACAGCACCGCCAGAGCGGCGACCGGTGCGCGCGAGCCGCGACGGCGGGAACGATCGGACATGGAGGCGCTCCTTAACGGGATGCGTGGAACCAGCCGCTGCGGCATGCGACGAGGTCGCCGTGCACGCATGCATGACCGACGACCGAAACGTCGCGCGCACAGGCGCTGACAGGATGACCGGCGACGCCGATGCGCGCGCCGGTCAGGCGCAGCAGGCCGCCGGCCGACACGACGCCGTCGATGCAGCTGCCGCTGGCGAGCAGTACGTCGTCCCGCGCGAACACCGAGCCGTGCAGCAACGCGTGGCGCTCGAGCTCGACGCGATGCGCCTTGACGCCGCCGCGCAGCACGCAGCCGTCGCCGAGCACCAGCGTGCCGTCCACGACGAGGTTCCCCTGCACGACCGTATGCGCGGGCAGACGCACGTCGCAGGGCAGCAGGTAGCGGCCGTGCACGTAGCGATGCGGCAGCGTCGAGAAGTGACGGGTCAGCGAGATCGCACGGCGCGGCGCGGCGGCCGTATCGTCGGTCGGCACCGTCGGTGCCTTGCCGAACACGATCGGCTCGCCGTACAGGCACGCGAAGCCGCCGGCGCCATGCAGGTATACCGTCCCGCCCACCACGACGCCGCGCAGCACCGCGCTGTCGACGTCGATATGCGGCGCGTGCGCGAGCATGCCGATCGTCGCGCCGGCACGAACGTCGATGCGCTGCTCGGCGAACGCATACGTGGCCCGCGCGCCGCCGTCGAGCGTGATCGCGCGATCCGCGTACAGCACGTCCTCGCAATGCTCGTCGTGCACGACGCGGATCTCGTCGTCATGCCGCACCAGGAGGCCGAGCGCGTGCCACGGCGGCATCGCGGATGCGTCGGCCGGCCGCGCACCGCCCGCGTGCGCGCGCAGCGCATCGCGCCAGCGCGCGGCGAGCAGCGCCTGGTCGACGAACGGCCCGTCGCCGATCGGCAGTGCCGCCACGTCGCTGCGCCGGATCAGCTCGTGCAGCAGCGGCAGGAACGGCAGGCTCAGCACGCCCGCCACCGGCACCATCACGTTGAAGGTCGTCATCGTTCACCGCCCCGGTTTCAGTTGCCGGCGAAAACGCTCGGTCTTGTCCCATTTCAGTTCGCGGCGCAACGCGGCGTCGAGCACGAGCCCCCAGAGCGCGGACACCACGGCCGCGATCGTCACGCAAAAACCGACCACGTTGACCGGCACGAGCCGCAGGCGCGTCGCGCGACCGTCGAGCCGCGCGGCGACGACGATCTCGAAGAACACGCCGAAGTTGCCGAAGGTGCTGAACGCGAACAGCGCGAACAGCGACACGAGCAGGCCGAGCGCCGTCGAGTTGACGCCATTGAGCAGATAAAGCGTGATCGCGGTGCCCCACGCGATCGCGAGCAGCGCGGGCATCAGGAACACGCCGAGCAGCAGCGCGCCGTCCAGCCGGCAGCGCCGCGAGATCAGCGGATTGCGCAACACCGGACCGAGATAGCGCAGCAGCGTCTGGTTGTGCCCCTTCGCCCAGCGCGTCAGCTGCCGCGCGCGCACGGCCCAACGCTCGGGCACTTCCTCGTAGCATTCGGCGTGATTCAGGTAGACCGTGCGCCAGTCGCTCAGCAGCAGGCGATAGGTCATGTCGGTATCCTCGGCGAGCATGTCGTCGCACCATCCGCCGACTGCATCGAGCGCGCCCTTGCGGATACCGCCGACCGTGCCGCCGTATTGCGGCACCAGGTTCAGGTTGTTGCGCGCCTGCTGGTTGACCTGATAACCGCCCGCGCGCTCGAGATCGAGCAGCCGCGCGAGCAGATTGCTGTCGGCGTTCTGCGGCACGACGCGGCCCATCACCGCGCCGACTTCCGGATCGAAGAACGGCGCGACGAGTTCCTTCAACAGCCCGGGACGCGGCAGATAGTCGGCATCGAACACCACCATGATGTCGCCGCGGATGAAGCGCAGCGCGTCCTTCAGCGCGGCCGCCTTGCCCGGCTTGCCGCTCTCGCGATGAAACGGCTTGATGAGCTCGGGCGCCAGCGCGCGCACCTCGTCGATCAGCGCGCGCGTGTTGTCGGTCGAACGGTCGTTGACCGGAATGATCGTCAGCCGGTCGTGCGGATAGGTCGTCGCGAGCAGCGCCATCAGGCAATCGACGACGACGGCTTCTTCGTTGTGCGCGGCGACGAACACCGTGAGCCGCGGCCATTCGCCGTGGGTCACCGCCCGATAAGGCGCGTGCTGCGGCTTGAACAGACGGTCGAGACTGAACACGTAATGCCGCGCCGCATAGACGCAGGTCAGTAGCGTGAACAGCCACAGGTAGGCGACACAGGGAATCAACAGCACGTCGGGATCGAACGTGACCTGCGCGGTACGGGCCGACGCCCGTCCGAGCAACGCGTCCGCGTCGGTGGACGCGCGCACCGCGAGCGGCGCGGCGCCGGCATAGGCGGCGCTGCGCTCCGCCGCGCCGGCTGCGGGCACGCCGATGCGCACCGCGTCGGCGAACGGCCGCAACGCGGTGTCGTGCACGATCTGCGAGCAGGCCAGCACGATCAACAGCAGGATGCCCTCGACGCAGAGCGACACCGTCCGACGGTTCTTCATGTCCTGCCCCCGTGCCGGCGACGGCGGCAGCCGAGCGCTTGCGCCCGGGCCGTGCATCGCGCGGATGTCAATGGGAAGCGGCCGCACGTTCGTCGCGCAAGCGCGGGCGTCTTCCGCGCCGGACGAACGTGTCCTGCCGCTTTCCGGATTCGTTGCTTTGGCGTCCCTGCCCGTCTGCTGTCGTTGGAACACGTCGGAACGCACCTGTCCGCCCAGAACAAGCAAGCGGCGAGCCATCGACCGCCGCGCCCCGTGCGGCAAGGACCCACGATCAGGCGGCGGGAGCGGCCGGGGCCGCGGCCGAGTGTTTTTGATTCACCGGCGAATCAGCTTTTGGCACGGCATGTGCGGTCGGCATCGCGATTCGTTCGCGTTGCGCGGCGAATCGTCTGTTCATCGCACGTATGTCGCCTCGCGCGCTTCGGCTTCGCAATGCGATCCGTCGCGAATCGCCATCGCACGGGCCATGACCGGAAGACGTCCGCGCCGACGCTGCCGCGCGCGCCGGAAGGCCGTCATGCGTGCACACTGGCCGTATTCCGGCCGCGCGTTACAGATACGCAACATTTCGCGCCTGTCGGCTCGAGCGGCGCGCGCGATGCGGCACGACGGGCAAATCATTTCTCCGTGACCCGATCCGGACAAGCGGCGACACGCCTTTCATTGCCCAGACAAAATTCGCATGTCGAAGCGATTCAATGCGCTTCGAACGATGGATGCCGTTCGAGCGGTAGTCGACGCTCGATCCACGCCGCCGTGCTTCGCATGACGCGACCGCAATGCTCGCGCGAATGGGCGCCCGCTTATCTGCATCGCACCCTTGCGCCGATCCGGCGTCCGTAGCAGTTGTGAAACGTTCCGTAACGAACCACGCGTGCCGCGTGAATCGGACCCGGACGCAGGGGCCGCTGGTTTGAATATTGCTGTATGGAAAGCGGGATCGCCTTCCCGGTGCGCCGGCGCGCAGCGACGCGAATCGTGTGACGGAAGGACGTGGCGATCGACACAATGAGGAACGCTAATGACGTGATTGACGAGATGCCAGGGGACGTCCGTAGTCCGACGATTGCGCGGCGGAGACCGCGCGGACAAGAACGGTGCGCTCGCCCCGCCGCGCCGCTGAATGTCGTGCGGCCGACGCCGGCCGGCGTCGGCCGCATACGGAACGGGACGAGTCGCCTGCAACCAGGTTTGGCGCCAGGTGCCGGGTCTTCCGGCGCGAAGATGCTCAACGAGGATAACGATGAAGAAGATCTTGCTTGTATTCGGGACTCGGCCGGAAGCCATCAAGATGGCGCCGCTCGTCCGCGCGCTGAAGTCGCGCAAGGATATCGACGCCCGCGTATGCGTGACCGCCCAGCATCGGGAGATGCTGGATCAGGTCCTCACGTTGTTCGACATCAAGCCAGACTACGATCTCAATCTGATGCGCCAGAGCCAGACGCTGACCGACGTGACGACCGGCATTCTCCAGGCGATCGGGATCGTCTTCGACGACTTCCGCCCCGACGTCGTCCTGGTGCACGGCGACACGACGACGACGCTGGCCGTCAGTCTCGCGGCGTTCTACCGCTATCTGCCGGTCGGGCACGTGGAGGCGGGCCTGCGCAGCGGCGATATCTGGTCGCCGTGGCCGGAGGAGCTGAATCGCCGCGTGACCGATGCGGTGTCGTCATGGCATTTCGCGCCGACCGGCCAGGCGCGCGACAACCTGTTCAGCGAAGGCGTGCCGGTTGGCGCGGTCGTGATGACGGGCAACACCGTGATCGATGCGCTGCACGACGTCAAACGCATGCTCGACCACGATACCGTGCTCAACGACAAGATCGCCGCGCACTTTCCCTTTCTCGATCCGTCCCGCCGCGTCGTGCTGATCACCGGCCATCGCCGCGAAAGCTTCGGCGAGCCGTTCCGGCATTTCTGCGAGGCGCTCTGCACGCTCGCGAACCGCTATCGCGATGCGCAGTTCGTCTATCCGCTACACCTGAATCCGAACGTGCGCGAGCCGGCGCGCGCGCTGCTCGGCAGCGTGCCGAACATTTACCTGATCGATCCCCAGGAATATCTTTCGTTCGTATTCCTGATGTCGCGCTCGCATTTCATCATCACCGATTCGGGCGGCATCCAGGAGGAAGGGCCCGCGCTCGGCAAGCCGGTGCTCGTCACGCGCGAGACGACCGAGCGGCCCGAGGCGATCCAGGCCGGCACCGCGCGGCTCGTCGGCACGGACCGGGAACGAATCGTCTGGGAGGCGTCGCGGCTGTTCGACAGCGAGAGCGCGTACGAGGAAATGGCGCGCGCGAGCAATCCGTATGGCGACGGCCATGCGAGCGAGCGGATCGTTCACGCGCTGATGCATTCGCCGGGGGCGACCGCCAGTGCGACGAGCTTTTCGCTGGGCGCCGCGGAGATGCCGTTCAACGCGCTCACGCTGGGGCTGCAGGCGTTGCGGTCGCCTTGAATCGGGTCGGCGGGCGACAGGCCGACGGCTACCGTCCGCTACCGGACCACGGCATCGGCCATCGATTGCGCCTGCGCGATCAGCCGCGGGTAGATCCGCTGCGACACCACCTGCGCGGCGAAACACGCCTGCCGCGCATCCTCGGGCACGCGCCCCGCGCTGCACGCCAGGATCGGACGCAGCGTCACGCTCCTCCACTGGATATAAACCCGTTCGCCCTGCCGGACCGACACGGCCAGCGTGTTCGGCCCGTCCGGCACGCCGTCCTGGCTTTCGCCCAGCAGCCACGCCTTCACCACGCCGTCGGCCGGCTGCCGCTTGACGGGCAACTCGGCGAAGCGAAACGCCGCGGCGTCGTCGCCGAATACGTCCGTGTAAAGTGTTTCATTGTCGAGAATCGCGGCCACGTCGTCCGTCGGCTTGATGCCCGCATCCGCCGTGCTCGCCCACGCCTTCAGCAGCGGAACCGTCGTCACGACGAGATTCGTCTTGCCGTCGGCCGACTTGAAGGCCAGCCCGTCCGGCCCCGGCGGCATCCCGTCGACGGGGCCGACGCTCTGCACCGTGCCCGCCGCCTTCGCGGCAAACCCTTTCGCCCGGACCGTGCCGACGAGCCTCGCGAGCCGCGCATTCACGTCGGCCGTGTACTGCTGGTCGACACGCGGTCGATCTTCCGTTCGCGCCGCCGCCACGGCCGCCGCGGCCTTCTTCCGATACGCAAGATACGAATCCGCCGGCGATGCGATCACCTTCGCCCCAACCGCGCCGAGCACCGCCGCGACCACCACCGCCCCTACCCCGATCTTCAGTCTTGAAATGCGCTTCATTTTTATGACGTTGACGAATCCCGCGCCGACCGCGAAAACGTCCGCCGCGATCCCGCAGCCGACGCCCCTCAGAAGCGCATCATTCTAACGTCGCGCGCGCTTCATTCATCCACCTTGAATGCCGATACCAGCTGCGTCAGTTCCGCCGCCTGCTGCTTCAGGCTTTCCGCTGCCGCCGCGCTTTCCTCCACCAGCGCCGCATTCTGCTGCGTCATCTGATCGAGCGACTGCACCGCGTCGCCGATCTGATCGATGCCGGCGCTCTGTTCCAGGCTCGCTTCGGCGATCTCGCTCATCATCGCGCTGACGCCCTGCACCTGCGATACGACGTCGCTCATCACCTTCCCGGCCTCGCTGACGAGCCGCGACCCGGCGTCCACCGTCCCCGCGCTGTGTTCGATCAATGCCTTGATTTCCTTCGCCGCCTGCGCGCTGCGCTGCGCGAGATTGCGCACTTCCGACGCGACGACCGCGAACCCGCGGCCCTGCTCGCCGGCGCGTGCGGCCTCGACCGCCGCGTTCAGCGCGAGGATATTCGTCTGGAACGAAATGCTGTCGATCATCACGATGATCTCGGAAATGCGCTGCGACGCATCGCTGATCTGCTCCATCGTCGTCACGACTTCGCCCACGACGTGCCCGCCGCGCATCGCCGCATCGGATGCGCCGGTGATCAGCTTCGCGGCCGTCGTCGCGGTTTCGGTGTTGTTGCGCACGACCGCCGTGATTTCCTCCATCGACGAAGCCGTCCGCTCGAGGTTGCTCGACTGCCCTTCGGTCCGTTCGCTGAGGTCAGCATTGCCCGACGCGATCTGCGCGGACCCGGTCGCGATCGACGCGGACGCCGCGCGAATCCGGTGAACGAGCGTCGACAACGACGACACGAAGCGGTTGAACGCGTCCGACAGCTGGCCGATCTCGTCCTCGCTCTCGACCGTCATCCGGCGCGTCAGGTCGCCCTGGCCGCTCGCGATCTCCGACAGCAGCGTCGCCGCGCGGCGGATCGGCGCGGCGATCGCGCGCCCGACCAACCAGATCACGACCAGCGCGACGCCGAGGCCCGCGACCGCGGCGACCAGCGCCGCGCTGCGAATCGCACGCGTCACCGGGCCGAGCAGTTCGGCCTGCGGCACTTCGACGACCACGTACGCATTCAGCTCCGGAATGAACGACGTCGCGATGAAGCGCGCACCGCCGTCGCCGTCGTAGCTCAGGTACGCATATGGCTGGCCGGCCAGCAGCGTCGACGATGCATCGCCGGGCAGCCCCGGTTCGTCCTTCAGGAAGTGCTTGCCGTCGATCAGCGACGTATCGCGATGCATCATGATCGCGCCGTCCGGCCGCACGAGGTACGCGAACCCGGTATCGCCGATCCGGTATGCGGCGATCCCCTTCGCGAGCGCGTCGACGGACAGGCTCATGCCGGTCGCGCCGACCGGCGTGCCGTCGAGTTCCACGCGGCTGTTGATGAACATCATGTAGCCGCCGGCCGTGACCTCGCGATCCATGTTCACGTCGTAGGTCTTGCCCGATGCGAGGAAGGTCGCGAGCCATCGATCGTTGTCGGTGACCTTCCGCTGCAGGCCGGCCTCGTTGTAGTAGTTGCCGCTCTTCACCGACACCCACTGCACGGACGCCGCCTTCTGCTCGTCCTTCACGTTCCTCGCCAGCTGGATCCAGTTGCGCGTGCCGGCGTCGGGCTCGCCGTCGGCTTCCCATTGCAGCAGGAACGCATCGCGCGCGAGGACGCGCGATGCGGCGATCGGCCCGGCCAGCTGCCGCTGCACGTCGGCGCGGATGCCGCTCACGGCCGTCGGCAGCCCTTCGCGGACGACGCGCTCGCGCACGGCGTTGCCGATCAGACGGACACTCAACCCGCTCGAGATCGCGACGAACACGAGCAGGCAGCTCGTCATGCTGAGAATCAGCTTGTTCTGAATGGACAGCTTGCGCCAGAAATGCATGGGGAACCCTCGATAACCGCTCGGTCTGAGCCAGCTTGAGTTATCGGCAGGCGTGCGCGGAATCGCATCGCCGGGTTCACATGTTCGTCATGCGAGATCGGATATGTCGTTGGCGGGTAACCGTCGCGCGCCTGGCGAGGTCCGCACGCTCAATACGCGACGAAGATGGTCACGCGCCGGTTGCGCGCCCTGGCGGCCGCATCGTCGCCCGCGACGAGCGGCTGCGTATCGGCCCGCCCGATCGCGGCGAGCCGGTGCGGGGCGACGCCGCGATCGGCCAGATAGCGCACGACGCTGCCCGCCCGCGCGGACGACAGCTCCCAGTTCGATTCGTATTTCGCATTCGCGATCGGCACGCTGTCGGTATGCCCTTCGACGAGAATGTCGCCGGTCGCATGTTCGCTCAGCGCCTGCGCGATCTGGCCGAGCACCGGCGTCGCATCGGGCAGCAAGCGTGCGTCGCCGACGTTGAACAGAACCTTCGCGTCGATGCCGATCTCGATGCCATGCCGCGCGCGCACGAGCGAGATGCGGCCGCTCGACTTCAGCGCGTCGAGCGATGCCAGCCAGGCGGGGGCACGCTCGGGCATCGCCGCGCCGGGCGCGCTGGCGGTCCCGCTGTCGTGCCGCGCGAGCGTCTGGTAGCGCGCGTCGAGCGCGTTGTATTTCGCGAGCTGCAGCACGTACAGCGCGAGAAACAGCACCATCAGCGTCGTGATCAGATCCGCGTAGGAAATCAGCCAGCGTCCGGACTGCGTGCCTTCGCCTTCGTCGTCGCGATCGGCGGCGAGCGAGCCCGCCCGCGCGCCGTCAGTTCGAGCGGTCATGTCGAAGCTCCCGGTGCATCATGCGAGGGACTCCGCCGCGCGGCCGCGCACGTCGCCGGTCAGCCGCGTCTCGATCGTATGCGGCGATTCCTTGCGCGAAATCGCGAGCAGGCCGTCGAGATACAGCTTGCGGAATCGCAACTCGCTGTCGATCTGCGCGCGCAGCTTGCCGTAGAGCGGCAGAAACACGAGGTTCGCGAACGCGAGGCCGTAGAGCGTCGCGATGAACGCGACCGCGATGCCCGGTCCGAGCTGCGCCGGTTCGAGAATATGGCTCGTCACCTGGACCAGCCCGAGCACCGAGCCGAGAATGCCGAACGTCGGCGCATAGCCGCCGGCCTGATGCCACACGCGCGCGGCCGCGAGCCGGCTGCGCTCGTATGCGTCGAGCTCGCGGTGCAGCGCGTCCTCGAGCACGGCGGTCGACACGCCGTTCGCGAGCAGTTCGAGCCCGCGCCGCGCGAACGGATGGATGCCGCTCACGTCCATCGATTCGAAGGCGAGCAACCCGTCGAGCTTCGCGCGATCGCCCCACTCCAGCAGGTCGGTCAGGTGCTTGCGGTCGACTTCCTGCGCACGCACGAACGCGAGCCGCAACTGTTTCACCGCATCGAAGAACCGCGCCCACGTGTTCTGAATCATCACCGCGCCGAGCGTACCGCCGAGCACGATCACGAGCGCCTCGAACTGGAACAGCGTCGAAAAATGCCCGCCTTCCAGTGCGAAGCCGAACACGATGGCCGCGCCGCCGAGCAGCACGCCGGCCAGGGTCAACAAGTCCATGGGTGTCTCCGTCGGGTTGCGCGTCACGCGTCGGATGAAGCCAGCGGCATGGGTGCCGCGCCTGCCGCAGGCGCCTTGGCCGCGCGCACGGCATCGAGCACGCGCCGTTCGATCTCCTCGATCTCGATCGGGTCGAGCTTCAGCTCGCGGCGCATCACCCACGACACCTCGTTGCGCCGCGCTTCCGTCATCACGGAGAACAGCTTGTCGGCCACCGCGCGATCGTCGAGGCTCGCGATCAGCTTCGCGAGATCGTACGTATCGAATGCGCTGATCACGTCGAACAGCGTGCGCTGGTCGACCCACACGATATCCTCGAGCGCGCGCACGTCGCCGCCGGCGCGCGGGCTGCGCCGCGAGAAATACGCGACGCCCTTCTGCTCGACGTAACCGAGCACCTTCGACTTGCGGAACGCGAACACCTCGTCGGCGATCTCGCCGTGCGACAGCTTGTTGAGCAGCAGCTTCCGGTCGACGCCGATCAGCGCTTCGAGATCGGCCAGCTCGATCAGTTCCAGCTCGCTGTTGATCGACAGGTCGAGATCGTGATCGGCGACCTGCTGCGCGCGATCGACCACGCGCGCGGCATCGAACGTGACGACCTGGCGCGCATCCGATGACGCCGTGTAATCGGCCGAGCCGCCGGCATGGTCCGCCTGCGCGGCTTCGATCGTGACGAGATTGAGCTTCTCCATGCGGCGCAGCATCGCAAGCACGTGCGGGCGCGAATGGCCGGCGATCGCGCGACAGCGGCGAATCACGTCGGCGAGCGGCACCGATGCCTCGGCCGCCTGCGCCTGCATCGGCCGCCGCGACCACGCGTCGTCCGATCCGCGCGTGTCGGCGCCCGCCATCAGCGACAGCACATGCGCATACGACAGCACGCCCGGCATGAAATCCGCGTGCGTATAGGTCGCGAGCTGGTCGTCCTTGCGCTTCACGCGCCGGATCATCGTGCGCACGACATGACGGAGCAGCGCGGACACGTGCTCGATTTCCTCGTCGAGCAGCGTGGCCGGCACGACCGTGAGCTGACAGAACGACAGCGCCTTCGCCGTATGCGCGCGCGGCTCGGAAGCGAGCAACGCGGATTCGCCGAAGAACTCGCCGCGCCCGAGCGTCGCGACGACGACACGCTTGTCTTCGCAGCGCGTCGACAGCTCGACCTTGCCGTCGGCGATCAGAAAGATGACGGGCTCGCCGGCGAAGCCCTCCGAGTAGATGATCTCGCCGGGCGCGGCCGTACGCGTCCAAGATTGCTGACGGTTCAAGTTGGTTCCCCTGCTGCGCTGGTTGTTGCGGACTGCGCGTCGCATGTCGCATGCATGCGATCGACAGTCGTCCCCGTGCCCGTTTAACGTCATCGGCGCCGGCATCCTTTAGGGAATTCGTCCTCGTTTCCAGCGAAAATCAACGTAAAACGTTTGCGAGTTGCGCAGTTGCGGCGGCGGTTCGTTTCGATGGACGTGCCGGCGTCCGATTCAACGCACGAAGGTGCGTCGCGCGTCAGAACTCCATGTCCAGTTCGTCGATGTCTTCGTGCTCCGCTTTCGCGGCATCGATCCACTCCGCGACGAACGGATGCGCGAGGATGCGCATGCAGTACTCGGCGATATCGGGTTCGAGTTTCACGTCGTAGGTCAGGAATCGCGTGACGACCGGCGCGTACATCGCATCGGCGACGCCGATCCGCTCGCCGAACAGCCAGGGGCCGCCGTACGCGTCCAGACAATCGCGCCAGATCGTCACGATGCGCTCGATGTCGTGCTGCGCACGCGACCAGATCCGGAAACCGGGGAAATGCGCGCGCAGGTTCATCGGCAGCGCGGAGCGCAACGCGCTGAAACCGGAATGCATCTCGCCGCAGATCGACCGGCAATGCGCGCGCGCATGCCGGTCGTCCGGTAACAGCCGCGCTTGCGGCCGGATTTCGTTCAGGTATTCGGCGATCGCGAGCGTGTCCCACACCGTGCTGCCGTCGTGCGTCAGGCACGGCACGAGGATCGACGGCGACAGCAGCAGCAGCTCCGCGCGCGATGCGGCGTCGATCGGCACGCTGACGGTCTCGAACACGAGGCCGCTCAGCCTCGCGAGCAGCCAGCCGCGCATCGACCACGACGAGTAGTTGCGGCTGCTGATGGTCAACGTCGTCCGCCCGGTAGCTTCCATGTCGCTCTCCCGCTGATTGCCGTTCGCGCCCCTGCACCGAAAGCGCACGCCGCGCCACGCGAACCGCACCACGCCAGTGCGGCGCGTTCGCCGAAGTGGCGCATCGCCGCCTGGTGCAGAGGCACGGCCGTTACCCCGAACCGCAGCAGCAGCGCGCGGCGGTCGGTCGCCCGGCTGCACGGGGACCGCATGTATCGCCGTGTCCGTCGCCGCGTTCGAGAACCGCGTGCAACGCGCGTGCCAGCCGCATGCTGGCACACGGCTTGCCTCGCTCCATGCAACGTGACGCAACGAGCGACGGACATGAACCTGCTTGCCTATCCGTACTACCAATGGTCTGCGGAATGCCTGCGCCCGGCGCGCGCATGGGCGGCCGTCACGCGCGCGACGATGTCGCAGTGGCCGGCCGCCACGTCGACGCCGACGGGCCGCATGGTCGACGCGCTGTGCGAACTGCTCGAATGCTGCGCGTTCTCGCACCGGCGCCCGCCGTTCGGCATCGCGTCGGTCGTCGTCGACGGCGAATCGGTGCCGATCGTCGAGGAAGCCGCGGCGGCCACGCCGTTCGGCACGCTGCTGCATTTCCGCAAGGCGCGGCCGATTGCGCGCCAGCCGCGCGTGCTGATCGTCGCGCCGATGTCCGGGCATTTCGCGACGCTGCTGCGTGGTACGGTCGCCACGATGCTGGCCGATCACGACGTGTACATCACCGACTGGCACAACCCGCGCGACATCCCGCTTTCGGCCGGGCGATTCGGCTTCGACGAATACGTCTGGCACGTGATCGATTTCATTCACCAGATCGGCCCGGACGCGCACGTGCTCGCGATCTGCCAGCCGACCGTCGCCGCGTTGTCGGCGGTCGCGCTGATGGCCGCCGCCGGCGATCCGACCCAACCCGCGAGCCTGACGCTGATGGCGGGGCCGATCGACTGCCGCGTGAATCCGACGAAAGTCAACGCGCTCGCCACGAGCCGGCCGATCGAATGGTTCGCGCGCAACCTGATCAGCGTCGTGCCGACCGGCTTCGTCGGCGCGCAGCGTTGCGTGTACCCGGGCTTCGTGCAGGTCGGCGCGTTCATGTCGATGAATCCCGACCGCCATGCCGCTTCGTTCGCCGACCTGTACTACGAGCGTGCGAAAGGCGACCCCGCGAAAGCCGATACGCTGCGCCACTTCTACGACGAATACTTCGCGACGGCCGATCTCACCGCGGAGTTCTATCTGGAAACGGTCGAGAAAGTATTCCAGCAATATGCGCTCGCGCGCGGCGAGCTGCTGGTCGGCGACCGGTTGGTGGAACCGGCCGCGATCCACCGCACCGCGCTGCTGACGATCGAGGGCGAGAAGGACGACATTTGCGCCGTGGGCCAGACGATGGCCGCGCAGGAGCTGTGTTCGGGATTGCCGCCGTACCTGAAAACGCACCACGTGCAGACGGGCGTGGGCCACTATGGCGTGTTCAACGGCAGCCGTTGGGAAACGCAGATCTATCCGATCGTGCGGGCGACGATCCATGACAACGAGCCGTACGATCGCACCGCCGATACGGACGGCGGCGCGAACGGCGCGCACTACGTGACGCTGCGGTCATTGCTCGACGCGCGCGCGGCCGATCGCGATGCGGCGGCGACCTCGCCGCAATCCGATCGCGTGCACTGAACCCGCGCGGTACGGCAGCGATCGGCTGCGGCACGTCGGAGTTGAAAACGAAGCGCCCCGCACGGATGGCGGGGCGCGATGCCGGTCAGTGCGCGAGCGGCATCGCTCGCGCATGCCGTCGATATTACGAACAGGCCTTGCCGTGCGACGCGTGGTAGCCCTTCGCCTTCGCATCGGCTTCCGACATGTAGCTGCCGTGCTTCGTCTTGCCGTAGAACTTGTCGGTCGAGCAGTGGTAGACCTTCGTGCTGTCGTTGGCCCACACTTTGCCCGCGCCGCCGCCGGGCGCCGCTGCCGCGGTCGTCGCGGGCGCGCTCTTCGCCGGTGCGGCGGCCGATGCGGCGGAAGCGGAAGCCGCGGTCGCGGGGGTTGCGGCCGGTGCGCTGGCCGCGGCTGCCGACGATGCGCCGTACCACGTCTTCACGCCCTTGTGACCGGCGCATGCGCCCTTCTTCGACGCGCCCGAGTAGAACGAGCCATCCTTGCACAGCCCGGTCGTGCCGGCCGGCGCGCTGGCCGGAACCTGTGCGAACGCACCGATCGACATGCCCATGCCCGCGACGAGCGCGGCGATCAACATCGTCTTTTTCATAGTCCTCTCCTGATTTGCCTGAATGGGAAAAACGTCCCGACGCGATGCCGGGAATACCGCGCCACGGGTCAACGGACCCAGCGGCACACGCGGTGATGGTGGTGATCGAAATGGCACACGCGGTGCGAATGGGCTTCGGCCAGCGCCGGGACGAGAGCGGCGCACGCGACGGCCGTCACGGTCAGGATCTTCGCGATGCGGGTCATGACATTCTCCTGGGTAAGCCAGCCGGTGATCCGGCTGTTATCCCCTTAACGCCGGCCACCGATGTGCCGTGCACCGCACCCGCATCGAATTGACGATCTTTGACGGCGTGTAACGAAACGTCACGCGAGGCTGACAAACGCCTGTCTGTCATTTCCAATTCCTTACATGACGAACGCTTCGGATGTCGAATGACTGAAGGCCAATAAAAAAACCGCCCGAAGGCGGTCTTTCCCAGGCACGTGGATGCCTCGCATGCGAAACGACGGCGGCTACGCGCCCGCGTCGCCCCACGGCGTCGGCGCAGGCACTTCGCACGGCCCTTCGACGTCGATCGACTTGAAATCGGCCGGCCCGACGATCTCCAGATACTCCATGTCAGGTGAATAGTCGAACAGGTAATGCACGATTCCCGGTGCCTGGTGCACGCAGTCGCCGGCGTTCACCAGCGTCTCGCGCTCGCCGTACATGAAGCGCGCCCAGCCCTTCAGCATGATCACGATGTGGAACTCGGCCTCGTGACGGTGCCAGCCGGTGCCCGCCGTCGGTGCATGATTCGCCCTGACGAGTTGCGCGACGACCTTGCCGTTCGTCGCGGCCGCGATGCCGAGATCGCGATACAGGAAGAAGTCGCGCAGGCCTTCGCCTTGATACGCGGTGTCCTGCGGCCTCACGTGGGAAAACGCGGTAGGGGTCGGCGTGCTCATCGCGGCGCTCCTCGATCGAAAGAGTCATCCGGGACAAGCATTTAGCGTTCCAGGCCGCGGCAGCGTCCGCTTACTTGAGCCGCCCCGACAGGAACTGCCCGAGCCGCTCGCTCTTCGGATTGACGAGAATCTCCCGCGGATCGCCCTCTTCCTCGATCTTCCCCTGGTGCAGGAAGATCACGTGGTTCGACACGTTGCGCGCGAAGCCCATCTCGTGCGTGACGACGACCATCGTGCGGCCTTCCTCGGCGAGCTTCTGCATCACCTTCAGCACTTCGCCGACGAGTTCCGGGTCGAGCGCCGACGTCGGTTCGTCGAACAGCATCACCTCCGGTTCCATCGCGAGCGCACGCGCGATCGCGACGCGCTGCTGCTGGCCGCCCGACAGGTGCGACGGATACATGCCTTCGACGCGCGGCGCGAGGCCGACCTTCTCCAGATACTTGCGCGCCCGCGCGACGGCCTCTTCCTTGCCGATCCCGAGCACGGCCATCGGCGCCTCGATCACGTTCTCGAGCACCGTCATGTGCGCCCACAAGTTGAAGTGCTGGAACACCATCGACAGCTTCGTGCGCATGCGCTGCAGCTGCTTCTGGTCGGCCACGCGCAGCGAGCCGTTACGGTCGCGCGTGGTCTCGATCGGCTCGCTGCCGATCGTGATCTGCCCCGAGCACGGCTGCTCGAGGAAGTTGATGCAGCGCAGGAACGTGCTCTTGCCGGAGCCGCTCGAGCCGATGATGCTGATCACGTCGCCGGCCTTCGCCTTCATCGACACGCCCTTCAACACCTCGTTGTCGCCGAATTTCTTGTGCAGGTTGTCAACGGTGAGCTTGTACATGCTTGGTCCTTCCTTGCGAATCTTGCGAATGCGTTAATGGCCGCGCGGCGACAGGTACGCGAGCCAGCGCGTCTCGAGCTTGCGGAACGCCCAGATGAGCGCGAACACGACGATGGCGTACAGCACGGCCGCGATGCCGTAGGCCTGGAACGACATGTACGTGGCGGAGTTGACGTCGCGCGTGACCTTCAGGATGTCGGGCACGGTCGCGGTGAACGCGAGCGTCGTCGCGTGCAGCATCAGGATCACTTCGTTGCTGTAGCTCGGCAGCGAGCGGCGCAGCGCGGACGGCAGGATGACGCGCGTATAGAGCTTGAAGCGCGACATCCCGTAGGCCATCCCGGCCTCGATCTCGCCGGCCGACGTCGCCTTGATCGCGCCCGCGAAGATCTCGGTCGCATACGCGCATTCGTTCAGCACGAACGCGAGCAGCGTGCAGTTCATCGCGTTGCGGAAGAACGTGTCGAGCAGCACGTGGTTGTGCACGACCTGCAGGCTGTAGATGCCGGTGTAGCACATCAGCAGCTGCACGTAGAGCGGCGTGCCGCGGAACACGTACGTGTAGAGCCACACGGGGCCGGAGATCCAGCGGTTCGACGACGCGCGCGCGATCGCGAGCGGCACGGCCAGCGCGAAGCCGAGCGCGATCGACACGACCAGCAGCCACAGCGTGATCGCGAGGCCGCTGAAGCGGTAGCCGTCGGTGTAGAGATAGCTTTGCCAGTACTGGCTGACGAGTTCGATCACAGTGCAAGCCTCCGGACGCCCGCGGAATAACGCTTCTCGAGGTGGTGCAGCACGACGTTCGACACCGTCGTGATCGCGAGGTAGATCGCGCCCGCCGCGAGCGTGAAGAAGAAGAAATCGAGCGTGCTCTTGCCGGCGTCCTGCGACGCCTTCACGACATCGGCGAGGCCGATGATCGATACCAGCGCCGTGGCCTTCACGAGCACCTGCCAGTTGTTGCCGATGCCCGGCAGCGCGAAGCGCATCATTTGCGGGAACAGGATCCGGTGGAACACGCGCCAGCCGCTCATTCCGTATGCGAAGCCCGCTTCGAGCTGGCCGCGCGGCACCGCGAGAAACGCGCCGCGGAACGTCTCGGTGAAGTACGCGCCGTAGATGAAGCCGAGTGTCACGACGCCGGCCACGAACGGGTCGATGTCGATCTGATCCCAGCCGAGCAGGTCGGTCGCGTCGTTCAGCAGGATCTGGATCCCGTAGAACAGCAGCAGCATCAGCACGAGATCGGGCACCGCGCGGATCAGCGTCGTGTAGAACGTGCCGACCGACTTCAGCGCGCGGTTGGCCGACAGTTTCGCGCCCGCGCCCGCGAGGCCCAGTATGAGCGACGCGGCGAGCGACAGCACCGCGAGCTTCACGGTCTCGACCGTGCCGGCCCACAACAGCGGGCCAAATCCTTGGAAGATCATATAAGGGATCCAGAACGAAGTGGCTGGATTGTCAATAGCCATTAACCGCGCATCAAACGATATCTGCGCACTACCTGATGCGACTTGCTCATCAAGCCGGACGCATCATGCGAAGCGGGTTGCACGCGGCAACCGGTGCGGCGCGCGCCACAGCCGACGCGCGCCGCGTGGACGATCAGCCGCCGTAGACGTCGAATGCGAAGTACTTCTTCTCGAGCTTCTTGTACGTGCCGTCCTTGATCATGTCGGCGATCGCGTGGTCGATTTTCGCCTTCAGGTCGGCGTCGTCCTTGCGCATCCCGATGCCGGCGCCGTTGCCGAGCGTCTTCGGATCGTCGATGTCCTTGCCGGCGAATTCGAAGTTCGCGCCGCGCGGCGTCTTCAGGAAGCCGAGGTCGGCCTGCACCGCGTCCTGCAGCGCGGCGTCGAGGCGGCCGGACATCAGGTCCTGGTACACGCCGTCCTGGTTCTGGTAAGGCACGACCTGCACGCCCTTCGGCGCCCAGTAGGCCTTCGCGTAGGTCTCCTGAATCGTGCCCTGCTCGACGCCGACCGACTTGCCCTTCAGCGATTCGGCCGTCGGCTGCAGATTCGCGCCCTTCTTCGCGACCAGGCGGGTCGGCGTGTTGAACAGCTTGTCGGAGAACGCAATCTGCTCGGCGCGCGCCGGCGTCATCGACATCGACGACAGCACGCCGTCGAACTTCTTCGCCTTCAGCGCCGGGATCATCCCGTCGAAGTCGTTCTCGATCCACACGCATTTCGCCTTCAGCCGTGCGCAGATCTCGTTGCCGAGATCGACGTCGAAGCCGACGACCTTGCCGCTTGCGTCCTTCGATTCGAACGGCGGATAGCTGGCGTCGACGCCGAACCGGATCGTCGACCAATCCTTGGCGTGGGCACCGACCGCGAGGCAGGCAAGGGCAATACTGAGCGCGAGTTTCTTCATGGCGTTCCTGTCTTAGGCGAACTGGGCACGGGTCCCGTCGGCGTCGCCGCCGCGAACCCTTCCAACCCGGGAGCCGCCTGTCCGGTGACTCTCGAAGTTGTACATACAACTTTGCCTTTTTCAGGTCACTGCCAGCAATCCGTGTTTATCTCTAATTGTCGGTTGATTGTTTCCATGAGCGAATTTCCCTTATATTTCAATTCGCTACAGATTACATGCAGATGAAATCCAGCTTTCTGTGCGGATTCCGTCCGTCGTCGGCGCGCCCACATTTGTCTATACTTTTTCGTCCGTCGCGCTCGCCGACGCGGCGACCGAGGTCCGTATGGCCCTCGCGGCCCCCTCGACCGGCGCGCCGGATGCAGGCCGGAATTACCCGAATCCCGGGCCCACAGTCGGGCCCGCAGCGCGTCGAACCCGGTACACTCCGCCCGGACACCGCACGAAGGCCGGCCTGCGACGGCACGCGGCCGCCGTCTCTTGAACAGCAATGCAATGACCACACCGATCTATCAGGAAATCAAGGACTTCATCCTCGCGCGCATTCATGCGGGCGAGTGGGCGGAAGGCGACCAGGTGCCGTCGGAGAACGAGCTCGCGCGCGAATTCAACGTCGCGCGGATGACGGTCAACCGCGCGCTGCGCGAGCTGACGGCCGAACAGGTGCTCACGCGCACGCGCGGCTCGGGTACGTACGTCGCGTCGCCGAAATACGAATCGACGCTGGTCGCGATCCGCAGCATCTCGGATGAAGTCGCCGCGCGCGGCCATGCGTATCGTGCGCAGGTGCTGGAGGTCGGCGCGGCCGTCGCCGACGCGAAACTCGCCGACGAGCTGCAGCTCGACACCGGCAGCCCGATCTTCCATTCGCGCGTGCTGCACTTCGAGAACGACACGCCCGTGCAGCTCGAGGAGCGCTGGGTCAACCCGGCCTGCGCGCCCGAATATGCGTTGCAGGACTTCACGACGACGACGCCGAACCAGTACCTGACGCGCGTCGCGCCGCTGCAGCGGGTCGAATACCGGATCGAGGCCGCGATGCCCGATGCGGCAACGCGCCGCCACCTGACGACGGACGAACGCGAGCCGTGCCTGCTGCTGCATCGGCGCACGTGGTCGCAAGGGATGGTCGCGTCGGTGGCCAATCTGTGGCATCCGGGCAGCCGCTACCGGTTCACCGGGCATTTCTGACGCGGGGCGGACGCGTTCAGCGCACGCCGGGGCGCCCCCAGCGCTCGATCGCGCCGACCGCCAGCCGCACCCCGTCCTCCCGCGCGATCCGCGCACCGAGTTCGGCGGCACGCGCTTGCGTGTCGGCGCGTGCCGCGAACGCGATCGCGCGTGCGAGCGCCGCGGCGTCCACACGGCGCCCCGCCACCGGCCCATCGGCCACACCGAGGCGTTGCAGCCGGCTCGCCCAGAAGAACTGATCGCCCGCGAACGGCACGACGACCGACGGAATCCCCGCCCGCGCGGCCGAATGCGTGGTACCCGATCCGCCGTGATGGATCGCCATCGATACATGCGGAAACAACCAGTCGTGCGGCGTCTCGCCGATCACGCACACGTGTGACGGCAGCATCGACGCATCGATGCCGCTCCAGCCCGGATGGAACAGCGCGCGCCGGCCGTCGAGCGCCTGCAGCAGCGCGTCGACCATCGCGGCCCGGTCGAACCCGGCCATGCTGCCGAAGCCGATATACACGGGCCGATCGCCCGCATCGAGGAAGCTCGACAGCGCGGGCGGCGGCGTCCACGCCGGCGCGTCGACGCGCCACTGACCGCATGCCAGCACATGCGACGGCCAGTCGGCGGGATCGGCCAGCAGCGCGGGCGACACGCCGTACAGCATCGGATGATCGGTCCATACGCGCCGGCGCGGCGGCAGTCCGCACACGCTGGCGCGCGCCGCATTGGTCGCCTTCCTGAACGCATGCCACAGCAGCGCGTTCACGAACCTGTGGCTCGCGCGATTCAGCCAGCGCGGCACCTTGCCGGGCGGCAGAAACGGCGACGCGAACGCCGCGGTCGGCGTGATCGGGATCATCCCCGTGCCGATCGCCGGCACGCCGCGATACTCGGCGATCGACAGCCCGACGAACGACGCCAGCCCCGACACCAGGATCGCATCGCAACCGGCCGACGCGGCCGCGACTTCGCGCATCCACGCCGCCGTATTCGTATTCGCGATCGCGGCGAGCGCCTTCGACGTGTCGTTGAACCCGCCGCGCCCGCGCACCGCGTCGGACAACGCGCCGTCCGGCGCGATCGCCGCGCGGATGTCGCCGGACAGCGGCGCGCAAGGCACGCCGAGCGCGGCGGCAGAACCGAGCGTCGCGGCGTCGGCCAGCAACCGGACCTCATGGCCGGCGTCCAGCAGCGCGCGGCCGAGCGCCGCGAGCGGGCGCGTGTCGCCTTCGGTGCCGTAGGTGGCGATGACGAGCTTCATGCGTGGTTCCTCCTGCACGATGCAGGCGAGTGGATTCATAAAAATGCACGTCGTATACTAATGCAATTCGTGCACTTTCAGTCGATACCGAACCATGCCGACGACGACCGACGATCCGGGCCGCCGCGCACGCAAGCGCATCCAGATGCTCGCGCATCTCGCCGACACCGGCGCACGCCTGTTCGATGCGCACGGCTACGATGCCGTGACGATGGAACAGATCGCCGCGCAGGCCGATGTCGCGAAACGTACGCTGTACAACCACTTTCCGACGAAGGAGGCCGTGCTCGCGCACTGGCTCGAAGGCGAACTCGCGCGCGACCTCGCGCACCTGCAGCGTGACGTCGCGCGACGGCGGACCTTCGCGTCGCGGATCGCCTGCGTGCTCGACGCGTCGGCCGCATGGTGCGAACAGCATCCGGTGTATCTGCTCGCATACCTGCGGCATCGGTTCCTGAGCATCGGCGTGGTGGAAGCGGACAGCGGGAAGGACGGCGGCGGCGACATCGCGCTCGTGTGGCAGCAACTGATCGCCGCCGGACAGCAGGCGGGCGAACTGAACCCGGCGCTGGCGGCCGACCAGCTCGCCACGTGGTTTCATCACCTCTATCTCGCGGCGATGCTGCGCTGGCTGACGGTGCCCGGGTTGTCGCTGAAGCGGGAATTCCGGTCGATCGCGAAGCTGTTCGTCGAAGGCGCGCACGCGAAAGCGTGAGCGGTCGCGCAGGCGACGCCCGGTCAGGAACGTGCGTCCGCGTCGAACGCGCATCGCGCGCGACGACCGTTGAACGCATTGCATGATGCGGAGGGGTTTTTACAACGATCGCACGCACGGGATGCCAAATTTCCCGCGCAGCAGTATGCTGGTGCCGTACGACCGCGCACGATGCCTCGGGCAATCCCTTAGTCCGCACGTCGTCGCGCCGCCGTCGCGACCGCAATCATGCGTTGCAAGGAGGGCTTCTTGATGGCTACCACGCATCAGCACTTCCACCTCGAACTACGGCACGCCACCGCGCCGACGTATTTCATCAGCTACCTGTTTCCCGCCTTGCTGTTCGTCTACGAACTGCTGCGCGTCGGCCAATGGATCCGCGATCACGGGATGCAATTCGCCGCGTACAAGCAGATGGGTTACGAATATCTGCTGATGCTGCTGTTCGTCGGACTGCAGATCGTCGTCGAGGCGATCTTCCTGCTCGGTGCCGCGATGCGCCGCGACAATCGCGACTTCGAACACCGGCTGCCGAACGTGGTTCTCGGCATCGGCTGCTCGATCGCGATTCTCGCGATCGACCTCGCAATCCAGCTGTCGTTCTGAGCCCCGGCGGGCCCGGCCCGCCGGTCGCATCGCACGCCGGCGCGCTGGCGTTCAGGCGAGCGCGTCGCGCAGGAACGTCGCCACGGCCGCGAGAACGTCGTCGGTCCGCTCGCGATGCGGCATGTGTCCGCATCGATCGAGCAGCAGGAACGACGACGGCCCCGCGACGCGCGCGGCGATCCGTTTCGGATGCACGTCGGACCCGTATTCGTCCTGCTCGCCGTGAATCGCGAGCGTCGCGCAACGCACGCGCGGCAGGTCGTCGTCGAGACACCAGTCGCGAAACGCCGGCGACAGCCACGTATCGACCCACGCACGCAGCACCCATTCAGCCTTGTCGCCGTGATAACGCGCGAGCCGGTCGAGCTGGCCGGGCGCGTCGAACTGCTGCGCCGCCTCGCGAATGCCGTCGCGCGTGCGATCCTCGACGAACGCCTGCGCGGAGACCGTCACCAGTGCGCGGCAACGCGCCGGATACGCGGCCGCGCATCCGACGGCCATCCCGCCGCCGACGCTGTGCCCGAACGCCACGAACGCATCGATGCCGAATCGCTCGAGCAGCGCATGGAATCCGTGGTCGGCCTCGTCGCGCACGAACGTCATGCCGAGCTGCCCCGGATGACGATCGGACCGGCCGAAGCCCAGCCGGTCATATGCGATCACGTCGCGCCGCGTGGCGCGCGCGAGTTGCGCGGGGAAGTCGCGCCAAAGCTCGACGCAGCCGAGCGAATCGTGCAGCAGCACGATCGGCGCGGCCTGCTCAGGTGCGGCCGGCTCAGGCGCGGCCGGTGCCTGCGCGGGCTCACCGCGCCAGCGCTTCGCGAAGAGACGCCCTTGCGGCGTCTCGACCCAGGTCTCCTCGGTCACGATGTCAGTCATGTGTGTCGTGGTCTGCATGAAGGCGGCCGCACGCGGGCGGGCTGCATCGAATGCCGACGATGGTGGCCCGGCGACGCGCGCGGCGTCAAGCAAGCCCCCACCGCCCGCACGCTCATTCGGGCTGCGGCGGCAGATACTCCATCTGCGACTCGTCGTACAGCCGGTAGATCAGCGCCTGCATCGCGCGGATGTCCTCCGATTCGTCGAGCATCCGCATGCTCATGATGATCGGCGACACGAGGTTCGGATCGTCGAGCGGCTTGTAGCTGATGTCGTCGCGCTTCAGGCCGTACACGCTGTGCGGCACGACCGACACGCCCTCGCCCATCGCGACGAGTCCGAGCGCGATCTGCAGTTCGCGCGTCTCGTATATCTTGCGCGGCTGCAACGCGCGATCGTGAAAGGCGGCGAGCACCTGGTCCGCGTAGCTCGGCCGCGGCGCCTTCGGGAAGATGATCAGCGTGTCGTTCACGAGATCGTGCAGCGACAGCACGGGCTTCGCGCCGTCGAGCACGTGACCGACCGGCAGCGCGACGATCATCCGCTCCTCGCGCAGCACGACGCGCCGCACGCTCGGATCCTCGTGACGGATGCGCCCGAACCCGACGTCGATGCGCCCTTCCTTCAGCGCCTTGATCTGATCCATCGTCGACATCTCGTGCAGACTCAGCTCGACGGCCGGATATTCGCTGCGAAAGCGCCGGATGATCTTCGGCAACATCCCGTACAGCGTCGAGCCGACGAACCCGACCGACATGCTGCGCTCGATCTTGCCGACGCGCTTCGTCATCGATTCGAGTTCGGTGGTCTGCGCGAGCAGCTGCACCGCGTGCGAATAGAAGAACCGCCCCGCGTCGGTCAGCTTCAACGGCCGCGCGTTGCGCTCGAACAGCGGCACGCCGAGCGCCTCCTCGAGCTGCTGGATCTGCCGGCTGAGCGGCGGCTGCGCGATGTGCAGGCGCTCGGCCGCGCGCGTGAAATTCCGCTCCTCGGCAACCGCGACGAAGTAGCGGAGGTGTCTCAACTCCATGTTCGATCCCTCCCGGACCGGCAACGGACGTTCATTCGGCCCCGCGCGCATGCGTGCCGCGCCGGTCGTCCCGTGATCGCCTGATCCCGATGCCATGACGATACCTCAGCCCGCGCCGATACCGGCGCGAGCAGCGCGGCGCCGCCCCGGCGTCCGGCACCGCGCAAAGCAAAACGGGAAGCCGTCAGGCTTCCCGTTGCTTCATCGACGCCGCGTCGCGGCGGCGTCTCGACCGCGCGTCACGCCTCGGTCGCGTACAGCGCATCGCGCTGCGCGTCGCTCAGCGAGTCGAGCGGCACGTCCGGCAGCCGATAGCAGATCATCGCGCCGTACAGCTCGGCCAGGCAGTTGCTGCCGGCGTCGAGCGCGTAGCCGTCTTCGCCGTCCGGCGCCGGCGGATACACTTCGCGCCACGCGTTGATCGCGGCTTCGATTCGCACGATGGAAACGGGTCCGGCCTTCCGCTCGGCGGGTGATGCGCTCATGGATTCCTCTGGGTTGCGCGCTCCGCAGGCCGTGCCGGCCGCGGCGGAGCGATGAAAACGCCGGGCGCCGCCGGCCGCCGCGACAGGCGCGCGCCGGATGCCCGATCCGCGCCGCGCTCGTCGCGCCGGCCGGGCCGTGGCCCGGTAGGGTCGGGCAATATAACCGGCTTTGACCCCGTGCAGGGAAAAGCGGACAAAAAAAACGGGAAGCGCGCGGCTTCCCGTTTCGTTGCGCCATCGCGCGGCCGCATGCCGCGCCGGCATCAGCCCACGGTTTCGCGGTTCTCCACGCGCTGCAGCTGCGCGCCGCGGTTCGCGGCGACCCACGGTGCGATCTCCATGTCCTCGTAGCGCACGAAGCGGCTCTTGTTGAGGAACCGGTAGCCGAGCCACACGACGAGGAACAGCGGAATGCCGACGTAGGTCGCGGCCACGCCCGCCCAGTCGATCCGGTTCGCGAGGAAGGCCTGATAGTCCTGGCCGAGCGCGATCACGAGACACAGGACGAATGCAAACAGCGGGCCGAACGGAAACCACTTCGACTGGTACGGCAGCTGGTCGAGCGCGTAGCCTTGCGTCACGTAGCCCTTGCGGAACCGGTAGTGGCTGATCGCGATGCCGAGCCACGCGATGAAACCCGTCATCCCCGACGTGTTGAGCAGCCACAGGTACACCGTCTTGTCGCCGTACAGCGACGTGAAGAAGCACAGCGCGCCGACGGCGGTCGTCGCATACAGCGCATTGCGCGGCACGCCGCCCGGCGACAGCTTCGCGAACAGCTTCGGCGCGCGGCCTTCCGTCGCGAGGTTGTAGAGCATCCGCGTCGACGCGTACATGCCCGAGTTGCCGGCCGACAGCACGGCCGTCAGGATCACCGCGTTCATCACGCCGGCCGCGAACGCGAGGCCCGCGTGGCGGAATACGAGCGTAAACGGGCTCACGCCGATGTCGGTCACGTCGCTCTTCAGCAGGTTCGGATCGGTATAGGGAATCAGCACGCCGATCACGAAGATCGCCAGCACGTAGAACAGCAGGATGCGCCAGAACACCTGACGCACCGCGCGCGGGATCGTCGTGCGCGGGTTCTCCGATTCGCCGGCCGCGACGCCGATCAGCTCGGTGCCCTGGAACGAGAAGCCCGCGATCATCGCGACGCCCATCAGCGCCGGCAGGCCGCCCGCGAACGGCGCGTCGCCGATCGTCAGGTTGCCCCAGCCGTTGCCCGGCGCGCCTTTCAGAATGCCGAAGATCATCAGCAGGCCGACGCCGATGAACGCGACCACGGTGACGACCTTGATCAGCGCGAACCAGTATTCGGCTTCGCCAAAACCGCGCACGGTCAGCGCGTTGAGCAGGAACATCACGCCGAGGAATGCGGCGCTCCACCAGACGCCCGGCACGTCCGGGAACCAGTAGTGCATCACGAGCTGCGCGGCGACGAGTTCGACCGCGATCGTCACGGCCCAGTTGTACCAGTAGTTCCAGCCGAGCGCGAAGCCGAAGCCTTCGTCGACGTATTTCGCGCCGTAGGTCGCGAACGAGCCCGACACCGGCATGAACGCGGCCATTTCGCCGAGGCTCGTCATCAGGAAGTAGACCATCAGGCCGATCAGCATGTACGCGACCATCGCGCCGCCGGGGCCGGCCTGCGAGATCGACGCGCCGGACGCGACGAACAGGCCCGTGCCGATCGAGCCGCCGATGGCGATCATCGTCAGATGGCGCGCCTTCAGCGCGCGATGAAGCTTGGGTGGGTTCGCGGACGAACCGGGTTGGTCGGAATTCGGAAGTGCGGACATAAACGAGACGAACGTTGAGCGGGCCGGCATCCGGAGCCGGCGCATGCGGGATCGGGGCGCGGCGCGCCGCCTGCGGCGATGCATTCGATGCGGCCCCGATACGCGTTGCGCGCCGGGCGCCTGCGGCGAAGCGCGGATTCTACCTGATTCGCCGCCCGGACAGCTGAGCGCCGGCCGCCCCGCCGCCGCATGCAGACGCAGCAGAATCAACAAGTTGGATGCGGCGCGGCGACGAGACGACGGCACAGCCGCGGGTTGCGCGGCACCGGTCGTGCCATTCGGTGGCCATCCGCGATGGCGCACCGTGCAATGTGCAATCGCGCCGGTGCAATCGTCGGATCCTGTATTAAACCGACAAATCGAACGGCATTCATCGTCAATAATCAGACAAAATATCGGCCACCCGTAATTGATTCAAATCAGTTTGCCCCCCAGGTTCACGGTAATGATGTGTAATCGTTCCAAATCGTGAACGATGCATGCATGTTTTGCATCGCGCGACGAAATTCGGGAATTCGCGAGATAATCCCGATTAATGCGAATTAATCAGTGCGCGGAATCGTCGACGACGCAAATTTCCGCCCCCCGCTCCCGAGGATGAAGCCACACACGCCGCTCGCCAAGCTGCGCGGTCATACCGCGTCGGCCGTGGCACGCATTCTGTCGCCCCGCGGCGTGCTCGTCGCGGGCATCGTGCTGCTGCTGTTCAGCTGGGGGCTCTCGACATCGCTTTTAATCGAGGCACGCCACGACGCATACGACCATGCGGTCGAAAATGCGCGCAACCTGATGCTGCTGATCGAGCGCGATATTTCCCGCAATATCGAACTGTATGATCTGTCGCTGCAAAACGTCGTCGACGGCCTCGCCGATCCGGAACTGATGGCATTGCCGCCGCACCAGCGTCACCGGCTGCTGTTCGACCGAGCCGCGAGCGGCGCGTATCTCGGCGCCATTTTCGTGATGGATCCGCACGGCAATATCGTGATCGACTCGGCCGCATCGCCGCCGCGGCAAGGCAATTTCGCCGACCGCGAATATTTCGCCGTGCATCGCGACCGGCTCGCCCAGGGCCTCTACATCAGCCGGCCCTATGCGTCCCGCCTGCGCGGCGGTGCGCTGACAATCGCGCTCAGCCGACGGATCACGCTGGCCGACGGCCGCTTCGGCGGGATCGTCGTCGGCACGCTCAGCATCGACTACTTCCGCGCGCTGCTCGACGGTCTCGCGGTCGGCAAGCACGGCAGCGCGGCGATCGTCGAGGACAACGGCGTGCTCGTATCCCGCCTGCCGTTCGATGCGCGCGTGGTCGGCCTCGACCTTCACGACTCCCCGCTCTTCATCGAGGCGCAGCGCAGCAGCGAAGGCGCGCTGACCGGCGTCGGCGCGATCGACGGCGTGCGGCGCATCTATGTTTACAAGCATCTCGCGAATCTGCCGCTGATCGTCGACGTCGCGCCCGCCGAGATCGACATCTACGCGTCGTGGCGCCATCGCACGATCTGGACCGCCGTGCTGATGGGCTTGTTTACCGTGTTCATCGCGTGGGGCTCGCTCGCGCTGTCGCGCGAACTCAGGCGCCGGCAGATCGCCGAGTCGAAGCTGTACCGGCTCGCGCACACCGATTCACTGACCGGGCTCGACAACCGCGGCACGTTCGACACGGTGCTCGCGAAGGAAGCGCAGCGCGCGTCGCGCAGCGGCCGCCCGCTGTCGGTGCTGTTCGTCGACGTCGATCATTTCAAGGCGTTCAACGACTACTACGGCCACCTCGCCGGCGACGACGTGCTGCGCCGCGTCGCGCAATCGGCGTCGCGCTGCCTGCGCCGCGACAGCGACCACGTCGCGCGCTACGGCGGCGAGGAATTCGTCGTCACCCTGCCCGACACCGATGCGCGGGGCGCGGCGACCGTCGCCGAAGGGATTCGCCGCGCGATCGCCGGGCTCGACATCGCGCATGGCCGCAGCCCGTACGGGCACGTGACGGCGAGCATCGGCGCCGCGACCGCCACCGGCGGGCGCGTCAACGCCGCGACGCTGCTGCGGCAGGCCGACGAGGCGCTGTACCGCGCGAAGTCCGGCGGACGCAATCGCGTGTCGCACGCCGAGGCAAGCACGGCCGACGCGTGACGCCGCCGCCGCCGGGGCACCCGCGCCGCGCCGCCGTGGACAGCCCGCGCGCGTTCGGCTAGCGTTACGTCAGCTGCGCGTGCGGCGCGGCGCCGGCCCGCGCTGGCCGCCCGCGCGTATTCCGGCCACCCCGCCGGCCACCCCCGCACCGTCATGACCGCCCAGCTCCCTGCCCGACTGCCGCCGCTCCTGCGCCACGCCCTCCGTCCCCTGCTGGACCCTTACCGCCGCTACCGGCACGCGAAGCTGATTCATGCGGCGCGCGTCGCGCTTGCGATCCTCGTGTCGATCGCGTTGTCCACCGGGCTGAGCGTGCCGCACGGCGAATGGTCGACGATCACCGTGCTGATCGTCGTCGGCGGGCTGCAGCACCACGGCAACATCCGCAAGAAAGCGGCCGAGCGCGCGCTCGGCACGTCGATCGGCGCGCTCGCGGGGCTCGGGCTGATCCTGCTCTACTCCGTCCTGCACGCGCCGCTCGCGATCTACCTGCTGATGGCGATCGCGTGCGGGGTCTGCGCCTATCACGCGATCGGCAAGGCCGGCTACATCGCGCTGCTGTCGGCGATCACGATGGTGATCGTCGCCGGGCACGGCGACAACGAGATCGTCGACGGCCTGTGGCGCGCGGTGAACGTGCTGGCCGGCATCGCGATCGCGCTGGCGTTCTCGTTCGCGCTGCCGCTCTACGCGACCTACTCGTGGCGCTACAAGCTCGCCGACGCGCTGCGCGCGTGCGCGGCCGTGCATACGCGCCTCGCGGGCGACCGCCATGTGAGCGACGACGCGCACCTGAAGGAAATGGCCGCGCTGAGCGCGCTGCTGGTGCAGCTGCGTTCGCTGATGCCGTCGGTGTCGAAGGAATGCGAGATCTCGGTCACGCACCTCGAGGCGATCCAGCGCAGCCTGCGCCTGTGCATCGGCTACCTGGAGATCCTGTCGAGCATGGTGCCGGCCCGCGACGACCTGGCCGCCCGCGAATACATGCGCAACGACATGAAGGCCGTGAACCGGCGCATCCGCGATACGCTCGTCGGCGCGAGCCGCGCGCTCAAGTTCGGCACGCCGAGCCGGCTCGCGGCCCGCCGCCGGCCGGCCGAGCCGCCGCACGACCTGCCTCCGCCGCAGTTGTCGGGCTACGTGTCGATCACGGCCAAGCTGGCCGGCGAAGTGGATCAGTTGCGCGAGAAACTGCTCGATACCGCGCAGGCGTGGAATATCTGAAGACCGGCGGATGGCGGGAAACGCCGACGATACTTTCAAATGTCTTTCATGAAGACGGACCGGCATCCCGTCGACGGCGACGGTGCCCGTCGGCCGATCCGGCCCCGGAAACCGGGCCGGCGCGCCGCCGCGTTCCCGCCGGTTTCGACAGCCGCCCGCGGCCGGTTCCCGCCGGATTCTCCGGCCGGTTAACCGCCCGCCGGGCCCGCCGCGACAGGCCCGACGACGTATTGGCGCGAAAATCAGGTCTTGCCCCAACTTCCCGGACAGCCGATACTCGCATATTCCGCGAAATACGATCCCACCGGCTTCAATCCACGGTAATTCCTATGAGCACGATTCTCGAAAGCCTCCCGACCGGCCAGAAGGTCGGTATCGCCTTCTCCGGCGGCCTGGACACCAGCGCCGCGCTGCACTGGATGAAACTGAAGGGCGCCGTCCCGTACGCATATACGGCAAACCTCGGCCAGCCCGACGAAGACGATTACGACGCGATCCCGAAACGCGCGATCGAATACGGCGCAGCCGGCGCCCGCCTGATCGACTGCCGCGCGCAGCTCGTCGCCGAAGGCATCGCCGCGCTGCAAAGCGGCGCGTTCCACATCACGACGGCCGGCGTCACGTATTTCAACACGACGCCGATCGGCCGCGCCGTGACGGGCACGATGCTCGTCGCCGCGATGAAGGAAGACGGCGTCAACATCTGGGGCGACGGCAGCACGTACAAGGGCAACGACATCGAGCGCTTCTACCGCTACGGCCTGCTCGTGAACCCGGATCTGAAGATCTACAAGCCGTGGCTCGACCAGACGTTCATCGACGAACTCGGCGGCCGTGCCGAAATGTCCGAATTCATGAACCAGGCCGGCTTCGCATACAAGATGTCGGCCGAGAAGGCGTATTCGACCGACTCGAACCTGCTCGGCGCGACGCACGAGGCGAAGGATCTGGAAAGCCTCGAAAGCGGCATCAAGATCGTGAACCCGATCATGGGCGTCGCGTTCTGGCGCGACGACGTGAAGATCGCCGCCGAGGAAGTGACGGTGCGCTTCGAAGCGGGCCAGCCGGTCGCGCTGAACGGCGTCGAGTTCAAGGACCAGGTCGAGCTGCTGCTCGAGGCGAACCGCATCGGCGGCCGCCACGGCCTCGGCATGAGCGACCAGATCGAGAACCGCATCATCGAGGCGAAGAGCCGCGGCATCTATGAAGCCCCGGGCCTCGCGCTGCTGTACATCGCGTACGAGCGTCTCGTCACCGGTATCCACAACGAAGACACGATCGAGCAGTACCGCGAGAACGGCCGCCGTCTCGGCCGCCTGCTGTATCAGGGCCGCTGGTTCGACCCGCAGGCGATCATGCTGCGCGAAACGGCACAACGCTGGGTCGCGCGCGCGATCACCGGCGAAGTGAAGATCGAACTGCGCCGCGGCAACGACTACTCGATCCTGAGCACGAAGTCGCCGAACCTCACGTATCAGCCGGAACGCCTGTCGATGGAGAAGGTGGCATCGACGTTCTCGCCGCGCGACCGGATCGGCCAGCTGACGATGCGCAACCTCGACATCACCGATACGCGCGACAAGCTGCGCGTGTATTCGCAAGTCGGCCTGCTGACGCCGGGTGAGGCTTCGGCGCTGCCGCAGATCAAGAGCGACAGCGGCGAGTAAGCCGCCTCGTTCGACGCCGGGCGCGTAGCCGATACACGCCCCGGCGGGGCAAGCCGCGTATGCGTCGTCGCATGCGCGGCCTGCCGTTTCCCTTCCGCCTCTCCCCTTCCTGCATTTCCCGCTGTCGCATCACGTTCGCGTCGCCCGCGAACGGCGCTGCAACGCTGCTGCGTTCATGGCAAGCTGCGAGTCGTTCGAATTCAGACTCGGCTCATGACCTCCCTCATCGTCATTCACCTGAACGGCCCGATCAACAGCGGCAAGACGACGATCGGTCGCGCACTCGCACGCCTGCTGCCCGATGCACGCTTCATCGACGGCGACGATCACGACGCGCCCGGGGACGCCCCGTTCGACGTGCAGTGGGCGATCGCGCTGACGCGTCTCGTCACGCAGGTCGCGCAGGCCAATGAACGCCACCTGGTGACCGCTTACCCGATCGGCGAAGCGGAATTCGAACGCCTGCGCGCGGCCTGCGATGCACGCGATGCGCGGCTGTTCGTCGTGACGCTCGCGCCACCGGAGGCGATCGCGTCGTCGGATCGCGGCACGCGGGCGCTGACGGACTGGGAGCGGCAACGTATCGCCGAGATGTATCGGGAAGGCTATGCGGCACGTGCGTTCAGCGATTGCGTGATCGATACGTCGAAGGCGTCGGCCGATGCATGTGCGTTGGAGATCGTGCAAAACGTCCGCGCATCGGGCGCATAGCGGAACATTCGACCGCTGCGTCCGGCAAGTCCTGCCTTCAACGATGCTGTCACACTCCCGACACGGCGTGCTCGCGCGCACCCTTGCGACTCAGCAACAGAGCGTGCCCGCCACCACGTAAAGCCTTGCCGCATACCCACCCGTCACGTGCATGAGCCAGTCGATCGCGAACGGCCCGACGAAACCGCGCAAGTTGCCGATCGAATTGATCATCGCGATCCCGCGGCCGCGTCGGCGCCGGATACGGGCGTTCGTGGATTTTCCGGCGGGGGAGCTGGGCGGCTGAAGGCCGGCGGGCGGCGCAAGCATCGATGCCCGAAACGCTGATATTCTGGCGAATCGAGCAGTGAATGATCGGAACATTCGCGCCGCCGCGTCATCCCCCGCCGCTGCGCCAACCTTGCCGGAGCCGCCATGTTCGACCTGACCACGCTGACCACCTTCACCGCCGTCGTCCTGGGTCTGTTCCTGATTCCCGGCCCCGCCGTGCTGCTCGTGCTGAGCCGCACCGTGCAGGGCGGCCGCAAGACCGGCATCCTGACTGGGCTCGGCGTCGCGAGCGGCGACTTCGTGCACACGCTGTTCGCGGCGGTCGGACTGTCGGCGCTGCTGATGACGTCGGCGCTCGCGTTCAACGTCGTGAAGCTGGTCGGCGCCGCGTACCTGATCTACCTCGGCGTGCGTGCGCTGCTCGACAGGCCGTCCGATCCGTCGCTGCCGAAAGTGTCGCCTGTCACGCCGCTGAAGGCGTACCTGCAGGCGATTCCCGCCGAAGTGCTGAACCCGAAGACCGCGCTGTTCTTCCTCGCGTTCATGCCGCAATTCGTGCATCCGGAACGCGGCTCGACGTTCGTGCAGTTCGCGGTGCTCGGGCTCATCTTCGTCGTGCTCAGCTCGCTCTACACGACGCTGATCGCGTGCTCGATCCGCCCGCTTGGCCGCCTCGTGAAGCGGCTTGCGTGGCTCACGCGCTGGCAGGGGAAGATCATCGGTTCGATCTTCATCGCGCTCGGGCTGCGCGTCGCGGTCCAGCAACGCTGACGCGCGCGTTTCGCATGACGTCCGACGCGCCAACCGCCGGCGAAATCCTCTATACCGACCCGCGCCTCGTCGCGGTCTACGACCGGTTCAACGCAGGCGATCGCGACTTCGCGTTCTACGCATCGCGCATCGGCGCCACGCGGCAACGGATTCTCGATCTCGGCTGCGGCACCGGCACGTTCGCGCGCCGGCTCGCGGCGGCCGGGCACGACGTCGTCGCGATCGATCCCGCGCCCGCGATGATCGACCATGCGCGACGCCAGCCTGGCGCCGGCGCGGTCGGCTGGCTCGCGTGCGATCTCGGCGGCCTGCCGCCCGGCGCGCCGTTCGATGCCGTCGTCATGACCGGACACGCGTTCCAGTGTCTGCTGACCGACGCGGACATCGACGCGACGCTGCACGGCGTGCGGCGCGTGCTGGCCGACGGCGGCCGCTTCCTGTTCGACACCCGCAACCCGCGTGTCGAGCCGTGGCGTCGCTGGACGCCGCGGGCGTCCGCGTCCCGCATCGATTCGCCCGAGTTCGGCAGCGTCGAGCTGCACCATGCGGTCACCGCGGTCGAGGGCCCGATCGTGTCGTTCGACACGGTCTACCACTTTCAGCGCGACAATACGCGTGTGAAGAACGCGAGCCGGCTGCGCTTCATCGCGCAGCCCGACCTGCGGGCGCGCGTGGCGGCGGCCGGCTTCACGTCGGCGGAATGGTGCGGCGACTGGCACGGCGCGCCGTTCGACGACGCGGCCAGCGCGGAGATCATCGCGATCTGTCACGCGTGAGCGGTTGAATGCCGCGCCGGACGCGAATAGTGGAATGAAGGGTGAAGCAAATGAGTAGCGACGAATTCCAGGTGATGGAATTGTCGAACGGCAAGCCGGTGAAGATGTGGACGCAAGGCGTCGCGGTCGAGGACGATGCGCGCGCGCAGTTGCGCAACACCGCGCAGATGCCGTTCATCTTCAGGCACGTCGCGGTGATGCCGGACGTCCACCTCGGCAAGGGCTCGACGATCGGCAGCGTGATTCCGACGAAAGGCGCGATCATTCCGGCCGCGGTCGGCGTCGATATCGGCTGCGGGATGATGGCGGCGCGCACGACGCTCACGGCAGCGGACCTGCCGGACTCGCTCGGCGGGCTGCGCGGCGCGATCGAACGCGCGGTGCCGCACGGCCGCGTGCCGGGGCGCCGCGATCCCGGAGCATGGGGCGATCGCACGCCGCCCGCCGTGACCGAGTCGTGGAAGTCGCTGCTGCCGGGCTTTCAGCGGATCGTCGACAAGTATCCGAAGCTGGAGAAGACGAACCACCGTGCGCATCTGGGTACGCTCGGCACGGGCAACCATTTCATCGAGGTGTGCATCGACGAGGCCGGACGCGTGTGGTTCATGCTGCACAGCGGCTCGCGCGGCGTCGGCAACGCGATCGGCAGCCTGTTCATCGAGCTCGCGCAGGCCGACATGCGGCAGCACATCGCGAACCTGCCGGATCGCAATCTGGCGTATTTCACCGAGGGCAGCCGCCACTTCGACGATTACGTCGAGGCGGTCGGCTGGGCACAGGACTACGCGCGCCGCAACCGGCAGGCGATGATGGAGGCGGTAATCGGCGCGGCGCGTGGCGTGATCGCGAAACCGTTCGCGGTCGACGAGCACGCGGTGAACTGCCACCACAACTACGTGCAGCGCGAACGCCACTTCGGCGAGGACGTGCTCGTGACCCGCAAGGGCGCGGTGTCCGCGCAGAAGGGGCAGCTCGGGATCATTCCGGGCTCGATGGGCGCGAAGAGCTTCATCGTGCGCGGGCTCGGCAATCCGGAGAGTTTCTGTTCGTGCAGCCACGGCGCCGGACGCTCGATGAGCCGAACCGAGGCGAAGCGCCGCTTCACGGTCGACGACCAGGTGAGCGCGACGCGCGGCGTCGAATGCCGGAAGGACGCGGGTGTCATCGACGAGATCCCGATGGCCTACAAGGACATCGACGCGGTAATGGCGGCGCAGCGCAGCCTCGTCGAAGTGGTGCACACGCTGCGTCAGGTGGTGTGCGTGAAAGGATAGCGCGGCGCGCGTCACGCGCCGACGATCGAGATCGAAAACCCGTCCCAGCCGCCGAGCGTGCCGACTTCGAGGATGCGTCGCTCGCCGCAAGCGCGGCGGCCCCATAAGCAACCAACCATTCGTTCTAAGGGCGGCAGCGCACCTGCTCCTATAATCGCTCGACCACGACAACAACAGACGGAGCACCCATGACCGATCAGGCCACTTCGAACTGGCGACTCGAAACCATCGCCGTGCACGGCGGCTATCGTCCCGACCCGACCACGCGCGCGGTCGCGGTGCCGATCTATCAGACCGTTGCGTACGCATTCGACGACACGCAGCACGGCGCGGACCTGTTCGACCTGAAGGTCCAGGGCAACATCTACACGCGAATCATGAACCCGACGACGGACGTGCTCGAGCAGCGGATCGCCGCGCTCGAGGGCGGCATCGGCGCGCTCGCGCTGGCGTCGGGCCAGGCGGCCGTCACGTACGCGATCCAGACCATCGCCGAAGCCGGCGACAACATCGTGTCCGCCAGTTCGCTGTACGGCGGCACCTACAACCTGTTCGCGCATACGCTGCCGCAATACGGCATCACGACGCGCTTCGCCGATCCGCGCGACCCGGCATCGTTCGAGCCGCTGATCGACGCGCGCACGAAGGCGATCTTCGCGGAATCGGTCGGCAACCCGCTCGGCAACGTGACCGACATCGCCGCGCTCGCGGAAGTCGCGCATCGCCACGGGATCCCGCTGATCGTCGACAACACGGTGCCGTCGCCGTATCTGCTGCGCCCGTTCGAACACGGCGCGGACATCGTCGTGCATTCGCTGACGAAGTATCTCGGCGGCCACGGCACGAGCCTCGGCGGCGCGATCGTCGATTCGGGCAAGTTCCCGTGGGCGCAGCACGCGGACCGCTTCAAGCGGCTCAACGAGCCCGACGTCAGCTATCACGGCGTCGTGTACACCGAAGCGTTCGGGCCGGCCGCCTATATCGGGCGCGCGCGGGTCGTGCCGCTGCGCAACATGGGCGCGGCGATCTCGCCGTTCAACGCGTTCCAGATCCTGCAGGGCATCGAGACGCTCGCGCTGCGCGTCGAGCGCATCAGCGACAACGCGCTGAAAATCGCGCAGCATCTCGCGCGCCACGAACATGTCGAGTGGGTGAACTACGCGGGGCTGCCCGATCACCCGGATCATCCGCTCGTCGCGCGCTACCTGTCGGGCCGCGCGCCCGGCATCCTGACGTTCGGCGTGAAGGGCGGCCGCGACGGCGGCGCGAAGTTCCAGGACGCGCTGAAGCTGTTCACGCGGCTCGTCAACATCGGCGACACCAAATCTCTCGCGACGCATCCGGCCTCGACGACGCACCGCCAACTGTCGCCGGCCGAACTCGCGAAGGCCGGCGTGAAGGAGGAAACGGTGCGGCTGTCGATCGGCATCGAGCACATCGACGACCTCCTCGCCGATCTCGACCAGGCGCTCGCGCAAGTGTGACCTGGCGCAGGCGTGCACACGCCCGCTTCAAGGTGTTCAATCCCCGGTTGATGCCGGAGCGACGCCCGGCACGAAACCGTCGTGCGTCATCCGGCATTTCACCGGCGGCATCGTGTTCTTCCTGATCGAAGGTTCGGTGAAGGCCGGCTGAAGCACGAGCATCACCACGTCGTCGCGGCGGTCGGATACGTCTCGACGATGCGGGTGCCGTTAACGGGCGTCACGCCCTCGTTGCGCAATGCGGCCCACAGGTCGATCGCATGCTCGCGCGACTTGCGGCTGCCGTCGTCGGTCAGCACGTTCAGCGCGATCACTTCGTCGCGCGTGGTCAGTTGCAGTTGCTCCTTCAATTTGCGCGACTGATGCGACGCGGTACGCACCTCGCGAAGCATGATCCGCTGCTCGGCGAGCGGCGCCGGCGCGGCACCCGCATCGACGGGCAGGAACGTCAGCCGCCCGTTGCCGACTTCGCATTGCCCGCGCGTGAACGTCGCGCTCCACTCGCCCGCCGGCACGGCCGAGAACTCGCAGCGCATCCGTTCGCCCGCGCGGCGGCCGGCGTCGTGTTCCGGCGCATGCGACAGCGCGCGCTCCGGCCAGCCGGCCGCCGTCGCGGCCGTCGCCGTCAGGCACGCAGCCAGTACGATCGCTTTCATCATGTTGCGCATCGTCCGTTCCTCCTCGAAAAAATATCAACGCACTGCCAAGCCGTTGTCATGCGCATCGACGACCGGCGCGGATTCGCCGCGATGCACCGTCGTGCGATGGATTTCCTGATTGCGGGCGATGGTGGCCGGGCTCGGCGGATAGTCGTGCTTCGGACTCGGGATCACGCCGTCGTGACGGGCGCGCAGCAGTTCCTGGCGCACTTCCTGCCGAGTCCTGGACTGCGCGGTGGCCGACTGCGAGAAAGCGGCGATCGACAGCGCGGCAACGGCGATCGAAATCAGGGGTCGTCGAATGTTCATGAGCTTCGCTCCTTGTCCGGAATGGGTAACGTGAGTTCCAAGATTGATCCGATGGCGGTGCGCGATCATGAACACGGGATGACGATTTCGTCATCGCATGCCACGCCCTGAATCGCAGTGCGAAGCAAATCGACGAGATGCTTCGACTCACATGACGCGCGGATGACATTTTTCTCATTTGTCCCTCACCGTCGCGATTCGAACGGTTCCCAGAATCGCCTGCACGTTCGCCATATTCGGCGCCCGCACGCGGAACGCGCGGCGGCACGATCGACGGACGCACGAAACGATCAACTCGAACCTCAGGGACCCAACATGAACACTCCAGCTCGGCTCGTCATGCTGTCCGGTGCGCTGCTCACGACCGCCCACGCGGTTCACGCGTCGGAAGTCAGCCTCTACGGCCTGTTCGATACGTCGCTGACGTATGTATGGAACGCCAATGCAGACGGCAAGAATCTCGTCGGCCTGGGCAACGGCAACCTGCTCGGGAACCGCTTCGGCGTGAAAGGCGCGGAAGACCTCGGCGGCGGGCTGAAGGCGATCTTCACGCTGGAGAACGGCTTCAATCCGAATACCGGCGCGCTCGGGCAAGGCAACCGGATGTTCGGCCGGCAGGCGTTCGTCGGTCTCGACAGCTCGCGCTGGGGCACGCTGACGATCGGCCGCCAGTACGACGCGCTTGCCGATGTCGCATGGCCGATTACCGGCGATTTCTACTTCGGCAGCGTGTATGCGACGCCCGGCGACGTCGACAACTACGACACGTCGTCGCGAACCGACAACGCGGTGAAGTACACGTCCCCCGTGATCGCCGGGTTCCAGTTCGTCGGTATGGTTGCGCTCGGCGGCGTGGCCGGCAAGACGGGCGCGGGACAAACCTGGTCGGCCGGGCTTTCGTACGGCAACGGCCCGATCGATGTCGCGGGCGGCTACTACTACGCGGCCAACAAGTCGCCGCTTGCCGACGGCATCCGAACCGGCTGGAACGGCACCTCCGACGGCACGTTCGACGGATCGCTGGTCAACGGCGGCTACATCTCCGCGAAGTCGATCGGCATTGCACGCGGCGCGTTGCGCTACAGCTTCGCGCCCTTCGCGATCGGCATCGACTACAGCAACGCGCAGTACAAGGCCGATGCGATGTCGGCGTTTCGCAACACGCAGAAATACGATACCGTGCGCGGTTTCTTCAACTATCAGGCGAGCGCGAGCCTGCTCGTCGGCGTCGGCTACAGCTACACGAAAGCCCACGGCGATACGCGCGCGACCTACCATCAGGTGTCGGCCGGCGCGGACTACGTGCTGTCGAAACGCACCGATCTCTATGCGGTCGGCGCGTGGCAACGCGCGAACGGCGAGCAACGCACGCTCGATGGCGGCACGCAGACGGCGCAGGCGTCGATCGGCTCCTACGGCTACGGCGGCACGCGCACGCAAGGGATCGTCAATCTCGGGCTGCGCCATCGTTTCTGATCGGTGCAGCGGCAACGCGCGGGCACGCGCATGACGAAAATTTCATCTTCCGATCAGGTTCGCGATGCATCGTGTCGCTACCATCGAATGCGTGACGGGCAATGCCCGTTGCAATCCACGCAAGCGGATCGCTGTCGCACGGCACGATCACGCGTTCTGCCCGGACACCGTGAGTGCCGGGCTTTTTTTTCGTCAGTACGACGGATCAAGGCGTGACGTTGCGCTTCGGGAACAGGCACGGATGCGTCTTCACGTGGAAGTTCGGATTGCCGCAGCGATGTCCCGCATAGTCGATCTGCTCGCCGGGCGTCAGGCCGGCGGGCACCGCATTGCGCACGGCCTTCGGCGCGGACGATCCGACCGTTCCTGCATCGGGACGGGACGACGCGCAACCGGCGACCAACGGGGCAATCAGCAACGCAAGCAACGACAGGCGAATGGCGGGACGATCCACTGTTTGGTCCGGAATGAAAGTCGAAACGAAGCCGGCCGCCTTCCATGCCGGCGCGGCGAACGGCGCGCATGCCGACGACACCATCGGCCGTCGGCAAGCGACATGCTCCGCTTTCCGTTCATCGCACGCATGACCCGAACATGACGATTGCGTCATGTCGGCCAGGGCCCGCACGTTGGACACGCCGCCGCGCAATCTGACGGATTTTTCATCTGCCGATCACGGTCACGCTCGGCTGCTTTCGCATACTGGTTCCATGGATCGCCACCCGGCGGCCTCATCAAGGAGAGCTCCATGAAAACGGTAAAACTCGCTGCCCTGTTCGTCACCGCGACGCTGTCGCTCGGCATCGCCACGCAAGCCGCATTCGCACAAACGCAAACACAAATGCAGGGCAAGACCCGCGCGGAAGTCATCAACGAACTGAAGCAGGCGCAGCACGACGGCGTGGTGCCGACGAGCAAGACCCAGTACCCGCCGACCGGCGAGATCGTCGCGCGCAACAAGGAGCTTCACGGGATTTCGGTGCATGCCGGCGAGAAGGCGCCGCAGGCCGACAATCACGACAGCCTTGCGACCCGCTGATGCCGGTCAGGCGCGGGCGCTGCCGCGCGATCGCGGGCAGCGTGCCGCGCGCCGCCATATCGCGGCGAACGCGCGGCCGTGCCGGCGTGCGATCTCAAGCATGGGCCGCCGGCATCGTCTTCGGCGCACCCGGCGGCCGCTGCGGAAAGCGCAGCCAGAATGTCGTGCGCCGGCCGGGAACGCTGTCGACGCCGCATTCGCCGCCATGGTTGTCCATGATCGACCGGACGATCGCGAGGCCGAGGCCCGTCCCCGACGCCGAATTGTGCCGCGACGGATCGACGCGATAGAAGCGCTCGAAAATCCGCGCGACGTGCTGCGCATCGATGCCCGGCCCCGTATCCGATACGGCGATCGTCGTCGCGCCGGCCTGTTCCGAACAATCGATCGTCACGACACTGCCGCGCGGCGCATACGCCAGCGCATTGGACAGCAGGTTGCTCAACGCGCGCTGATACAGCGTGAGATCGGCATCGACCCATGCGTAGCCGTCGACCTTCACCGACACACCCGCGTCCTCCGCGAGCGGCTCGTAGTAGCCGGCGACTCGCGAGGCCTCCTCGGCCGCATCGAGCCGCCGCACGTCGATCGACGTGCCGGCCTGCTCCGAGCGCGCGAGGAACAGCATGTCCTCGATCATCCTCGACAGCCGCTGATACTCGTCGATGCTCGACTCGATCACGCTGCGATATTCGTCCGCGCCGCGCGGCTGCGACAGCACGACCTGTGCGGCCGCCTGCAGGTTCGTGAGCGGCGTGCGCATGTCGTGCGCGAGATTCGACGAGAACTGGCTCAACCGCGTAAACGATTCGTTCAAGCGCGCGAGCATCCCGTTGAACGCATGCTCCAGTTCCTTCAGTTCGCCTGACGTTTCGAGTTCCGGCAGCGGATGGGCCAGCCGGCTCGTCGACATCTGCTCGGCCCGCGCCGCGAAGCGCCGCAGCGGGCTCAGCCCGAGCGCCGCGATGCCGTATGCGATCGCGGCCGCCAGCACGACGCCGAACACCTCGATCACGACGATCGTATAAGCATGCGTGCGCAGCAGCAGCACGTCGGCGCTGCGGTCGTACTGCACCGCGACGCGCACGACGGGCGCGCCCGCGCCGGCGAGCGGCACGGTCATCACCAGATACTGATGCCGCGCGCCGGGCGGCGCGACGAATACCGGAATACGGCCCGCGTCCGTCGACAGCAGCGGCGCGTAGGTCCGGAATCCCGGCGTGCCGACGATGCGCGTGCCGGCCGCATCGTAGATCGCCAGGTCCATGTTCGGATGCCCATGCAACTGGTCGATCCAGATATCGGGGTTGCGCGCGACGTCGGCCGTCGAACGCGCTTCCGCCAGATGCGTGCCCAGCGCGGTCGAAATACCGGCCATCTGCTCGGCCGCCGTCGTCTCGATGCGATTGCTCAACGCCTCGTACAGCGCGACGCCGCTCGAGGCGAGGATCACCGACGTCGACAGGATGATCAGCGCGGTCAGGCGTCCGCGCAGCGTGCGCGGCAGCAGGCGCGCGATCATTTGGCCGCGCCGTCGCGCACTTCGAGCACGTAGCCCATCCCGCGCACGGTGTGGATCAGCTTCGGTTCGTAGGCGTCGTCGATCTTCGAGCGCAGTCGCCGAATCGCGGAATCCACGACGTTCGTATCGCTGTTGAAGTTCATGTCCCACACCTGCGACGCGATCGTCGCACGCGGCAGGATCTCGCCTTCGCGACGCATCAGCAGCCACAGCAGCGCGAATTCCTTCGCGGTCAGCAGGATCGTGTCGCGCTGCCGCGTGGCCTTGCGGCGCGTCAGGTCGAGTTCGAGATCGGCCACGCGCAGCGTGTTCGAATCGCGCGGCTGGCCACGCCGCAAAATCGACTTGATGCGCGCGGTGAGTTCGACGAAGTCGAACGGCTTGGCCAGATAATCGTCGGCGCCGAGTTCGAGCCCCTTCACGCGGTCGCCGACGTCGTCGCGCGCGGTGAGGAACAGCACGGGCGTCGACTTGCTGCGACGCAGGTTCTGCAGCAGCGTCCAGCCGTCCTGCCCCGGCAGCATCACGTCGAGCACGAGCAGATCGTACTCCTCGGTCTCGGCCTGATGCTGGCCCGTGATGCCGTCCTCCACCCAGTCGACGACATAGCCGGCTTCGGTCAGGCCCTTGCGCAGATAGGCGCCGGTTTTCGGTTCATCCTCGACAATCAGAATTCGCATCACGCATTACCCTTGAAGAAACCCAGCCGGCGCAGCACGCCCGCGCCGAACCCGCCGCGCAATACCGCGCGCCACGACACCGCGTGGCTCACGCGGTACAGCACCGGCAGCACCAGCAGCGTCAGCGCCGTGGACGACAGGATACCGCCGATCACGACCGTCGCGAGCGGGCGCTGCACCTCGGCGCCGGTGCCGGTCGCGAATGCCATCGGCAGGAAGCCCAGCGACGCGACGAGCGCGGTCATCAGCACGGGCCGCAACCGCGTGAGCGCGCCTTCGCGCACGGCCGCGTCGAGCGGCATCCCGTCGTCGCGCAGGTTGCGGATGAACGAGATCATCACGAGACCGTTGAGCACCGCGACGCCGGACAGCGCGATGAAGCCGACCGCCGCGGTGATCGACAGCGGAATCCCGCGCAGCCACAACGACACCACGCCGCCGCTCAGCGCGAACGGAATGCCGGTGAAGACCAGCAGCCCGTCCTTCACGTTGTTGAACATCACGAACAGCAGCACGAACACCATGAACAGCGCGAGCGGGACGACGAGCTTCAGCCGCTCGCTCGCGCTCTGCAACTGCTCGAACTGGCCGCCCCACGACACCCAGTAGCCGGCCGGCACGCGCACGTCCTGTTGTAATTGCTCGCGCGCATCGGCGACGAACGAGCCGACGTCGCGGCCGCGCACGTTCGCGCTGACGACGACGCGCCGCTTGCCGTCCTCGCGGCTGATCTGGTTCGGGCCCGGCGCGACCTCGATCGTCGCGAGTTCCGCGAGCGGCACGTACGGCGCCTGCGCGAGCGGCGCGCTGGCACCCGCGGCCGGCGCGGGCAGCGCGATCGGCAGACGCTTGATCGCCTCGATGTCGGAGCGCAGCTCGTCCGGCAGCCGCACGACGATGTCGAAGCGGCGATCGCCCTGGAACAGCGTCCCCGCCTTCTGCCCGCCGACAGCCGCGGCCACCGTATCCTGCAGGTCGGCGACCGTGACGCCGTACCGCGCGAGCTTGTCGCGGTCGAGGTTGACGGTCAGCACGGGCAGGCCGGTGGTCTGCTCGACCTTCACTTCGGATGCGCCCGGCACCTTCTGCAACGCGGCCGCGATCTGCTCGCCGGTCTGGTTCAGCACGGTCATGTCGTCGCCGAAGATCTTCACCGCGACGTCGCTGCGCACGCCCGAGATCAGCTCGTTGAAGCGCAACTGGATCGGCTGCGAGAACTCGTACGCGTTGCCCGGCAGTTCCGCGAGCGCCGCCTCGATCTCGCGCACGAGCCGATCGCGCGGCTTGTTCGGATCGGGCCACTTGTCGGTCGGCTTCAGCATGATGTAGCCGTCCGACAGGTTCGGCGGCATCGGATCGGCCGCGATCTCGGCCGTGCCGGTGCGCGCGAACACGCGCTCGATTTCCGGGAAGCGCGCCTTCAGCGTCTTCTCGATCGCCTTCTGCATCTCGACCGATTGCGACAGGCTCGTGCCGGGAATGCGCAGCGCGGCGACCGCGAGATCGCCTTCGTTCAGGCTCGGGATGAACTCGCTGCCGAGCCGCGTCGCGAGCCCGAGCGTGGCCAGCACGATCGCGCCGGCGCCGAGCATCACGCGCGCGGGGCGCGTCATGAACGCGGCGAGCACGGGTTCGTACGCACGCCGCGCCCAGCCCATCAGCCGGTTTTCCTTTTCCTCGACGCGCTCGCCGATGAACAGCGCCACCGCTGCCGGAATGAACGTGACCGTCAACACCATCGCCGCCGCGAGCGCCATCACCACGGTGACGGCCATCGGATGGAACATCTTCCCCTCGACACCGGTGAGCGCGAAGATCGGCAGGTACACGACCATGATGATCAGTTGCCCGAAGATCAGCGCGCGGCGCGCCTCCTGCGATGCGCCGAATACTTCCGCGAAGCGCTCGTCGCGCGTCAGCGGCCGGCCCGCGACGGCCTGCGCATGCGCGAGCCGTCGCACGCAGTTCTCGACGATCACGACCGCGCCGTCGACGATGATCCCGAAGTCGAGCGCGCCGAGGCTCATCAGGTTCGCGCTGACCTTCGCGTTGACCATCCCGGTGAACGTCATCAACATCGACAGCGGGATCACGAGCGCGGTGATCAGCGCCGCGCGGATGTTGCCGAGAAACAGGAACAGCACCGCGATCACGAGGATCGCGCCCTCGAGCAGGTTCTTCTTCACCGTCGCGACGGCCTTCTCGACGAGCACGGTGCGGTCGTAGACGGGAATCGCCTTCACACCGGCCGGCAGCGTGCGGTTCACGTCCGCCATCTTCGCGGCGACGGCTTTCGCGACCGAGCGGCTGTTCTCGCCCATCAGCATGAACACCGTGCCGAGCACGACCTCCTCGCCGTTCGACGTCGCGGCGCCGGTGCGCAACTCGCGGCCGATGTCGACCTGACCGACCTCCTTCATCCGCACCGGCACGCCGCCGACGTTGGTCAGCACGATGTTCGCGATGTCGTCGACGGTGCGCGCCTGGCCCGGCACGCGCACCAGGTACTGCTCGCCGCGCTTCTCGATGTAGCCCGCGCCGACGTTGTCGTTGTTGCGTTCGAGCGCGCGCACGACGTCGGCGAGCGTCAGCCCGTACGACATCAGCTTCGCCGGGTTCGGCGCGACGCGGTATTCCTTCACGTAGCCGCCGATCGAATTCACCTCGGTCACGCCGCGCACGTTTCGCAGTTGCGGCCGGACGACCCAGTCCTGGAGCTCGCGCAGGTCGGCCGCCGTGTAGCGCGTGCCGTCGGGCTTGCGCGCGGCCGCGTCGGCCTCGACGGTCCACAGGTAGATCTCGCCGAGGCCGGTCGACGTCGGCCCCATCGCGGGCGCGATGCCGGCGGGCAGCTTGTCCTTCGCTTCCTGGATGCGTTCGTTGACGAGCTGCCGCGCAAAGTAGATGTCGGTGCCGTCCTTGAAGATCACGGTGACCTGCGACAAACCGTAGCGCGAAATCGAACGCGTCTGCTCCAGGCCTGGCAGGCCGGCCATCACGGTCTCGACCGGATACGTGATGCGCTGCTCGGCCTCCAGCGGCGAGTAGCCGGGCGCGGCCGTGTTGATCTGGACCTGCACGTTCGTGATGTCGGGCACCGCGTCGATCGGCAGCTTCTGGTAGCTGAACACGCCCAGCGCGGCCACGGCCGCGATCGCCAGCATCACGAGCCAGCGGTGCGCGATCGCAAAGCGGATCAGGCGCTCAAACATGGCGGGATTCCTCGAAGCGGGGAACGTCCACTGCGTGGGCCTTCGATGCGTGACGCTCATTCATGTTCCGCACTCCCCTTGCCGAGCTCGGCCTTCAGCACGAAGCTGTTCGCGGCCACATATTCCTGGCCCGGCTTGAGCCCCTTCAGCACTTCGGTCGCACGGTCGTCGCGCCGCCCCGTCTCGACGGCCTGTGCGACGAAGCCCTTCGGCGAGCGCACGAATACCGACGGCACGCCGTCGACGTCCTGCAGCGCGTCGCTCGCGACGGCGAGCGGCACGGCCTGCTTGCCCGCGTCGACCGACACGTTCACGAACATCCCCGGCCGCCACACGCCGTCCGGATTCGGCAGCACGACGCGCGCGGGCGCGGTGCGCGTCTGTTCGCCGAGCAGCGAGCCGACGTAAGCGATCGGGCCGTTCGAGCGCGATTCGAACGCGGTCGCGCTGACCGTCGCGTCGCGGCCGACGCGCACGTCGTTCAGCCGCTGCGCGGGCACGGCCATCTCGGCCCATACCGTCGACAGGTCGGAAATCACGAACATGCTCGCGTCGGCGGCGATCGCTTCGCCGGGCGTCGCATGCTTCTCGACGATCGTGCCCGCAAACGGCGCGCGCAACTCGTAGCGGTTCAGCGCGCCCGGGCCGGCCGGCGCGTTCAGCGCGGCCAGTTTCTGCCGCGCGTTCTGCACGGCGATCTCGGCCTCGCGCAACTGAACCTGCGCCTGCTGGTAGTCCTGTTCCGCCGAGATGCGCTCCTGCCACAGCGTGCGTTCGCGTTCATAGGTCGCGCGCGCGCCCGACAAGCGGCGTTCGGCGGTCAGCAGTTCGCTGCGACGGTCCGCGAGATCGGTGCTCGCGATCACGGCCAGCACCTGCCCCTTCGCGATGTTCTGCCCGAGCGACACCGACACCTGTTCGACGATGCCGGCCACGCGCGGCACGACGTGCGCGGTGCGATCCTCGTTGAATTTGATCTCGCCCGGCAGCTGGAACGGCGTGGCGATCTGCGCGGGGCCGGCCTTCGCGAGCGCGATCTTCGACGTCTGCAGTTGTGCGTCGGTCAGCGCGATCGCGCCGTCCGCGCGTGCGAACGGAAACGACGCGGCCTCGTTGCCTGCCTTGACGTCGATCGTCGCGTCGAACACGTGCGGCTTCGCGATCGATTGCGCAGACACGAACTTCTGGCCCGCCGCGTCGAAGCGCATCGGTTCGTGCGAGCGGTCGTACCGCACCAGCGTGCCGGACACGGCGACGCCCTTGATCGCAGGCTTGCCGTCGACGAACGGATAGACGACGAGCCGCGCGTCGCCGGGCTTTTCCGTCATCACGATCTCGACGGACAACGTGCCGCGCGTGAGCACGACGCCGCCGTGCGAGCCGGTGCCGACGCCGTCGGCCGCCTGCGCGGCTTCGGTGCCCGCGGGCTCGGACGCGCCGCCTCGCGTGACGGCGAGCGCGCCGAGCACGATCCCGACGCCGCCGAGCACGGCCGCCGCAATGATGAAGATTCTGCTGCGTGACATGATGATCCTTCAGGTAAGAAGCGCGGCTATTGCGCGACGGCCGCGAGCGGCGTGCCGACGAGCCGGCCGATGTCGGCGCGGGCCGCATGCGCGTCGGCGAGCGCGCGCACGTATTGCGATTGCCCCTGGAACAGCGTGCGCTGCGCGTCGAGCACGTCGAGGAAGCTGAACTTGCCGAGCTCGTAGCCGCGCGACATCGCATCGAGCGCGAGCCGCGCGCCGGGCAGGATGTCGGTCTTCAGCCGCCGCGCTTCCTGCGCAGCCGCGTCGAAATTCGCGTACGCCTGCGTGAGTTCGAGCCGCAGCCGCGTGCGCTCGCGGTCGAGATCGGCATTCGCGCGCTCGGCCTTGTGCGTCGCTTCGAGCAAGGCGCCACGGTTCGTGTCGAAGAGCGGAATCGGAATCGACACGCCGACCACCGCCTGGTTGTCGGGCACGCCGCCCGTCGTCACCCGCTTCATGCCCGCGCTGACCGTCACGTCGGGAATGCGCCGCGCGCGTTCGAGCGACACGGCCGCGTTCGAGCGCAGCATCTGCGCGCGCGCGACGCGGGCGAGCGGCGCGTCGTCGAGCTGCGCGGTCAGCGCGGACAGCGGCTCGACCGCCGGCACCACTTCCAGATCGCCGAGCGCGACGCGGCGGTCGCTGCGCGCTTCACCCATCACCGCATTCAGCTTCTCGCGCGCGACGTCGACACGGCCGCGCGCGGTCGCCACCTCGATCTGGACGCCGGCCGCCGCCACCTGCGCCTTGGTCGCCTCGACCGGCGACACCTTGCCAGCCTGCGCGCGGCGGCCCGCGAGGTCAGCCGAGCGCGCGGCGATCGCGGCCGACTCTTCGGTAACCTGAAGTTGCCGCTGCGCGGCAAGCAATCCGTAGAACGCCGCGATCACATCGGCGCGCACGGCGGCGCCCTGCTCGTCGAACGACGCATTCGCGGCCTCGCGGCCGTACGACGCGACATCGAGCCGCGCGCGGCGCTTGCCCCCAAGTTCGATGGTCTGGTTGATCAGCGCGGTCGACGTGCGCTCCGCACGGCTGAAGCCTTCCTGCAGGAACGACACTTCCGGATTGGGACGCGCACCGGCCTGCATCAGCGCGCCGGCCGATGCGTCGACGTCCGCGCGCGCGCCGCGCAACGCCGGGTTGTTGCGGGCCGCGGCCGCGAGCGCGTCGGACAGCGTCAGCGATGGGGAAGAAGCGGCGTCGGACGGCGGTGCAACAGCGGAAGTCGTCGAGGCCAAGGCCGGGGCCGCGACCTGCAGCGATTGCGCATGGGCCGTCGCGGCCGTCGCGAAGACGACGGCCACGGCGAGGGTGAGCTTGAGCATGTTCGGTTCTGCGATAACGGTTCGCACCGATGCTACGGATCGGGTGAAGTGCGAACATGAGCCGAAGATGACATTTCCGTCATGTTGGATGCGACGGCGTGCGGACGTGCGGCGTCCTGCGGGAGCAGGGTCCGCTTCGTGGATCGGATGATTTCAGTGAATGTGCGGTGCGATCGCCGCACGGAAGGAAAACAACATTGCCGGCTCGACGACGTCCGGCGCGCAGCTTTACACGCTGCCCCGCTTCGCGCGCCGGCGTTGCACCAGCCAGTCGAGCAGTTGTCGTCCGTCGCGTTCGCCGAACCAGCGTGCGTGCCCGAGCAGGTAGCCGTCGTACGCGACGTCGACGATCGCCGGGGCCTCGATGATGCACCCGAAATACGCGACTTCCGACAGCGCGAACTCCGTATGCACGATCGGCAGCATCGCGACCAGCGCCGCATACGCATCGTCGCTCAGCGGTTCGAGCGATTCGTAGCCGTCGAGCAGCGCATCGATGTGCGCGTATTCGATGCGGCGCGCATCGGCCGGCGCCATCCAGTCGATCGTATTGCGCTCGATCGCCAGCGCGACGTCCATCACCGCGCACGTGCGATCGGACAGGCCGAAGTCGAGCACGGTGCGCACCCGCGCGCCGGGGCCGGCGTCGGTCCACAACAGGTTCGACGCATGCCAGTCGCCGTGCGTCCACAGCGGCGGCAGCGCGGGAAGCAGCGGCACGAGGCGCGCATGATACGGGCCGATCGCATCCGCTACGTCGCCGCGCCAGTCGCGCGTGCCGAGCGCGCGCACCAGCAGCGGCTGCGCATCGACCCAGCGTTCGAGCGCACCCGCCAGATCGGTGGACGACAGTACGCGAAAACTCGACAACAGCGTGCGCACGGGCCGCGCCGGCGCATCGTATCCGGCCGATGCGCGATGCAGTTCGGCCAGCGCGCGGCCGGCCGCGTATGCATGCGAAGGATCCGTGAACGGCTGCCACGACATCACGCCGCGATACGCGTCGACGCCCGGCGCAACCACGTGCACTTCATAGGTCCAGTCGCCGGATGCGAACGCGGTCGCGCCGTCGCGACCGGCGAGCACGTCGGCGACCGGAACATCGCGTGCACGCAGATGCGCGATGAAGCGATGCTCTTCCTCGAGTCCGGCGACATCACGCAGGCTCACGTGATGACGCTTGACGAACAGCGTGCGCTCGTCCGTCGTGTGCACCAGCACGGCCGCCGAGAACGGCCGCGGGCTGTGCCACGTGAGCCGCGCCGGCGCGCCGACGCCATCGATCCGCGCGAGCACGCCCGCGACTTCGTCGTGCGTCATCAGCGGCCAGTCGCGTTCGGCCTGCTCGCCGTCGACGCCGAATTGCGGCGGTGCGACGTCCCGCGCGTCGACGGCGTCACGCGACGCAGGCGCGTTCGGCTCGAGAGGAAATGTCATGAACGACGCAGCTCCGTTGTTGAATCGGCCCGTGAATCAGCCCGCCGGGCTCGCCGTCGCGCGCAGCGCGTCGGCCGTCCGGCTCCAGTCGCGCCAGCCGATGACGGCGAGCGCGATGAACAGCGCATAGAGTCCGGCCGTCAGATACAGTTCCTTGAACACGAACATCCCGACGTATACGACGTTCACGACGATCCACAACCCCCACGACGCGATGTAGCGCCGCGCGGTCCAGTATTGCGCGACGAGGCTGAACGCGGTCAGCGACGCATCGACGAACGGCAGCGCCGCGTCGGTCCAGCGCGCCATCATCCCGCCGAGCAGCGCGCTGCCGACGACGGCCGCGATCAGGTCGGGCAGCATCTGCCGCGGCCGCACGCCAGTGACGGGCGCGACATCGCCGGCCGGCGCCGCGCCGCCGCTCGCCTCCAGCGTACGCTGCGCGATCCAGCGGCGCCAGCCGTACACCTGCAACACCGCGAACGCGCCCTGCAGCAGCATGTCGGAATACAGCTTCGCGTCGAAGAAGATCCAGCCGTACAGCGCGACCGACGCGAGCCCGACCGGCCAGCACAGCATGCGCCGTTTCGCGGTCAGCCAGATCGCGAGCGCGCTGACGATCACGCCGGCGATTTCGAGTGGGGACATCGTCTGTGCTCTCCTGGTTGGCTGCCGGGGCCGCGCATCACGCGGCCGGATCCGGACGATCAGAAATCATAGGTCAACGATACGCGGGCGGTGCGCGGCGCGCCCGGGAACAGGTACGCGTCGCCCTGCTGCTCGCCCGCGTCGCGCCAGTAGAACTTGTTGAACAGATTGTCCACCGACACGCGCAGCACCGTGCGATGGCCCGCGATCTTCGTCGTATAGCGCGCGCCGAGATTGAACACGAACCACGACGGCACGCGCGCGGTGCCTTCCTCGTTCGCATAGCGCGCGGCGCTGTACTCGACGCCGCCGAGCACGTTCAGACCGGCGACGCCCGGCACCGCGTAGTCCGCATACAGCGATGCGCGCAGCGCCGGCACGTTGATGATCTGGTGCCCCTCGTACGCCGGCGAACCCGAATCGTACGCGCGCGCGCGAATCGCCGCGACGCTGGCCGTCAGCCCGAGCCGCTCGGTCACGCGCCCGGCCGCGCCGAGTTCGATCCCCTGGTGGCGCTGCGTGCCGCGCTGCACGAACGTATAGCTCGTGCCCGACGCATCGGGATCGGCGAACTGGAACGGCTTGCTGATCGAGAATACGGCGGCCGTGAGGCTCAGCCGGTCGAGCCAGTCGTATTTCGCGCCGAGTTCGAACTGATGCGATTCGACCGGCGGCAGGAACGCATACGCGTTGGTCGCGCGCACCGGCGCCTGGTCGCCGAGCGACAGCGCCTTGCTGTACGACGCGTACAGCGACAGCACGTTCACCGGCTTGTAGACGAGCGCGACCTGCGGCAGGAACACCGAGCGGTCGGTGTGCGTCGCGTCGCCGTCGAGGCTGTTCCAGCTGCGCTGGCGCAACAGCACTTCCTTGCCGCCCGCGAGCACCTGCCAGTGCTCGCCGATGCTGATGCGGTCGAGCCCGAACACGCCGTACTGCCACGCGTCGAGCTGCGGATACGACGGCCCGGCCGTGTTCGGCGACGGCGTGAACGCGACGTCGGGCCCATAGATGTTCTCGCTGCCCACGTAGTCGTACACGGCGTTCGCCATGTGTACGACGCGGCGCTGCACGCTCACGCCGAGCGTCAGCTCGTGGCGCAGCGGGCCCGTCGCGAACCTGCCCGTCGTCACCGCGCGCAGGTCGTCGTTGCGGCGGTATTCGCCCGGGCTGCGGAAGTCGTACACGTCGTAGTCGCCGTTCGCGCCGAAGAAGAACGGCGACGTCGTGCCGGCCGCGCAGCTCGCCGCGTAATAGCAGCCGTACGCGAACGCGCTGTTGTCGTCGATCATCGTGCGGCTGCGGCCGGCGGCGATGTAGGCCTTCCAGTCGTCGTTGAACTGGTAGTCGAAGCGCGCGTTCAGGTTCAGCGCGTCGGTCGTCACCGGCTTCGCCCACGGCTGCGTGCCGAGCGCCTTCGACGTCGTCTTGACCGACGGCACGACGGTGCCGCCGAGCAACTGGTAGCCGGGCGCGGAACGCTGGATCCACTGCTGGAATTCTGCGTTCAGCTGCAGGCTCGCGCGCGGGCTGATGTCCCAGTCGGCGGCGATCGAGCCGAACGTGCGTCGCCCGTTGGTGCCGTCGATGTACGAATGCATGTTCTCCTTCGCGGCATTGATCCGGAAGCCGAACTGATTGTCGGGGCCGAAGCGGCGGCCGAGATCGACGGCCGCCGACGTCGAGCCGCGGCTGTCGACGCCGGTCGTCACGCTCGCGACGTTCGCCGAGCGCTTCGTCACGAAGTTGATCACGCCGCCCGGCGCGACCACGCCGCTGTCGATGCCGGCCAGTCCCTTCAGGATCTCGACACGCTCCTTGTTCTCGAGCGGCACGTTCTGCTCACCGGACACCGTCAGCCCGTCGATCCGGATCGCGCTCGCGAGATCGACCGGAAAGCCGCGGATCGCGAAGCCTTCGAAATAGCCGACCGGCGCATAGTCGTTGACGACCGACGCATCGTTGCGCACCACGTCGCTCAGGCGCTTCGCCTGCTGGTCGTCGATCAGCGCCCGCGTGACGACGTTGACGGAGGCCGGCGTGTCGCGCAGCGGCGCGTCGTCGAGCCCCGCGACCGACGCCTCGCGCACGCGAAACGAGCCGCCGCGCTCGCCGCTGACCGTGATCGTCGGCAGTGTCGTGGCCCGGGGCGCATCGGCGTCGGATGCCGGCGCGTCGCCCTGTGCCGCGGCGGCCTGCGCCGCGAAAAGCGTGATGCCGAGACCGACGCCAAGCCCGACCTTCGCGCGCCGCCGCCGTGCGGGCGCCGCTGTTGTTCTATTCACCGTCATTGTTCTGGATGGAAAACTCGCCACTCGACCCTGTCGAAACACTCGAAACGCGTTATGCCGCCGCGAAGCGCGACCTCGCGCAAGAACCCGCGGCGGCCCCGCGAACGCCGGGCGCGAACGTCGACACGACATTCATCAGACGAATCGGACGATCGGGCAGCATGCTTGCCGATCGATCGGGAAAGCGCTGGATGGGACATCGGATGACGGTGGCGCGCCGGGTACCGACGCAGCCGCCGACCGGTTCGTCGGGGGCGTGTCGGGCGGCCGGCTGCATCGCGCGCGGCTTGTCATGCGGGGGGACGCTTCGAACGCCCCGTTACGGGCGCGACGTACTTGCGCGCGCCGTTCGCTGGAACGGCGGCATGCCCGTCGCGCACGACATCGCGGCGCGGCGCGCATTTTACCCCGGGCGGGGTTGACCGCCCTGGAATCGGGCAAATCGGGGGCGAGGAAGGCGGGAACGGACACCGCGCGATTCATGCGGCACGGCGACGGCGCCGAGGTGCGCGTGACTGGCGTCGTGCGCGGGCACCTCGATGGCCGGCACGGTCACGCGGCCGGAAACCGGAGCCGGAACGTTCGCCCGCTCGCGATTCGGCGGTCGGTCAGAACCCCTGCATCGTCGCGGTCGGATCGACGACCAGGTGCACCACGCCGTAGATCACCGCGCCGACCAGCACCGCGAGCACGATCGCCACGAACGGCAGCAACGTGTAGTTGACGTTCGCGAGATCGGCGGCGTGCGCCTTGCTGTTGCGTACGCCGAAGAAACTCCACAGGACCAGCTTGATCATGCCGAGCAGTTTCATGGTTGTGCTCCTTTCATCGAATCGGTTGACGCTATCGTCGACCCGACCGGCATCCGAAAAAAGCAGCAGTTGCGCGCGCTTTTCGCGCAGCAGGCCATCTGCGGCGGCATGTCGCATGGTGCGTTCAGCGCTCGAGCACGAGCGGCGTCACGGCCCCTTCGGCAGGCTGCGCGACGCACAGCAGCACGCAGCCGGGTTCGACCGGCGCATCGTGCGACTGCACGTAATCGACCGCACCGGACAGCATGCGCGTCGCGCACGTCCCGCACGACCCGGAACGGCACTCGGACGGCACCGCCACGCCCTGACCTTCGGCGAATTCGAGCAATGTGCCGTCGGCGGGTGTCCATGCAGCTTCGCGGCCGGTGCGCCGGAATATGACGGGCACGCTCGCCGCCGGCGCGCCGGCCGCACGTGTCGTGTTACGCACGACGCTCGACGGCCCGAACGCCTCGAAACGGATACGCTCGTCCGGCACGTTCAGCGCGCACAACCCGTCGTACAAATCGCGCATGAACGCGGACGGCCCGCACAGGTAGAAATCGTAGTCGTCGAACGGCAGGATGCGCTTCAGTTGCGCGATGTCGATGCGGCCCGGTCGTGCCGCGCCGTCGCGCTGCGGCCGGCTGTCGAACCAGTGCAGCGATACGCGCGGGTCCGCGTCGGCGATGCGCGTCAGTTCCGCCGCAAACGGCCGGTCGGCCGTGTCGCGCGCGCCGTGCACGAACACGATGCGACGCGACGCCTTGTCGTCGGCCAGCGCGCGGCGCAGCATCGCGATCATCGGCGTGATGCCAATGCCGGCCGACACCAGCACCGCAGGACGCGGGCTCGCGACGTCGAACGTGAAGCGGCCGCGCGGCATCTGCGCGTCGAGCGTCATGCCTGCCCGAGCATGATCGTGCAGCCACGTCGACACGCGTCCTTCGCGCTTCACGGTGATCCGGTAACGCGGCGCGCCCGGTGCATCGGACAGCGTGTAGCTGCGGATCGTCAGCGCGTCGCTGCCCGGCAACGCGACGCGCAGCGTCAGGTGCTGCCCGGCTTCGTACGTCGGCAACGCGTCGCCATCGGCTGCTTCGAAATGAAACGAGCGGACCGCGCGCGCTTCGTCGACGATCTTCGCGATGCGCAGCGGGCGCCACGCGGGAGCCGATGCGATTGCTGATGAAGGCGCGGACGTGCGTGCCGTTGCCGATGCGAGTGCGGACGGCACCGGCCCGCCCGCCGCAACCGCGCCCGCCGCCATCGCCGCGAACTGCGGCGCGCGTTCAACCGCCGACCACCTGAACGGCAACACCGCGCGCATGCGCCGCACTTCCCGCACATGAAACCGCACGACCCGCTGCGCGCCATCGAACGACGCGACGAGCGGCCCGTCCCACACGATCTCCGCCCGCGCGGCGACATACAGCAGATCGCCGCTGTCGAAATCGACGAACAGCAGCCCCGCGCGCGGATCGTGCTGCAGGTTGCCGAGCGTGTTGAAGAAGCGGTTGCCGCTGAAATCCGGCGTCGTCAGCGTGTGCGCGTCGTCGACGCGCACGAAGCCCGGCATGCCGCCGCGATGCGACACGTCCGCGCCGTGCGCGGCGCCCGCGTCGGCCGACGTGTTCGCACTCGCGACGAAGAACGTATCGGCCTGCGCGAGCAGCGCGCGATCCGCGTCGCTTAGCCGGTCCGACACGTCGGACGCAATGGACGCCCCGGCTTCACGCGCGACGAAGGTGGGTTTGCGGCCCTGGATGTACTTCGCACAGTTGCCGAAGCTCTGCTCGACCGCGATCGTCAACGCGCCGCCGTCGGTCGCGCGCACGACGCCGTTCACGCGATTGCGCCTGCGCGTATCGAACTCGATCCCGAGCCCGCCGAGCGGCGCACCCCGCTGCCACGCGCCGGCCAGCGGATCGCCGGGCAGCGCATCGCCGTCGATGCGCAGCGTGCGCGCGTCCGGCGCCGTCACGAAGCCGGGTGTCCCGACCCGCAGCGTCGCCCAAGGCTGGCCGTGCGCATCGACGCCGCCGAGCACGAAGAACGGCAACTGCGCAAAGAACGTCCGGTGCTGGTCCGGCATGAAGCGGCGAATCCCGCGCCGGCCGGCCGTGCCCGCAGCCTCCGTCACGCCCGCGCGCTGCTGCACGGCAAGCTCGCCCGCGTGAAACGGCGCAACGTCGAGTTCCCAGCCCGGTACGGCGGCGGTCGGCGTGGTCATCGCGTGCTCCCGGTCAAGGCGCGGCTTCGCGTCAGGCGGCAAGCAGGCCGGCGCGGGTCGGCGGCATCGCGACGAAGCCCGGCAGCGCCTCGACGCGCGCGAGCCACGCGCGCACGTGCGGATACGGTTCGAGCGACACGCCGCCTTCCGGCGCGTGCGCGATGTACGTGTAAGCGGCGACGTCGGCGATCGTCGGCTGCTCGCCTGCGGCGAACGGCTTGCCGGCGAGTTCCCGGTCGATCACGGCCAGCACCTTCGCGGCCGTGCGCTTGGCCGCGTCGTGATCGAGCGGCGCGCTGAACACGGTGACGAGCCGCGCGGCCGCCGGCCCCGATGCGATCGGCCCGGCCGCGTACGACAGCCAGCGCTGCACGGTCGCCGCGCCGGCGGCATCGTCGGGCAGCCAGTGCGCGTCGCCGTAGCGCTTCGCGAGATAGACGAGGATCGCGTTCGAATCGGCGAGCACGGTGCCGTCGTCGTCGATCACCGGCACCTGGCCGAGCGGATTGAGCGCGAGGAACGCGGGTTCGCGCTGCGCGCCGGCCGCGAGATCGACGTCGACGGTGTCGAACGGCAGCCCCAGCAGCGACAGGAACAGCCGCACGCGATGCGCATGCCCCGACAGCGGGAACGAATAGACACGAACCGGACGGGCGGGCTTGCTGGCGGCTGGCATGGAGAGGCTCCTGGATCTCGCGCCGCCGGGAATCGGCGACGAACGGCCCCAGCGTAGCGCTCGCCGTTCGTGTCCAGAAGACGGATAATCGCTGAAACATTATCCTTTTCCATAGGACAATCGACGATGGCCGATCTTCGCGACGTGAACCTGAACCGGCTGGCGATCTTCGTCGCGGTGGTCGATGCCGGCTCGCTGACGGCCGCGGCCGAGCGGCTCGGCCTCGCGAAAACAGTCGTCAGCACGCACATGCAGCGGCTCGAATCCGAGGTCGGCGCGAACCTGCTGGTGCGCACCACGCGGCGGCTGAGCGTGACCGATGCGGGGCGCGCGTTCTACGACGCGTGCCGCGACATCGTGCGCGCGACCGAAAGCGCGCTCGACGCGGTGTCGTCCGACGCGGGGCCGCTGCGCGGCACGCTGCGCGTGAGCGTGCCGATCGACTACGGCGCGCTCGTCGTCGCGCCGGCCGTCGTCGCGCTGCGCGACGCGCATCCGGGGCTCGACGTCGAGCTGATCGCGAACGATCGCGTCGTCGATCTCGTCGCGGACAATCTCGACGTCGCGATCCGCATCGGCCGTCTCGCGGATTCGAACTATCGCGCGGTGCAACTCGGCGAGTACGAGAAATGGCTGGTCGCGAGCCCGGCGTTCGTCGCGCGGCACGGGCTGCCGCGCGCCCCGGATGCGCTCGCCGCGCTGCCATTCGTGATGCTGTCGACGCTGTCGCGCCCGCATACGCTCGAACTTCTCGACGCGAGCGGCGGCCATGCGTCGGTGCGCTGCGTCGCGCCCGTCGTGTCGAACACGGCGACGGCCTGCCGTGCGATCGCGCTCGCGGGCGGCGGCTTCGGGCTCCTGACGGATTTCTCGATCGCGGAGGACGTCGCGGCCGGCCGGCTCGTCCGGCTGCTACCCGCATGGCGCTCGGCGCGGGCCGGGATTCACGCGGTGTATCCGTCGACGCGGCTGCCTTCGCCGAAGGTGCGTGCGTTCGTCGATGCGATGAAGGCGAGGATCGGAGAAGCGCGGTCAGCGACGCCGGCACGATCGAAACGCTCGAGCGGCTGAAGCGTCGGACGGCTCCGCAACGCAACCGGATGCGAATCGCGCAGGTCCGATCGTCGCCGCATCCTAGCCCGCTTCGCGCAACGTCCCCAGCAGCACCTTCCTGCAACTCGCGACCATCTGCGCCTCCGGGTCGCGATACCCGGTGAGCAGCCACGCCGCGCCGACGTTCGTCATCGCGCCGACCAGCGCGAGCCCGACGAGCCGCTGCTCGGTGCGCTCGGCAGGCGTCACGGCCTCGCGCGCCGTGCCGATCGCCATGATCAGCTTGCCGAAGTCGATCAGTATCCGCTGGTACGTCATGTCGGTATCCGCGCTCACGCCCATCACCTCGAGCAGCAGCACGCGCGCCGCGCACGGATCGCGCAGGAATCCGAAGAACGCGGCGAGCCCCGCGTCGATGCGCTCGCGCAGATCGCCGCCGCGCTCCGCCACCGCCCGCGCGACCGCGTCGTGCAACTGCTGCGCGTGATGCAGGTAGGTGCAGCGCAGCAGATCCTCGGTACTGTCGAACGCCGCATAGAAATAGCGATCGTTGAGCTTCGCTTCCTGGCAGATCGACCGCACGGTCGCCTTGCGGAAGCCGACCGTGCCGAACACGCGCGTCGCCGCGCGGATCAGCGCATCGCGCCGCTCGGCGGCCCGCACCTCGGGCGCCACGCCGCCGTATGCCCGGCCCCGTTTTTCCGTTTCGAGTGCTTTCTCCATTTCGCTATTTGACATCAGGACACCCGAAAACTAAAGTGGTGACGAATAACACCACAATAGGCGCGCCGCCGACTCAGCGCAAGCGGAACGGGAGGAACGACGAATGAAGGGTTTTTCCGGCAAGGTCGCCGCGATCACGGGCGCCGGCTCGGGCATGGGCCGCAGCCTCGCGGTCGAGCTCGCGCGGCGCGGCTGCGAGGTCGCGCTCGCCGACGTCGACGAAGTCGGGCTCGCCGGCACGGCGGCGGCGTGCGCGAAGCACGGCGTGCGCACGAGCACGCGGCGGCTCGACGTCGCCGACCGCGATGCTGTATTCGCGTGGGCCGATGACGTGCGCGCCGAACACGGCAAGGTCAACCTGGTCTTCAACAACGCGGGCGTGTCGCTGGCCGCGAGTGCCGAAACCGCGCGCATCGCCGATCTCGAATGGATCGTCGGCATCAACTTCTGGGGTGTCGTGCACGGCACTCAGGCGTTCCTGCCGCATCTGCGCGCGTCGGGCGACGGGCACGTGATCAACACGTCGAGCCTGTTCGGGCTCGTCGCGATGCCGACGCAGAGCGCGTACAACGCGACCAAATTCGCCGTGCGCGGCTTCACCGAGGCGCTGCGGATGGAGCTCGAACTCGACGGCGCGCCCGTCAGCGCGACCTGCGTGCATCCGGGCGGCGTCGCGACCAACATCGTCGACGCGAGCCGCGTCGACACCAGCATCCACGCGCTCACGGGCCAGGACGAAGCGACCCACCGCCGTCAGGCGAACCGCCTGATCAACGCGACGACGGCCGACGATGCCGCGCGGCAGATCCTCGCCGGCGTCGAGCGCAACGCGCGCCGCGTGCTGGTCGGCGCCGATGCCCGCCGCCTCGACAAGCTCGCGCGCCTGCTCGGCGCCGGCTACCAGCGGCTGGTGCTGCGCCACGTGCGCCGCGCCCGCGCGCGCAATCTCGAACGCATCCATGCGCCGGCCGCGCTCCCGACCACCCCGACCAAGGATCCCGCATGACCTCGACGACGACCGACCGGCGCGACGTGCCGTCCGCCCGCGGCGACAGCCGCGACCTCGACGTGCTGATCGTCGGCGCCGGCCTGTCCGGCATCGGCGCCGCCTATCACCTGAAGCGGCGCTGCCCGTATGCGAGCGTGGCGATCGTCGAGGCGCGCGACGCGATCGGCGGCACCTGGGACCTGTTCCGCTATCCCGGCGTCCGTTCGGATTCCGACATGTTCACGCTCGGCTACAGCTTCCGCCCGTGGCACAGCGACAAGGCGATCTCGGACGGCCAGACGATCCTCGACTACATCCGCGACACCGCGCGCGCGTACGGCATCGACCAGACGATCCGCTACGGCCAGAAAGTGGTCGCGGCAGACTGGGATTCGAACCGCGCGCGCTGGACGGTGCACATCGAGCGCACGCGGGACGGCGCGGTCGACACGCTGGTCTACACGTGCCGCTTCCTCTACATGTGCAGCGGCTATTACGACTACGACGGCGGCTACCTGCCCGACTGGGCCGGCATGGAATCGTTCGAAGGCCGAATCGTTCATCCTCAGCAATGGCCGAAGGACCTGTCGTACGCGGACCGGCGCGTCGTCGTGATCGGCAGCGGCGCGACGGCCGTCACGCTGGTGCCGTCGATGGCGGCCGACGCGAAACACGTGACGATGCTGCAGCGCTCGCCGACCTACATCGTGTCGCTGCCCGCACGCGACAAGATCGCGAACGCGTTGCGCCGCGTGCTGCCGTCGAGCCTCGCGCACCGGATCGTGCGCATGAAGAACGTACTGCTGACGATGTACCTGTACAACGTGTCGCGCCGCAAGCCCGAGCAGACGAAACGGTTCATCATCCGCGCGGCCGGCAAGCAGCTCGGCCCCGACTTCGACGTCGCGAAGCATCTGACGCCGCGCTACATGCCGTGGGACCAGCGCGTGTGTCTCGTGCCGAACGGCGACCTGTTCAAGTCGATCCGCGCGGGCCGCGCCTCGATCGTCACCGACGAGATCGAGCGCTTCACGCCGACCGGCCTGAAGCTGAAGAGCGGCCAGCAGCTCGACGCGGACGTGATCGTCACCGCGACGGGACTGAAGGTGAAGATGCTCGGCGGCGCGCGCGTCACGGTCGACGGCCGCGCGGTCGATCTGCCGCAGACCGTGTCTTACAAGGGAATGATGTACAGCGACGTGCCGAACCTCGCATCGTCGTTCGGTTACACGAACGCGTCGTGGACGCTGAAGGCCGAGCTGATCGCGCGCTACGTGTGCCGGCTGCTCAACCACATGCGCGCGAACGGCTACGACACCTGCGTGCCGCGGCTCGGCGCGGGTGATCTCGGCGACGTGCCGGCGGTGAACCTGAGCTCCGGCTACATCCAGCGCGCGGCCGGCATCCTGCCGAAGCAGGGGCATCGCAAGCCCTGGAAATTCCATCAGAACTACGTGCTCGATCTCGCGTCGCTGAAGTTCAGCGGGCTCGCCGATTCGGCGATGCAGTTCGAACGCCGCGCGAAAGCCGGCCCGGCCGCCGCGCCGGTCGCCGACCCCATACTCGAAACCCGTTGAGGCCGACATGAGCCATACGCTCCACCTGATCCAGAACGTGCTGCTCGGCGTCGTCGCGGTGCTCGCCGCGCTTGCGCTGTTTTCCGGCTACGTCGCGCGTCGCGTGACGCGCGCGTTTCCGCCCGAAGGCCGCTTCGTCGACATCGGCGGCGACCACATCCATTACGTCGAATACGGCAGCGGGCCGCCGCTCGTGTTCGTGCACGGGCTCGCCGGGCAGTGGCGCAACTTCGCGTACCTGCCGCTCACGCGGCTCGCGCAGCATCATCGCGTGATCCTCGTCGACCGGCCCGGCGCCGGCCGCTCGCTGCGCGGCGCCGGTTCGCAGGCGAACGTGTTCGCGCAGGCCCGCACGATCGCCGCGTTCATCGATGCGCTGAAGCTCGATCGGCCCGTGCTCGTCGGCCACTCGCTCGGCGGCGCGATCGCGCTCGCGGTTGGCCTCAACCATCCGGAGCGCGTGAGCCGGCTTGCGCTGATCGCGCCGCTGTCGCACGAGCAGACCGAGCCGCCGGCGCCGTTCAAGCCGCTGATGCTGCCGTCGCCGCTGGTGCGCCGCTTCGTGTCGTGGACCTTCGCGATCCCGCTGACGATCCTGACCGGCCGCAAGGCCGTGAGCCAGGTGTTCGCGCCGGAAGCCGTGCCGCGCGACTTCCCGGTGAAGGGCGGCGGGCTGCTCGGGATGCGGCCGCACGTGTTCTACGCAACGGCGACGGACCTGCTGTCGGCGCCGGTCGACCTCCCCGCGATGGAGCGCCGCTACGCGGACCTCGCGTTGCCGGTCGACGTGCTGTATGGTCGCGCCGATCCGATCCTGAACTGGCGTACGCACGGCGAGGCGCTCGCGCAGAAGTCGGCGCGCGTGCGGCTGAAAGTCGTCGAAGGCGGGCACATGCTGCCGGTCACGATTCCGGACGCAACGGCGGACTGGCTGCTCGAAGTCGCCGCCGCGCCGGTCGAGACGCCAACGCAGAGCGCGCACGTCGCGCATTGATCGGCCGCGGGCCTGCCGGCACGCGACGCGCCGCGTGCCGGTCAGCCTTCGTCGTCGGGCAGCGACAGCCCGAGTTCCGTCATGACCTCGCGCGCGCTGCGGAACGCCTCGACCGCCGCCGGCGCGCCCGCGTACAGCGCGCTGTGCAGCAGCACCTCGCGGATCTCGACGAGGCTCGCGCCGTTGTTGAGGGCGCCCCGCACGTGGCCCTTCAGTTCCGTGCCGCGGCCGAGCGCGGCCAGCATCGCGCAGGTACAGAGGCTGCGCGTCTTCAGGTCGATCCCGCCGCGCTGCCACGTGCTGCCCCACGCGTGCTCGTTCAGCCAGTTCTGCAACGGACGCGAAAAACCGTCGAGGTCGCGCATCGCACGCTCGACGAACGCCTCGCCCATCACCTCGGTGCGGCGCGCCTTGCCCTGTTCCCTGTCCTGTTCGCTCATGTCGTGTCCTGTCTGAAGTCGTGGCCGCTTCGGCGTTGCCTGCGGCCGGGTGGGTCCGCGTCATGTTCGCGGCGCGCGGGCGTTTCGTCAAAGACCGTGTCCTCGGGTCGTGACCGGCCACGTCACACGCGGAACGTCGGGTCGAACGCTACGTAACATCCGGCCCGGCGTTACGGTTCCTTACGGGAACATCACGGCGAGGGCGCCGGCACGTCCGGGGTCTCCGTCTCGCGAAAGCGCCATTCCTCCGTTTAATTCGCGTCGATATTCCCGATTCCCGCAACAAAGCGCTGGCGCGTTTCGCGAAAGATGTCATGGCGCGGAATTTGCAGTAATGGCCCGGACACAACTTCCAATGTCGAGGCCACCATGCACCATTACTTAAAGAAGTCAGCGGTATCGCTGGCCGTCCTGTCGCTGCTCTCACTGTACGGCTGCGGCTCGGTCGACGGACCGGTCACGCCGCCGATCAAACCGAGCTCGTCGGGGACTTCGGGGACGTCGGGGACCTCCGGCACTTCGGGCTCCTCCGGTACGTCGGGTACTTCCGGCACTTCGGGCTCCTCCGGCACTTCGGGCACTTCGGGCACTTCGGGCACTTCGGGCACTTCGGGCACTTCGGGCACTTCGGGCACTTCGGGCACTTCCGGCACTTCCGGCACTTCCGGCACTTCCGGCACTTCCGGCACTTCCGGCACTTCCGGCACTTCCGGCACTTCCGGCAC